>NZ_JBKFAJ010000001.1:0-924402 GCF_053345565.1 Microbacterium sp. M1A1_1b
CTTGCGCCCTGGATCGAGCACTACAACACTGAACGGATCCACTCGAGCCACGGACTCACGCCCGCAGCCCGAGTGTCACCAACCTGATGACTCAGTACACCTAGCCCCGACCGGCACGGAAGCGCCACCCGATGCAACCGGCACCCCTGTCCCAGCTCGTCGACCCCGGCTGGGCCCGTGCGCTCGCCCCGGTCGAGGACGACGTCCACCGCATGGGCCAGTGGCTGCGCGAGGAGACGGCAGCCGGGCGCCCGTACCTGCCGGCGGGTCCGGCCGTGCTCCGCGCGTTCACGTACCCGTTCGACCAGGTGAAGGTGCTGGTCATCGGGCAGGACCCGTACCCGACGCCGGGCCACCCGATCGGGCTGTCCTTCGCGGTCGACCCCGACGTGCGGCCCGTCCCGCGCAGCCTGGCGAACATCTACCGCGAGCTCCACGACGACCTCGGTCTCACCCCGCCCGTTCACGGTGACCTGCGGCCGTGGTCCGAGCGCGGCGTGATGCTGCTCAACCGCGTGCTGACCGTCGGCGCCGGCGACGCGGGCAGCCACCGTGGCAAGGGCTGGGAGCGCGTGACCGAACAGGCCGTCCGCGCGCTGGTCGCACGGCAGCAGCCGCTCGTCGCGGTGCTGTGGGGCGCGCAGGCGAAGTCCGTGCAGCCGTTCCTGGGGGACACGCCGGTCGTCGCGTCGGCGCACCCGAGTCCGCTGAGCGCCTCGCGCGGGTTCTTCGGCAGCCGGCCGTTCTCGCAGGTCGACGACCTGCTCGTGGCGCAGGGCGCCGACCCCGTCGACTGGTCGCTGCCGACCCAGCCGTGACGGGCCGTGGGCCGCACCACGGTCCGGACGGGAGGCCCGTGGCGGGCCCGCACCGTGCCTCCCGTCCGGTCGTGGGTCCGGACCGCCGCCCGGATGCGGGCTTGCACCCGTAGGCTCGGGGCGTGCTCGAGGAGGAATACCGCCAGCGGAGGATCTTGCCCCGCCACCTGCGACCGCCGACGCCCACCGAGACGGCCTTCACCTGGTCGATCCGGTCTGCCGAACCCGCCGACCTGCCCGACATCCGCGAGATCCACGCGCACTACGTGCGGAACTCGTCCGTGACCTTCGACGGCGCGGTACTGTCGTTCGCGGCGTGGAAGAAGCGCTTCGAGGAGATCCGCCGCCGGCAGCTGCCGTTCCTGGTCGCGGTGAACCCGGCGGGGCAGCTGCTCGGGTACGCGCTGGTCGACCCGTGGAACCCGCGCGACCGGTCGAACCACGTCGTCGAGAACTCGATCTACCTGGGGCCGGCGTCGGGCGGCAAGGGGCTCGGGCGGGCGCTGATGGAGGCGCTGCTGGACGCCTGCCGCGATGCGGGCGTGCGTGAGGTCGTGGCCGTGATCGCCGACCGGTCCGCCGATGCGTCGATCCGGTTGCACGAGCGGCTCGGCTTCGAGGAGATCGGCCGCATGGGCAAGGTCGGGTACAAGTACGACCGGTGGCTCGGCACGGTGACGATGCGCCTGCGGCTGAAGGGCGGCCGGTCGCGGCGCGGGCGCGAGCGGCGCTGAACCGCCTGTCACCGACCGGTTGCTCCCGGTGCCTCGGCGATGAACTCGTCGCGCGTGACCGACAGCAGCGCCGACGCGGCCGATGACGCGGCGCGTGCATCTCCGGCTGCCAGGGCCCGCCCGACGGCCTGGTGTCGCGCGGCGGCGGCGTCCGTCCACCCCGTGATCGTGTCGCGGGACTCGCTGGTGCGGGTGCGGAGCAGTGCCTCGACGGTGCTGGCGAAGTGGGCGAACACGGCGTTGCCGGACCCGACCAGCAGCGCCCGGTGGAACCGTACGTCGGCCTCGAGGTACGCGCGCCCGTCGCCCCGCGCGGCAGCGTCGACCATCTCGAGCGCGGCGACGAGCACCGCAGCGGCAGCCTCGTCGCCGCGTGCCGCGGTCAGCCCGGCAGCGACGGGTTCGATCCCCAGGCGCAGCTCCAACAGCTCCCGCTGCTGCGCGAAGTAGGTCGCGGGACCGCCGCGCCAGCGGATCACGGCGGGCGAGAGCAGCTCCCACGCAGTGGTGGGCAGCACCTGGGTCCCGACGCGCTGCCGCGGTTCGACCAGGCCGAGCGACTGCAGGACGCGCAGGGCCTCGCGGACGACGGACCGCGACACGCCGAACTCGGTCGCGATGTCCTCGGGACGCAGGACCGTGCCGACGGGGGCGTCGCCGGAGACGATGCGCTCCCCGAGCGTGTCGAGCACCTGCGCGTGCAGGCCGCGGGGTGTGGGCATCGTTCCTCCGTGCAGCATCGGGGCGACGGCACCGTGACGTGGTCGACGTCGCAGCGGCAGACTGCCGTGACGAGCGACGTTGCGCACGGTGCACCGCCGTGTAGTCTGATTAATCAGATTATTGCGGAGTCGTTCGGACATCGCACACGACCGTGACGGGACCGCGGAGCAGCGGTCCCAGGAAGGGGCACCGATGCCTCATCTCCCGACCGCCGGCGGCGCACTGCTCGCCGCGGGCACCGAGACCGTCAAGGCCGCGGGTCCCGTGCCACAACTCGTGATCGCCGCCCTGATCGGCGTGGTCGTCATCATCGTGCTGATCACGTGGCTGAAGATCCACCCGTTCATCGCGCTGACGATCGGCGCCCTCGGCGTCGGCATCGGCGCCGGACTCGCTCCCGAGAAGGCCGTGACGAGCTTCGGCGACGGCTTCGGCGCGACGATGACGAGTGTCGGCATCCTGGTCGGGCTCGGGTCGATGTTCGGCAAGATGCTCGTCGACTCCGGCGCGGCCGACCGGGTCGTCGACACCCTGGTCCGCCGGTCGTCGAAGGCCGCGCTGCCCTGGACGATGGCGCTGATCGGGGCGCTGATCGGCCTGCCGATGTTCTTCGAGGTCGGCCTCGTCCTGCTCATCCCGATCATCGTGCTCGTCGCCAAGCGCAGCGACGTCCCGATCATGAAGATCGCGGTGCCGGCGCTGGTCGGCCTTTCCACGATGCACGCCTTCGTCCCGCCGCACCCCGGCCCGCTGGTCGCGATCGCCACGGTGGGCGCGAACCTCGGCACGACCCTGGCGTTCGGCATCGTGCTGGCGGTCCCGGTGATCATCCTGGCGGGGCCGGTGTTCGCTCGCTTCGCCGCCCGCTGGGTCGACATCCCCGCGCCCGACCTGTTCGGCTCGCGCGGATCGGTGGCGGACTCCGGGTTCGGCACTGGATCGGGTGACCCGGCGCACGAGGGCCGCCAGGCCCGGCGCGGTCCCGCCACGCAGGACACCGCCTCCCTGCCGAACGGCAAGAGTGACTTCACCCGCGTGATCAGCGAGCCGCGCAGCCCGTCCTTCACGATCGCGATCGTCGGCATCCTGCTGCCGGTGGTCCTCATGCTCGCCCAGGCGATCCGCGAGGCGACCGCGCCCGACGCCTCGGGCACGTGGGTCGGCCTGCTGGACTTCCTCGGCACCCCGATGATCGCGATCGGCATCGCCGCACTGTACGCGATCGTGTTCTTCGCGATCGGCGGCGGCATGGACCGGTCGGCCGTGGCGAAGTCGCTCGAGAGCGCGCTGCCCCCGGTGGCCGGCGTGCTGCTCATCGTCGGCGCGGGTGGTGGGTTCAAGCAGGTGCTCATCGACACGGGCATCGGCGGGGTGATCGCCGACGCGGTGAAGGACTCCGGTGTGTCGGTGCTGCTCGTCGCCTGGATCGTGTCCGCGCTGGTCCGCGTCGCCACCGGGTCCGCCACCGTCGCCACGGTCACGGCCGCCGGCATCATGGCGCCGATCGCGCACGACCTGTCCTCGCCCGTGGTGTCCCTGCTGGTGCTGGCGATCGGCGCCGGCTCGGTGTTCCTGTCGCACGTCAACGACGCCGGGTTCTGGCTGGTGAAGGGCTACCTCAACACCACCGTCGGGCAGACGTTCAAGACCTGGACGGTGCTGGAGTGCCTGATCTCGGTGCTCGGCTTGCTCGGGGTGCTGCTGGCGGGGGTGTTCATCCGATGAGCGCCGTCACCGACCGCGGCCTGGATGCTCGGGTCCTGGTGGTCATGGGCGTCTCCGGGTCCGGCAAGTCCACCGTCGCCGCGATGGTCGCCGAGCGGCTGGGTTGGGACTTCGCCGAGGGCGACGCCATGCACCCGCCCGCGAACGTCGCGAAGATGCAGGCGGGGACCCCGCTGGACGACGACGACCGGTGGCCGTGGCTCGACGTGGTGTCGGCGTGGATCCGCGACCACCTGGCATCCGGCACGCACGGAGTCGTGACCTGCTCGGCGCTGAGGCGCTCCTACCGCGACGTGCTCCGCGCGCCCGGGGTGGTGTTCGTGCACGTCGCCGGCGACGGGACCCTGATCGAGGACCGGATGTCCGCCCGCTCGGGCCACTTCATGCCGACCTCGCTGCTGGCGTCCCAGCTGGCGACCCTCGAGCCACCGCTGCCCGACGAGGCACACATCACCATCGCTGCCGACCGCACGCCCGAGGCCGAGTGCGACGAGGTCGTCGAACGACTGGGGCTCGACCCCACGCCTCCGCGAACCGGACCGACTACGTGAACTGGATCGGCGTCCCGACGGGCAGCTGCGCGAGTGTCTTCGTCATCTCCGCCGAGATCCGGACGCACCCGTGCGAGCTGCCCGTCGGGTCCGGGTAGTAGTGCAGCGCGGTCAGGGCCGCGTTGCCGCCGTACGACGGGATGCGCGACGAGTGCGCCCCGGTCAGGATGATCGGGTTGCCCTGCGTGTAGGTCACCCGCGTGTCGACGTAGGCCGCCTCGACGTAGGTCGAGGTCGCCGTGGGCGTCGGGTCGTCGGGGGTCCCGAGTCGTGCACCCTCGGTCGCCGACACCGAGCCGTCCTTCCCGACGACCGAGACCGTGTTGGCAGCGACGTCGACGCGGATCATCCGGTCGGTGCCGGTGACCGTGAAGTCGGCGGCGCGGGCCCACGCGAACGTCGCGCTGGGGGCCTCGGGGTTGCCGCCATCGCCCGGCGTCCGGTTGCGTGCGGGTGTCGACACGAGCAGCATGCCGCCGTCCGCCCCGGCCGAGCGACCCCACACCGCGGTCGCCGCGGGCGTGTCGATCGTCGAGACCGTGGTCGACAGGGTCGCGACGGGTGCGGCGTCGGCGGCCGGACTGGCGAACAGGGCGACGAGCGGGGCCTTCGGCGTGGCGATCTCCCACGTGGTCTCGGGGTGCACGGTGGACCCGTCGAGCAGTTGCCCGATCACCCCGTCGTGGTAGGCCAGGGGGAGCGCGGCGAGCTCGGCCGACGACGGTGCAGCGGGCACGGCGGCGAGCGTCGGTGTTGGTGTCGGCGTCGAGGTGGGTCCGACGGAGCGCGTCGGGCTCGCCGCGGTCACCGTCGGCTGGTGCGCGTTCCCCACGACGACCGCGACGACGATCCCCACCGCCACCAGCCCGCTCACCCCGGCCGTGATCCACGTCCTGCGTTGCATGTCGCCCCCTGTCCGAGTCCAGTCCACCAGACGATGCCCCTTCGTGCACAGGAAGCACGATCGTGCGCGGGTGGTCGGAACATCCGACCGACGACGCGCGGTCCGACCGACCACGCGCGATCCTGCATCCTGCGGTGCGTGCGTGCGTGCGTACGAGCGTGGGTGCGTGCTGACGGGAGGCGCGGGGCGGGCCCGACCCGGGCCTCCTGTCCGGTGGTCCTAGGGTTCCGTGACGCGCCCCGCCTGCACCAGCCACTGGCGGTCCAGGCGCACCGTCTCGAGCATCCGCCGGTCGTGGGTGACGAGCAGCAGGGTGCCGTCGTACGAGTCGAGTGCCTGCTCGAGCTGCTCGATCGCGGCCAGGTCCAGGTGGTTGGTCGGTTCGTCGAGCACCAGGACGTTGACGCCGCGGGCCTGCAGCAGCGCCAGGCCCGCCCGGGTGCGTTCGCCGGGGGAGAGCTCGCCCGCGGCGCGCCCGACGTGGTCCGCCCGCAGCCCGAACTTGGCGAGCAGCGTGCGGACCTCGGCGGTGGCCATCTCGGGGACCAGGCCCTCGAAGACGGCGGCGAGCGGCTCGGTCCCCGTGAACCGTCCGCGGGCCTGGTCGATCTCGCCCACCGCCACGCTCGAGCCGGTGCTCGCCGTGCCCGTGGTCGGGGCCTGCGTGCCGAGCAGCGCCCGCAGCAGGGTCGACTTGCCGGCGCCGTTCGGGCCGATGATCCCGATGCGGTCGCCGCCGTCGACCTGCAGGGACACCGGCCCGAGCGTGAAGTCGCCCTGCGTGAAGGTCGCGTCGGACAGCGTCGCGACGACGGCCGAGGAGCGCGGGGCCTGGCCGATGGTGAACTCGAGCTGCCACTCCTTGCGGGGTTCCTCGACCTCGTCGAGCCGGGCGATGCGCGACTCCATCTGCCGGACCTTCTGTGCCTGCTTCTCGCTCGACTCGGACGCGGCCTTGCGGCGGATCTTGTCGTTGTCCGGCGCCTTCTTCATGGCGTTCCGGACGCCCTGGCTGGACCACTCGCGCTGCGTCCGCGCCCGCGACACCAGGTCGGCCTTCGTCGAGGCGAACTCGTCGTACGCGTCGCGCTTGTGCTGCCGGGCGATCTCGCGTTCCTCGAGGTACGCGTCGTAGCCGCCGCCGAACAGCCGGTTCGACGACTGGGCCAGGTCGAGTTCGAGCACCGCGGTGACCGAGCGGGCCAGGAACTCGCGATCGTGGCTGACGAGCACGGCACCGCCGCGCAGGCCGTGCACGAAGGTCTCGAGACGCGCCAGTCCGTCCAGGTCGAGGTCGTTGGTGGGCTCGTCGAGCAGCACGATGTCGAAGCGCGACAGCAGCAGTGCGGCCAGGCCCACGCGTGCCGCCTGTCCGCCAGACAGCGACGTCATGAGGGACTCCGCGGTCACCGAACCCTCGGCGTCCCCGAGGGTCAGCCCGAGGTCCGCCAGCACGGCCGGTGCGCGCTCGTCCAGGTCGGCCGCTCCCGAGGCCAGCCACCGGTCGAGCGCCACGGAGTACCGGTCACCGGCGTCGTCGCCGGCGTCCGGGTCACCGAGCGCCGCGGCTGCCGTGTCCATCTCGGCCGTCGCCTCGGCGCAGCCGGTGCGCCGCGCGAGGTACGCGGCGACGGTCTCGCCCGCGACCCGCTCGTGTTCCTGGGGGAGCCAGCCGACGAAGGCGTCGGCCGGGGCAAGTGACACCGTGCCGGCCAGGGGCTCGTCAACGCCCGCAAGCAGGCGGAGCAGGGTGGACTTGCCGGCACCGTTCACGCCGACGACGCCGATCACGTCCCCGGGGGCGACCGTCAGGTCGAGGGAGTCGAACAGCGTGCGTGCGGCGTAGCCGCCGGCGAGGCCCTTGGCGACGAGCGTGGCGGTCATGGGTCCATCGTCCCATCTGCGGGACGGCGCTCCGCCGGTGCGCGAAGGAGCACTTGCGCGTGCATACCGAGTATGGGCATACTCGGTATGTCCGGGTGACCGGGCAACGGAGGGGGACCGCATGAGCGTCAGGATGGGTGTACTCGCGCTGCTGGTGGGAGGACCCGGGTACGGGTACCAGCTCAGGGGGGAGTTCGAGCACAGGACCGGAGGGACCTGGCCGCTCAACATCGGCCAGGTCTACACGACGCTCGACCGTCTGGAACGAGACGGTCTCGTGGCCCGCGGCGGCGCCGACGACGACGGACACGTCGTCTACACGGCGACCGAGGCGGGCCACGAGGAGGTCGCTCGGTGGTTCCGCGAACCGGTGCCCGCCAAGCGGGGCCGTGACGAGCTCGCGATCAAGTTCGCCCTGGCCGTCACGGTGCCCGGGGTCGACGTCGCCCGACTCGTCCAGGTGCAACGGAGCGCAGCGCTCCGGAACCTGCAGGACCTCACGCGCCTGAAGCGCACCGCCGACCCGGCCTCAGACCTGGCGTGGTCGCTCGTCCTCGAGTCGATGGTCTTCCAGGCCGAGTCCGAGGTCCGGTGGCTCGACCACGTCGAGTCCTCGGTCGCCCGGTACCGCCCGGCCCCGGCGTCGGCCGGCCCTGGTGCGGCCGGTCGTGCGTCGGACCTGCGCGTCGACGATGCCCGGAGCACGCGGTGAGTGCCGCGCGTCCGACCCCGCTCCTCGAGCTCGACGCCGTGAGCGTGCAGTACGGGTCCGGTGCGAAGGCCGTCACGGCACTCGCGGGGATCGACCTGCTGGTGGACCGTGGCGAGATGGTGGCCGTGATGGGCACCTCCGGCTCGGGGAAGTCCACACTGTTGGCCTGCGCCGGCACGCTCCTGCCGCCGACCAGCGGTGAGGTCGTCATCGACGGCGACTGGGTGTCCGACCGGTCGCCGCGGGACCTGGCAGCACTCCGACGGCGCCTGGTCGGGTTCGTGTTCCAGGACTTCAACCTGATCCCCTCGCTGACGGCCGCCGAGAACGTCGCCCTCCCGCTGGAACTGGACGGGTGGAAGCCGCGGAACGCCCGGCGAGCGGCCGAACTCGCCCTGGACTCCGTCGAACTCGCCGACCGCGGTGACGCGTTCCCCGACGACCTCTCCGGTGGGCAGCAGCAGCGCGTCGCCATCGCCCGCGGGGTGGTCGGTGACCGCCGCCTCGTCCTGGCCGACGAGCCGACCGGCGCGCTGGACTCGGAGACGGGCGAGGTCGTGCTCCGCATGCTCCGCCGGCACGTCGATGCCGGCGCCGGCGCGCTCCTCGTCACCCACGACGCACGGCACGCGGCCTGGGCCGACCGGATCGTGTTCCTGCGGGACGGGCGCATCGTCGACGAGACCGCGTACTCCGGCGTCGAGCTGACGCTCGCGACCGACCAGGCCGGCTCGTGACCAGGACGCCGTTCGCACTGCGGAGTGCCGTGCGGCTCGGCCGTCGGCTGGCGTTCGCGCGGATCGGTCGCGCGGTGCTCGTCGTGTCGCTCATCGCCGTCCCGACCACGGGCTTCGCCGCGGTCGCCGTCCTGGTGCAGTCGCGCCAGCCGACCACGACCGAGCGGCTGGACCACGACCTCGGCCACGCTGCCGCGCAGATGCAGCTCGCCGGCCCGGACCTGCCGGGCGTGCAGCAGGACCCGGTGGACTGGCAGTCCTGGGTCGTCCACCCCCGCAGCGCGGCAGCACGGTCGGACGGCGCACTCCCGCCCTGGTCGTCCCTGCTCGACCGCGTGCCCGACGGCGCCGTCTCGATCCCGATCGGCCTGACCGACGTCACCGTCGCGGGGCCGAAGGGCACCGTGGCGCTGCCCGCGACCGAGGGCAGTGCGTGGGACAGCGCGCTCGACGGCCACTGGCGCGTGCTCGACGGCGCCGCACCGTCCACGACGACCGAGGTGATGGTCACACCAGCCACTCTGCGCCGACTCGACGCGACGGTCGGGGACACGCTCGACCTCACCAGCCCGACCACGCGGCGCTTCACCATCACCGGGACGATCCGCGATCTGGGTGCGGCTCCGGACACCCAGGGGGTGTTCCTGCCGTGGGGGACGACCACCACCGGCAGCGGCACCGACGACTCCCTGTCCGACCTCCGCGTCTTCCTGCCCGCGGACGCCCCGACCTGGAAGGAGATCCAGGCGCTCAACGCGCACGGGATCGTCGTCGAGTCGCGACCCGTCGTGCTCGACCCACCGGACGACCGGGTCGGGCAGACGATGGCGGGCCCGGACTGGTACCTCGCCGGGATGGCACTGGTCGGGGTGTTCGCGCTGTTCGAGGTGGCGCTCCTCGCCGGTGCCGCGTTCCTGGTCGGTACCCGCGCCGACGCCCGTTCCTACGCCATCCTGTCCAGCGTCGGTGCGGACCGGCGGTTCGTCCGCGCGGTCGTCACCGGATCGGGCCTGGTCCTCGGGCTCGTCGGGTCGGTGCTCGGCGTCGGCCTCGGCATCGCCGTCGGCCGTGTGGCCCTCTGGACGCTCGACGACGGCAACGTCACCAACTGGCCCGGCTTCCACGTCCCGGTCCTGGCGCTGCTCGGGATCGCCGGCGCCGCCCTGCTCGCCGGGGTCGTCTCATCGACGGTCGCCGCGCGGGCGGCCACCCGCATCGACGTCCTCGCCGCACTCCGCGGCACGGGTCGGCCGGTGCGCGAAGGCCCTCCCGGTCGACGCCGCCGAAAGATCTGGGGCCCTGCACTCCTGGTCGCGGGCACCGCCATGACGCTCGCCTGCGGCACGGGCGTGCTCGTCCTGGCCGACCGACCCTCACCCTTCGACGGGATCACCTGGATCGTCGGCGCCGGGGTCGCGATCGGACCGTGCCTGATGCAACTGGGCGTGGTGCTCTGCGCACCCTGGCTGCTCGGCACCGTGGCGCGCTGGACGGAACGGTTCGGCCTCGCGCCACGCCTGGCGGCTCGCGACGCCCGCCGGAACCCGATCCGGACCGTGCCGGTGCTGGCCAGCGTCATGAGCGTGGTGTTCGTGGCGTCCGTCGTGGTCACCTGGACCGGATCCGCACACGCCGGGTTCGTCCGCGACTACGAGTACCGGACGGCGGTCGGTGTGGCGACGGCAGACGTGTCGACGGACGACGGCAGCTACGACGCCGCCGTCACCGCTCGTGCGGCCTCCGTCGTGCGACACGTCCTCGATCAGGACCGCGTCCGCGTGCTCGCCGTCGCCCGGGAGTTCGTGTACGACGGCCAGGGCACCGAGACGCTCCCGCACATCTGGTCATCGGGACCCTGCCGATCGAACGACCCCACGCACTGCTCCCGCTTCCTGCAGTCCACCGACAGTACGACGCCGCACATCTGGGCCGGTACGGCTGACGACCTCGCGGTGCTCACCGGACACGCGACCTCACCCGAGGTGGCGCGCGCCCTCGCCGCGGGGTCGGCGGTCTCCCTGTGGCCCGAGTACTGGCACGACGGCACCGTCCGTATCGACACGTTCGCGCACCGGGGTGATGCCGACCCGGCACCGGACCCCACCACCGTCCCCGACGCCAGTGTGAGCATCCCCGCGGTCCTCGACGTGCAGACCCCCAGGATCGCGGTCGGGGTGTTCATGACCCGGCAGACCGCCGAGCGCCACGGGGTCCCGGTCGTCGACGGCATGCTCGTCACCCGACTGCCCGGCGAACTCAGTGTCTCGGAGGGGGATGACCTGTCGTCCGCGTGGCAGAGCATGGGCGGCGCCGATCGGGATCGGTACGCCGGCCCGACGTTCGCCTACGAGGCCGGTCCGGTGGACGCATCGCGGACGACGATGCTGTTCGCGCTGGCGCTCGCCGCGGCGGTGTCGATCGCCGCGACGGGGGTCGCCGTCGGTCTCGCGCGCGCCGACGGACGGCGGGACGACGAGGTGCTCGCGGCGGTCGGCGCTGCCCCACGGTTGCGGCGTGCGGTGTCGACCTGGCAGGCGGCCATCCTCACCGTGCTCGGCGCGGTGGTCGGGACGGTGTTCGGCCTGCTGCCGATCCGGGCGCTCACCCTGCGGTTCACCCAGGCGCCCGTCGGGGTCACCCACACGCCCTTCGCCCCAGACTGGACCACCCTGGTGCTGTTGGCCGTGGGGCTCCCGGTGATCGTGACCGCGGGCACCTGGCTGACGGCCGGGCACCGCGCGCATCCGATCGTCCGGCGTACACGGTGACCTGACTGCGAGTTCGGTCAGTCTTTTCACACATGTGTGAAATCGGCGTAGCCTCCGGGTCATGTCCGATGTCATCGTCACCCGCGGCCTGGTCAAGCACTTCGGTCGCACCGCTGCCCTGGACGGGCTCGACCTGACCGTCGGCGCCGGCGAGGTCCACGGGTTCCTCGGACCGAACGGTGCGGGCAAGTCCACCACGATCCGGATCCTGCTCGGGCTGGTCCGAGCGTCCGATGGACAGGTGTCGGTCGGCGGCCGGGATCCCTGGCACGACGCCGTGGCGGTGCACCGGACCCTGGCGTACGTCCCCGGTGACGTCAGCCTGTGGCCGACGCTGACCGGCGGCGAGGCGATCGACCTGCTCACCCGGTTGCGTGGCGGCGCCGACCCCGAACTTCGTGCGCGACTGGTCCGGGACTTCGACCTCGACGTGCGGAAGCGGTCGCGGGGGTACTCCAAGGGCAACCGGCAGAAGGTCGCCCTGGTCGCCGCGTTCGCCCGTCGCGCCGACCTGTACGTGCTGGACGAGCCGACGAGCGGGCTCGACCCGGTGATGGAGGCCGTGTTCCGGCACGAGGTCGAGCGCGTCCGCGACGAGGGTGCGACGGTGCTGTTGTCGAGTCACGTGCTCAGCGAGGTCGAGGAACTGTGCGACCGGGTCACGATCGTCCGCGCCGGCCGTACGGTCGAGTCCGGCAGCCTGGCCGACCTGCGGCACCTGACCCGCACCCGGTTCCGGGTGGTCGCCGGGCGCGGGATCGACGGCCTGGCGGACGTGGCCGGGGTGCACGACCTGCAGCGCGAGGGCGAGGCCACCGTGTTCGACGTCGACCAGGGCGCGCTCGACCGGGTGCTCGGCGTGGTCGCCGCCGCCGGGGTCAGCGGCCTGACCGTCACGCCGCCCACGCTCGAGGAACTGTTCCTGCGGCACTACGGCGTCGCGGCCGACGGAGCAGCACGATGATGGCCGTCCTGCGACTGCAGCTGCGGCGGGACCGCGTGCAGCTGCCGGTGTGGATCGTGCTGACGTCGGCCCTCTGGCTGGTCAGCGCGCAGGCGATCCGCACCGAGTTCGGGTCGCCCGACACCGCGGGGCGGTTGCTCGACGCGGTGATCGCGAACCCGGGCGTCGTCGCGGTGCGCGGTCTGCCCGACGGCGTCCGCACCGACCAGCTCGTGTTCTTCCAGGTGTTCACGTTCGTCGCGATCCTGGCCGGGCTGATGGCGACGTTCCTGGTGACGCGGCACGCGCGCGGTGACGAGGAGCGCGGTCGGCTCGAGGTGCTCGGCGCGACCCCGGTCGGGCGCTCCACACCGCTCCGCGCCGCGCTCGTGCTCGGCGTCGTCGCCGAGGTGGTCCTGGGTGTCGGGAGCGCCCTGGCGATGCTGCTCGCCGGGTTCGCCGCGGGCGGAAGCTGGCTCGCCGGGGCCGCCGTGGCCGGGGTCGGACTGGCCTTCCTCGGCGTCGGGGCACTGCTCGGCCAGCTGCTGCCCACCGGTCGGGCCGCGAACAGCGCGGGCGTGGTGGTCGTCGTCGGCGCGTACCTGGTGCGCGCCGTCGGGGACGCGCTCGGCACCCCGGACCTGACCCGGCACACGATCGCGGCAGCGTGGCCCTCGTTCGTCACGCCGATCGGCTGGGCCGAGCAGGTCAGCCCGTTCCGCGAGCAGCGCGCCGGGTGGCTCGTGGCGCTCGTCGCACTCGGTGCCGTGGCCGCGACCGTCGCGTTGGTGCTGCAGCGTGACCGGGACCTCGGCGCGAGCCTGGTGCGCGAACGGCCCGGTCGTGCCACCGCACCGCGGATGCTCCGCTCGTCCGCCGCACTGGCGTGGCGGCTGCACGCTCCCGCTGCCGCCGCCTGGGCCGTCGGCGGTGGGGTGTTCGGACTGTTCGCGGGCGGCTTGTCGGGTGCGATCCGCGACGCGGGCGCGGGGGATGCCGGGATCCAGCAGGTCCTGCGGGCGCTGGCATCCGGCGGGTCATCGAGCCTGACCGACACCTTCGTCGTGGCGGTCGCGGGGATGGCCGGGGTGCTCGGGTCGGCCGCGGGTGTGCAGGGCGTGCTGCGGCTGCGTGGCGAGGAGACCGAGGGGCGGGCCGAGGCGGTGCTCGCGACGCCGGTCGCCCGCACGCGGTGGCTGCTGGCGTCGGTCGCGGCGGCCGCGGTGTCCGGGGTGGTCGTGGCGGTCGCGTTCGGGGTGGTGGCGGCGGTGACGTTCGCCGCGACCCTCCCGGCGGACGCGCGTGGAGCCTCCAGTCTGCTGGCCGGGATCGCACAGGTGCCGGCCATCGCGTTCTTCACCGGTCTGACCGCGGTCGCCGTCGCGGTGGTGCCGCGTGCCGCGGCCGTGGTCGGGTGGGGCGCGCTCGCGCTGGCGTACCTGATCGGCCCGCTCGGGTCGCTGCTCGGACTGGACGACGCCGTCGTGCACCTCAGCCCCTTCACCCAGACGCCGTCGGTGCCGGGGCCGGATCCGCAGTGGGGTGGCGCGGTCGTCGTGCTGGTGATCGCTGTCCTGCTCGGGGGCACCGCCGTGGTCGCGATGCGCCGACGGGGCCTGACGACGTGACGTCGGCGCGGGCGCCGGCCGGTTCGGGGGAGACTGGTGCGATGGACGCGAGTGACGACTTCGTGCAGCGGACCGCGAGCGCGCTGACGGCCGCCGGGTTCCCGCGCATGCCCGCGAGCGTCATGATGGCGCTCATGGGTGCCGACGCCGAGGGGCTGACCGCGGACGAGATCGGTGCCCGGGTGGGTGCGAGTCCAGCCGCCGTGTCGGGCGCGGTGCGGTACCTGGAGAACGTCGGGCTGCTGCGACGGCGCCGTCGGCCCGGAGAGCGTCGGGCGCTGCACGAACTGACCGAGCACGCGTGGTCCGCCGCGACGGGTGGCCGCACCGACCTGTACGACCACCTGCTGACCCTCAGCGCGGCCGAACTCGAACGCCTGCCCGAGGGCTCGATCGTGCGCGAGCGCATCGCCGAGATGGCGGACTTCATGGAGTTCGCGCGCGACGCCCTGCCTCGGCTGCTGGCCGAGTGGCGCGAGTCCCGGCGCCGGTGACCGTGCTGACGGCCGCGTTCCTGCTGCTGGCAGGGGTGCTCGCCGGGGTCATCGGCACGGCGGGTGGCATCACGTCGCTCGTCGCCTACCCGGCACTGCTGGCCGTGGGTGTCCCGCCGTTCGCCGCCAACGTCACCAACTCGGTGGCCCTGCTCGGCAGCGGTGCGAGCTCGGCCCTGCGCGCGCGGCGTGACCTGGTCGGACACGGGGCGACGCTCCGGCGGTGGGCACCTGTGACCGTCCTGGTGTCGGCGGCCGGCGCGGTGCTGCTGCTCGTCACGCCGACGCACGTGTTCGACCGTGTCGTGCCGTACCTGGTCGCCCTGGGATCGGTGCTGCTGCTCGTGCAGCCCTGGATCGACCGTCGACGCGCGTCCACCCGGTTGCGCCCGGTGGCGGCGACCGCGAGCGTGTCGGCGGTGTCGCTGTACAACGGGTACTTCGGCGCCGGAGCCGGCGTGCTCATGATCGCGGTGATGCTGCTCGACGGTGAACCGGTGCTGCACCGGGCGAACGCGCTGAAGAACGTGCTGCTGGTCGCCGCCGACGTCGTGCCCGCGGTGCTGTTCGCGGTGTCGGGCGCCGTCGTGTGGGCGTTCGTGTGGCCGCTCGGGCTGGGTGCCGTGGTCGGCGGGCTGATCGGTCCGTCGGTCGCGCGTCGGGTGCCGCAGACCCCGTTGCGGATCGGGATCGCCGTGTGCGGGTTCGTGCTGGCCGGGTACCTGTTCGTCGCGGCGTGACGGGGACCGCGCCCCGGCTGGTGGCCGGGACGCGGTCGTGTGGGTCGTGCCTAGTGCTCGTCGTAGTGGTCGTCGTGCCGAGCGTGCTTGTGCCCGTCGTGCACGTAGTCGACGTGGTCGCCGTGCTGCACGGTCTCGTGCTGGTCGCCGTCGGTGCCGTGCTCGTGCTGCGCGACGTCGTGCTCGGCGACGCGGTGCTCCTCGGGGGTGGGCGTGTCGTTCGTGTCGGTCATGGTGGTCCTTCCTGATAGTGGTTCTCATCAAGCGTAGGGGGTGGTGGTCGTCCTCCGCTACGGTCGGCGCATGGGTCGCGTGGAGGTCGTCGAGTACCGCCCGGCATGGCCCGCACGGTTCGCCGAGCTCCGCGACGCGTACGCCGACGCCCTCCGGATCGCCGACGTGCCGGTCGTGGCCATCGAGCACGTCGGCAGCACGGCGGTGCCGGGGTTGGCGGCGAAGCCGGTGATCGACGTGGACGTCGTGGTCGGCGCGACCGAGGTCGACGCGGCGGCGGCGGCGCTCGGTCGGATCGGGTTCCGACGATCGGCCGCCACGGGCGTACCGGGGCGCGTCGCGTTCGTCACGCCCGAGCGGTTCCGCCCGAGCAACACGTACGTCGTGGTCGACGGCTCCCTCGCGCTGCGGAACCACCTGGCGGTCCGTGACGTGCTGCGTGCCGACCCGTCGCTGCGCGACGAGTACGCGGCGGTCAAGCGGCACGCGGCCGCGGACGCTGCGGACATCGACGCCTACCTCGCCATGAAGGAGGCCGTGCTCACGCGGGTCCTGCAGCGCGCCGGTCTGTCTGCGGCTGATCTGGCCGGCATCGCGGCCGCGAACCGCGCGATCGCGGCGCGGGGTGCGTTGGGCTGATCGGTCAGCTGGTCACCGGGCCGCGGTCCACGTCGCGATGTGGTCGACGGCGGTCGTGAAGTCGGGGGTGCCCGGGCGGTTCAGGAACGCGTGGCGGCTGCGCGGCAGCACGTGGCGGTCGACTGGCACCGACGCCGCGGTGAGCTCGGCCGCGAACTGTTCGCCCGAACCACGCATCGCGTCGAGGTCCGCGTCGACCAGCAGCGTCGGCGGGAAGCCGTCGACCGGGTGGCCGCCGGGGAAGGCCCGGCGGTCGGTGCGCATCCGTTCCGTTCCCGCGTAGGCGCGGTTCGCGGCGTCGAGCGCCCACGGAGCGTGGGTCAGCCGCCGGTGCCCTCGGACCGAGCGGAGCACACCGGCATCGCGGGGGAGCCGGGCGTGGAAGAACCCGTACGCCAGCACGGTGCCGACCGGCGCGGGGATGTCGAGGCCGGTCGACGTCAGGGTGCCGGTCACCGCGGCGGCGAGGCACGCACCGGCACTCGCGCCGCCGAGGACCACGCCGCGCGCTGCACGTTCCGCGACGGACCGGTAGACGTGGACGACCTCGTCGTGGGCCGCGGGGGCGGGTCGCCGGGCACGAGTGCCGGAGCGGCCGACCCACGGCATCCCGGGGACGGGTCCGAGTCGGTAGCCCACCGCGACGACGGGCACGCCGCGCTCGGCGAGAGCAGTGGCGACGGCGTCGGACTCGGGCTGGTCCAGGTCACCGCGGAAGAACCCGCCGCCGTGCAGCCACAGCAGGGTCGGCGCCACGGGACATGCCGGCCGGTACCACCGCACGGGGACGGCGCCGTCCGGGCCCTCCACGACCGCATCGGTCAGCGTCAGCACCGGCGTCACGCTCCGGACGCCCCTGCGGTGGCGGACGGCACGTCGACGATGCGCTCGGCTCCCACCACGGGGTCGAGCGTGCCACCGGACGCGGCAGCCAGGTCGGCGCGCAGCACGTCGACGTCGCCGTGCGGCACGGACACCGCGAAGGTCGCGGCAGCGCCGTACGACGTCGCACCGAGGACCGCCCGGTGCCGTGCGACCCAGTCGCGCAGGACGTTGTCGATGCGGCCGGCGTCGGCGTGCGGGACGTCCACCGTGACGTCGGTGAGGGCTTCGCGGTGCACCAGGGACGCCCGGTCGAGTGCTTCGGACACCGAGGTCGAGTACGCCCGCACCAGGCCGCCGGCACCGAGCTTGACGCCGCCGAAGTACCGTGTCACGACGGCGACCACGTCCGTCAGGTCGCGCCGTCGCAGGACCTCGAGCATGGGGACCCCGGCGGTGCCGGACGGTTCACCGTCGTCGGAGGAACGCGCCTGGTCACCCAGGACGCCGGTCACCATCGCCGAGCAGTGGTGCCGGGCGTCCCACGCCTGCTTGCGGACGTCGGCGATGACCCGGTCGGCTGCCGCTGGATCGGAGGCCGGGACGACGTGGGTGATGAACCGGGACTTCGTGATGACGATCTCGTGCTCGACGGCGACCGCGATCGTGGACGGGTACCGACGGGCCATCCGACGAGCGTAGCGAGGGCGACGCCGGTCGCTGCGACCGGCGCCGGTCAGGCCTGCGCGTCGACCTCGCCGGTGTAGTCGCGGATGCGTCGCGCGGGGACGCCGGCGTAGACGCCGTGCGACTCCAGGCGGCCGCGGACGACGGCGCCCGCCGCGACGATCACGTCGTCCTCGATGTGGGCGCCGGGCAGGATCATGGACCCGCCGCCGATCCAGACCCGCTCGCCGATGACGACGGGGCGTCCGGATGCGACCGGGTCCCAGCGGCCAGCGCTGTCGATGTCGTGGTGGCTCGTCATGATGCTGACCCGCATGCCGAGCGCCGACCCGTCACCGATGGTCACCGGGGCGACCGACTCGATGGACACCGACTTGTTGATGAACACGCCGCGGCCGATCGTCAGGTTGTGGGCGCCCCCGGTGACCGAGAACCCGTGTCCGGGGCCGGACAGCACGTGTGCCCCGCCGGCCCGCAGCAGGAGCCGTCGGACGAAGCGCGGCAGGAACACGGAGCCGAGCAGGTTCGAGAACACCGCGTGCTCCACGGCGGTCGCCGCGTCCTCGCGCAACAGGGAGACGGCCGAGGGGCCGGACTTGGTGCTGGTGCTCATCGTCGCTCCGAACGTCGGGAGCGGTGGGGTCACCGCCATGCGTGAACCTAGGCGGCACCGCATGAGCCTCACAATCGCGCGTGCGGACTCTTGCGGTGTTCCGCGCAGTCCGACCGGCTGCCCGCATAGGCTCGGGGATCGTGTTCGAACTCCACCACCTGTCGGCGCAGGACCTCTGGGACTGGATCCGGCGCGGCGACACCACGGCCCGCGAAGCGACGGAGCACTACCTCGCCCGGATCGAGCGGTTGGACGGGGGACTCGGCGCCTTCGTGACCGTGACCGCGGAAGCCGCACGCCAGCGAGCCGACCGTCTCGGGCACCTGGTGCCGACGTCACGACCGCTGTGGGGCCTCCCGTCCGCGGACAAGGACCTGTACGACCGGACCGGCGTGCCGACCGGATCCGGGTCGGTGTCGCTGCCGGACCGTCCCGCGACGGCCGACCACCCGCTCGTCGCCGCGCTCGACGCGGCCGGCGCGGTGAGCCTCGGCAAGACGGCGACGCCGGAGTTCGGGATGTCCTCGTCGTCGGAGACCCGTCGCGGGGTCACCCGGAACCCGTATGACACGACGCGGGCTCCCGGCGGGTCGTCGAGCGGTGCCGCGGTGGCCGTGGCCGCCGGACTGCTTCCCGCTGCCGTGGGATCGGACGGTGGCGGCTCGGTGCGGATCCCGGCCGCCGCGACGGGGCTGGTCGGGCTGAAGCCGAGCCGGGGTCGCGTGCCGTCGATGCCCGGACGCAGCGGCGTGGGCGGGTTGAGCGTCGCCGGGCCGATCACCCGTTCCGTCGCGGACGCCGGGATGCTCCTCGACGCGCTGGTCGCGCCGACCGGGCTCGACGAGCCCACGCCGTACGCGCTGGTCACGCCCGACGTCGGCGACGGGCCGTTCACCGCGGCGGCCGTCCGCGGCGAGGGCCGGTTCGTGCTCGGGCTGCTCGACGGGTCGCCGTGGGACGAGGCCGTCGACGTCGTGGTCGACCCGGCAGCGCGCGCCGCGGTCGACACCGCCGTGCGGGTGCTCGGCGAGCTCGGGCACGGGGTCGAGGACGTCGCGATGCCGCGCGTGCCCTACGCCGACGCGTTCCGGGTGGCGTGGGAGAGCTCTGCTGCGCGACTGCCGCTGGTGCCCGGGATCGACCTGACGGCACTGACCCCGCTCGTGTCGTGGCTGGTGTCCCGCGGGCAGGCGCTCACCGGCACGCGGGTCCTCGACGCGATGACGGCGCTCGACACGTTCTCGGTCGCGCTGATCCGGGCGTTCAGTCGCTTCGACGCGGTCGTCACGCCGACGCTCGCGCTCACACCGCGCCCCCTCGGCTGGTACGGCACCGACCCGGAGGAGGACTTCCGGCGGCAGTGCGCGTACTCGCCGTGGACCTCGATGGCCAACGTGGCGGGGCTGCCGGCGATCACGCTGCCCGTCGGCGTCACCGCGGACGACCACCCCGACGGCGGTGGGTTGCCGATGGGTGTGCAGCTGATCGGGCGCCCGGGCGGGGAGCGGACGCTGCTGGCGCTGGGGGCACAGCTCGAGCGTCGGGTGCGGTGGCAGCGGCGGCACCCGGCGGGGTGGTGACCGGCGGCTGACGATCGGTCGCAACACCCCGCCGGCGCGTCGTCGATTGGTCGCAGATCGTCGCTCGGGGGACTCGACGAGTGGTCGCAACACCCCGTCGGCGCGTCGTCGAGTGGTCGCAGATCGTCGCTCGCGGCGCTGCGGGACGACGATCTGCGACCGGTCGGCGGACCTGAGCGGGGTGTTGCGACCGGTCGGCGCCTCCGGCCCTGCACCCGGCGCCTCCGGCAGCGTCGGCGCCTCCGGCACTGCACCCGGCGCCTCCGGCAGCGTCGGCGCCTACGGCAGCGTCGGCGCCGCCTCGACCAACGCCCGCGTGACGGGGTGCTCGGGCGCGTCGAGCAGGGACACCGGCCCGTGCTCGACGATCCGGCCCGCCGACATCACCGCGACCGTGTCGCACAGCCGCTGCACCACGCCGATGTCGTGCGACACGAGCACCATCGTCAACCCGAGCGTCGACGCCAGCGACTCCAGCAGCTCGATCACCCGCGCCCGCACCACGACGTCGAGGGCGCTCATCGGTTCGTCTCCGAACAGGATCCGCGGACCGTGCACGACCGCCCGCGCGATCGCGATGCGCTGCCGTTGCCCGCCGGAGAACTCGTGCGGGTACCGGTCCACCGTGTCGGCCGGCAGGTCCACCCGCGCGAGCGCCGACGCGACCATCGCCGCGTGCGACCCGGGGATGCGGAGCGCCCGCAGCGGCTCGGCGACGATCGCGCCGACGCGCATCCGTGGGTCGAGCGACCCGTACGGGTCCTGGAAGACCACCCCGGTCTCGCGACGGAACCAGCGCATCCGTGCCGCGGACCCGGACGCGACCACGGGTCGGCCGTCAGCGGTGACCGTGCCGGCGGTGGGGGCCTCCAGTCCGGCCAGCAGGCGGACGAGCGTCGACTTGCCGGAGCCGGACTCGCCGACGATCCCGAGCCGGGCACCGGTGGCGACCGTCAGGTCGACGCCGTCGACGGCGGTGCGCACCGGCCCGGGTTCGAACGGTCCGCGGCGGGGGAGCCGGTAGGTGCGGTGCAGGCCGACGGCCTCGAGCGCGGTCACGGGGTCCTCCGGGCGGTGGCGCGTGCGGCGTCGACCAGTGCCCGCGTCGTCGGGTGCTTCGGGGCGGCGAGCAGGTCGGTGACGGTGCCGGTCTCGACGACCCGGCCTGCGTCGAGCACCACGACGGTGTCGGCGATCCGGGCGAGCACGGCCAGGTCGTGCGTGACGAACACGAGCGACACGTCGAGCCCGTCGAGCAGGTCCAGGATGCGCGCCTCGGTCGTGACGTCCAGCGCGGTGGTGGGTTCGTCCGCGATCAGCAGCCCGGGCTGCCCGGCCAGTGCCATCGCGATGCAGATGCGCTGCCGCTGCCCGCCGGAGAGCTGGTGCGGGTACTGCCGCAGCAGCGAGGCCGGGTCCGGCAGGCCGACCGCGTGCGCCAGGTCGACCGCCGCGGCGTCGGCAGCACGACGGTCCATGCCCCGGTGCAGGCGCAGCGGCTCGGCGATCTGCCGGCCGACGCGGCGCAGGGGGTCGAGTGCGGTGCCGGGCTCCTGGAACACCATGCCCATCCGTGCGCCACGGAACGGCGCGCGCTGCCGGTCGGCGAGTCCGACCAGCTCGTGGCCGTCGAGCCGGACGCTGCCCGACACGTCGGCTCCGGTGGGCTCGAGCCCCATCAGGGCGAGCGAGGTCATCGACTTGCCGGAACCGGACGCGCCGATGACGCCGACACGACCGCCGGGAGGCACGGTGAACGTGACGTCGTCGAGTACCGTCCGCCCCGTGATGCGGACCGACAGGCCGTGGACCTCGAGCGTGCTGGCTTCGGTCATGCGGTCACCTCGGTCTCGCCCCGGTGCGGGCGTCACGCGGGGCGCCATCGACGGGACCGCGCGGGGCACCGTCGACGGGACCGCGCGGGGCGCCGTCGACGGGACCGCGCGGGTTGCCGTCGACGGGACCGCGCGGGGTGCTGTCGCCCGGGCCGCGGTCGGCGGGGTCGCGTGGGCCGCGGTCGGCGTCGCGGGCACGGTCGCCCGTCGTCAGGCGTGGGTCCGAGGCGTCGCGGATCGCGTCCCCGAGCAACGACAGCGCCATGACGACGAGCGCGATCGCGGCACCCGGCCAGGTCGCGCTCCACGGGTGCACGCCGATGTACGTCTGCAGGTCGGACAGCAGGCTGCCCCACGACGCCGTGCCCGACCCGGCGCCGTAGCCCAGGTAGGACAGCCCGGCCTCGGCAAGGACCGCCGTGGCCATCGCGAGTGACAGCTGCACGGTGAACACCGGCGCCGCGTTCGGCACCAGGTGGCGCAGCAGCACGCCGCCGGGGCCGACGCCCGATGCCCGTGCCGCGGTGACGTAGTCGCTCCGGGCGATGCGGCGGATCTCGCCGCGGGCGACGCGGGCGATCGTCACGCCGAACGTCAGCCCGACGGAAACGATGACGACGCCGAGCGACCCGCCGAACACCGCGGTGAGCAGCATCGCGGTCAGCAGGGTGGGGAAGGCGACCAGGATGTCGAGCAGCACGGCGGTGCCCTCGCGCACCCAGCGCGCCGTGAGCGAGCCGACGGCGGTCAGCACCATGCCGACCACGCTGGCGATCACCCCGGAGCCGACGGCCACCAGCACGGTCGTCCGGGTGCCGGCGAGCAGGTAGCTGGCGATGTCGCGGCCGACGGCGTCGGTGCCGAACCAGTGCGCGGCACTCGGCGCGGCCCACTGTCCGGCGGGGTCGGTGCGGAACGGGTCCTGGGGGGTCCAGACCAGCGACACGGCGGCCAGCAGCACGAGCAGCCCGAGGACGACGACGGCGAAGGCCCCGGTCGGACGGGCGACGACGCGGCGGATGCCGGCTCCGGCCATCAGACGGCCTCTCGCTGCCGGGGGTCGAGTGCGCGGTGTGCGACGTCGACGGCGAACCCGACCAGCAGCACCAGGCCGGTCAGCACGAGCAGCTCGGACTGCACCTTGGTGATGTCGCGGCGCCCGACGTCGGTGACGAGCATCCGCCCGACACCCGGCAACGAGAACACCTGCTCGACGACGACGGCACCGACCAGCAGCCCGGCGATCTGCACGCCGAGCACCGCCAGCACGGTGAGCGCCACCGAACCGAGCCCGTGCCGCAGCAGCGCCTGGGTGCGCGTCAGCCCGACCGCGGCGGCGGTGCGCAGGTGGTCGGCGTCGAGCACGGACAGCGTGGCGGAGCGGGTGAACCGCAGGATGACGGCCCCCTCGACGGCGCCGATCGTCAGCGCCGGCAGCACGAGCGACGAGAACGCCCGGCCCGGCTCGGACCAGCCGTCGAGCGGGAAGCCCTGGGTCGGCAGCCAGTGCAACGTGACGGCGAACAGCGCGACGAGCAGCATGCCGGCCCAGACGACCGGCACGGCGGCGACCGCCTGTGCGACGAACGCGATGACCGCTCCGCCCGCGCGTCGTCGCAGCACGGCGGCGACGATCCCGAGCGGGACGCCGAGCGCCAGGGCGGCGACCAGGGACATGCCAGCCAGGGGGAGCGTGACGCCGAGCTTCTGGACGATCTGGGGCGCCACCGGGCCCCGGGTCACCAGCGACCGGCCGAGGTCACCGCGGAACACCCCGCCGATCCAGTCGAGGTACTGCACCACGACGGGTCGGTCGAGTCCGAGCTGCTGTCGGAGTTCGGCGACCGTGGCGGGCGTGGCCTGCGTACCAGCGACGACCTGGGCGACGTCGCCCGGCAGCACACGCAGCGTCGCGAAGACGATGATGCTCGCGACGAGCAGGCCGACGACGAGCAGCAGCAGTCGCCCGACGAGGAACCGGGTCACGAGACGATGCTAGTCGGCGGCCGGTGGTGGTCCGGCGCTACCGCATCGCCAGCTTCGCCAGGTCGAGGCGGGAGTTGCCGCCGTCGACCGGGAAGCCGGTGACCCCCTTGCGGACCGCGGTGATCGCGGTGGCGGTGTAGAGCCACTCACCGGCGGCGTCCTCGCTGACGATGCGCGCGGCCTTCCGCAGGTCAGCCTCCTTCTCAGCGGTCGACGTGGTCGCGATCGACGCCGCGTACAGGTCCTGCACCTGCTGGTTGTCGTACCCGAAGTAGTAGTCCGGGTTCGCCCAGTTGCCGAAGTCACGGGCCTCGACGTGGTCGACCATCGACATGTCGAAGTCGCGGGTGCCGCTGGCCGGCTTCTGGAACACCTGCGACAGCCAGGTGGCGAAGTCGACGCGCTTGACCGTCAGCGTGATGCCGACGTCGGCGAGCTGCGAGGTCAGGACGTCGCCGATCGTCGTCGGGTACACGTTGGCGTACGTCAGCGTGAGTTTCAGGTCCTTCTGCCCGGCCGCGGCGAGCAGCTTCTTGGCGTTCGACGGGTCGTAGGCGTCGATGTCCGTCAGGTCCTGGTACCCGGGGTCGAGCTCGGGGATCGGGCCGCCCTGTTCGATGCCCGTGCCGCCGACGGCCTTGATGAGCGCCTTCGGGTCGATCGCCTGGCGGATGGCCTGGCGCACCCGCTTGTCGGTGAAGGGGGCCTTCTGGTCGTTGAACGCCAGCGTGTACTTGTCGGTCGTCTTGCCGGTGTGCAGGGCGATGTCGCTGTTGCCCTGCAGCTGGCTCTTCAGCGTGCCGTCCACGGGGTTGAGCACGTCGAGGTCGCCGTTCGCCATCGCGTTGACGGCGGTCGACGGGTCCGTGATGTAGCGGAACACGATCTTCGCGACCTTCGGCTTCGCGCCCCAGTAGTCCGCGTTGCGCGAGAACGTCAACGAGTCGCCCTGCTTCCACGACGCGACCTCGAACGGACCGGTGCCGTTCGCGGTGTCGGACAGGTCGTTCTTCGCGGCCTGCTCGAGCACCAGGCCGGAGCGTCCCGTCAGTGTGAATAGCAGGTCGGAGTCGGGCTTGGCGAGCGTGAGCCGGACGACGCCGTCCGAGGGTGACGTGATCGCGGTCACGCCGGCGAGCTTGGCGGAGTCGACGTAGCTGGCGTTGTCCTTGACCTGCTGCAGCGACCAGACGACGTCGGACGCCTTGACCGGCTTGCCGTCCTGGAACGTGATCCCCTTGCGCAGCGTGAACGTGTACGTCAGGCCGTCGCTCGAGACCTCGTGCGAGGACGCCAGCACGTCGCGGATGTCCCCCTCGGCGGTGCGCCCGACGAGCCCCTGGTACACGTTGTCGATGAGCACCTGGTCCAGGGCCGCGCCGGACTGCGTGCGGATGTCCAGGCTGGTCGGTTCCAGCACCAGGCCGACCCGCACGGTCGCGTCGTCACCGCCCTTGGGCGCGGACGATCCGCTGCACCCGGTCAGGGCGATCGCCGCGGCGACGACGACCGCGGTGGCGGCCAGCGCCGTGCGGCCGAGGCGCGGACGGGCCCCGCTGGTGGCGGATCGACGGGCCCCGCTGGTGGCGGGTCGACGGGCGAGGAGGGGGCTCATGGGTGCTGGGTTCCTTCCGGCGGGGAGCGACGGCACGTCGCGCGCGCTCGGGAGAATCTACCGGCGCACTGCGGTTTCTCCGCCCCCGTGCAACAAATCGTGACGCGACGCCCATTCCCGGATCGCGGCGGCCAGCGCGAGCGGTGCCTGGGTCTGCACGGCGTGCCGCGCGGTGACCGTGACGATCTCGGCGCCCGGCATCCGCTCGCCGAACGTCGTCACGAGCTTCGGGGAGACGTACCCGCGGTCGCCCCGGACCAGCAGCAGCGGCACGTCGAGCGACTCCAGGTCCGGCCACGCGTCGGCGAACCGGCCCACCGACGACGTCCGACCGGCCGGCAGGTGCGGGAAGTGGTGGCGCCGGACCAGACGACCGTCCGCACCCAGACGGGTGGTGTGCCGGGCTTCGCGCAGCAGCACCTGGCGGTCGTCGCCGACGCGGGCCTCGATCGCGCGCTCGACGACCTCGTCCAGGTCGGCGAACGGTTCCTCGGTCTCCAGCGCCCGGGCGATGCGGTCGACGGCACGCTGGGCGAAGTCCGGGGACATGTCGACGAGCACCAGGCCGGTCACGCGCTCGGGCGCCGTCGCGGCGATCCGGGCGGCCAGGATCGCGCCGAGGGAGTGCCCGACCAGCAGCCCGGGCGGCACCGCGAGGGCGTCGAGCGCCGCCAGCACCGCGGGTGCCGTGGCCGACGCGGCGTAGTCCGCATCGTCCCGCCACGCGGACCGGCCGTGGCCGGGCAGGTCGAGGGCGACCGCCGGCTGGCCGACGGCCAGGGCCGTCACGTCGAAGCTGTGGGCGTCGATGCCGAGCCCGTGCAGGTAGGTGACCCGGGCCTCCTGGCCGGGGTCCGCCGGATCCTGCCAGCGGATGGCGGAGATCGCGCCGTGACCGGCGTCGGGCAGGTCCGTCCTGGAGGCCCGCAGCGGCTCCGTCACGCCGCTCGCGCGGGCGAGGTCGGCAAGGTCGCGGAATTCGTCGTCGGCTTCGAGCACGGGCCCAGTCTCGCACCGTGGGATTCCCGGCCAGGGTGAGGTGAGGCATGCCATACTCGGGGTCGTGGCAGCCCGGTACCGTGTGTTCTCCGTCCGTGTGGCGGCCGTCACCGCGCTCACCCCGGCCTTCGTGCGGGTGACCCTGTCCGGTCCGGACCTGGCAGCGTTCGCCTCGGTCGGGCTCGACCAGCGGATCAAGGTCGTGCTGCCGATCCCCGGGCACGGGTTCACCGACCTGCCCGACGGCGCCGACTGGTACGCCGCGTGGCGTGCCCTGCCGGACGCCACCCGCAACCCGCTCCGCACCTACACGGTCCGTTCGTTCCGCCCGGACGCACACGAGCTCGACATCGACTTCGTCGCCCACGGCGACGCCGGGCCCGCGTCGCGCTGGGTGTCGTCGTGCGTCGTCGGCGACGAGCTCCGCATCGTCGGACCGGCCGTGCCGTCCTCGCCCGCCGAGCTGCCCTCGGGTGCGGCGGAGTTCGCGCCGGGCGCGGCCAACCGGATCCTGCTCGCCGGGGACGAGACCGCCGCGCCGGCGATCTGCGCGATCCTCGAAGCGCTCGACGTCACCACCGTCGGCCACGTCTTCATCGAGGTCCCGACCGACGCCGACCGGCTGCCGGTCGCTGCGCCCGCCGGGGTCGAGGTGCGCTGGATCGCCCGGAACGGCGCGTCGCACGGGGCGCGGATGACGGACCACGTGCACGCGTGGGCGTCGACGGCGGTCAGTGCTGCCGGTGCTGCTGGTGCTGGTGCTGCTGGGGTCTCCGGTCCAGCATCGGACGTCGAGCTCGTCGACGTGGACGTCGACCGCGAGACCCTGTGGGACGTCCCGCCCGTCACCGACGCGCAGCTGTACGCCTGGATCGCGGGCGAGGCCGCCTGTGTCAAGGAACTCCGCCGGCACCTGGTGCGCCGGGTCGGGCTCGATCGCAAGCAGGTGGCCTTCATGGGCTACTGGCGGCACGGCAAGGCCGAGAACTGAACACGGCAGGGGCTGCAGCCGGGCCGGCTGCCGACACACCCGTCGGGTTCCCGGCCGTGCCGACCACGGCGCTCGGGGCGCGCGGACTCACCCTGGGCTACGACGACCGTGTCGTCGTGGACCACCTGGACGTCGACGTCCCGGACGGCGAGCTGACCGTCATCGTCGGCCCGAACGCCTGCGGCAAGTCGACGCTCCTCAAGGCGTTCGCCCGCACCCTGAAGCCCAGCGCCGGCACCGTGTACCTGGACGGCGCACCGCTGTCCACGTACCGCCCGAAGGCCGTCGCCCGCCGGGTCGCGATGCTGCCGCAGACCCCGATCGCCCCCGACGGCATCACCGTGCGCGACCTGGTCTCGCGCGGACGGTTCCCACACCAGGACCTGTTGCACCCGACCAGCGGGAACGACCGTTCGGCGGTGCAGCGTGCGCTCGTGCAGACCGACACGCTGGCGCTGGCCGACCGTGGCGTCGACGAGCTGTCGGGTGGGCAGCGGCAGCGGGTGTGGATCGCGATGGTGCTGGCGCAGGAGACCGACATCGTGCTGCTCGACGAGCCCACCACGTTCCTGGACATCGCCCACCAGTACGACGTGCTCGAACTGGCGGCGTCGTTGCACGCGGCCGGACGCACCGTGGTCGCGGTGCTGCACGACCTGAACCAGGCGGCGCGGTACGCCACCCACGTCATCGCGATGCGTGCGGGCGAGGTCGTGGCGCAAGGGCCGCCGGCGTCGGTGCTGACGGCCTCGTTGATCGAGGACGTCTTCGGGCTGCCCTGCGTCGTCGTCGCCGACCCCGAGACGGGCACCCCGCTCGTCGTGCCGCGTCGCGCGCGCTGACCCGCTCACGCTGCCCCGCCCGCGCCGTCCCGCCCGCGCCGTCCCGCCCGCGCCGCCCCGCCGTCCCTGTCCGAGTGGTCACGACTCCCCGCTCAGGTCCGCCGAGTGGTCACGAACTGTCGCGAGTTCGGCGCCCGATCGACGGATTGTGACCACTCGGCATGATCGGCTCGGGGTGTCGTGGCCAGTCGCGAACGACGGACTGTGACCAGTCGAGCGAGCAGGCAGAGCGCAGAGCGCTGCGCGTCGGGGTCAGCGGTAGCCGCCGTCCTCCAGCCCGGCCTCGACCTCGAAGCGGTTGCGCAGCGGATCCCGCCCGGCGACCGCGTAGAGCAGGGGCATGAGCATGCCGTACCGGCGCCACTGCGTGACGTGCACCCGCTCGTGTCGCAGCACGCGGTCGCCGTCGTTGTCGCGCGTCAGGTACACCGACCCGACACAGGTGCCGCCGCGCCGGAACACCCACCGTGGCAGGCCGGAGCACACGATCAGGCCGTCGACGACCCGCACGGGACCGGTCGACAGCGGGACGCCGACCGCGAGCCCGACCCCGGTGGCGAAGAGCCACCCGAGCCGGGACACGGGGGAGTCGAGGAGCGGGTTCCGCACGGCTACTCGGGGCGGCCGTAGGTCTCGAGCAGGCGCAGCCAGATCTCGTTCATCGTGGGGTACGCGGGGACGGCGTGCCACAGGCGGTCGATCGGGACCTCGGCGACGACGGCGATCGTCGCGGCCTGCAGCATCTCGGCGACGTCCTGCCCGACGAAGGTCATGCCGACGACGACCTTGCGGTCCTCGTCCACGACCATGTTCGCGCGGCCGACGTACCCGTCCGCCTGCAGTGAGGCGCCGGCGATGTTGCCGAGCTCGTACTCGACCACGCGCACATTCAGCCCCTGCTGCCGGGCCTTCGCCGCGGTCAGGCCGACGCTGGCGACCTCGGGGTCGGTGAAGGTGACCTGCGGGGCCGCGGCATGGTCGGCCGTGGCGACGTGCGCACCCCACGGCTCGGTGTGCAGCGGCGTGCCCTGGAAGCGAGCAGCTATCGCCTCACCGGCGGCGCGCGCCTGGTACTTGCCCTGGTGGGTCAGCAGCACGCGGTGGTTCACGTCGCCCACGGCGTAGAGCCAGTCGGTGCCGGTGACCAGCATCGTGTCGTCGACGTCGAGCCAGTCGCCAGCGGTGAGCCCGACGGCCTCGAGGCCGAGGTCCTTCGTGTGTGCGGCGCGACCGGTCGCGGCGAGTACCTCGCTCGTGATCACGGTCGAGCCGTCGTCCAGGGTCGTCGTGACCAGGCCGTGCTCGTCGCGGTCGACGCGCGTGGGGTTGACGCCCAGGCGCACGTCGATGCCGGACGCGCGCATGGCGTCGGCGACGAGTTCACCGGCGAACGGTTCCATCCCGCCCAGCAGACCGTGGCGCGCGACGATCGTGACCTTCGCGCCGAGGGAGGCCCAGGCGGTGGCGAGCTCGGTGCCGGCCACCCCGCCACCGATGACCAGCAGGCTCTCGGGGACCGACTTCGCGCTGGTGCCCTCACGGGTGCCCCACGGCTCGGCCTGCACGAGACCCGGGACGTCCGGCAGCGTGTGCAGCGAGCCGGTCACGACAGCGATCGCGGCACGGGCGGTGTGGGTCGTGGTCTGTCCGTCGGGACCGGTGACCTGGATGGTCTTCGGTGCGGTGATGCGGGCGTGTCCGCGCAGCAGGGCGATGTCGGCGGACTCGAGCCACGCGACCTGGCCCGCGTCGTCCCAGTCGCTCGTGAACGACGTCCGGCGGGCCAGCACCGCGGCGGCGTCGAGCTCACCGGTGACCGCCTGCTTCGCTCCGTCGAGCCGCTTCGCGGCAGCGAGTGCGTGGCCGCTCCGGAGCAGCGCCTTCGAGGGCATGCACGCCCAGTACGAGCACTCACCGCCGACGAGTTCTGCTTCGACGACCGCGACCGACAGGCCGCGCTTGTGGGCGTAGTCCGCCACGTTCTCGCCGACTGCGCCGGCGCCGATCACGATGAGGTCGTAGTCCGTCATGCGCCCGAGCGTACGCGGACCGGCATGGACCGCGCCGAGCAGCAGTCCGGCGGTTCAGGCCACGCGGGACGCGGCGGACAGGGCTCCCACGGCACGGAGGATGACGCCCATGTCGTCGACGGCACGGGCCGGGTCGACGGGGGCGAACCCGGTCAGGGCGGCACCGACCAGCCGGCGTCCACGGGTCGCGGCCTGGATGCGCTCGACGAGCGCTGCGCCGTCGAGCCCGAACGGCACGGGCTCGAGCAGACCGTCGACCTCGGACGGGTCGAGCACGTCCAGGTCGACGTGGACGTACACGGAGTCCGCGCCGGTGGCCTCGACCGCGGCGGCGATCGCGTCCGGGGTGGCGGCGTCGACGTCGAGGTGGTGGATGCCCGCGCGCTCGACGGCGTTCGTCTCCGCCGGCTCGACGCCGCGGGTCCCAGCGAGGACGACCGACGAGGCGGGCACCACGGGGAGGCCCGGGAACAGGTCGCTCGCCCGGTCCACCAGGATCCGCAGTGCCGCGGTCTCGGCTGCGACGGGCTGCGCGCGGTTGAGGGATCGGTAGCCACTCGACCCGGCGATGCGGACGAAGGCGGTCGAGGGTCCGAGGGCGACGCTGCCGCCCAGGGCACTGGCGCCGTCGCCGCCGATGACCAGGACCGGCTCGGACGCGATCGAGACCTCTTCTGCCACGCGCTCGGCGACCTGCAGCACCGAGGTGTAGCGGGCGACCGCGGTCTCGAGCCGGTCGCCTGCGCCGGCCGGGACGTCCACCACGGTGGTCGCGGTGCGGGGGAGATCGGCTGCTATCGCGGCGGCGCCGTCGCCGAGGCGCATCGCACGCGACGACGCCGAACCCTGCCACTGACCGACGACGAGGAACTGCATGTCCTCATCTTGTCAGGGTGGGCCCGGCGTCGTCGTGTGTCGGGTGTCAGATCGAGGACGACCCGCCGGACTTCAGGGCCGCGAGTCGCGCTTCGACCTCGGCGTCCTTGCCGACGTCCTCGAGCGACTCGAACTGGGCGTCGAGGCTCGACGACTGCAGTTCCTGCTGCCCGATGACCTTCGCCTCTTCGCGACGCACCTTCTCCTCGAAGCGGTTCAGGTCGCTCGTCGGGTCGGTGATGTCGATGTTGCCGATGGCGTCGTTCACCTTGGACTGGGCCTCGGCGGTCTTCGCGCGCGCGACCAGGCTGTCGCGCTTGGACTTGAGCTGCCCGAGCTTCTCCTCCATGCCGGCCAGGCCCTGCTTGAGCTTCTCGACCTGCTCGTTCTGGGTGGCGAGCGGCGTGGCGTTGTCCTTGACCTCTTGCTCGGCGGCGATCTGCTTGCCCAGGGCGATCTTGGCGAGGTTGTCGAACTTGTCGGCATCGGCCGCCTTGCCCTCGGCGCGGTACTTGTCGGCCGCGGTCGACGCGTTCGCGGCCTTCTGGCCCCACTCCTGCGCAGCACGGACGTCTTCCGCGTTGTCCTGCTCGAGCAGGCGGAGGTTGCCGATGGTCTGCGCGATGGCGCTCTTGGCGTCCGCGATGTTGTTCGTGTAGTCGCGCACGAGCTGGTCCAGCATCAGCTGCGGGTCCTCGGCGTTGTCGATGAGCTGGTTGACGTTCGCCCGGACGAGCGAGGAGATGCGACCGAAGATCGTCTGCTTTGCCATTGCGGTTCCCTTCCTGGGGATGGTCGTGGTGAGTGCTGTCGTCAGTGGAGTCGTTCGGGGTCAGGGGCGTCGGGTCAGAAGCGACCACCGCCCGAGAAGCCGCCGCCCCCGCCGCCCCCGCCGAAGCCGCCCCCGCCGCCGAAGCCGCCGCCGCCTCCACCGAAGGAGCCGCCACCGAACGACCCGCCGCGTCCGCCCAGCAGCCCGCCGAGCACGATGCCGGTGACGAGTCCGCCGAGCTGGGCACCGCCGCTGTTGCCCCCGCCGCCGCCGGGCCAGCCGCCCATGTCGTTGCCGGCTTCGTCCATCGCCGCCGCGGCGTACTGCTCGGCGGCCCGGGCTGCCTGCAGGGCGCGCTGTGGGTCGGTCGTGGCGAGGTCGACGGCGTCGTCCAGCGCCCGTTCGGCTTCGGACAGCCGCGTGCGGGCGGTCGTCCCGACGGCACCACGGCGCAGGGAGATGAACTCCCGTGCCTGGCTGATGCGCGAGCGGGCGTCGCGCAGTGCGGAGTCCAGCGCCCGTTGGGCTCGCTCCTGCTGTTCCTGTGCACCCCGTGCAGAGGCCAGGGCGGTGTCGATCGCGGTGTTCGCCTTGGTCAGGGCGTCGACCGCGGCGATCGGGTCCGTCGGGTCGAGGCGTTCGCGCAGGACGGTCTCGGCGGTCGTGACGGCCGAGGCCAGGTCGGGCGTCTGCGCGCGCATCGCCCGCGCGGCGGCGACGTCGCCCTCGATGTCCAGACGCATCGCGTCCACACGGGCCGAGGCCTCGCGGAAGGTCGCGTCGGCGCCCGTCGCCGAACCGGTCAGTTGCTGGACCTGTGCCAGCGCGTGCTGACCGTCGCGGACGGCGACGACGGCTTCGCCCTTGTCACCGGCGGCGATCGCGGCGTCGGCAGCCTGCGAACGTTCCGTCGCGAAGGCGAGCACCTGGCGCGCCTGGTCGACGTTGTCCGACACCGTGGCGAGGGTCCGGCCGGTGTACGACGCACGGACCTGCTCGAGCGCGGCGGCGGCCTGGTCGACGGACTGCGGCGCGGCCTGCACGCTGGCCCGCAGCGCGGTGGCAGCGTCCTCGACCCCGTCCTCGAGCGACCGGAGCTGGTCGAAGGCCTCGGTCTGCTGCTCGATCGCCGCGTGGGCCTGTTCGCAGATCGCGATGATCTGGTTCGACCAGTCGGCGCGCTGCTGGGGGGAGTCGGGGACCTCGTCGTCGAGCTGCTGCTGGAACGTGAAGGCCTTGCGGACGTTCGCCTTGGCAGCGTCGACGGTGTCGGCGAACGGCTTGGCCGCGTCGGCGCCGAACTGTGCCGCGGCGAACCCGACCTCTTGTTCGGCGGTGCGGAGTTCGTCGTCGATCGTCACCAGGGCGGCCCCGGCGGTGCGCTCGAGGTCGGCGAGCGAGGCTTCCTGGGCCCGGGTGGCCGCGGCGGTGCGACGCTTGTTGCGGGTGCGGATGACGAGCACCACCACGACGACGGCGATCACCACGACGAGCAGCAGGATCCACAGCCAGGTCAGGTTCGGCGGGTCCTGCGACGAGGACAGGCCGCCGGCGAACGCGGTGGCGGCACCGGACCAGTCACCGTTCCGCAGCTGCGGCAGCAGGTCGTCGTTGACGGCGTTCTCGACGTCGGACTTGCTGATCGAGGTGGTGTTGGTCTGCTGCACGTCGTACGTGCGTGCCTGGGTCGCGATCGACAGCAGGATGCCGTTCGAGTCGATCTGGTTCTGCGACAGCGTGGCAGCGCCCCACGCGGTGTGGTCGCTCGGGTCCGTGAACGAGTCGACGTACACGACGTAGAGCTGCGCGTTCGTCTTGTCGGCGAGGTCGCTGACCGCGCGTTCGACGCTGCGCTGCTGGGACGTGGTGAGGGCGCCGGCGTCGTCGAGCACGTAGGCGCCGTCGAGCTGCACGGGCGCGGTGGCGCTGGCGGCGGTCGCGGGGGCGATCACCAGCAGGGCGGCGATGACCGCCGCAGCCAGCCGTGCCGCCCAGCGACCGGACGTCGGCCGCCCCGACGTACCCCGCTCGGCGTGGCCGTCCGTGCCCGACCCCCTGGTGTTCGATCCACGCTGGACCGTTCGCATCCGTTCTCCGTCCGTCCGGCAGCGCACCCCGTCTGGACCCGGATTCCCGGGTTCGCCGCGTCAGGAGCGCCGTCGTTCCGGAGTCTATCCAGGGGGCGCACGGTTCCGGCGGATTCCCCCAGCACCTGTGGAGAGAGCGGCCCGGGGGACGGATTCTGTCCCCCGTCGGGAGTATGGTTCGACGTGACCGTTTCGACGACGAAAGGGGTCGACAGATGGAACGAACCATGAACACAGAGGTGGTCCCACTCGAGGACGGCTTCCACCGGGTGTCAACGCCTGCCAGCGGTGTGATCGGCTTCGTGCGTGAGCACGACGGTCGGTACGAGGTCCTGCGTGGCCGTGTCCGCCAGGCCACCCGGTCCGAAGGGCTCTACTCCACGATGAACGTGGCACTGATCGCCCTGACGCACGCGTGAGACGAGCACAGGACCACGAACGACCCGACCGAGACGCCGCCGGACCCCGGCGGCGTCTCCTCGTCCACCGGACACACCCGATCGCGCCACCCGTACGCTGACGGCATGGGCGCACCAGGAGCACGGGTCCGCGTCACGCGACGTGGTCCCACCGCCCAGTCCGACCGGGAGGCCCTCCTCGCCTTCGCCGCGCACGTCACCGGGTCCGACCCCTCGTCCACGGTCCTCGGCCGCCGGTGTCCGCACTGCCGCGGCACCGACCACGGCCGACCCTGGGCCGTCGCGAGCGGACGACCCATCGGCGTGAGCCTCGCCCGGACCCCCGACGTCCTCGCACTGGCGGTCGCACCGGGACCGGTCGGCGTCGACGTCGAGCGCCGCAGTCGCGTCGTCGCCGCACCGCTCGACGCGCAGAGCCCGGGGGAACGCGCCCGGTACGGTGACGACCCCGGTGCCCTCGCCGCGTGCTGGGCCGCCACGGAAGCCGTCCTCAAGCGCGACGGTCGCGGTCTGCGGGTCGAGCCGACCCTGGTGGACGTCGACCTCGACGCCGAGGTCGCGCACCTGGACGGCACCGGGCACCCGCTGACGATCCGCTGGCTGGACGACGACCTGGTGCTGGCCGTCAGCGTCGACGGGCACGTGGTGGTGGACGACTCCCGGGACCGTTCGTGACCCGCACGCTGCGCGACCTCGACGGTGACGACGTCGCGGCGCTGCAGGAACTGATCGAGTCCGACCCCGCGTACGCGGAACACCTCACCGGGTACCCGCCCGGTCCGACCGACGCCCTGTCGGCGCTGGTGGGCGTCCCCGAGGGCTTCGACCCGAGTGGCAAGCGTGGCGTCGGGCTGTGGGACGGGCCCGTGCTGGTGGCGTTCGCGGACGTGCTGCTCGGGTACCCCGACCTCGATGCGGTGACGATCGGGCTGCTGATGGTGCACCGGTCGCACCGCGGTCGCGGTGTCGGCAGGGAACTCCACGCGGGGGTCCTCGAGCGCGTGCGCACCGAGTCCGGGGCCGCGCGCGTGCGTGTCGGGGTCGTCGCGACGGTCGCGGACACTGCCGGGGCGTTCTGGTCGGCGCTCGGGTACGCGCCGACGGGCGAGGTCAGGCCGTACCGGTACGACCGCCTGACCAGCGAGGTGGCGGTCTGGGACCGGGCCGTCGACCGACGCTGAGTGCCGCCGGGAGCGATGGGTCCGGCCAGGTCCGGGCCGGCCAGGTCCGGTCCGGTCCGAACAGGTCCGGGCCGGGCAGGTCCGCTCCGGTCAGGGCAGCGCCGGCACGGACGGTTCGTCGATCCAGGGCGCGATGACCTGCCGGACAGCCGAGGCGTCGCGCGCCGAGGCCTCGGCGAACGCGGCGACGACGTCCGAAGGTGTCACGGTGCCGTGGCGGTGCCGTTCGGTGACGGTCCAGAGCCCGGAGAAGAACGCCTCGTCGCCGATCGTCCGTCGCAACGCGTGCAGGGCGAGGGCGCCGCGCTTGTAGACCCGGTCGTCGAACATGTCCTTCGCGCCGGGGTCCCCGACGACCAGGTCCTCGGGCTGCTCGAGCAGTCCGTCCCGGTACTGCGCTGCCAGGGTGTCGGCGCTGTCGCCGCCGCGGTGTTCGGACCACAGCCACTCGGCGTAGCAGGCGAAGCCCTCGTGCAGCCAGATGTCCCGCCAGCGGCCCAGGGTGACGGAGTTGCCGAACCACTGGTGCGCGAGCTCGTGCGCGATGAGCCGGTCGGTGCCGTGTTCGCCGTCGACGTGGTTCCGGCCGAACACCGCCAGACCGTGCGCCTCGAGCGGGATCTCCAGCTCGTCGTCCGTCACCACGACCCCGTACGCGGGGAACGGGTACGGGCCGAACCGGTCGGCGTACAGGGCGATCATCTCGGGCACCCGCCCGAAGTCCGTCTTCGCCGCGGTGGTCAGGTCGACCGGGTGGTGCAGCGTGACGGGGACCGGTGCACCGCGCAGGGTCGTGGTGCGGTACCGGCCGATCTGCACGGTCGCCAGGTAGGTCGCCATCGGGTCGGTCGTGGCGTAGGTCCAGCGCACACCGCGGCCGTCGCGTTCCTTGGCGAGCAGGTCGCCGTTCGCGACGACGTCGTACCCGGCCTCGCAGGTGATCTCGAAGCGGTACGTCGCCTTGTCGTCGGGTCGGTCGTTGCAGGGGAACCAGGACGGTGCACCGGTGGGTTGCGCGGCGACGATGACGCCGTCGGTCAGTTCCTCCCAGCCGATCTGTCCCCAGGGGCTGCGGAGGGGGTGCGGCGTGCCGCGGTAGCGGACGTGCACCGTGAACTCGGTGCCGGCCTGGATCGGGGCGGGTGGCGTGACGGTGAGCTTGTGGATGCCGGACGAGACCTTCTTGGCGCGGACCCCGTCGACGTCGACCCGCTCGACCGACATGCCGTGCAGGTCGAGCACGATCCGGTCGAGGCGTGTCAGCGCGGTCGCGGTGATCGTCGCCGTGCCGCTGAACCGGTTCGTGGCGACGCGGTAGTCGATCCGCAGCTCGTAGTGGCTCGCGCGCCAGCGACGGTCCCCGCTATGCGGCGTGTACGGGTCGGGGTCGGCGGTGGTCGGTTCGGCGTCGGTCGTCGGCTTCACGGTGCCGGTCAGTCTGCCACGGCGGCGGACGCCCGGTCCGGCTCGGCGGCACCAGCTGTCCACGGGGCGCTGTCCCACGGCGAGATCGGGTTGCCCGCCCACGAGGTGCCGGCGGGCACCTGCTCGCCGCGCATGACGAGCGACGCGGGTGCGATGGTGGCCCCGGCGCCGATGCCCGCCGCAGGCAGGATCACGCTGTGCGGCCCGAGCGTGCCGCCGGCGTCGACCGTCACGGCATCCAGCTGCATCACCCGGTCGTGGAACAGGTGTGTCTGCACGACGGTGCCGCGGGCGATCGTCGCACCGTCGCCGATGGTCACCAGGTCGGCCTCGGGCAGCCAGTACGTCTCGCACCAGACCCCGCGACCGATCGTGGCCCCCAGGCTGCGCAGCCACACGGCGAGCGCCGGCGTGCCGGTGGCCTGCTCGGCGAACCACGGTCGGGCGACGGTCTCGACGAAGGTGTCCTGCACCTCGTTGCGCCAGACGAACGACGACCACAGCGGGTGCTCCCGCGCGGTGATCCGGCCGACGAACGACCACTTGGCGACGGTCGACACGACGGCGGCGACGGCTCCGGCGACGACGAGGACCGGGGCGGTGAGCAGCACGGTCCACCCGAACCCGACGGCGGACCAGGACGCCAGCAGTGTTCCGCCGACGCCGAGCGCGATCGCGCCGGACACCATCGGGGCGATCAGGCGCAGGACCTCCCAGCTGCCCCGGGCGACCCGGAGCCGGCGTGGCGGGCGGAAGGTGCGCTCCTCGTCGAAGGTCGTCGCCGCACGCCGCAGTCGGACGGGCGGGGAGCCGAGCCACGAGGACCCGCGCTTGGCCTTCTTGGGGACGGCGGACAGCACGGCGACCAGGGCCTCACGGGGGACGGAGCGTCCGGCGCCCGTCATGCCGCTGTTGCCGAGGAACGCCCGTCGACCGACCTTGGACTTCCCGATCGTCACCCGACCGCCGCCGAGCTCGTAGGTGGCGACCATCGTGTCGTCCGCCAGGAACGCCCCCGATGCGATCTGGGTCAGCGACGGCAGCAGCAGCACGGTGGAGATCTCGGTGTTCCGCCCGACCCGCGCCCCGAGCAGCCGGAGCCACAGCGGCGTGACCAGGCTGGCGTAGAGCGGGAACAGCAGCGTCCGGGCGGCGTCGAGCACCCGCTCGGTGCACCACGCCTGCCACCCGATCCGCGACCGGACCGGGTGCCGGCCCTCGTGCAGGCCGATCCCGAGCAGCCGGACGACCCCGACCACCAGGCCCGCGTAGACCACACCGGCGACCACCGTGGCCAGCGGGACGGTCGCCAGCGCGTGCCCGACGGCCGAGCCCAGCGACGGCGCACGACCGACCAGGGCGGCGGTGACCAGCAGACCCACCGCGACCCCGACCACCGGCAGCCCGGCCACGGCAACGGAGCCGGCCCCGTACGCGACCAGCCACCGACGGCCGGGCGCGGGGCGTTCCTCCCGTCCGTGTCGGGCCGACCCGACGCGTTCCGCAGGCGATCCCGCCCACCGTTCACCGTCCGGCACTGCTCCGGTGACGGCGGAACCGGGCTCGATCTCCGCGCCCGCGCCGACGACCGCGCCGGGCAGCAGCGTGGTGCGGCTGCGCACGACGGCGTCCGGGCCGACCTTCACCCGGCCCAGCCGGAAGACGTCGCCGTCCACCCAGTGCCCGGCCAGGTCGACCTCGGGTTCGATCGACGCGCGCTTGCCGATGGTGAGCATCCCGGTCACCGGGGGCAGCGTGTGCAGGTCGACGCCCTGCCCGATCCGGGCGCCGAGCGCACGGGCGTAGTAGCTGATCCACGGCGCGCCCGCGGTCGAGGGACCGTCGACGGCCTCGGCGATGCGCTCCGCAAGCCACACCCGCACGTGCACCGACCCGCCGCGGGGGTGGTCGCCCGGACGGACCCCGAGCAGCACGAGCCGCACCAGGACGACCGTCACGGCCATCTTGCCGATCGGCGTCACGAACACCAGCAGCGCGAGCACCAGCGCCGGCCAGGGCAGCCTCGGCAGGAACGGCAGCGTCGTCGCGTGCAGGACCCCGGCGACCAGCGCCGTCCACGTCAGGACCCGCAGACCGCGCAGCACCTGCACGGGCAGGCCCAGCAGCGTCATCGCGAGCCCGGTCGCCGGCGGTGTCGGCCGGACGTCCCGGTGTCGAGCCGCCACCGGGCCCGATGCGTCGAGCGCGTCGGCGAGCGCACCGATCCGCGGGTGGTCGTACACGTCCGCCACGGTCGTCGCGGGGTAGCGCTCGCGGATGGCGGACACCAGCTGCGCCGCCGTCAACGAACCACCACCGTGCGCGAAGAAGTCGTCGTCCTCGCTCGCGACCGGCACCCCGAGGATCGCCGCCCAGCGCTCGGCGATCCACGCCACGGTCGGGGGGAGTGCCACCGAGGCGCCGTCGCCCGTCAGCGGCCAGGGGAGTGCCGCCCGGTCGACCTTGCCCGACGTCCGCGTCGGCAGGGCCTCCACCACCGCCAGCAGCGGCACGAGCGCCGCCGGCAGCTCCTCGCGCAGCCGGGCGTTCGCCGCCGCCGTGTCGATCGTCGCCCCCGCGACCGGCGCCACGTAGCCGACCAGCACCTGGTTGCCCGCGGGGGTGCGCTGCACCACGGCCGCCCCACCCGCCACGTCGTCGAGCGCCTGCAGCGCCGCGTCGATCTCCCCGAGTTCGATCCGGCGACCGCCCAGCTTGATCTGGTCGTCCGCCCGCCCCTGGAACACCAGCCCCTCGGGGTCGTACCGCACCAGGTCACCGCTCCGGTACGCCCGCGCCCACCCGAGCTCCGGGTACGGCGCGTACTTCTCCGCGTCCTTCGCCGGGTCCAGGTACCGACCCAGCCCCACACCGCCGATCACCAGCTCACCCACCTCGCCCGGCGCGACCCGCACTCCGGCAGCATCCACGACCGCCAGGTCCCACCCGTCCAACGGCAGGCCGATGCGCACCGGCGCCGACCCGTCCATCAGCGCACCACACGCGACCACAGTCGCCTCGGTCGGACCGTAGGTGTTCCACAGCTCACGGTCACGGCTCGCGATCCGCGCGGCGAGCTCGGGCGGGCAGGCCTCACCACCGAAGATCACCAAGCGCACCTGCTCGAGCGCGTCGTCCGGCCACAGCGCCGCCAGCGTCGGCACCGTCGACACCACGGTGATCCCGTGCACGATCAGCCACGGCCCCAGGTCCACTCCCGTCCGCACCAGCGACCGCGGCGCCGGCACCAGGCAAGCCCCGTGCCCCCACGCCAGCCACATCTCCTCGCACGACGCGTCGAACGCCACGCTGAGCCCGGCCAGCACCCGGTCGCCCGGCCCGATCGGTGCGGACTGCAGGAACATCCGCGCCTCGGCGTCCACGAACGCGGCAGCCGACCGGTGCGTCACGGCGACGCCCTTCGGCACACCGGTCGACCCCGACGTGAAGATGATCCACGCGTCGTCGTCGGTCGTGGGGGCGGTGGCGCTCGCCGTGGGGTCGACGACCGGCACAGCGGCCGCGTCGGCGTCGCCCGAGGTCCGCAGCACGCCGCCCGCGCCGATGACGCCGGCCACGTGGGCTTCGCCGAACACGAGGGTCGCCCGTTCCTCGGGGTCGTCCGCGTCGACGGGCACGTAGGCGGCTCCGGCGGCCAGCACCGCCAGGATCGAGACGTAGAGCTCGTGGCTGCCCGAGGGGATCCGGATGCCCACCCGGTCACCAGGGTGCACGCCCCGCCGGGCCAGGTCGTCGGCACGTTCCTCGACGAGCCGCACGAGTGATCGGTAGTCGACCGCGCCGTCGGCATCCTCGAGCGCGAACGCCTCGGGATGCGCCTCCGCCGTCGAACGGAGCACGTCGAGCAGGGTGCGCGCGTCGGGCGCGGCCCCACCGCGGGCGAGCTCGGTCTGCGGGTTCCCGGTGGCGAGCGTCATCGAGTCCTCTTCCCGGTCGTGTGCAGGTCGACCGGCCCGTGATCCTAGGGGGCCGAGGTGTCCTGCTGGGGAACGTCGAGTGCCGCGCGGGCCGCGTCGAGCGCCTCGGCGACCCCGATCGCGTCGTCGAGCGAGTGCACCGGCGAGTCCGTCCGGCCGTCGGCGACGTACCGCGCGAGCGCCGCTGCCTGCCACACGAGTCCCTGCCGCCCGCGCAGGCCGTTGGGCTCCGACCACCGGTCCGCGTCGCCGCCACGGTGCACCGCGAACGAGGCCGGGAACACGAAGTGGTCGGTGTACTTCACGGTCGCCGCGGTGCCGGCGATCATCGCCAGGCCCGGCGTCCACGCGGTGATCGACGTGGTCACCACCGCCTGGGCGCCACCGGTCCCGGTGGTCACGGTGACGGACTGGAGGTCCACCCCACGGTGCGACACCGCTCCCGTCGTGCGGCTGGTCACCGGGGCGCCGGTGGCGAACCGCGCGAACCAGTGGCCGTAGACGCCGGCGTCCAGCAACGCGCCCCCGCCTGCGGCGGGGTCGAACATGCGGTCGGTGGTGTCGGCGGGGTCGTGCGGCCAGCCGACGTCGACGGTCGCCAGTTGCACGTCCCCCAGCACGCCGTCGGCGAGCAGCCGGGCGATCACGGTGGTGCCCGGCAGGTAGCGGGTCCACATGGCCTCCATCGCCAGGACGCCGGCGTCGCGGGCGGCGGTCGCCAGGCGGTGGGTGTCGGCCGCCGACGTGGTCATCGGTTTCTCGACCAGCACGTGCTTGCCGGCCGCGATCGCGAGCAGGGCGTGGTCGAGGTGCTGCGGGTGGGGCGAGGCGACGTAGACCACGTCGACGTCAGGGTCGCCGACCAGGGCCTCGTACGAGCCGTGCGCGGTCGGGATGCCGTGGCGTGCGGCGAAGGCGGCGGACCGGTCTGCCGAACGCGAGCCGACCGCGACGACGCGCTGGTCGGAGTCGGTGTGCAGGGTGCTCGTGAAGTCGTTCGCTATCACGCCCGGGCCGAGGACACCCCACCGCAGGACGGGTCCGCCGCGCAGGGGTTCGACCTGGGCCGCAGGGAACGCGAACGTCATGCTCCGCACGCTACTCGCGCGGTGCCGGCCCGAGTGGCACCTGGTCCGCCGGAGCCAACCACGGGGGAAGGTCGCGGCCTGCCGCGATGTCGATCGCCGCCGATCGAGCGCAGCGAGAACGACTGCCTGATCGGGAATGTCTCTGTGCCCCCAGGAGGATTCGAACCTCCGCCCCTGCCTCCGGAGGGCAGTGCTCTATCCCCTGAGCTATGGGGGCCCTGGGTGCTGACAACCGTAGCAGGTCCGCACACGCCTTCTGGACCACAGGGCGGGCCGGTGCCGGCGGTGCGGGGGTGCGCCGGGCCTCCTGTCCGGGTCAACCGGCGGGGGCGGCGGACGCGCTCGGGGTGAGGGCCTGACGGACCGCGTCGACGACCGGCTGTGCGGTGCCCGGTTCGGTGAACAGCGTCGACGAGGTGGTGATCCAGTACGGGTCGGCGAAGGCGTCGGCGCGGCCCGTGCCGTCGGTCAGGGCGAAGTAGCCCTCGACCGTGTAGGTCGGGACCGAGCCACCGCGTTCGAACAGCGCGTCCTTCAAGTTCGTGAGCGATTTCTCAGGCAGGTGGGCGACGGCGAGTGTGACGGTGACCGAGGGGTCCGCGTCCTCGTGGAACACGCACACCCGGCCGCGCTGCTGGGCGATCCGGGCTGCGGGGGAGCCTTTCGCGGGCTTCGCGGACCGGTCGAGTGTGAACGGCTTGCCGTAGACGTCGAACGTCGCGGGCGGCAGCAGCTGGGCGCACGTCTGGTCGACCCGTTGGCCGACGACGCCGGCCGTCGTGCTCGGGGTCGGGTTGGGCGAGCCGCCGCCGCTGCCGGAGCAGGCGGCGAGGACGAGGAGTGCGGGGACGGCGAGCGCGGCGACGCTGATCGCCCGGGCGGGTCGTCGGGTTCTCATGCGGCCCATGATGGTGCATGTCCCCGGTAGACTCGTCTGCCGTGACTCCTGCCGAACTCTCCGCCGCGTACCTGTCGATCCTGACCGGGATCGTCGAACGACGAGGGGCCTCGGACGCTGTGACGGTCGACGACTCGCACGTCGCGCTCGAGCGGCCGAAGAACCGGGCGCACGGCGACTGGGCCTCGAACGCGGCGATGCAGCTCGCGAAGCGCCTCGGGACGAACCCGCGCGAGCTCGCGACCGAGATCGCTGGCGAGCTGACCGAGCTCGACGGGGTGGACTCCGTCGACGTCGCCGGCCCGGGCTTCATCAACATCACGCTCGAGGCCGCTGCTGCGGGCGAGATCGCGCGCACGATCGTCGACACCGGCAGCGCGTTCGGTCACGGCGACCTGTACCAGGACGTCCGCATCGACCTGGAGTTCGTCTCGGCGAACCCGACGGGCCCGATCCACATGGGCGGCGTCCGCTGGGCGGCCGTCGGTGACAGCCTGGCCCGGGTGTTCCAGGCCCAGGGCGGTCTGGTCACCCGCGAGTACTACTTCAACGACCACGGCAACCAGATCGACCGCTTCGCCCGGTCGCTGGTGGCCTCGGCGCTCGGCGAGCCCACGCCGGACGACGGCTACGGCGGTGCGTACATCGCCGAGATCGCCGCCCGGGTGATGGCGACGTACGACGGCGACGTGCGTGACCTGCCCCGTGCCGAGGCGCAGGAGCTGTTCCGCCGCGAGGGCGTCGACTTCATGTTCACGGACATCAAGCAGTCGCTGCACGAGTTCGGCGTCGACTTCGACGTCTACTTCCACGAGAACGCGCTGCACGAGTCCAAGGCCGTCGAGCGCGCCATCGACCGGCTGCGCTCGCTCGGCATGATGTACGAGGCCGACGGGGCGCTGTGGCTCCGCACGACCGACTTCGGCGACGACCGGGACCGCGTGGTCATCAAGTCCGACGGTGAGCCCGCGTACATCGCCGGCGACCTGGCGTACTACCTCGACAAGCGCGAGCGCGGGTTCGAGCGCAACCTGATCATGCTCGGCGCGGACCACCACGGGTACGTCGGCCGGATGATGGCGATGTGCGCCGCGTTCGGCGACGAGCCGGGCACGAACCTCGAGATCCTGATCGGCCAGATGGTGAACCTGCTGAAGGACGGCGAGCCGATGCGCATGTCCAAGCGCAACGGCACGGTCGTCACGATGGAGGACCTGGTCGACGCCGTGGGTGTCGACGCAGGGCGCTACGCGCTCGTGCGGTTCGCCAGCGACACCGCGATCGACATCGACCTCGACGTGCTCACCAAGCGCACGAACGACAACCCCGTCTTCACCGTGCAGTACGCGCACGCCCGCACGCACTCCGTCGCGCGGAACGCCGCCGCGTCGGGTGTCGACCGGTCGGTGTTCGACGCCTCGCTGCTGACGCACGACACCGAGGGTGCGCTGCTCGGCGCCCTGGCGGAGTACCCGCGCGTGGTGCGCCAGGCCGCCGAACTCCGCGAGCCGCACCGGATCGCGCGGTACATCGAGCAGCTCGCGGGCCTGTACCACCGCTGGTACGACGCCTGCCGGGTCACCCCGCTCGGCGACGAGCCCGTGACGGACCTGCACCGCACCCGCCTGTGGCTGAACGACGCCACCGGGCAGGTCGTGCGGAACGGTCTCGGCCTGCTCGGCGTGAGCGCCCCCGACCGCATGTAGCTGCCGCCGCCGGCCGCCGGCCGGCCGGCCGCCGGGCCGGGCCGGCCGTCCGGCCGCGGCCACGTGCGGCGTTCGCACAACCGAAAGCAGTCCGCGCCACGGAATCACGTGGCGCGGACTGCTTTTCGTTGTGCGGGAGCACCTGGCGCCGCGGGAGCGCGCCGCACCCGCCCTGCGGACGTACGCCGGGCCTCCAGGCAGCCTGACGGTGGGCGCTGGCACAGTGGGTCCCATGTCCTCCGCACCCGCCAGACCGCGCCGTCCCGGCCGCACCGCCACGATCGTCGTGCTCGTCATCGTCGTGGTCCTCGCCGTGCTGGTCGTCGTGGCCGAGTTCGTGCTGCGCGGCGTGGTCGACCGGATCATCGCGCAGCAGGTCGAGCAGTCGCTGCCCGAGGGCACGGACGGCACGGTGCAGGCCCACGCCGACGGCATCGTCATCCCGCAGCTCATCAGCGGCACGCTCGACCAGGTCGAGATCGCGTCGAAGCGCATCACCGTCGACGGGGTGCCGCTCGCCGCCGACGTCACGGTGCACGACGTCCCGGTCGACGGCAAGGGGAACGTGCACGACGTCGACGGCACGGTCACGCTGGCCTCGTCGAGCATCAAGGACCTGGCGAAGTACAGCCCGCTGTTCGACCGGTTGACCCTGGTCGACGGCGGCGTGCAGCTGTCCGGGTCGACCGCGGTGCTCGGGTACGACATCTCGTACCTGGCGAAGGGCTCGGTCGTCGCACAGAGCGACGGCAAGGGCATCACGATCACCCCGAAGACCGTCCGGATCACGAACTCGGCGCTCGACCTGAAGGTGGACAGCATCCCCGGGGTGACCAACACCCCGGTGCCGGTCTGCACGGCGCAGTTCCTGCCCGAAGCGTTGCGCGTGCGCTCGCTCGACGTCACGGCCGCCCACGCCGAGGTCCGCATCACCGCGGACGAACTCCCGCTCAGCGAGCAGGGGTTGCGCACCGTCGGCACCTGCTGACCTGTCCACAGGCCGCGCCGAGACGACTGCGCTGTCCGCAGGGCGGCGTAACACCGGACAGGAGGCCCGGCTCGGCTCGCTAGGATCGGGTCCCGTGAGCGAGAACCCCCTTGCCCCGCCGCGGCTGCGGTCCCCGGCCGACCCGTCCGCGCTGACCGCGCGGATCTGGCCGGCCTCTGCCACGCGGACCGACGACGGCGCACTGGCCGTGGGCGGCATCAGCGCCGACGACCTGGTCGCGCAGTTCGGCACGCCGCTCTACGTGGTCGACGAGCACGACGTGCTGTCGCGGGCGGTCCGGGTGCGCAACGCCTTCACCGAGGCGTTCGGGCGCATCGGCACCCATGCGCACGTGTACTACGCGGCCAAGGCGTTCCTGACCACCCAGGTCGCCGCGTGGATGGCCGAGGCCGACCTGCGCGTCGACGTGTGCACCGGGGGCGAGCTGGCGGTGGCACTGGCCGGCGGGGTCGACCCGGGGCGGCTCGGGTTCCACGGCAACGACAAGTCCGATGCCGAGATCGCCCGCGCGGTGCAGGTGGGTGTCGGCACGATCGTGCTCGACTCCCACGAAGAGGTGCAGCGCGTCGCCGATGCCGCCGCTGCCGCCGGCGTCGTGCAGCGTGTCCGCATCCGGATCAACAGCGGGGTGCACGCCTCGACCCACGAGTACCTGGCCACGGCGCGCGAAGACCAGAAGTTCGGCATCCCCCTGACCGAAGCCGTGCAGGCAGCCCAGGCGATCCGTGCGCGGCCGTCGCTGGCGTTCGTCGGGCTGCACTCGCACATCGGCTCGCAGATCTTCGACGAGTCCGGCTTCCGCGAGGCCGCACGTCGCCTGATGGACGTCCACGCGACGCTGGTGCGGTCGGGCCCGGTCCCCGAGCTCAACCTCGGCGGCGGGTGGGGGATCGACTACACCGAAGCCGATTCCGCCTTCGCTCCCGAGGACATCGCCGACGCACTGGCGGGCATCGTGGCCGAGGCCTGCGCCGAGCGCGACATCCCCGTGCCCGAGATCGCCGTCGAGCCCGGGCGCTACATCGTCGGACCAGCCGGCCTGACGCTCTACCGGGTCGGCACGATCAAGCCGGTCCAGCTCGAGGTGGACGGCGGTGGCAATGCCACCCGCACGTACGTCTCGGTCGACGGCGGCATGAGCGACAACGCCCGCCCGGCGCTGTACGGCGCCGAGTACACCGCCCGGCTCGCACGCACGTCGGACGCCGCCCCGGTCCTGACCCGCGTCGTCGGCAAGCACTGCGAGAGCGGCGACGTCGTCGTGCACGACGAGTACCTGCCCGGTGACGTGCACCGTGGCGACCTGCTCGCCGTCGCCGCCACGGGCGCCTACTGCTGGAGCCTGGCGAGCAACTACAACCACGTCGGACGCCCGCCGGTCGTCGCGGTCGCCGACGGCCGAGCCCGTATCCTCGTCCGGGGCGAGAGCGTCGACGACCTCCTCGCCCGCGACACCGGGGTGTCGCCCGTGGCCGTCACCGGTGCCACGCGGTGAACCCCGACCTCCCGAAAGACGCGCACCACATGATCGAATACCGCAACGTCCGCGTCGCCCTGCTCGGAGCCGGCTCGGTCGGCTCGCAGGTCGCACGCCTGCTGCTCGAGCACGGCGACGAGCTGGCCTCGCGTGCCGGCGCCGGGCTCGAGCTCGTCGGCATCGCCGTCCGCGACCTCGACGCGCAGCGCGACGTCGAGCTGCCGCGCGAGCTGTACACGACCGACGCCGAGTCGCTCATCCTGGGCGCGGACATCGTCGTCGAGCTCATCGGGGGCATCGAGCCCGCGCGCACCCTGGTGCTGCAGGCACTGCAGTCCGGTGCCGACGTCGTCACGGGCAACAAGGCCCTGCTGGCCACGCACGGTCCCGAGCTCTTCGCCGCCGCGGAGCAGGTCGGCGCCCAGCTGTACTACGAGGCAGCCGTCGCCGGTGCCATCCCGATCATCCGTCCGCTGCACGACTCGCTCGCCGGTGACCGGATCGTCCGGATCATGGGCATCGTGAACGGCACCACGAACTTCATCCTCGACCTGATGGACCGCGAAGGAGCGACCTTCGAGGACGCCCTGGCCACCGCCACCGAGCTCGGGTACGCCGAGGCCGACCCGACCGCCGACATCGAGGGCTACGACGCCGCGCAGAAGGCCGCCATCCTGGCGTCCATCGCGTTCCACACCTCGGTGCCCCTGGCCGCCGTGCACCGTGAGGGCATCACCTCGGTGACCATCGAGCAGGTCCGCGCCGCACGCAAGGCCGGCTACGTCGTGAAGATCCTGGCGACGTGCGAGCGTCTGACCGACGCCGACGGGCGCGAGGGCGTGAGTGCACGCGTCTACCCGGCGCTCGTGCCCGAGTCGCACCCGCTCGCCACCGTCCACGGCGCCAAGAACGCCGTCTTCGTCGAAGCCGAGGCCGCTGGCGACCTGATGTTCTACGGTGCCGGTGCCGGTGGCGTCGAGACGGCCTCGGCGGTCCTCGGCGACCTGGTCTCCGCTGCCCGTCGGCACGTCATCGGCGGCCCGGGCATCGCGGAGTCGACGCAGTCCGACCTGCCCGTCTTCCCGATCGGCACCGTGCGCACGAGCTACCAGATCACGCTGCTCGTGACCGACGCCCCCGGGGTGCTGTCCACGGTCGCCGGCATCCTGGCCGCGCACGGCGTCAGCGTCGAGACCGTCGAGCAGTCCAGCGCGCACGGCGACGGCGGCACTGCGACGCTCGTCATCGGCACGCACCAGGCCCGCGAGTCCGACCTCGCCGACACGGTCGTCGCCCTGCGCGGCGAGTCGACCGTCACCCAGGTCACGAGCGTCCTGCGCGTCGTCGGGGCCTGACCCCGCCGGCACGCGCCCGGCCGCCCGCGTCTGAGCGCCCATCGACCACCTGAGCACCCACCCGAGCACCGACAGAGAGAGAACCCTGATGGCCCACCAGTGGCAGGGAGTCCTGCGCGAGTACGCCGACCGACTCGACGTGACCGAGGCGACGCCCATCGTCACCCTGGGCGAGGGCGGCACGCCGCTGATCCCCGCGCGCCGGCTGTCCGAGCGCACCGGTGCCGACGTCTGGATCAAGTTCGAGGGCATGAACCCGACGGGCTCGTTCAAGGACCGCGGCATGACGATGGCGATCTCCAAGGCGGTCGAGCACGGCGCCAAGGCGGTCATCTGTGCCTCGACGGGCAACACGAGCGCCTCGGCCGCCGCCTACGCCACACACGCCGGCATCACCGCGGCCGTGCTGGTGCCCGAGGGCAAGATCGCGATGGGCAAGCTCAGCCAGGCCGTCGCGCACGACGCCCAGCTGCTGCAGGTGCAGGGCAACTTCGACGACTGCCTGGACATCGCACGCGACCTGGCCGCCAACTACCCGGTGCACCTGGTCAACTCGGTCAACAACGACCGCATCGAGGGGCAGAAGACCGCCGCGTTCGAGGTCGTCGACGTCCTGGGCGACGCCCCGGACTTCCACTTCCTGCCCGTCGGCAACGCCGGCAACTACACGGCGTACTCCCGCGGCTACCGCGAGGACGTCGCCGCCGGGCGCTCGACCCGGATGCCCCGCATGTTCGGCTTCCAGGCCGCCGGCGCAGCACCGATCGTCTCCGGCGAGGTCGTGCCGCACCCCGAGACCATCGCGTCGGCGATCCGCATCGGCAACCCCGCCTCGTGGAAGTACGCGTTGGAAGCGCGCGAGGAGACCGACGGCTACTTCGGTGCGATCAGCGACGCCGGCATCCTGGCCGCGCACCGCATCCTGTCGGCCGAGGTCGGCGTGTTCGTCGAGCCCGCATCGGCGATCGGTGTCGCCGGTCTGCTCGAACGTGCCGACGCCGGCCAGGTGCCGAAGGGTGCGACGGTCGTCATCACGGTGACCGGCCACGGCCTCAAGGACCCGCAGTGGGCCCTGAAGACCGAGGACGGCACCGACGTCACCCCGACGAGCGTCCCCGTCGACACCGCTGCGGTCGCCGACGTGCTCGGACTGGTCGGCGCCGAGTGAGCCTCGACCGCGCGTCCGGACCGGAGCGGGGCACGACCGCCCGCAGTGCTGTACCGGCCGGACGGGCGGTCCGTGTCCGCGTGCCGGCGACGTCCGCCAACCTGGGCCCGGGGTTCGACTCGCTGGGGCTCGCGCTGTCGCTCTACGACGAGGTCGAGGTGCGGGTCCGACCGGAGCCGGGTTCGACGGTCACCGTGCAGGGTGTCGGCGCCGGCGAGGTCCCGACCGACGACACCAACCTGGTCGTGCGTGCAGTCCGTCGCGGGCTCGAGCACGCCGGTGTCGACCAGCCGGGTCTCGCGCTCACCGCGGTCAACGCGATCCCGCACGGTCGCGGCCTGGGGTCGTCGGCCGCGGCGATCGTCGCCGGGCTGATGGCCGCGCGGGGGCTGCTCGAGGGCATCGTCGACCTCGACGCATCGACCCTGCTGACCCTGGCCACCGAGATGGAAGGCCACCCGGACAACGTCGCACCGGCCCTGTTCGGTGGTCTGACCATCGCGTGGATGACGGCCGAGGGTCCCGCGTACAAGCGGCTCCTGGTGCACCGCGGTGTCTCGCCGGTGGTGTTCGTGCCCACCTCGACGCTGTCGACCAAGCTCGCGCGGTCCCTGCAGCCCGCCAGCGTCCCGCACGCCGACGCGGCCTTCAACGTGTCGCGCTCGGCCCTCCTGGTGGCGGCGCTCATCCAGAGCCCGGAGCTGCTGCTCGCCGCGACCGAGGACCGCCTGCACCAGACGTACCGCGCCAGCGCGATGCCCGAGACCGACGTGCTGATCCGCCTGCTCCGGCAGCACGGCCTGGCCGCGGTGGTGTCCGGCGCCGGCCCGAGTCTGCTCGTGCTGGGGTCGGATCCCGCGCAACGCCTGACGGCCGCGTCGCTGGTGGAACGACACGCCCAGACCACGTGGAAGCCGCTCATGCTGGCCGTCGATCTCGGTGGTGCTACAGTGAACCCGCACCCGGCAGACCACGCAGGACGCCCGTAGCGCGGCTCCGCGCCGGCATGAACACCGTGCCAGCACGAACCAGCCAGCACGAGCTCCCGGTCCGCAGGTGTGATCTCCCTCAGATCACCGTTTCCCGGTCCGTCGTCTGAACGGCGGCCGTCGCATCGTGATGCCGAACGCATCCGCGCGGGAAGTCGGTGGAAACTCTCCGCGCTCTGCGGTTCGGAAGGAACACAGCACTGTGACCAACGTCAACACCTCCACCTCGGTGGAGATCCCCAGCGACCTGCGCGCACTCCGTCTGCCGGAGCTGCAGCGGATCGCCTCCGCCCTCGGCATCACCGGGCTCTCGAAGCTCCGCAAGGGTGACCTCATCGCGTCGATCGAGGACAAGCGCCCCGCCGACACCGCCGCCGCGCCGTCCGACACCCTGACGCTGCCGGAGCCCGAAGCCCCGGCCGTCGCGGCTGCGGCTCCCGAGGCTGCCGCGGTTCCCGCTGCTGCTCCCACCGCCGCCGCTCCTGCCGCGCAGGCGACCGACGCAGCACCGGCTCCCACCGAAGCCCCGTCGCGTGCCCGTCGCTCGCGTCGCGCCACGTCCGGTGGCACCGTCACCACGGCCCCGACCACCGCGGCCGAGCACACCAACCACGGCCAGACCGGCACCGAGGACCTGCTGGCAGGCCTCGACCAGGTCCGTGCCGAGAAGGACGCGCAAGAGGCGCAGTCCGGCGGGAACCGTCGCCGTCGTGGCCAGAAGAACGGCGCGCAGCAGAACGGCGGGCAGCAGAACGGCGCCGCGCAGCAGGACGACGCACGGAACGACGCCGCGCAGCCGAACGCCGCGCAGCAGCAGGACGACGTGCAGCAGCAGGGCCAGGCCGCCCAGCCGACGTCGACCGACCAGCCCGCCTCCGCCGTGACGGCCGGTCGCGACGAGCAGTCCGACGACCAGCAGCACGGCACCGACCAGACCGACGGCGCCGACCAGCAGGGTGACGACAACGGCCCGCGTCGCGGTCGTCGCAGCCGTGGACGCGGTCGTGGCCGCGGCCAGGGCGCCGAGCAGTCGGGCGACCAGCAGGACCAGCAGCAGAACGGCCGTCAGAACGGCCGGGGCAACCAGCAGGCCCAGGCCGACACCGAGCAGGACGGTGCCGACGAGCAGACCGACGCGCCGAAGCAGAACCAGCAGAACGGCCGCCAGAAGCAGCAGCCGAAGCAGTCGCAGAACCAGAACCAGCAGCAGAACGGCCAGGCGCAGGCCCAGGCCCAGCGCGAGGACGGTCAGCGCCGGCAAGAGGACGAGGCCGAGAACGGCCGCAGCCGCCGTCAGCGTGACCGCAAGCGCGGCCGTGGCGGGCAGAACGACGAGTTCGAGCCGGAGATCACCGAGGACGACGTCCTGATCCCCGTCGCGGGCATCCTCGACGTGCTCGACAACTACGCCTTCGTGCGGACGACCGGGTACCTGCCGGGACCGAGCGACGTGTACGTGTCCCTCGGCCAGGTGAAGAAGTACCACCTGCGCAAGGGGGACGCCGTCGTCGGTGCGATCAAGCAGCCGCGCGACAACGAGCAGCAGAGCCGTCAGAAGTACAACGCGCTGGTCAAGATCGACACGATCAACGGCCAGACCGCGGACGAGGCCGGCGCGCGCGTCGACTTCCAGGACCTCACGCCGCTGTACCCGAACGAGCGCCTGCGACTCGAGACCGAGTCCACGAAGCTGTCCACGCGGATCATCGACCTGGTGTCGCCGATCGGCAAGGGCCAGCGTGGGCTGATCGTCTCGCCGCCCAAGGCCGGCAAGACCGTCGTCCTGCAGGCGATCGCGAACGCGGTCTCGAAGAACAACCCCGAGGCGCACCTGATGGTCGTGCTGGTCGACGAGCGGCCCGAAGAGGTCACCGACATGCAGCGCACGGTGAAGGGCGAGGTCATCGCCTCGACCTTCGACCGCCCCGCCGAGGACCACACGACGGTCGCCGAGCTCGCCATCGAGCGTGCCAAGCGCCTGGTCGAGCTGGGCCACGACGTGGTCCTGCTGCTCGACTCGATCACCCGTCTGGGCCGCGCGTACAACCTGTCGACCCCGCCGTCGGGCCGCGTGCTCTCCGGTGGCGTCGACTCGGCCGCGCTCTACCCCGCCAAGCGCTTCTTCGGCGCTGCGCGCAACATCGAGAACGGTGGCTCGCTGACCATCCTCGCCACGGCGCTCGTCGAGACCGGGTCGAAGATGGACGAGGTGATCTTCGAGGAGTTCAAGGGCACCGGCAACATGGAGCTCCGCCTGAACCGTCACCTGGCGGACAAGCGGATCTTCCCGGCGGTCGACGTGAACGCCTCCGGCACGCGTCGCGAGGAGCAGCTGCTCTCTGCCGACGAGGTCAAGATCACCTGGCGTCTGCGCCGCGCCCTCGCCGGGCTCGACCCGCAGCAGGCCCTCGAGATCGTGCTGCGGAACCTCAAGGAGACGCAGTCGAACGTCGAGTTCCTGGTGCAGGTGCAGAAGTCGGTCCCCGCGACCGGGCACCACACCGGACACCAGGAGTAACGCGTGTTCGAGTCGGTGGCTGGGCTGCTGGCGGAACACGAGGACCTGACGCAGCAGCTGTCGGACCCCGCGCTCCACGCTGACGCGGCCCGCGCGAAGAAGGTCAACCGGCGGTACGCCGAGCTGAACCGGATCAAGTCCGCCTACGAGTCCTGGACGGCGGCGGGGGAGGACCTCGCCGCCGCCCGGGAGCTCGCGAAGGAGGACGCGGCGTTCGCGGACGAGGTCCCGGGGCTCGAGGAGCACCTCGCCGAGCGTCAGGAGCGCCTGCGTCGTCTGCTCGTCCCGCGGGACCCGGACGACGGTCGTGACGTGATCATGGAGATCAAGGGCGGCGAGGGCGGCGAGGAATCGGCGCTGTTCGCCGCGGACCTGCTGCGCATGTACTCGCACTACGCCGAGTCCAAGGGCTGGAAGATCGAGCTGCTCGAGCGCACCGAGAGCGACCTGGGCGGCTACAAGGACGTCCAGGTCGCGATCAAGTCGAACTCGACCGACCCCGCGCAGGGCGTCTGGGCGCACCTGAAGTACGAGGGCGGCGTGCACCGCGTGCAGCGCGTGCCGGCGACCGAGTCGCAGGGGCGCATCCACACCTCGACGACGGGCGTGCTCGTCTTCCCCGAGGTGGACGAGCCCGAAGAGGTCGAGATCAACCAGAACGACCTGAAGATCGACGTGTACCGCTCGTCGGGGCCCGGCGGCCAGTCCGTCAACACGACGGACTCCGCGGTCCGCATCACCCACCTGCCCACGGGCATCACGGTGGCGATGCAGAACGAGAAGTCCCAGCTGCAGAACCGAGAAGCCGGCATGCGCGTGCTGCGTGCCCGCATCCTGGCGAAGCAGCAGGAGGAGCTCGACGCCCTGGCGTCGGACGCCCGTCGTTCGCAGATCCGGGGCATGGACCGCTCGGAGCGCATCCGCACGTACAACTTCCCGGAGAACCGCATCGCGGACCACCGCACCGGGTACAAGGCGTACGACCTGGACCGCGTGATGAACGGTGCGCTCGAGCCCGTCATCGAGTCCGCCATCCGCGCGGACGAAGAGGCACGTCTGGCCGCCGTCGGCGACCAGGCCGTCTAGACCCGTCCTGGAGGCCCGGATCACCTCCGACAGCCGGCCCACGTCCGACGCGTCCACGTTCGCAGCGGATCGCCTCCTCGACGAGGCGACCGCTGCGCTCGGCGCACACGGCGTCCGGACGCCCCGCGTGGACGCCGAGCTGCTGCTCGCCTGGGCGACGGACACCTCGCGCGGTGCGGTGCAGGTGCGGGCGATGACCGGCGGCGCGATCGCCCCGGAGCACGTCGACCGCTTCCGACAGGCCGTCGCGCGGCGGTCGACCCGTGTGCCGCTGCAGCACATCACCGGTCAGGCACACTTCCGCGCCCTGACCCTGGCGGTCGGCCCCGGGGTCTTCGTGCCGCGGCCGGAGACCGAGGGCGTCGTGCAGTTCGGCATCGACGCGCTGCGGGCGACCGCGGTGCCCGAGCCGATCGCCGTCGACCTGGGGTCGGGGAGTGGTGCCATCGCGATCGCCATGGACACCGAGGTGCCGAACGCACTGGTCTACGCGGTGGAACGCTCACCGGACGCCCTGCCGTGGACCCGCCGCAACGTCGACGCGTACGGCGGCACGGTGCGCCTGGTCGAGGGTGACCTGGCCGATGCGTTCGCCGAACTCGACGGCACCGTCTCGGTCGTCGTGTCGAACCCGCCGTACGTGCCGGACGACGCCGTACCGGTCGACCCCGAGGTCCGCGACCACGACCCGGCGCTCGCGCTGTACGGGGGAGCGGACGGCCTGGACGCCGTGCGGGCGCTCACCGAGACGGCCTGGCGCCTGCTCGTGCCCGGCGGGCTGCTGGTGGTCGAGCACGCCGAGCCGCAGGGCGCCGCCGTGCGCCAGGTGCTGGCGCGCCGGGGGTTCCGCTCCCCGGAGACGCACGTCGACCTGACGGGCCGCGACCGCACGACCACCGCGACCCGCTAGCTCGTGGTGAGCCGGGCCTCCTGGCCATGCTTGCTCGCGACGAAGGCGCGGACCGCGTCGCGCAGGTCGGTGTCGTGCTCCACCAGGACCGCGTGGATGCCGACGCTCCGGGCGCCCGCGACGTTCTCGGGCATGTCGTCGGCGAAGAAGGTGTCCTCGGCCACGGCCCCGTGGTGGGCCAGTGCGCGCTCGAAGACCTCGGGCTCGGGCTTGCGCGCACCGAAGTTGCTGGTCGTGTCGAGGTGCTCGCCGAACAGCGGCGGCAGCGACGGCGCCCACCGGTGGATCCAGCGGCCGGCCAGCGGACCGTTGTTGGTCAGCAGTGCGACACGCCCGTGCTGGGCGGCGATCCGGACGGCCTCGATGCGCTCGGGCAGCTCGGTCATCGCCTCGCCGCGGACGCGGGCCCACTCGGCTTCGGGCACGGAGCAGCCCATCGCCCGCTCGAACTCGGCCAGGTAGGTGTCCGCGTCGGGGAAGCCACCGGCCTCGGCCCGCTGCTCGTTGCCGGAGAGCCACCAGCGCCGCCGGAGCTCGCCCAGGTCGTGCCCGGTGATCGCGGTGAGGCCCGCCATGCGGGTCTCCCAGTCGTAGCGGACGAGGACGTCGTCCATGTCGAAGAGGAACAGGAGTCGGGGCGCAGGCGTCGAGTTCACGATGTCCACCATTGTGTCGCACTATCATCGTGCGAGTCATGGCATCCCGATACGACTGCACCGACCCCGACGGGCTCCTGACCGGGATGCGGCTCGCACGTGCCGCACTCGGACGGGGTGAGCTCGTCGTTGTCCCCACCGACACCGTCTACGGTCTGGCGGCCGACGCGTTCAACGCGCCCGCGGTCCAGCGCCTGCTCGACGCGAAGGGCCGCACGCGCCAGTCGCCGCCGCCCGTGCTCGTCCCCGGTCCGCCGACGCTCGAGGCGCTCGCCAGCGACGTGCCGCAGCAGGTCCGCGACCTGGTGGCCGAGTTCTGGCCCGGGGGACTCACCGTCATCCTGCACGCACAGCCGTCGCTCGACTGGGACCTGGGGGAGACCCGGGGCACAGTCGCACTCCGCATGCCCGACTCCCGCATCGCGCTCGAGCTGCTGCAGGAAGTGGGGCCGCTCGCGGTCTCGTCCGCCAACAGCACCGGAGACCCGGCCGCGATGGACGTCGACGCCGCCGAGTCGATGCTCGGTGACAGTGTCGCGATCTACCTCGACGGTGGCGCGCTCGCCCCGCACGACGGGTTCGCGGCGTCGACCGGGTCCACCATCGTCGACGCCACCGGGCTGGCCACGGGCGACGGTCTGCGGATCGTCCGGCACGGGGTGATCCCCGACTCCGAGATCGAACGGGTCGTGGGGGCCGACCTCGTCACGTGAAGTACTACCTGCTCGCGGGGGCGATCTCCGCGGTCGTGAGCTTCCTGGTCAGCTGGGTGCTCTGGAAGGCGGGCGTCAAGTACAAGTGGTACCCGCAGGTCCGCGAGCGTGACGTGCACCGCACGCCGGTGCCGCGGCTCGGGGGCATCGCGATGTTCCTCGGCGTGGTCGTCTCGTTGCTCTGCGCGTGGTTCGTCTTCCCCGAGATCCAGGGGATCGACTTCTTCCGGCTCGTGTTCGCAGAGCCGCAGCGCGTGCTCGCAGTCCTGGCCGGGGCGACCATCATCGTGGTGCTCGGTGTCGCCGACGACATCTGGGACCTCGACTGGATGACGAAGCTGGCGGGGCAGATCATCGCGGCGGGGATCCTCGCGTGGCAGGGCGTGGCGATCGTCTCCCTGCCGATCGGCAACACGCTCGGCGTCGGCTCGTCCTACATGAGCCTGATCTTCACCGTGCTGGCGGTGGTCCTGGTGATGAACGCGGTCAACTTCATCGACGGGCTGGACGGCCTGGTGGCGGGGGTCGCGATCATCGCCGGCGGCGTGTTCTTCCTGTACACGTTCTTCATCAACCGCGTGGTGGTGCAGACCGAGTTCTTCTTCAACCTGCCGTCGCTGCTCACCGCCGTGCTGGTCGGGGCGTGCTTCGGGTTCCTCATCCTGAACTGGCATCCGGCCAAGCTCTTCATGGGCGACGCCGGCGCGCTGCTGGTGGGCTTCCTGATGGCCACGAGTGCCGTCTCGATCACGGGCAACATCGACCCGGCGGCCGTCCGGACCCGCACCGACCTGCTGCCGGCGTTCATCCCGATCCTGCTGCCGTTCGCGATCCTGATCGTGCCGATGCTCGACTTCGGTCTGGCGGTGGTACGCCGGCTCAGCGCGGGCAAGTCGCCGTTCTCGGCCGACCGCAAGCACCTGCACCACCGGCTGCTCGACATGGGCCACTCGCACTTCCACGCCGTGCTGATCTTCTACGCGTGGACCGCCACCGTCGCCGTGGGCTGCCTGCTGTTCCTGTTCGTGCAGTGGTGGTGGGTCGTCGCGTTCGTCGCGGTCGGCTTCACGGTCTGCGCGATCGCCACGTTCGCGCCGCTCGGCCGGAAACGCACCGAGATCGCGGCGCAGGTCGCCGCTCGTGCCGGCGGCCGCGTCGACGCCAGTCTCGACCCACTCGACCGCGCCGCAGCCGGACGTGAGCGTCCCGCCACCGGTGTGGCCCGCCCGGGCCCGACCCGTCCCACCCCTGGAGAACCCTCGTGACCACGCCGCACGGCCTCGACCACGTCCGCCCGATCTTCCGACGGATCCTGGTGCAGGGGGCCGTCCTCGCGCTCGCCCTGGCCGTGGTCGGCGGTGTCGTCGGCTTCCTGGTCGCCGGGGGACCGGGGCTGACCGGGGGACTCATCGGCGCCGTGATGAGCGTCGTGTTCTGCGGGCTGACCGCGGTGAGCGTCCTGCTGGCGATCCGGTTCTCGGGCGGGCAGATGATCTCGGGCGCGTTCTTCGGCACGATCATGGGGATGTTCCTGGTCAAGTTCGTGCTGTTCATCGTCGTGCTGGTGCTGCTGAAGGACCGCGACTGGGTGAGCACGCCGGTGCTCGCGATCGCGATCATCGTCGGCGTCATCGGCTCGCTCGTCATCGACGTCACCGTCATCGCCCGGGGCCGTGTGCCGATCGACGTCCCGCTGCCCGGCGCCGGCGAAGCTGAGAAGTCCGACCCGCAGCCCTGAGAGCCCGAGAAGGCTCTGTCACCTGATAGGGTTTGTTGCGTCCGCGTCCGGAGCCTCGCTCGGAGCGGACAGCCTCCACACAGTCCACCATCGCGTGCCATGACGTGCGCGCGCCGACACAGGAGACAGCGCTGCTATCCCACGCTCTTCCCCTGTCCCTCACCGCTGCGGCCAACACCGTTGCGGCGGGGAGCAGTAAGGCCGCCGAGTTCCATGGCCCGTCGATCAACGAGTTCTTCCCGGAGGCGATCTTCTTCGCCGGGACCCCCTTCGAGATCGATCGTGTCGTCATCATCCGCTTCATCGCGGTCGCAGTGCTGCTCGTCTTCGCGTTCGTCGGGACCCGCGCACTGAAGCTGGTCCCGAACCGGGGTCAGGCGTTCATCGAGTACGGCTTCGACGTCGTGCGCCGGAACACCTTCGACAACCTGGGCGAGAAGGACGGCAAGCGCTTCCTGCCGCTCCTGGCGACCATCTTCTTCGGCGTGCTGTTCATGAACCTGACGGGTCTGATCCCCGGGTTGAACCTCGCCGGCACCAGCCGCATCGCGATGCCGCTCATCCTGGCCGTCGTGGCGTACGTCGCCTTCATCTACGCCGGTCTCCGCAAGCACCCGGGCACCTTCCTCCGGAACTCGCTGTTCCCGCCCGGGGTGCCGTGGTTCCTGTACATCATCGTGACGCCGATCGAGCTCGTCTCGACCTTTGTGCTGCGGCCGGTCACGCTGACGCTCCGACTGCTGATGAACATGGTCGTCGGGCACCTGCTGCTCGTCCTGTTCTTCTCGGCCACGCAGTTCTTCTTCTTCGACGCCTCGCTCGGTTTCAAGGCCTTCGGCATCGGAACGATCGCCTTCGGCATCGCATTCAGCTTCTTCGAGATCCTCGTCGCGCTGCTGCAGGCCTACGTCTTCATGCTCCTCACCGCCGTCTACATCCAGCTGGCGCTGGCCGACGAGCACTGATTCCTCACTGACCCCTCCGGGACCGGCAACCGTCGGACCCGCACCTCGAAAGGAAAACACGTGGACGCAACGACCGTTCTCGCGGCAATCAACGGCAACATCGCGACGGTTGGCTACGGCCTCGCAGCGATCGGCCCGGCCATCGGCGTCGGCATCGTCGTCGGCAAGACGATCGAGTCCGTGGCCCGTCAGCCCGAGCTCCAGGGCCGCCTGACGACCCTCATGTACATCGGTATCGCCTTCACCGAGGCTCTGGCCTTCATCGGCATCGCCACGTACTTCATCTTCACCAACTAAGGCTCTCGATGAACACTGCACTCATCATCGCGGCGGAGGAAACGCACAATCCGCTCGTCCCACCGGTGTACGACATCGTGTGGTCCGCGGTGGCCTTCGTCATCATCTTCCTGGTGTTCTGGCGTGTCGTCACGCCGCGCATCACGAAGATGCTCGATGAGCGCACCGAGGCCATCGAGGGCGGCATCAAGAAGGCCGAAGCTGCTCAGGAGCAGGCCGCGGCCGCGCTCGAGGAGTACAACAAGCAGCTCGCCGACGCCCGTGCCGAAGCCTCTCGCATCCGCGAGCAGGCCCGCGCGGACGCCACGGCCATCGGCAACGAGGTCCGCGAGCAGGCTTCGGCCGACGCGGCCCGCATCACGTCGAACGCCCAGGCGCAGATCGAGGCGGAGCGCCAGAGCGCACTGCAGTCGCTCCGCACCGAGGTCGGCTCGCTCGCACTCGACCTGGCGTCGGGTGTCATCGGTGAGTCCCTCAAGGACGACGCCAAGGCCACCGCGGTCGTCGACCGATTCCTCGCCGACCTCGAGTCGTCGAAGAACGCCGACGTCGCGCAGGCCGAGTCGTCGCAGGCTCCGTCGTCGCAGGCCGAGACGGAGCGCTGAGCATGCGGAGCGCCACCCGATCAGCACTCTCGTCCACGCAGGCGGTGCTCGCCGACCTCGGCGGCAGCGCCGACCTGGCGAGCGGTACTGAGATCCTCGCCGCAGGGCGCGTGATCGCCGGTGCGCCGCAGCTGCTCACGCTGCTGGCCGACCCGACTGCCGACGTCGTCGGCAAGAAGTCGGTCATCGACCGCGTGTTCGCCGGGCAGTCCCAGGCGACGCGCGCCGTGCTGACCGCGGTCGCCGGATCGCGCTGGTCCTCGCAGCAGGACCTGCTCGCCGGCATCGAGGACGCGGGCATCCGCGCCGTCGCTGCCACGGCCGACGCCACCACCTCGATCGAGGCGGAACTGTTCGCCTTCGAGACCGCCGTCCGTTCGGACGCCGGCCTCGAACTGGCGCTCGGCACCAAGCTCGGCAGTCCGCAGCAGAAGAGCGCGCTCGTCGAGCGCCTCATCGGCAGCAAGTCGTCGCAGCAGACCGTGGCGATCCTGTCGGCGCTGGTCCAGCAGCCGCGTGGCCGCCGGATCGGTGAGCTCGTCCGCGACGCCTCGCGCATCGTGGCCGACCAGGCAGCGAAGGTCGTCGCGACGGTCATCACCGCCGTGCCGCTGTCCGACGCCCAGGCGGCTCGCGTCGCCCGCGGGCTGTCGGAGCGCTACGACCGGGACATCATCGTCAACCACGTCGTCGACCCCGCGGTCGTCGGCGGGGTCCGGGTGCAGGTCGGCGGCGACGTCATCGACGGCACCGTGTCCACGCGCCTCGCTGACCTCCGCGTCCAGCTCGCCGGCTGAGCGTACGGTAAGTACCCGTCACCCCAAGTCCACAACGGGATCTGTCCCACCGGGCAGCATCACCCTCTCGGAGCCGCAGGGCCCCGGAAACCAACAAGGAAAATCCCATGGCAGACATCACCATCAGCCCCGATGAGATCCGTGATGCCCTGAAGGACTTCGTCTCGAACTACGAGCCGACGAAGGCCTCCACGGCCGAGGTCGGGCACGTCACCGACGCCGGTGACGGCATCGCCCACGTCGAAGGCCTCCCCGGCGTCATGGCCAACGAGCTCATCCGCTTCGCGGACGGCACGCTCGGCCTCGCGCAGAACCTCGACGAAGACTCGATCGGTGCGATCGTGCTCGGCGAGTTCGCCGGCGTCGAAGAAGGCCAGGAAGTCACCCGTACCGGCGAGGTCCTCTCGGCCCCGGTCGGCGACGGCTTCCTCGGTCGTGTCGTCGACCCGCTCGGCGCCCCGATCGACGGTCTCGGCGAGATCCCGGCCGAGGGTCGTCGTGCCCTCGAGCTGCAGGCGCCCGGCGTCATGTCGCGCAAGTCGGTGCACGAGCCGCTGCAGACCGGCATCAAGGCGATCGACGCCATGATCCCGATCGGCCGTGGCCAGCGTCAGCTGATCATCGGTGACCGCCAGACCGGCAAGACGGCGATCGCGATCGACACGATCATCAACCAGAAGGCAAACTGGGAGTCGGGCGACGAGGACAAGCAGGTCCGCTGCATCTACGTCGCCATCGGCCAGAAGGGCTCCACGATCGCCTCGGTCAAGGGTGCGCTCGAGGACGCCGGCGCGATGGAGTACACCACCATCGTCGCCGCCCCGGCCTCCGACCCGGCCGGCTTCAAGTACCTCGCCCCGTACACCGGTTCGGCCATCGGCCAGCACTGGATGTACCAGGGCAAGCACGTCCTGATCATCTTTGACGACCTGTCCAAGCAGGCCGAGGCCTACCGCGCCGTGTCGCTGCTGCTGCGTCGTCCGCCGGGGCGCGAGGCCTACCCGGGTGACGTCTTCTACCTGCACTCCCGTCTGCTGGAGCGTTGCGCGAAGCTGTCCGACGAGCTCGGCGCCGGTTCGATGACGGGTCTGCCGATCATCGAGACCAAGGCGAACGACGTCTCGGCGTACATCCCGACCAACGTGATCTCGATCACCGACGGCCAGATCTTCCTGCAGTCGGACCTGTTCAACGCGAACCAGCGTCCGGCCGTCGACGTGGGCATCTCGGTGTCCCGCGTCGGTGGTGACGCCCAGGTGAAGTCGATCAAGAAGGTCTCCGGCACGCTCAAGCTCGAGCTGGCGCAGTACCGCTCGCTCGAGGCGTTCGCGATGTTCGCGTCCGACCTCGACCAGGCGTCCCGTCGTCAGTTGGACCGCGGCGCCCGCCTGACCGAGCTGCTCAAGCAGCCGCAGTACTCGCCGTACCCGGTCGAAGAGCAGGTCGTCTCGATCTGGGCCGGCACCAACGGCAAGCTCGACACCGTCCCGGTGAACGACGTGCTGCGCTTCGAGTCCGAACTCCTCGACCACCTGCGTCGCAACTCGGACGTCCTGACCACCCTGCGTGAGACCAACCAGCTCAGCGACGACACCGTCGCCGAGATGGCCAAGCAGATCGACGAGTTCACCAAGAGCTTCCAGACGAGCGACGGCAAGACGCTCGGGGCCGAGAACGTCCAGGCGGCTGACGCCGAGGACGTCGACCAGGAGCAGATCGTCAAGGGTCGTCGCTAGATGGCAGCGCAGGTCCGGGTCTACCGACAGCGGATCAAGTCGGCGAAGACCACGAAGAAGGTCACGCGCGCCATGGAGCTGATCTCGGCGTCGCGGATCCAGAAGGCGCAGGCCCGCATGGCCGCGTCCGGCCCGTACTCACGGGCCGTGACGCGGGCGGTGTCCGCCGTGGCGACGTTCTCGAACGTCGACCACGTGCTGACCACCGAGCCCGAGTCCTCGACGCGCGCAGCCGTGGTGCTGTTCACGTCGGACCGCGGCCTGAACGGCGCGTTCAGCACGAACGTCCTCAAGCAGGGCGAGGAGCTCGCCTCCCTGCTCCGCAGCGAGGGCAAGGACGTCGTCTACTACCTGGTGGGCCGCAAGTCCGTCGGGTACTTCGCCTTCCGTGAGCGTCCGTCCGAGCAGCAGTGGGTCGGCAACACCGACCAGCCGGAGTTCTCGACGGCCAAGGAGATCGGCGACGCCGTCGTGGCGAAGTTCCTGCAGGACACGGCCGAGGGCGGTGTGGACGAGATCCACATCGTGTTCAACCGGTTCCTCAGCCTGGCGACGCAGGAACCCCAGGTCGTGCGTCTGCTGCCGCTCGAGGTCGTCGACGGCGTCGACGAACCGACGAACGACGAGCCGCTGCCGCTGTACGAGTTCGAGCCGGACGCCGACGCGGTGCTCGACTCGCTGCTCCCCGTCTACATCGAGAGCCGCATCTTCAACGCCATGCTGCAGTCGGCTGCTTCCGAGCATGCCGCCCGCCAGAAGGCGATGAAGGCAGCCAGCGACAACGCGGACTCGCTGATCCGTGACTTCACCCGACTCGCGAACAACGCGCGTCAGGCGGAGATCACCCAGCAGATCTCCGAGATCGTCGGCGGCGCCGACGCACTCTCGTCGAAGAAGAAGTAGTCCGCGTCGCTCGCGGACACCTACCCACCCTCAGGAAGGCACCAGCCATGACCGACACCGCAACCACCGCGGTCGAGACGTCGTCGGCGCCCGGTGTCGGCCGGATCGCCCGTGTCACGGGCCCCGTCGTCGACATCGAGTTCCCCCACGACGCAATCCCGGAGATGTACAACCTCCTGTTCACGACGATCACCATCGGTGACTCGTCGCAGGAGATCGGGTTGGAGGTCGCGCAGCACCTGGGCGACGACCTCGTCCGTGCCATCTCCCTGAAGCCGACCGACGGCCTGGTCCGCGGTCAGGAAGTGCGTGACTCGGGCGCCCCGATCTCGGTCCCCGTCGGTGACGTGACCAAGGGCAAGGTCTTCGACGTGCTGGGCAACGTGCTCAACACCGACGAGAAGCTCGAGATCACCGAGCGCTGGCCGATCCACCGCAAGGCCCCGGCCTTCGACCAGCTCGAGTCCAAGACCTCGATGTTCGAGACCGGCATCAAGTCGATCGACCTCCTGACCCCCTACGTGCAGGGTGGCAAGATCGGTCTGTTCGGTGGCGCTGGTGTCGGCAAGACCGTCCTCATCCAGGAGATGATCCAGCGCGTTGCGCAGGACCACGGTGGTGTGTCGGTGTTCGCCGGTGTCGGTGAGCGCACGCGTGAGGGCAACGACCTGATCGGTGAGATGGAAGAGGCCGGGGTCTTCGACAAGACGGCCCTGGTGTTCGGCCAGATGGACGAGCCGCCGGGGACCCGTCTCCGCGTGGCGCTGTCGGCGCTGACGATGGCGGAGTACTTCCGTGACGTCCAGAAGCAGGACGTGCTGTTGTTCATCGACAACATCTTCCGCTTCACGCAGGCCGGCTCCGAGGTCTCGACGCTGCTCGGCCGCATGCCGTCCGCCGTGGGTTACCAGCCGAACCTGGCCGACGAGATGGGTGTGCTCCAGGAGCGCATCACCTCGACGCGTGGTCACTCGATCACCTCGCTGCAGGCGATCTACGTGCCGGCTGACGACTACACCGACCCGGCCCCGGCCACCACGTTCGCGCACCTCGACGCCACGACCGAGCTGTCGCGTGAGATCGCTTCGCAGGGTCTGTACCCGGCCATCGACCCGCTGACCTCGACGTCGCGGATCATGGACCCCCGGTACCTGGGCGCCGACCACTACGAGACGGCCACGCGCGTCAAGCAGATCCTCCAGAAGAACAAGGAGCTGCAGGAGATCATCGCCATCCTCGGTGTCGACGAGCTCTCCGAAGAGGACAAGATCACGGTCGAGCGCGCCCGTCGTATCCAGCAGTTCCTCTCGCAGAACACCTACATGGCGAAGAAGTTCACGGGTGTCGAGGGCTCCACGGTGCCCCTCAAGGACACCATCGAGTCCTTCCGCGCCATCGCCGACGGCGAGTTCGACCACGTTGCGACCCAGGCGTTCTTCAACGTCGGTGGCATCAACGACGTGGAAGAGAAGTGGGCACAGATCCAGAAGGAGAACCGCTGACATGGCGGGTCTCACCGTGAGTGTCGTCTCGGCGGACCGCGAGGTCTGGACGGGCGACACGACCATGGTCGTCGCACGCACGACCGAGGGCCAGATCGGCATCCTCGCGGGGCACGAGCCGATGCTCGCGATCCTCGCGCAGGGCCAGGTCCGCATCACGCGGGCCGACGGGTCGACCGTCGCGGTCGACGCCGAGGACGGCTTCCTGTCGGTCGAGCACGACACGGTCACGATCGTGGCGCGGCAGGCCGCGCTGGCGTCCTGACCGGACTGACCGTCCTGCTCCCGCCTTCGGAGACGAAGCGGGAGGGCGGGGACCCGAGCAGCACCCTCGACCTGGGTGCCCTCTCGTTCCCGGAACTGGCTGCAGAGCGGGCCGCGGTGATCACCGCGGCCCGCTCCGTCAGTTCCGAGGAGTCTACCGCGCGGACGGCGCTCAAGCTCGGGCCGAAGTCGATCGCCGAGCGGTACCGCAACCTGGTGCTCGACACGGCTCCGACGATGCCGGCGATCGACCGGTACACGGGTGTGCTCTACGACCCGCTGGACTCGCGGTCGGCGTCGTGCGACACCCGGTCCTGGTGGTACCGCCACGTCGTCGTGCAGTCCGCGATGTTCGGTCCGATCGGTGGTGGTGACCTGATCCCGGCGTACCGCCTGTCGCACGACTCGCGCCTGGGGCCGCTGCGGCTCGCGTCGCACTGGCCGGTGCGCGCATCGCGCGCGCTGTCGTCGCGGTCGGGCGGGCTGGTGCTGGACCTGCGGTCCGAGGGCTACCGCGCGCTCGGTCCGGTCGACGATGCGGTCGTGCTCCGCGTGGTGAGTGTGGACGGCAGCGGCCGCCGGAAGGCCCTGAACCACTGGAACAAGACCGCGAAGGGCCGCCTGGTGGCACTGCTGGCCAGGACGGGCGCCGACGTCCGGTCGATGGACGACCTGGTGGACTGGGCTCGCCTGAACGGTGTCGTCGTCGACCGGGTCGACGGCACGTGGGAACTGGTCGCCGAGAGCCTGCAGCCCGTCACGGCCTGACGGCCGCCCCTCCACATCCTGCGTCGATCGGTGCGGTTCTCCACAGGGCGGGACGATGACCGATCGGGAGGCTCCGATCACGGTTCGATGTCGGCATGAACCCAGTCACACTCCGATCGGACACCGACCAGTACGTGCGCTACCCGCGCGAGATCGCGGCCGCGGTCACCCTCCCCGCTGCAGCCGTCGCACTCGTCGCGCCCGGCCCGCCGACCGTCACGACCGCGACCGCCGCGGCTGTCGCCACGGCGTGCGGGGCGCTCGCCACCAGGATGGCGTTGGTTCGCGTGCTCGCCGGGCACGACGTCGTCACCGCACGGACCGTCCAGCCGTACGACGCGCTGCGCGATGCCCCACCGCAGGCACTGCGTGGCCTCGGACCGAAGCCGGACGCGGACCGCATCCGTGTCGCGGGCGACCGGTGTGCGGCGGTGTGGCACACCTGGAAGGCCGAGGGGTCGCCTCGCGACGAACGCGTCGGGGTCGCCGGCGCACTCGCGCTCGGGGCGTGGTGCGCCTGGGCTCTCGGTTCCGCCCCACGCGCCCAGGTGCGCGCCGAGTACGCGCTCGACGCCGTTCCGTCGGACCCGATGGCGGCACTGGTGCTGCGATCGGTCCTCGCCGGCAGCGCGCCGACCTGGGACGAGTGACGCCGTGCGCACCACATCGTCTACGCTCGTCGGAACACCGCGAGAAGGGGCAGCGCGTGCGCGACGACGACGCCGACGACGACGACACGGTCATCCGCCGCGCGTCGCACCCCACCGTGGCCTCGACGGACCAGACCGACGACACCGTGCTGCGAGTGGCTCCCGCGGCAGCCCCGGACCCGTTGGGGGACACCGTCATCCGCCACGCCGGGGCGGTGCGACCCCCGACCGGACGTCGGGCCGCCGGTGTGCCGGACGGCCCCCCGGTCCTCCCCACCCAGGGTGAACCGGTGCGGGAACGCGTGCCGTCCATCCGCGTGGCCGACCGACGCGTCCGACTCGACCGACCGGTCGTGATCGGTCGACGTCCGGCCTTGCCACGGATCGTCCGCGGACCGGAACCCGTCCTGGTGACGGTGCCGTCGGCGCTCGGGCAGGTGTCGTCGTCGCACGTGCTCGTCCACGCCGAGGGCGAAGCGGTCGTCGTCCAGGACCTGCGGTCGACCAACGGCACCGTGGTCCGTCCCGCCGGCGCGCCGCCGTACCGGATGGCGGCAGGCGCGTCGATCGTCGCACTGACGGGTACGGTAGTCGAGATCGGGGACGGCATCGCCATCGAGATCCTCTCGCCGCACCTCCGAGCGACTCCACCTGTGGACGGCTTCCCACCGCCCCGTGTGGCGCCCCCGACGCAGTTGACCGGCACGCCCCGAACCACCAGAGAGCGATCCTGACACGTGACCGAACTCGGCCGAGCCGCCGCCGCCCACACCATCGACGTCCCCGGAGCGGGCGCCACGCTCACCCTCTCGTGGGGTGCCGCGACCGACATCGGTCGTCGTCGTGACCACAACGAGGACAGCTACATCGTCGAAGCGCCGTTCTTCGTCGTCGCGGACGGCATGGGCGGGCACCTCGCCGGTGACCGCGCCAGTGACGCGGTCGTGCGCCGGCTCGGTGACGCAGCGGACGGGCCCTTCGGGTCGCGGCAGTCGATCCAGCACGCCCTCCTGCTCGCCACCGCCGACATCGAACGCGCCGCGGGCGGCAACGCGATCGGCGCCGGTACGACCGTCACCGGGCTCGCGCTCGTGGCGGCCGAGGGGCAGCCGGCCGCGCTCGTCTTCAACGTGGGCGACTCGCGCACCTACCGGGTCGAGAACGGCACGCTCCGCCGGATCACCGTCGACCACTCCGTCGTCCAGGAGATGGTGGACGCCGGCGTGCTGCGTGCCGAGGACGCCGAGGCCCACCCGGACAGCAACGTGATCACGCGGGCCGTCGGGTTCGGGGAGCCGCCGGAGCCCGACTGGTGGACGCTGCCGCTCCGGACCGGAGACCGGTACATCATCTGCTCCGACGGACTCACCAAGGAGATCGGCGACGCCGGCATCAGCCGCATCGCCGCCAAGGTCGACGACCCGCAGGAGCTCGCCGAACGCCTGGTCGGTGACGCCCTCGTCGCCGGGGGACGCGACAACGTGACCGTCGTGGTCCTGCAGGTCGAGGGAGCACCCGCCGACACCGACCTCGAGGACACGCTTCCTCGACCCTGACCAGGGCCCCCGAACTGGGGGACCCAGGGGGCTCCTCGTGCCGGTGGGCACGACGGTCCCGCCGAGCGTGGCTCGTAGACTGGGATGCCGCGACGAACGACTGGCCGTGCCGGCCGGGGAGGAAGGGCACCATGGCGCGACGCCTGCCGTCCACGCCTCCGGTCATCGCCGGCTTCAGCCCCGTCCACGTCCTCGGGTCCGGCGGTTTCGCCGACGTGTTCCTCTACGAACAGGACATGCCCCGCCGCCAGGTCGCGGTGAAGGTGCTGCTGGACGAGGTCGTCGACGACCGGGTCCGGCAGATGTTCCAGTCCGAGGCAAACCTGATGGCCCGGCTCAGCACGCACCCCTCGATCCTGACCGTGTTCCAGGCCAGTGTCGCGTCGGACGGTCGACCGTACCTGGTCATGGAGCTCTGCTCGTCCTCGCTCAGCGAGCGGTACCGCCGCACACCCGTCCCGGTGTCCGAGGTCCTGTCGATCGGCATCCGCATCGGTTCCGCGCTCGAGACGGCGCACCGAGAGGGCGTCCTGCACCGCGACATCAAGCCGTCGAACATCCTGCTGACGGCCTACGGCAACCCGGTGCTCTCCGACTTCGGCATCGCCGCCACCATCGGCGAGGCCGACCCCGACGAGCCCATCGGCATGTCCATCCCGTGGTCCGCACCCGAGGTCCTGATCGACGAGTCCCGCGGCACGATCCAGTCCGAGGTCTACTCGCTGGCGGCGACGGTGTTCTCGCTCGTCGCCGGTCGGTCTCCCTTCGAGGTGCCCGGCGGCAAGAACGGCGCGTCCGACCTGATGAGCCGGATCGACAAGGGCGGCGTCAAGCCCACCGGTCGGACCGACGTACCGCCGTCGCTCGAGCGCCTGCTCGCGACGGCGATGTCGCGGAAGGTCCAGCAGCGTCCGGCCACCGTGATGGAACTCGTCCGTGGGTTCCAGCAGGTGCAGGCCGAACTCGGCGTCCCGCAGACCCCCGCGGACGTCGCGGTCGAGTCGTGGGCCGTCGCGATGCCGACCCCCGACGGTGACCGCACGGTCGTGCGCGAGCTACAGCCCCCGTCGCGGGTGGGCCGGCGGCGCCGGACCCGTCGCGCGGTGCAGGGTGGCGTCGCGGTGACCGGGTCCCGCAGCGTCGGGACCGTGCACCGCACGGGTTCGATGACGATGAGCCGCCGACGGTCACGTCGCACCATCGTGTGGGTGTCGACGGCCGCGGCCGTGGTCGTCGCCGCCCTCGCAGTGACGACGGTCATCGCGGTGACCCGGGTGGGCACGGGCGCCATCCCGACCGTCTCCGACATCCGCGCGTCCTCCACGACGCAGTCCGTCACCTTCCGGTGGTCCGACCCGGGGGTCGAGTCCGGCGACACCTACGTGATCACCTCGAACGGCTCGTCGAGCCAGCAGTCCGGCACCTCGTTCGTGGTCTCGGGTGCCCGAGGTGACGAGGAGTGCATCTCCGTCGCCGTCAACCGCGACGGCAAGACCGGGGTTGCGAGCGCCCAACGGTGCGCCACGATCGGCAGCGGATCGTGATCCGTCGGCTCCTCGCCCAGCACCGGTCCGCCGCGGTCACGGTGGGCGCGTCGGTGCTCGTCGCCGCGCTGGTCACCGGCGCGGCGGTCGTCTCGAGCGGCTACCACACGCAGCGCGTCGACCTCGGTGACGGCACGGTGTGGGTGCCGTCGGCGCAGTACGGTGCCGTCGGCCGGGCGAACACCGCGGTCCTGCAGCTGAACACCGCCATCGAGGCCTCCACCGACACGTTGTCGGTCCTGCAGCGCGGCTCCACCGTCTACAGCGTCGACGAGACCAAGGGCACGATCGCCAAGGTGGACGTCGCCGATGCGACCGTCGGCGACGCGGTCACGCTGCCCTCCGGGTCACCCACCGTCTTCTTCGCCGGCAACACTGCGGTCATCGGCAACCAGGAGACCGGTGAACTGTGGACCACCCCGACCGACCGACTCGACGAGTTCGACGCCTCGACGAAGGCCGACCTCACGCTCGGCGCCGACGCGGTGTTCGATGCGTCGGACGACCACGTGGCGGTCTACTCACCGAAGACGGCGACCGCGTCGCTGGTCCAGCTCGGCACGACACCGTCCGTGGTGCGCAAGTGGCCCGTGCGGATGGACCGTGCGGACGACTTCCAGGTGGCGACCGTCGGCGGGCACGTGGCGGTGCTCGACCGCACCGACGGCCGACTCGCCATCGACGGCGACACGGTCGACCTCGGTGACCGTGTGGGCAGCTCCCCGGCACTGCAGCACTCGTCCGGCTCCGGCGATGACGTCGTCGTCGCCGGTGCCGCCGGCATGGTGCGGGTGACGCCGTCGGGTTCGGTGGCTGCCACCCAGCTGGCCGTCTCCGGCCGTGCGGCGCGGCCGTACGTCGACGGGACCTGCACCTACGGCGCGTGGAGCGGTGGGCAAGCCGTCGACACCTGCGACGGCAGGGCCCTGCAGCAGCTCGACCGGGTGCCGGGCGCGGCCGCGTTGACGATCGTGCACAACGGCGACACCGTCGTCGCCAACGACCCCGCGACGGGTCGGTCGTGGGCGATCGACCGCAGCGGTCAGCTCATCGACAACTGGTCCGACCTGATCAAGCGGGACGACGACCAGCAGCGCGAGCAGGTCTCCGACGACGACCCGCAGGTCGAGAAGGACCAGAAGCCGCCGGTGGCGGTCGACGACGACCTGGGCGCGCGTCCCGGACGCACCACGAGCCTCCCGGTCCTGCTCAACGACTACGACCCCAACGGTGACCCGATCGTGATCAGCGAGGTCGACGGCGTCGACCGTGCCGACGGCTCGGTCGCGATCGTCGACGACGGCCAGCGCCTGCAGATCGCGCTGGCCGACGGCGCGACCGGCACCGTCTCGTTCCGGTACACCATCACGGACGGCAACGGCGGTTCGGCCAGCGCCACCGTCCGGGTGTCGGTCCGACCGGAGTCCGAGAACTCCGCGCCGCGACAGGTCCGCGACACCAGCGCCGACGTCGTGCGCAACGGGCACGTCTCGAGCAACGTCCTGGGGGACTGGGTCGACCCCGACGGTGATCCCGTCTACCTGAAGTCGGCCTCCGCGGCGGACGGCGACCAGGTGTCGACCACACCCGACGGGTTGCTGGACTTCCGGAACACCAGCGGCCGCACCGGCGACCGCAGCGTGCAGCTCGTGGTGAGCGACGGGCGTGCCGACGGTCGGGGCTCGCTCACCGTGCACGTCGCCGCGCAGGGCAACGTGCCCCTGCGTGCGGACGCCTTCGCCGTGCAGGGGTACGCCGGCAAGGGCTTCTCAGTCGGCCCGCTCGACCACGTGCGGGGCGGGAACGGCACCGTCACGCTCACGAGCGTGTCCTCGACCAACGGGGTCACGATCGCGCCGAGCTACGACGCCGGGACCTTCCGGGTCGACAGTTCCGCCCTCGGCGACCACCAGGTCGAGTACACCGTGACCGACGGCACGAAGACCGCCAGTGGCGTCGTCCGCATCACGATCCTGCGTCCACCGGACGCGTCGACGGCGCCCATCACCACGCCGAAGACCGTGTTCGTCACGACGCTGTCGACCAAGGACACCGACGTCACCGCGACCGACATCGACCCGGCCGGCGGCGTGCTGCTGGTCACTGCGCTCGACGGACCGGACCGCGCGTCGGGGGTGCAGACGAGCATCCTCGACCAGCACACGGTCCGCACCACCCTGACCGCGCCGCTCGACGGCCCGGTCACCTTCACGTACACCGAGACGAACGGACTGGCGTCGTCGACCGGCACGGTCACGGTCGTCGAGATCCCGAAGCCGGACCGCATCCAGCCCCCGGTCGCGCAGCCGGACTCCGCCACGGTGCGCGTGGGCGACGTGGCCGACATCGACGTCCTGGCGAACGACACCCAGCCCGAGGGTGAGCCCCTGACGCTCGAGCCGAACCTGGTGCAGAACGTCCCGGGCGACGGTGGCCTGCTCTTCGTCTCCGGCGACCACCTGCGGTACCTGGCACCGACGACGCCGGGCAACTACACCGCCGTCTACCGCGTGGCCGGCCCCGACGGGCAGTCCGCCGACGCAGCGGTGTCCATCTCCGTCAGAGAGAAGGACAACGCCACGAACAACCCGCCCGTCCCGCAGACGGTCACCGCACGGGTCGTCGCCGGGCAGTCCGTCCGTGTCTCGATCCCGTTGAACGGGATCGACCCCGACGGTGACTCCGTGCAGCTGGTCGGGGTCGCGTCGAACCCGGACAAGGGCTCGGTCAGCGACGTCGGGTCCGACGCCCTCACCTACGACGCAGGCGACTACTCGGCCGGTACCGACGAGTTCACCTACACCGTCGTCGACGCACTCGGCGCCCGGGCCACCGGCACCGTCCGGGTCGGGATCGCGCCGCGGGCCGAACAGGCGTCCAACCCGGTCGCCGAAGCCGACCACGTCACGATCCGCCCCGGGGGAGCCGTCACGGTGCGGGTCCTGCAGAACGACTCCGACCCCGAGGGCGGACAGCTCACCGTGTCGAAGGCCGAGCCCACCGCGCAGGGTGTCCGGGCGAAGGTGCTCCGCGGGCAGGAGATCCGTGTCACCCCGCCGAAGAGCGCCACCAGCGGGGACTTCGCGGTGCTGTACACCGCGTCCAACCAGAACGGTGGTGCGAGCACGGCGTTCCTGACCGTCACCGTGGACGAGGATGCCCAACCCCTCCGGCCGGAGGTCGACGACACCACCCTCGACCTGCAGGACATCCTGCACCGCCAGAACGTCACGGTGGACGTGCTGAAGAACGTCTTCTTCGCCGAGGGCTCGACCTCGCAGCTGACCGTCGGCGTGGTCGACGGCTACGGCGACGACGCGCGGGCCACCAGCGACGGCAGGATCGTCGTCACGCTGACGGACGACTCGCAGGTCATCCCGTTCTCCGTCGCCCGCAAGGACCACCCCGACATCGTGTCGTACGGGTTCATCCACGTTCCCGGCTTCGACGACGCCCTTCCGCAGGTCAACCGATCCGCGGGCACCATCACCGTCAAGAGCGAAGCGACGGTCCGGATCCCGCTGTCCGAGTACGTCGTCACGGCGAACGGCCAGACCGCTCGCGTCACCGACACCGGTTCGGTCAAGGCGACCCACGCCAACGGAGACGCGCTGACCGCAGACCGCTCGACGCTGGTGTTCACCTCCGCGAAGCTCTACTACGGCAACGCGTCGATCTCGTTCGAGGTCACCGACGGGTCCAGCGCGAACGGCGGCAAGGGCCGAGTCGCGACGCTCGTGCTGCCGATCAAGGTCGAACCACGATCGAACCAGCCGCCGGCGTTCACCGGTTCGTCCATCGAGCTACAGCCGGGTGACTCGCGCACCGTCGACCTGACGCGCCTGACGGACTACCCGTACCCGAAGGACCTGCCGGAACTCAAGTACTCCGTGGTCAGCCAGCCGGCCTCGGGCACCACCGCGACGGTCTCCGGGCAGCGTCTGACGATCTCGGTCGCCGACACCGCGCAGAAGAACACCACCGCCTCGATCGGCATCGGTGTCGCCGACGCCACGAACGCCGGACGCTCCGGGGTCATCTCGGTGGGGATCGTCGCTTCGAACCGTCCGCTCGTGCAGCCGGGTGCCGACAGCGCGGTCGCGAAGCGCGGACAGTCCACGACGATCGACGTCCTGGCGAACGACCAGCCGACGAACCCGTTCCCGGACGAACGCCTGCGGGTCGTCGCCATCCGCGGGCTCGCCGGCGGCCTGCCCTCCGGTGTGACCATCACGCCCAGCGCGGACAAGTCCCGGCTGCAGGTCGCCGTGTCCGACTCGGCGAAACCCGTCAACACCAACCTGCAGTACCAGGTCGCCGATGCCACCAACGACCCGGACCGGTACGTCTGGGGCGACGTCACGATCTCGGTGCAGGACGTCCCTGACGCTCCTGGAGCGCCGACGCGCACCGGTTCCTACGACGGCGGCCAGGTGACGCTCACGTGGTCCTCGCCCCAGGCGAACAACTCGGCGATCATGGGGTACCGGGTCACGGGGACCAACGGCATCGCGAAGGACTGCGGACTCGCGACGGTGTGCACGATCACCGGCCTGGACCCGAAGGCGACCTACCGGTTCACCGTCGTGGCGGTCAACGGGATCGGCCAGTCGGCCGCGTCGCAGCAGTCTGCGCCCATGAGTGCCGACTTCGTGCCCGCGCCGCCGAAGGGCATCACGGTGTCGGCGGACAAGTCGACGCCGAACCAGCTCGACGTCTCGTGGGACCCCGTCGCCACCCCGAACAACGGCACCCCGGTGTCGAACTACGTCGTGAGCATCCAGGGCCCGGGGCTGTCGACCACCAGGAACACCGGCACCGCCACGAGCACCACGTTCCAGGGGGCGCAGAGCGCGGCGCAGTACACCGTCACGGTCTCGGCGCGGAACGGTGCCGACCGCGACAACACGGTCGTGCAGTGGAACTCGGCCCAGGGGAGCGGGACCGCCGTCGGATCGCCTGCGAAGCCTGTGTTGTCCGCCACGGGCAACCCGCAAGGCGGCCGCACCGCTGTGAACCTCACCGCGTCGGAGTCCGACTGGGGCGGGGGCGGGACCTCGATGCGCATCGTGAAGTACCGAGCGGACGCCCCGATCCCACCCGGGTGCTCGACGTCGGGTTCCGAGTACGTCTGGAACGCCACCACGGCGACGGATCTGATCTCGAGCCAGTACCGCTACGTCGCACTTGCGGACAACGGGCTGTTCTGCACGTCCTCCGACGTCGCAAGCGTCCAGGGGTACCAGACGCCCGATGCTCCGACGGGCACCGCGACGGTTCCGACCGATGGTCTGCCCAAGCAGGACTACGGCATCACCCTCACCGGTTCTGGCGACGGCGACTACCTGTACTACTCCGTCAACGGAGGCCCGCGGGTCGGCTTCGACGGCTCCGCAGACCTCGGCTCCGGCGCTGGCTTCGGCGTACCGACGAACGTCGTCCTCACGACCTGCGCGACCGCGGACGACTACTGCGCCTCGACGACGCTGCCTGGATCCACTGCGTTCACGACGCGGGCTTCGATCGCAAGTGCTGTCGAGGGCCAGGCGCCGGTCATCAACGCGCCGAACAACGGCAATGCCGAATTCGCTCCCAGCGCCTACCGCATCGTCTACTGCACGCCTGGGCTCCTCGGCATCGTCAGCTGCACGGACCAGAAGCCGGACAACGGCGGCGCGTACGGTCCATCCGATGCCGTGCCGGTCGGAGCGGTTGAGGTGCGCGTGAGCGCTACCGTCGACGGACACACCGACCCTGGGTACGCCAGTCGCGATGTCACCCCGGCAAACGGCAACTAACCGAACGAGGAGAATTCCCCGCATGAGCATGTCCCCCGAGCAGGCCACCTGGTTCGCCGACGTCGCCGGCCGCATCGTGACCAACGTCGAGCAGGTGCTCCTCGGGAAGACCTTCGTGATCCGTCTGGCGGTCACGTCGATGCTGAGCGAGGGGCACCTGCTGCTCGAGGACGTCCCCGGTACGGGCAAGACGAGCATGGCGCGGGCGCTCGCCCAGAGCGTGCAGGGCTCGACCAACCGCATCCAGTTCACGCCAGACCTGCTGCCCGGCGACATCACCGGCATCAGTGTCTACGACCAGCGCAACCAGGAGTTCGAGTTCCACCGCGGTCCGGTGTTCGCGAACATCGTGCTGGCGGACGAGATCAACCGCGCGAGCCCGAAGACGCAGTCGGCCCTGCTCGAGGCGATGGAGGAGTCCGCGATCACCGTCGACGGCGTCAACCACCGTCTGGCGGCGCCGTTCATGGTCATCGCGACGCAGAACCCGATCGAGCAGGCCGGCACCTACCGCCTGCCCGAGGCACAGCTGGACCGCTTCCTCATGAAGACCTCGATCGGCTACCCGGACCACGCCGCGACGGTGAAGATCCTCGAGACCTCGTCAGCTCCGTCGTCGTCCGTGCCCCTGGCGAGCGTCGTCCCCGCGGCCACGATCACCGAGATGGCCGCCCTGGCCCGGACGGTGCACGTCGACCCGACGATCGCCGACTACGTGGCCCGGCTCGTCGACGCGACGCGGTCGGCCAACGAGGTCCGCCTGGGCGTCAGCGTGCGCGGCGCGATGGGGCTCATGCGCGCCAGCCGGGTCTTCGCAGCGCTGAGCGGCCGCCACTACGTGACACCGGACGACGTCAAGGCCCTGGCCGAGCCGGTCCTGGCGCACCGCATGGTGCTCGACGCCGAAGCCGAGTTCGACGGGGTCTCCACCTCGAGCGTGGTGTCGCAGCTCCTGGTCGAGACCCCGCCGCCAGCCGACCGGGTCGCGCCGTGACCGACCGGCGACCGGTCTCCACGCGTTCGCGCCGTCCCTCGTCGACGCGGTCGCGTCGGTCGAGCACCGCGTACGAGCGCACCGGGACGGTCGCCGGCCTGACGAACGTGCGGAGCCGTCTGGTGGGGGACCGGGACGGCGTCGCGGCCGACGCGGTCGTCGGCATCGTGCGCCTGTGGCGGACTGCCTGGAGGACCGTGGCCCGTTCCTGGGACGAGGTCTCGTCCGTGGTCACCGGCCTGGGCTGGACGGTGACCGCGCTCACGCTGGTCGCGTTGGTGCTCGGGTACCGCTTCGGCCTGCGCGAGGTCGTGGTCGTCGGGTTCGCGGGCGTCCTGCTCGTCGTCGTCGCCGCGATCGCCCTGGTCGGGCACTCGCGTCTGCTGATCCGGATGAGCCCTCCTGCCCGACGTGTCGCGGTCGGTGACGAGGCCGGCGTCACGGTGACCGCCGAGAACCCCACGCGCCTGCCGTCGGTGCCGATCACGGTCGAGGTCCCGATCGGCTCCGGCCTGGTCGACGTGGCGATCCCGACGATCGCGCCGCGGGGCACGTTCGAACGTGCGGTGCCCGTCCCCACGCTCCGGCGCGGAGTGCTGGACGTGGGCCCGGTGACGGGCATCCGCGCCGACCCGGTCGGCCTGGTCCGCCGGGAACTCGTCTGGACCGCCCGCGAACAGGTGATCGTGCACCCGCGGACGGTCGCGATCCCCTCGACGAGCACCGGCCTGGTGCGCGACCTCGAAGGCCAGGCGACGACGGACCTGTCGCCAGCAGACATCTCGTTCCACGCGATCCGTGAGTACATGCCCGGAGACGACCCGCGGAACGTGCACTGGAAGTCGACGGCGAAGACCGGGGCACTCATGGTGCGCCAGTTCGAGGACACCCGTCGCTCGCACCTGGTGGTGGCGCTGGGGTTGGCCCGCACGGAGTTCGCCGACGACGACGAGTTCGAGCTCGCCGTCAGTGCGGCGGCGTCGCTCGGCGCGCGGGCGATCCGCGACGGCCGCGAGGTCACGGTCGTCGTGTCCGAGCGGACCCCGGAGTTCGCCAAGCGCCCGGTCTACGCGGTGCACCGGCTGCCGACCGTCACCCCGACCCGCCTGCTCGACGACTTCGCGTCCGTCGCCCTGGCGGACGCCTGCCTGCCCGTGGCCGAGGTCGCCCGGATCGTGGGCACCGACACCGCCGGCATCTCCGTCGCGTTCCTGGTCGTCGGGTCGACGGTCGAGCTGCCCGCGCTCCGCCTGGCCGCGACACGGTTCCCGATCGGGGTCGAGGTCGTCGCGGTCATCTGCGAACCCGAGTCCGTCCCGCGCTTCGTGCGGGTACCCGGCCTGACGGTGATGACGATCGGGTACCTCGACGACCTGAGGATCGCGCTGCACCGATCGGCGGCCGCGTGAGCGCCCCGCCCGTCGCACCCCCGCGCCCGCGGCGGGACACCCGCCGGCAGGCGCGCCGTGACGCTCGCCGGGTCCCTCCTGTCCGACTCGTCGGTGGCACCGTCGTCGTCTGGGTCCTGCTCGCGATCGCCAGTGTCGCGTGGTGGCCGGTCTACCGCGACCAGGGGATGATCGTCGCCGCGGTCACGGCCGTCGTCGCGGGCACCGCCATCGCCCTCGTCGGCGCCGTGTACCGGCTCCCGACCGCCGCGGTCGCCGTGGCCACGATCGCGGCCTTCGTGGTGACCGGTGTGCCCGCCGCCGTGCCGAGCGAGGCCGCCGGCCTGCTGCCCACCGGGCAGGGGCTGCTGGACCTGTTCTCCGGCGTGGCCCTGGGCTGGAAGCGCCTGGTCACCATCAGTCTGCCGGTCGGCACCTACGAGGCGTTGCTGGTGCCGTTCTTCCTGACGCTCCTGGTGGCCACGGTCACCGGTGTCAGCTGCGCGACCAGGGCCTCCCGGCAGGAACTCGCGAGCATCCCGGCTCTGGTCCTGTTCGCGGCCGGTGTGGTGGTCGGATCGACGCGGCTCGAGACGTCCATCGCCGTCGCGGTGGCCCTGACCGGGGTCGCACTCGTGTGGGCGCTGACCGTCCGGCACGTCCGGCGGGCGGCCGCGGTCGCGCGCACCATCGGTGCGCCCGTGGCCGTGCGCCGCTCGGTCCTGCGGCCGGCGCTCGTGGGCACCGGGACCATCCTGGCGGCCGCAGTCGTCGCCACGGGCCTGGGACTCGTCGCCCCGCCCACGACGGCCCGCACGGTCGCACGGACCGACGTCGTGAAGCCGTTCGACCCTCGTGACTACGTCAGCCCGCTCAGCGGCTTCCGCGCCTACGAGGAGTCGACCGAGGCCGACGCGGCGCAGCTGCAGGTGACGGGCCTGCCGCGCAACGGGTTCGTGCGGATCGCGACCCTGGACACGTACGACGGCGTGACCTACCGTGTCGGCGGGACGGACGGCTCCTCGCCCTCGGGCACGTTCGAGCGCGTCCCCACCTCGGTGGACGTGCGCAACGTCACGGGACGGTCGATCGACGTCGGCGTGCGCATCGACGGGTACCGCGGGGTGTGGCTGCCCACCGTGGGCGACCTCGAGCAGGTCGACTTCCGGGGGAGCGCTGCCGATCGCACCCGTGGCGCCTTCTTCTACAACGCCTCGACCGCCACGGGCGCCGTGGTCGGAGGTGTGCAGGACGGCACACGGTACGACCTGCGCGCGGTCGTCCCGGACCAGCCGACCGACGAACAGCTCGCTGCAGCACGGCCGGGGGACGCCACGGTCCCGACGGCGACGAACGTGCCGGACGCCGTCCGTGACACCGTCGAGTCGACCGCCGGCGACGTGCAGTCGGACGGTGCGAAGCTCGTGGCCGTCATCCAGGCCCTCAAACGGAACGGGTACGTCAGCCACGGGGTCGGGGACGACCGGGTCAGCCGGTCCGGCCACGGGGCCGACCGCATCCAGGAGCTGCTGACGTCGCCGCTGATGCTCGGCGACCAGGAGCAGTACGCCGTGGCCGCCGCGCTGATGTCCGAGGAGATCGGGTTCCCGACGCGGGTCGTGATGGGCTTCGCGGCCGGCGGCGACTCGGGGACCGGCAGCACCACCGCCGGCGGGTCGGGGACCACCACGTTCCGCGGATCGGACGTCACTGCCCGGATCGAGGTCGACACGGCGCAGTGGGGCTGGGTGACGATCAACCCCAACCCGACGGTGCGGACGATCCCCGACGAGCAGCAGCAGACCCCGAAGCCGGTCACACGGCCCGAGACGGTCGTGCCGCCGCCCCCCGCCGAACAGCAGGACCAGGACACCCAGGCACCACCGCAGAGCGACCGGAACACTCCGGACCAACCCCCGCTCTGGCTGCAGGTCCTGCTCGCAGCGCTGCCGTGGATCCTCGGCACACTGGGGTTCGTCGCGCTCGTGCTCCTGCCGTTCGGCGTGATCGTGGCGATCAAGGCGGTCCGTCGTCGCCGACGTCGCCGGGCCACGACCGCCAGGGGACGGATCATCGGCGCGTGGGACGAGTACCGCGACGCCCTGCTGGACCGCGGACAGGACGTCCCGGTCACCGCCACCCGGCGCGAGGTCGCCGTGGGAGCCCCCGGCGACCGGGGGAGCGGCCTGGCGGCGCTGGCGGACCGCGCGGTCTTCGGGCCGAGCGACGCCGACGACCACGCCGCTGACCGGATGTGGGACGCGACCGAGTCCGCGATCGCGCACCTCGGTGCCGGACGCACGCGGCGCGAGCGCTGGCGGACGGCGGTGTCGACGCGGTCCCTGCGGAGTCCGGTCCACGTCGCGCGCCTGCACCGGGCGCTCGACCGCCGAGCCGCGCGGGTGCCAGCCGGACTCGGAGCGGACGGTGGCTACGATGTTGCAAGGCCCGCCGAGCGACGCAGCGGGTCGGATGAGGACAGAGGCAACCAGTGATCAGATGCGAACACTGCGGATCGGTGCTGCCCGACGGAGCGATCTTCTGTGGTGAGTGCGGTCGAGCCGTGAACACCGCTGCCAGCCGACGGGCCGTCGCTCCCGAGCAGGCCGACCGTGCGACCCCGCCGCCACTCCAGCAGCCCGACCAGCACGGACGACGTCAGGACCCCGCGGCCGAAGCCTGGTTGCCGGAGTCCACGCTCGACCCGGCGACGCGCGCCTGGCTCACCGGTGAGGACCGCCGCCGCTCCGAGCCCGTCGCACCCGTGCCGGTGCAGACCCCGGACACGTTCGCGCCCCGGTCGGCCCCCACGCACGTGCACGGTGCCGGCAGCGGGCTCGGTGAGTGGACCGGCGCCGGCGAACCACCCAGGACGGACCGGTCGGGTGCGCAGCAAGGGCACGAGCCGACCCTCGATCCCGACGCGTTCCCCGCGGAGCCCCCGCAGCCCGAGGACGACCCCGAGGTCACCCGTCTGGCACCACGGACCGGGGCCCCGGCACCCGACGTCGTCGCCCCGCCGGCCGTCGCCGCCGAGCCGTCGGCGCCGTTCTGGGCCGCACCGCAGGACCCGACGCCGGCGCCGAGCGCTCCGTCGTGGTGGATCGGCCGTCCCGGCGATGACGCCCCGACGACGACCGATGCGCACGCCGGTGACGGCGACGGTGCTGGTCCGGTCGAGGGTGCATCGGCACCGCCCGCAGGACCGTCGATCCCGGCGTCGCCCGGGAACGGAGCTCCGCCGGCACCGGACGCGGGTCCGCAGGACGCCAGCGCACCCGTCGATGACGTCCCGGTCGATGCCGACCCCGTCGCGGAAACACCGCGCGCCGGCGACACCGCGGTGGTCGAACCACTCGTCGAGCGCCGTGCGCCGCGCCCCACGCCCCTGGTCCAGCCCGCGACCCACCCCACGACGTGTCACGTCTGCGGCCACCACCTCGAGCCCGACGACATCTTCTGCAACGAGTGCGGCGCGGTCCGGCCAGCGGTGACCGCGGCGTTCACCGGACCGGTCGTCCCGCTGCCGATCGCGCGGCCGGACTGGGCAGCGACGGCCACATCGACCGCCGACGATGCGGTGCTCGACGAGCCGAACTCTCACGAAACGGTCCAGCCCGACGACGAGGTGCCCGAGTCCGGTGGGACCAGCCGTCCTGACGTCGACGAGCTGCGCGTGCCTCCGATGCCGACGTCACCCGCGCCCTCGCCCGCCGACCCGCTCGACGACGAGCCCGCGGCCTCGGCTCCGACGGCGGCGCCGCTGCCGCCAGTGCCGGGCATGCCCGGTCCGGCCCTCCCGACGCGCTCCGCTGACGCGTACCCGTCGAGTTCCGACGCGGACGAGGCTGCACAGCTCGACGAAGACGATGACCAAGGCGAAGACGCAGACGTGGACGAAGTCGCGGACGTGGACGAGGACGTCGACCAGACCCGGATCGTCACGAAGACCCCGGCCCGGGCCCCCTTCATGCTGCACTTCAGCACCGGCGAGCGGATCGGTGTGCACGGCACCGGGCTGCTCGGCCGACTGCCGCGCGCCGAGCCCGGCGAACGGTTCGACGACCTGCTGACGATCCACGACCCCGGCAAGTCGGTGTCCAAGACCCACCTGGAGATCGGTCGGGACGGGAACGACCTGTGGGTGTCCGACCGGTTCTCCGGGAACGGCTCGGTCATCCGCCACATCGACGGCTCGATCCGTCGGTGCGAACCCGGACGCCGCTACCGCGTCGAACGCGGCGCGCGGGTGGACATCGGCGAGCAGTTCTTCCTCGTGCAGTAGGTCTTCCTCCACAGGCCGTCCGGCGTCCGCGGTCATCCACCGTGGACGCCGGTGTCCTGCCCCGGGATGTGACGCTGCGCTGAGATCGTCCCGTGTCGACCCTGATCCTCCGCGTGGCCCTCGTCGTGGTCGCGGTCCTGCTCGCATTCGCGCCGAGCATCGTCGCGACCACGACCGGCGTGACCCGCACCACGGGCGCTGCGCACGGCGGGGTGATCGCCTGCGCCGTCGTCCTCGGGCTCGTCGCCCTGGTCGTGCGGACCGACGACCAGGACCGGTCGCCACCGGTGGTCGACACCGTCGACCCGGTGCCGTGGGTCGACCCCGTCGACCCGGTGCCGTGGGTCGACCCCGTCGACGATCCGGACACGCCCAGCGAGCCCTGGGACCCATCGGACCGTGCCAGGGCCAGCGTGTCCAGCACGCCGTGGTCGGTCCCGGTCGGGCTCGAGCACGACGGCACGCCGGTCACCCTCGACAGCACGGCGGGCATCGTGGTGATCGGACACGGGGCCCTGGCCGTGGCGGTCTTCTCCGCGGTGGTGATCGCCCTGGCGCGGTGCGCCTCGGCCGCAGACGACGTCCGGACGGCCCTGGCGGACGACCTGCCCTCGCCGGACGACGGCCGAGTCCTGCCGGGCCCCGTCCGTCGTGCGGCGACCGGACTCGGCCCGGGCACGGCTGTGGCGGTGCTGCTCGACGACCGGGGGGTGCGGATCGGTTCCGTGGTCCTGGTGCCTGATCTGGGCTCCGTCCCGCGGCAGGCCGGCCCCACGCTCGACGTCACGCGGTACGGGTGTTCGGCACGGCCAGACCCCCGGTCAGCACGAGGACAGCGCATCGCGCCCGCGCTGCCCGCCCTCGAACGACCGGACGGCACGTGACGCCTGCAGCGCCGGCGGCCCCCAACGGGCCCACAGCGCCGGCGACCGCCAACGGGCCCACACCGCCGGCCGAACCGTGGCGCCGCTTAGCGCAGCCCGGCCCCGATCCGTACGGCGCCGACGGGTACGCCCCCACCCAGCACCTTCTCGCCCGTGGCGTCCATGACGTCCGCCACCCCCTCGGCTGCGACGACGCCGTTCCGCTCCAGCAGCGTCAGCGCAGCGAGCGTGCCAGCTCGCAGGGCCCCGTCCAGCACCTTCACCACGACGGCCGCTCCGCCCGGCATCCCCATCATCATGACGCCCTCGGCGCCGAGCTTGGCCACCAGACCGAGCCGCTCGATCGTGACGGTGTTCGCGCGTCCGACGCCGTCGATCGCCCACGGGTGCGCGAGCACGGCGTCCGTCAGCGCGGCGGTGTCAGCGTCACGACGCTGCACGACGGTGGCGATGCCGCGCGCCATGGCGCCGAAGGTCAAGGGGAACACCGGCGCCCCGCACCCGTCGATGCCGACCACGTCGACGGTCTCGCCGGTCAGGTCCTCGACCGTGGCACGCACGGCCTGCTGCATCGGGTGGTCGATCTCCAGGTACGTCGACTCGTCCCAGCCGTTCACCCGGCACGCGGCGAGCATGCCCGCGTGCTTGCCCGAGCAGTTCATGGTCAGGCGCCGTGGCCCGGTCATCCCCCGCGCTGTCGCGCGGTCGTACGGCATGTCCGGCGGGCACCCCAGGTCGTCCTCGACGTGGTCGTACGCGTGCAGCATGTGCTCGACCACTGCCTGGTGCGAGGGTGTGCCCGCATGGCTCGCCGTCGTCAGGACCAGCTCCTCGGCCTGGAACACCGCGCCGCTGCGACGGATTGCCAGGGCCTGGAACGGTTTCATGGTCGAGCGCGGGTAGATGCTCGCGCTGACGTCCCCGACCGAGTCGATGACCGCGCCCGAGGCGTCCACGACGATCCCTGCGCCGATGTGCCGGCTCTCGTCGAACCCCGAGCGCTCCAGCACCGCCAGCTCGACGGACCCCTCGGCGGTGAGAGGATGGCGGTCGGTGCGGACATCGGTGTTCTCCGTCATGCAGTGATCGTACCGAGCGGCCCGAGCCGCTCAGGCACGGACGACGGACACGACCACCGCCACGACAGGAGCCGACATGCACGACCACACCTACCAGGTATCGGTGCGCTGGACCGGAGACCGGGGCACCGGCACGACCGGGTACCGTGAGTACGGACGCGACCACGTGGTGTCCGCGTCGGGCAAGCACGACCTGCTCGGCTCGGCCGACCCGACCTTCCGGGGCGACCGCGACCGTTGGAACCCCGAGGAACTCCTGACGGCAGCGCTGGCGCAGTGCCACATGCTCAGCTACCTGCACGTCGCGGTCACCGAGGGCTTCACCGTGCTGGCGTACGAGGACCGTGCCACGGCCGCGCTCAACCTCAACCGCGACGGCTCCGGCGAGATCACCGGCGCGACGCTGCACCCCGTCGTCACGATCGCCGAGCCGGACCGGGTCGCCGACGCCGAAGCCGCGCACGCCACCGCGAACGGCCTGTGCTTCATCGCTCGCTCCGTGGCGTTCCCGGTCCACCACGAGGCGCTCGTCCGAGTGCGGGAGACGGACTCCGACGCGGCACTCGGAGCGGACTCTTCGACACGTGCGGCAGACTGACTCCCCGTGAAGCGTCTCCGCCTGCTCCCGATCGCCCTCGTTCCCGTCGTCGTCCTGGGTCTCGCCGCCTGTTCGGGGTCCGGCTCGGGTGGCGCCTCGTCGTCCCCGTCCGCCTCGGCAAGCGCCTCGACCGCAGCGATCACCAGCTGCCCGAAGCCCGGCAAGGCGTCCGCCGCGATCGACGTCTCCGGCGACTTCGGCGGCACGACCGCGCCCACGGTCACCTTCGACAAGGGCCTGAAGGCGTCACCGCCGCAGGCCACGACCGTGACCAAGGGCACCGGCGCCGACCTGAAGGAGGGCGACTACGTCCAGGTCGCCTACAGCGTCTACCAGGCGTCCGACGTCAAGAAGCTCGGCACGGTCGGCTTCGACCAGGGCAACGCCCAGGTGCTGTCGGTCGGTGGCAGTGGCTTCGGCGCCCTGCTGTCCTGCGCGCACGTCGGGGACCGCATCGCTGCGATCGGTGCCTCGGCAGCGCTCGGCTTCAACACCGGCGGCAACATCGTCGTCGTGGCCGACGTCATCGCGCAGACCCCGACGAAGTCCACCGGCACCCCGCAGACCCAGGACCCGAAGCTCCCCACGGTGAAGGACAAGGCGGACGGCGAGCCGGAGATCACGATCCCCGACGTCGACGCGCCGACGAAGACCACGCCCGAGGTCATCAAGCAGGGCGATGGCGCCACCATCGCCGAGGGTGACACGGCGCTCGTGCAGTACAAGGGCGTCGTCTACAAGACCGGCAAGGAGTTCGACTCCTCGTGGTCGAAGGGCGCCCCGACGACCTTCACCATCGCCGAGGGGTCGCTCATCAAGGGCTTCGTCACCGGACTGGTCGGGCAGAAGATCGGCTCGCAGGTGATGATCGTCGTCACACCCGAGGACGGGTACGGTTCGACGCCGCCCGAGGGCTCGAACATCCCGAAGGACGCCACCCTCGTCTTCGTGGTCGACATCCTCGCGAAGGGCTGAGCATGACGCTCGAGCGCCGGCGCGTCGTCCTCCTCGGCAGCACCGGGTCGATCGGCACGCAGGCGCTCGACGTCATCCGCCGCAACCCCGACCGTTTCCAGGTGGTCGGGCTGGCCGCGGGGACGAACGCCGCGATGCTCCACGACCAGGCCGCGGCCTTCGGCGTGCACGCCACGGCACTCGGTGCGGCGGACGCCGAGCGGCTGGTCCGCGACGTCGAGGCGGACGTCGTCCTGAACGGCATCACCGGTTCGGTGGGGCTCGGTCCGACGCTCGCGACGCTCGAGACGGGCGCGACCCTCGCACTGGCGAACAAGGAGAGCCTGATCGTCGGCGGTCCGCTCGTGCAGGCCGCGGCATCGCCCGGCCAGATCGTCCCCGTCGACAGCGAGCACTCCGCGATCGCGCAGGCACTCCGCTCCGGCACCCAGGCCGAGGTCCGCCGGCTGGTCCTCACCGCCAGCGGCGGCCCGTTCCGAGGCCGTTCCCGCGACCAGCTCCGTGACGTCACCCCGGCGCAGGCCCTGGCACACCCCACGTGGGACATGGGCCTCGTCGTGACGACCAACTCGGCGACGCTCGTCAACAAGGGCCTCGAGGTCATCGAGGCGCACCTGCTGTTCGGCGTTCCCTACGACCGGATCGACGTGACCGTGCACGCCCAGTCGATCGTGCACTCCATGGTCGAGTTCACCGACGGCTCGACGATCGCCCAGGCGTCGCCGCCGGACATGCGGCTGCCGATCGCCCTCGGCCTGGCCTGGCCCGACCGGGTCCCGGACGTCGGCGTCCCGCTGGACTGGACCACCGCCAGCACGTGGACGTTCGAGCCACTCGACGCCGATGCGTTCGGCGCGGTCGCGCTGGCCAAGCGGGTGGGCGAACTCGGCGGCACGTTCCCGGCGGTCTTCAACGCCGCCAACGAGCAGGCCGTCGCCGCGTTCCACGCCGGAGCGATCGGCTTCCTCGACATCGTCGACACGGTCGAGCGCGTCGTCGAGTCGCACACGCCGGGGGAGTCCTCGCTGCAGGGCGTCCTGGCGGCCGAGCGGTGGGCACGCGACGCGGCGGACCGCGCACTGGCCCGCTGACGCTGGTCCGGCAACGGACAGGAGGCCCGGCGGACCCCGCAGCGCACGCTCGGCTCGTTCATCGGCAACGTCCCGTACGCTGCTGCGGTGACCGTCGGATCCGTGCTCCTCTTCGTCCTCGGCGTGGTCGTCTTCATCGTCGGCCTGCTGGTCTCGATCGGGCTCCACGAGCTCGGTCACCTCGCCTTCGCGAAGCTGTTCCGCGTCAAGGTGACGCAGTACTCGCTCGGCTTCGGCAAGACCATCTGGTCGTTCCGACGGGGTGAGACCGAGTACGGCATCCGACCGATCCTGCTCGGTGGCTACATCTCGATGGTCGGCATGCTCAAGCCGCGGGCGTCCGGTCGCGCGATCACGAACACGGGCATGTACAGCGCGTTCGTCCAGGACGCCCGCCAGGCCAGCGCCGAGCAGATCGCCGAATCCGGTGGTGACGACTCGCGGGCGTTCTACCGGCTGACGCCGTGGAAGCGCATCATCGTGATGGTCGCCGGCCCGGCCATGAACCTGGTGATCGGCGTCGTCCTGTTCGGCGTGCTGCTGGTCGGCTTCGGCGCCCCCACCACGACCTTCACGTCGAGCGTCGACTGTGTCCTGCCGACGACCCAGTCGACCCGGTGCTCGTCGGGCGACGCGGTCTCACCGGCGAAGGAAGCCGGCATCCGTTCCGGTGACGTCGTCGTCGCGGTGGACGGTACCCAGGACCCGACCATCACGCAGGTCTCGGACGTCTTCCAGAAGTCCGCGGGCAAGCAGGTCACGGTCGTCGTCGAGCGTGACGGTGAGCGGAAGACCCTGCAGGTCACGCCGGCGCTCGCGACGCGCGACGTGTACGACGCCTCGGGCAAGATCGTCGAGCAGGCCGACGGCACCGCGAAGACGCAGCAGGTCGGCGTGGTCGGGGTGTCCATCGGCCAGACCCTGGTGCGGCAGTCGCCCGCCGCGGTGCTGCCGGCGACCGGTGCACAGATCGGGGCGTCCGCGCACCTGATCATCGACCTGCCGCAGCGCCTGGTCGCCGTGTGGAACGCGGCCTTCGGGTCCCAGGCCCGTTCGGCGGACAGCCCCGTGTCGGTGGTCGGCGTCGGCCGGGCGATCGGCACGGTGTCCTCGATGAGCGGCGTCCCGGTGGTCGACAAGGTCTACACGATCCTCGGGCTGCTGGCCTCGTTGAACATCGGCCTGTTCGTGCTGAACATGGTGCCGCTGCTGCCGCTCGACGGTGGCCACATCGCGGGCGCCCTGTGGGAGTCGGTGAAGCGCCGGTCGTTCAAGCTCGTCGGCAAGGCCGACCCGGGCCCCATCGACCTGGCGAAGACCATGCCGCTCACGATGGTCGTCGTCGTGCTGCTCGCCGGCATGAGCGCCCTGCTCATCTACGCCGACATCGTGCGGCCGGTCAACCTGTTCGGGTAGCACTACGCTCGGCGCATGAGCACAGCGCCCGACGTCCGGACCGTGGAACTGCAGGGCACCGACGTCATCGCCGAGTCCGAACGCAAGGGCCGCCCGAGCGGACTGTTCTGGCCGTGGTTCGCCGCCAACATCTCGGTGCTCGGCCTGAGCTACGGCTCGTTCGTGCTCGGCTTCGGCATCTCCCTGGCGCAGGCGACGATCGTGACGGTCGTCGGTGTGGTGTTCTCGTTCCTGCTGTGCGGGATCGTCGCCATCGCCGGCAAGCGCGGATCGGCACCGACCATGGTCCTCAGCCGCGCCGCGTTCGGGGTCCGCGGCAACCGGCTGCCCTCGTTCCTCAGCTGGGTCCTCACCGTCGGATGGGAGACCGCGCTGGCCTCGTTGGCCGTGCTCGCCACGTCGACGGTGTTCCGCGAGCTCGGCTGGGACGACGGTGTGGTGACGAAGCTCGTGGCCCTGGTGGTCGTCGCCGCGCTGGTCATCGGCGCGGGCATCGCCGGGTTCGACGTGATCATGCGGTTGCAGACCTGGATCACGGTCGTCACCGCCGTGCTGACCGTCGTCTACATCGTCCTGGCTGCTCCGTCCATCGACCTCGGCGCCCTCGCAGCGCTGCCGGCTGGCAGCGCCCAGCAGGTCATCGGGGCCCTCGTCCTGGTGATGACGGGGTTCGGCCTCGGCTGGGTCAACGCCGCCGCGGACTACTCGCGGTACCTGCCGCGCACGGCCTCGACGCGCGGCGTGGTCGGCTGGACGACGTTCGGCGGCGCCCTGGCACCGGCGATCCTCGTCGTCATCGGGGTCCTGCTCGCCGGGTCCTCGAAGCAGCTGAACACCGCGATCGGCGCCGACCCGATCGGTGCGCTGACCACCCTGCTGCCGGTCTGGTTCCTCGTCCCGTTCGCGATCGTGGCGATCCTGGGGCTGGTCGGCGGCGCGGTCCTCGACATCTACTCGTCGGGCCTGGCGCTGCTGAGCGTGGGCGTCCGGATCCCGCGGCCCGTCGCCGCCGGGGTGGACGGTGTGTTCATGATCGCCGGCGCGATCTACGTCGTGTTCTTCGCATCGGACTTCATCTCGCCGTTCCAGGCGTTCCTGGTCACCCTCGGCGTGCCGGTCGCCGCGTGGTGCGGTGTCTTCGTCGCCGACGTCCTGCTGCGCCGGACGGCGTACGCCGAGGACGAGCTGTTCGACCGACGCGGGCGGTACGGCGACGTCCGCTGGAGTGCGATCGGCCTGGTCCTGCTCGGGACCGCCTTGGGCTGGGGACTCGTCACGAACACGTACGGGGTGCCCTCGTGGCTCAACTGGCAGGGCTACCTGCTCGAGCCGTTCGGCCTGGGCGGGCGGACCGGCGCGTGGGCGTACGCCAACCTCGGCGTGCTGGTCGCACTGGTGGTCGGGTTCCTCGGCACCCTCGCCACGCGGGGCTCGATCCGACGCCAGGAGCACAGCGCGTGAGCGCGGACCACGGGATGCCGCCCACCACCACCGGCGCGCCGCTCGACGCCACCGACGCGCCCCTCGACACCACCGGCGCCTGGCTCGTCGTCATCGACATGCAGCACGTGTTCACCGGCGACAGCCCCTGGTCGACGCCCGGGTACGACCGGGCTGCCGCCGCGATCGAGCGCCTGCTGTCCCGGTTCCCCGACCGCGTCGTCCGGACCCGCTTCGTCGCCCCCGAGCACCCGACCGGCGCCTGGGTCGACTACTACCGCGAGTGGCCGTTCGCCCTGGTGCCCGCCGACGACCCGGTGTACGACCTGACCGAGCCGCTGGCGGCACTGGACGGCCCCGTCGTCACCGCGACGTCCTTCGGCAAGTGGGGGAGCAGCCTCCAGGCCGTGGTGGGGGAGCACCCGCACCTGGTGCTCGCCGGCGTCTCCACCGACTGCTGCGTGCTGTCGACGGCCCTGGCCGCGGCCGATGCCGGCGTGCGCGTGACCGTCGTCGCGGACGCCTGCGCCGGGGCCAGCGACGCCGACCACGCCCGTGCGCTCGACGCGATGCGCCTGTACGCGCCGCTGGTCACCGTCGTCGACACGCTGTGAGCCCGCCGACCGGTGCGTCGCGCTGTCGGACCGAGCGCGTAGAGTCGACCACGTGCCCGCTGTGAATCTCGGTATGCCCAAGGCCCCGGAAACCCTCGCCCCGCGCCGCAAGTCCCGGCAGATCCGGGTCGGCAAGGTGCTGGTCGGCGGCGACGCCCCCGTCTCCGTGCAGTCGATGACCACCACCCAGACGACCAACATCAACGCGACGCTGCAGCAGATCGCCGAGCTGACCGCCTCGGGGTGCGACATCGTCCGCGTGGCCGTCCCGACGCAGGACGACGCCGACGCACTGCCGATCATCGCGAAGAAGTCGCAGATCCCGGTGATCGCCGACATCCACTTCCAGCCCAAGTACGTCTTCCAGGCGATCGACGCCGGCTGTGCCGCGGTGCGCGTGAACCCGGGCAACATCCGCAAGTTCGACGACCAGGTCGGCGCCATCGCCGCGGCGGCCAAGGCGGCGGGCGTCAGCCTGCGCATCGGCGTCAACGCCGGGTCGCTCGAGCCGAGCCTGCTGCAGAAGTACGGCAAGGCCACGCCCGAAGCGCTCGTCGAGTCCGCCGTGTGGGAAGCCTCGCTGTTCGAAGAGCACGACTTCCACGACTTCAAGATCTCGGTCAAGCACAACGACCCGGTGATCATGGTCAAGGCCTACCGCCAGCTCGCCGAGCGCGGCGACTGGCCGCTGCACCTGGGCGTGACCGAGGCCGGCCCCGAGTTCCAGGGCACGATCAAGAGCGCCACGGCGTTCGGCATCCTGCTGGGCGAGGGCATCGGCGACACCATCCGTGTGTCGCTCTCGGCGCCGCCCGCGCAAGAGGTCAAGGTCGGCCTGCAGATCCTGCAGTCGCTCAACCTGCGCGAGCGCAAGCTCGAGATCGTCTCCTGCCCCAGCTGCGGCCGCGCGCAGGTCGACGTCTACCAGCTCGCCAACGACGTCACCTCGGGGCTCGAGGGCATGACCGTCCCGCTCCGCGTCGCCGTCATGGGCTGCGTCGTCAACGGCCCCGGTGAAGCGCGCGAAGCCGACCTGGGTGTCGCGTCCGGCAACGGCAAGGGCCAGATCTTCGTCAAGGGGCAGGTCATCAAGACCGTCCCCGAAGCCGAGATCGTGCAGACCCTGATCGACGAGGCCAACCGTCTCGCCGACGAGATGGGCCCGGCGGCCGGCACCGGCAAGCCGCTCGTCGTCACCTCGTAGCGGCCGCCGGTCCGGCCGGCACCACTGAACGGACCGGAGGCCCGTGGCGAGTCCGCCACGGGCCTCCGGTCCGTCGCGGCCCCGCCACCACCGCCGCTAGGCTTGCGTCCGTGGTCACACGGCTCTCACATCTGTTCCTCCGCACGCTCCGCGACGACCCCTCCGACGCCGAGGTGACGAGCGCGAAGCTGCTCGTCCGCGCCGGGTACGTCCGCCGCCAGGCCCCGGGCATCTTCGCCTGGCTGCCGCTCGGTCTGCGCGTCCGCGCCCGCATCGAGGGGATCATCCGCGACGAGATGCAGGCGGCCGGGGCACAAGAGGTCCTGCTGCCCGCGCTCCTGCCGCGCGAGCCGTACGAGGCGACGAACCGCTGGACCGAGTACGGCGACGGCATGTTCCGCCTGCAGGACCGCAAGGGCGCCGACTACCTGCTGGCCCCCACGCACGAAGAGATGTTCGCGCTGCTGGTCAAGGACCTGTACTCGTCGTACAAGGACCTGCCCGTCACGCTGTTCCAGATCCAGGACAAGTACCGCGACGAAGCCCGCCCGCGTGCCGGTCTGCTGCGCGGCCGCGAGTTCACGATGAAGGACGCCTACTCGTTCGACGTCACCGACGAGGGGCTCGACGCCAGCTACCGGACGATGCGCGACGCCTACGTCCGCATCTTCGACCGGCTCGGCCTCGAACACGTCATCGTCAAGGCCGACGCCGGCGCGATGGGCGGCTCGAAGTCCGAGGAGTTCCTGCACCCGATCGCCGTCGGCGAGGACACCTTCGTCCGCAGCGCCGGCGGGTACGCCGCCAACGTCGAGGCCTACGTGACGCCGGTGCCCGACGCCCTGCCCATCGACGGACAGCCCGACGCCGTGCTGCTGCCGCCCGCCGACACCCCCACGATCGACACGCTCGTCGCGCACGCCAACCAGGTGACCCCCCGCGAGGGCGCACCGTGGACCGCCGCGGACACGCTCAAGAACGTCGTGCTCGCGCTCACCCACCTGGACGGCACGCGCGAGGTCGTCGTGGTCGGTCTGCCCGGCGACCGCGACGTCGACCTCAAGCGCGCCGAGGTGGCCTTCGCCCCGGCCGAGGTCGAAGCCGCCGGCGACGACGACTTCCGCAAGCACAAGGGCCTGGTGAAGGGCTACATCGGTCCGCAGGTGCTCGGTGCCGACAGCGCGACCGGGCTGCGCTACCTCGTCGACCCCCGCGTGGTCGAGGGCACGAGCTGGCTGACGGGTGCGAACGAGCGCGGCGTGCACGTGGCCGGCCTGGTGATGGGCCGCGACTTCACCGCCGACGGCGTCGCCGAGGTCTCCGACGTCCGCGCCGGCGACCCGGCACCCGACGGCTCCGGTCCGCTCGAGACCGCCCGCGGCATGGAGATCGGGCACGTCTTCCAGCTCGGCCGCAAGTACGCCGAGGCGCTCGGGCTCAAGGTGCAGGACGAGAACGGCAAGCTCGCCACCGTCACGATGGGCTCGTACGGCATCGGGGTCACCCGCATCCTGGCGATCCTGGCCGAGGCGCACAACGACGACAAGGGCCTGGCCTGGCCCAAGCACGTCGCCCCGTTCGACGTGCACGTGGTCGCGACGGGCAAGGACGCCACGGCGTACGACCTGGCGGCCAGCATCATCGAGCAGCTCGAGGCCGACCAGTACCAGGTGCTGTACGACGACCGTCCGAAGGTCTCGCCGGGCGTGAAGCTCCGCGACGCCGAGCTGCTGGGCATGCCGATCGTCGTCGTCGCGGGTCGTGGCGCTGCCGACGGCATCGTCGAGCTGTGGAACCGCGCGAGCGGCGAGCGCACCGAGGTACCGGTCGCCGAGCTGCTGCCGGCGGTCCGCGCGATCTAGCGGCTCGCGTCGTCGACGCGACCACCCGTCGGACGGGAGGCCCGGTGCCAGCTGGCACCGTGCCTCCCGTCCGCGCAGGGCGGAGCGCCGCAGTGCGGTACTCTGGACGCCGACTTCTGCGCGGTTCCAGTGCGCCGGAGCGACTCATCTGAATACGGAGGCCCCTCGGTGAAGATCGATCTCGCAGTCCTGCGACTCATGGAGCGTGAACGGGAGATCCCGTTCGAAGAACTCGTCCAGATCATCGAGTCGGCCATCCTCACGGCCTACCACAAGCACACCGACGAGAACGGCGAGCCGGCCGACGCGCAGTCCCGCGTCGAGCTCGACCGGAAGACCGGTGAGGTCAGCGTCTTCGTGCCCGAGCGCGACGAGGACGGCACCGTCGTCGGCGAGGCCGTCGACCAGCCGAGCGACTTCGGCCGCATCGCGGCGTTCGCGGCCAAGCAGGTCATCAACCAGCGGCTGCGCGACATCGGCGACGACAAGATCCTCGGACAGTTCCGCGGGAAAGAAGGCGACATCGTCGCGGGCGTGGTCCAGCAGGGCCCGAACCCGCGGATGGTGCACGTCGACCTGGGCACCGTCGAGGCGATCCTGCCCCCGGAAGAGCAGGTGCCGGGGGAGTCCTACACGCACGGCTCGCGCATCCGCGTGTACGTGACCAGCGTCGGCCGGGGCATGAAGGGGCCGCAGATCACCGTGTCCCGCACCCACCCGGGCCTGGTCCGCAAGCTCTTCGCGCTCGAGGTCCCGGAGATCGCCTCGGGTGTGGTCGAGATCACGTCCCTCGCCCGCGAAGCCGGGCACCGCACCAAGCTCGCGGTCAAGGCGAACGAGCCCGGCGTGAACGCCAAGGGTGCCTGCATCGGCGAGCTCGGTGCGCGCGTGCGTGCCGTCACGACCGAACTCGGCGCCGAGAAGATCGACATCGTCGACTGGTCGCCCGACCTGGCGACGTTCGTGGCCAGTGCGCTGTCGCCGGCCAAGGTGACCAGCGCCTTCGTGCTCGACGCGTCGACCAAGGCGGTCCGTGCCCTGGTGCCGGACTACCAGCTGTCGCTCGCGATCGGCAAGGAAGGGCAGAACGCCCGCCTGGCCGCCAAGCTCACCGGAGCCCGGATCGACATCCAACCGGACTCGATCCTGGACGACGACGAGTCTTGATCGACATCCAGTCAGGTCGTCAGGGCTCGATCCTGGACGACGACGAGTCCTAGACAACCGATCGGGCGGGGCGTCGCGTGCGGCGTTTCGCCCGTGGCGATGCGGATCCGGGCGCGCCGGATCGCGGTCATCGGAGGCAGGGAGTAGAGTGGTCGCCGTCAGAACGTGCATCGGCAGTCGTCGTCGCGCATCCCGATCTTCCCTCCTCCGAGTCGTCGCCCTGAGCGACGGCCGTGTGGTGGCGGATCCGAAGGCAGTCATGCCGGGCCGGGGAGCGTGGCTCACACCGACGGTCGAAGCGTACGAGCTGGCCGTCAAGCGTCGGGCTTTCCGCCGGGCGCTGCGGCTGGATCGTGAACCGGACACGTCTGCGGTGCTCGAGTACCTGCGGCGTCTGCCCGAGGTGGAACCCCACCTCGCCGAGCAGATCGACGCGGAAGAGCACCCGGACACGACAGAACAGGCTGAACGGCTTATGGACAACTGATGAGCGGCTCGAAATGAGACCCATCACCCAGTGAGTCCTGCCCTTGACGGGGTGGGACCCGTGAAGGAGAACAGTGGCGAAACCACGCGTACACGAGATCGCAAGCGAGCTCGGCGTCGACAGCAAGACCGCACTCGAGAAGCTCAAGGAGCTGGGCGAGTTCGTCAAGGGACCGAGCTCGAGTGTCGAGCCCCCCGTGGCACGGAAGCTCCGTGCCGCCCTGCAGGCAGAGGGTGCCTCGGCATCCGCGGCGCCCGCAGCATCGGCCGCCGCACCCGCGGCTGCCACCTCGTCCGCACCGAAGCCCGGTGGCCCGAAGCCCGGCCCCAAGCGCCCGGCTCCGGAACCCGAGCCCGAGGTCGCCCCCCAGGCGGCTGAGGACGTCCCCGTCACCCCGGCACCGAAGTCCGTCGCGCAGCGACAGGCCGAGGCCGAGGCGGCACGCAAGGCCGCAGCCGCCGAGACCACCGAGGGTCCCTCGGACTCCGGTGACGCCGACAGCGCGCCCAAGAACGACGCCGTCAAGCCCGGTGCGGCCAAGCCCGCCGCCGCGGCTGCCGGCCCGAAGCCGGGCGGCCCCAAGCCGGGTGCCCGCCCCGGCAACAACCCCTACGCGTCCAGCCAGGGCATGGGCTCGCGCCCGCCGCGCCCCGGCAACAACCCGTACTCGTCCAACCAGGGCATGGGCCAGCGTCCCGCTGGCGCGGCCGGTGCTGGCGGGATCCCCCGTCCCCAGCCGCCGCGTCCCGGTGCTCCCCGTCCGGGCGCTCCGCGTCCGGGTGGTCCCGGTCAGGGCAACCGTCCCAACGGCTTCGGGCAGCGCCCGGGCCAGGGTGGCGGCGGTCGTGGCGGCCCCGGTGGCGGTCGTCCCGGTGCCGGTGGCGGTGCCGGTGGTGGCTTCCCGCGTCCGGCCTTCAGCGGCCCGCGTCCCGCCGGTGGCGGTGGCCGTGGCCGTGGTCCCGGTGGTGGTACCGCCGGTGCGTTCGGTCGTGGTGGCGGCAAGAGCCGTGCCCGCAAGTCGAAGCGGACGAAGCGCGCCGAGTACGAGATGCGGCAGGCGCCGTCGCTCGGCGGTGTGCAGGTCCCGCGCGGCGACGGCAACACGGTCGTCCGTCTGCGCCGTGGTGCGAGCATCTCGGACTTCGCGGACAAGATCGACGCCAGCCCGGGCAACCTCGTGACGGTGCTGTTCCACCTCGGTGAGATGGCGACCGCCACGGAGTCCCTCGACGAGGCGACCTTCGAGGTCCTCGGCGACGAGCTCGGCTACAAGATCCAGATCGTGTCGCCGGAAGACGAAGACCGCGAGCTCCTCGAGGGCTTCGACATCGACATCGACGCCGAGTACGCCGACGAGGACGACTCCGTCCTGCAGCAGCGTCCCCCGGTCGTCACCGTCATGGGCCACGTCGACCACGGAAAGACCCGACTGCTCGACGCCATCCGCAACTCCAAGGTGGTCGAGGGCGAAGCCGGCGGCATCACGCAGCACATCGGTGCGTACCAGATCGTCGCCGAGCACGAGGGCATCGAACGTCCCATCACCTTCATCGACACCCCTGGTCACGAGGCGTTCACCGCCATGCGTGCCCGTGGTGCGCAGGTGACGGACATCGCGATCCTGGTGGTCGCGGCGGACGACGGCATCATGCCCCAGACGATCGAGGCGCTGAACCACGCCCAGTCGGCGAACGTGCCGATCGTGGTCGCGGTGAACAAGATCGACAAGGAAGGCGCCAACCCCGCCAAGGTCCGCCAGCAGCTCACCGAGTACAACCTGGTGGCCGAGGAGTACGGCGGGGACGTCATGTTCGTCGACGTGTCCGCGCGGCAGAACATCGGCATCCAGGACCTCCTGGACGCCGTGCTGCTCACCGCTGACGCCGGGCTCGACCTGCGGGCGAACCCCGACAAGGACGCCCGCGGTGTCGCGATCGAAGCCCGACTCGACAAGGGTCGCGGTGCGGTCGCCACGGTGCTCATCCAGTCCGGAACGCTGCACGTCGGCGACGCGATCGTGGCGGGCACGGCCTACGGCCGCGTCCGTGCGATGGCGGACGAGGACGGCAACCCGGTGACCGCCGCGACGCCCAGTCGTCCGGTCCAGGTGCAGGGTCTGTCCTCGGTGCCCCGCGCCGGTGACACCTTCCTGGTCACGGAAGAAGACCGCACCGCCCGTCAGATCGCTGAGAAGCGTGAAGCGGCCGAGCGCAACGCCCAGCTGGCCAAGGCCCGCAAGCGCATCTCGCTCGAGGACTTCACCCGTGCACTCGAAGAGGGCAAGGTCGACTCGCTCAACCTCATCATCAAGGGTGACGTCTCCGGTGCTGTCGAAGCACTCGAGCAGTCGCTCCTGGACATCGAGGTGGACGACAGCGTCCAGCTGCGCATCCTGCACCGCGGTGTCGGCGCGATCACCGAGTCGGACATCGACCTCGCCACGATCGACAACGCCATCGTCATCGGCTTCAACGTCCGTCCGGACGTCAAGGCCCGTGAGCGTGCAGCGCGTGAGGGCATCGACGTCCGGTTCTACTCGGTCATCTACAACGCACTCGAGGACATCGAGCAGTCCCTCAAGGGCATGCTCAAGCCCGAGTACGAAGAGGTGCAGTCCGGTGTCGCCGAGATCCGCGAGGTCTTCCGGTCCTCGAAGTTCGGCAACATCGCGGGTGTCATCGTCCGCTCCGGCACGATCACGCGCAACGCCAAGGCGCGCGTCATCCGTGACGGCGTGGTCCTGGCCGACGGACTGGCGATCGAGTCGCTCCGTCGCTTCAAGGACGACGTCACCGAGGTCCGGACGGACTTCGAGGCGGGTATCGGTCTGGGCAAGTTCAACGACATCCAGACCGGTGACGAGATCGAGACCACCGAGCTCGTCGAGAAGCCGCGCGACTGATCGTGTGACCGACCCTGAGCCCCGGCTTCCCCACGGGGAGGCCGGGGCTCACCCCGTTCCACCGTTCGACCACGAACGACCGTTCGACCACGAACCACCGGCGGGACCGCGTCCCGCAACCGCCCCAGGAGGCACCCATGGCTGACCCGCAGCGCGCACGCAAGATGGCGGACCGCATCAAAGAGGTGGTCGCCCGCCGGATCGACAAGGGCCTGCGCGACCCGCGTCTCGGCTTCGTGACGATCACCGACGTCCGCGTCACCGGTGACCTGCAGCATGCGTCGGTCTTCTACACCGTGTACGGCTCCGACGAGGAACGCGCCGACTCCGCCGCAGCGCTCAAGGCCGCCACCGGTCTGCTCCGCACCGAGGTCGGCAAGAACATCACGGCGCGGCTCACCCCGTCGCTGGAGTTCATCGCCGACGCCCTGCCGGACACCTCGGCGCACCTCGAGGACCTGCTGGCCCAGGCGAAGATGCGCGACGAGCAGGTCCGCAGCGCCTCGGCCGGCGCGACGTACGCGGGCGACGCCGACCCGTACAAGCACGACGAGGACGACGAGGACGCACCCGCCTCGTAGCGACCGCTCAGGCGTCCGGCAACCGGTAGCCGGTCGCGTCGTCGCCCACGGCCAGACCGTCGCGGACCAGTGACGCCAGGGCCCGGTCGCGCTGAGCGGCGTCCGGCCACACCGGAGCGATCTCGTCCGGGCTGACCGGGACGTCGCTGGCGCGCAGTTCGGCCATGATCAGCCCGCGGACCTGGCGGTCGCTGCCGGCGAACCTCGCCTGCTTCGGCGCGCGGGGCCCGTCGTGCTCCGGGTACCCGGCTGCGCGCCACGCGCAGCGGTCCGCGATGGGGCAGGCGTCGCAGGCGGGGGAGCGCGAGACGCACACCAGCGCACCGAGTTCCATCACGGCGGCGTTCGTGGCGGCGGCGTCGTCGCGGTCCTCGGGCAGCACCGTTGCCATCAGCGGCAGGTCCCGCTTGGCGTTCGCCGGCCCGGGCTGCCCCTCCCCGAGCAGCGCACGGGCCAGCACGCGGCGCACGTTGACGTCGACGACGGGGTGCCGGTCGCCGTACGCGAAGACCGCAACTGCCCGGGCGGTGTAGTCCCCGATCCCCGGCAGGGCGAGCAGCGCATCGACGTCCCGAGGTACCACGTTGTCGTGCTGCTCGGCGATCACGGTCGCCGCCGCGTGCAGCGCGAGCGCCCGTCTGGGGTACCCGAGCCGGTCCCAGGCACGCACCGCGTCGGACGGAGGCGAGTCCGCGAGGTCGCGCGGCGTCGGCCACCGGGTGAGCCACGCCTCCAGTCGGGGGACCACCCGCGCGACCTGGGTCTGCTGCAGCATGATCTCGCTGACCAGCGTGCCCCAGGCCGGGAAGCCGGGCCGTCGCCACGGCAGGTCGCGCGCCTCGGCGCGGAACCAGGCGACCAACGGGGTCGCGATGTCCGGCTGGGTCCGGCCCGACGGGTCGTCCACAGACGGCCGGGGCCCACGCGCCCCGGTTCCGGCGCGATGCGGAGCTTGCGGAGCGTCGTGACGGCCGTGGGCGTGGGGAGAGGCTCCGCTCGCGTTCACCACGACAGCCTACGGTGGGTGCATGGCACGCTGGGCACCCGAAGAGACCGACACGATGGCCGCGATCGCGAACGAGGTGATCGCGCAGGTCGGCACCAACCGCACCGTCATCGGCGTCGACGGGCAGGACGGCGTCGACCTCGAACGGGTCGCCGCGGGGCTCGTGCAGGGCTTCGAGTCCCACGGGGTGTCGGCGATGGCCGCAGCGGCTCCGTCCGCCGACGTCGACGAACTGCGCAGCGGGCTGGTCGCACCGTTCCGTGGCACGGGCGCCGGCGCGGGCGTGCTCGTCGTCCACGGGCACGGGGTGCTGGGGACGGGTGCGCGCGGACTGTGGCGCTGGTCGCTGTGGGTGGAGCAGGAGACCGGCCGGCTCGAGCGTCGCGCTGACGTCAAGATCGCCGCCTCGGCGGTGCTCGACGTCACGGACCCCGAACACCCGCGCCGCGAGTGGAACGACGCCTGCTGACCGCCCGCGTCGGACGGCGCGGCCTGGGCGTCGCTGGTACGCTCGCCGGGTGCTCGAAACCGCTCCCGACGGCATCCTCCTCGTCGACAAACCGCAGGGGATCTCCAGTCATCGGGCGGTCTCGATCGCACGTCGTCGCCTCGACCTGAAGAAGATCGGGCACGCCGGCACACTCGACCCGATGGCCACCGGACTGCTGCTCCTCGGAGCCGGTCCGTCCACCCGGCTGCTGACCCACCTGGTGGGGCTCGACAAGACCTACACGGCCACGATCCGGCTCGGCGTCGCGACCGACTCCGACGACGCGGACGGCACGCCCGTGGCCGCGCTCGGTGTCGCCGACGCCGACGTCTCCGACGAGGCGGTCGAACGTGCCGTGGCCGCACAGCGTGGTCCGATCTCCCAGGTCCCGTCGACCGTCAGTGCGATCAAGGTCGACGGACGGCGGGCGTACGACCTCGCTCGCAAGGGTGAAGCGGTCACCCTCACGGCGCGGTCGGTGACGGTGTCGCAGTTCGACGTCACGGGGCGGAACGACCGGGTCGTCACCGTCGACGGTGTGGAGACCGCCGTCGTCGACCTCGACGTGGTCGTGTCCTGCACGTCCGGCACCTACGTGCGGGCCCTCGCTCGTGACGTCGGCGCCGCGCTCGGCACCGGTGCCCACCTGACCGCGCTCCGTCGCACCCTGGTCGGGCCGTTCTCGGTCGCGGACGCCATCGACCTCGAGGACGAGGCCGTCGACGTCCGTGCAGCGCTCGCCCGGCCTGCCGACATCGCCCGGCAGCTGTTCCCGGTCGTCGCACTCGACGCGATCGCCGCGAAGGACCTGGCCGACGGCAAGCGGATCAGCGCCGACCACCCGGACACCGACGGTCCCGTGGCCGCGGTCACCGCGCGGGACGACCGGCTGGTCGGTCTGGTCTCGGTGCGCCGCGGGCTGCTGCGCGTCATCACCAACTTCCCGACGAACGGAGCCACGGCGTGATCGAGTGGTTCATGTGGGTGCAGCTCGTGCTGGCGGTCGTCGTGGGCCTGTTCGCGGTGGTGGTCGGCTTCGTCGGCTGGAAGCCGAACGACTACACGGTCGGGTCGCTCGTGCTGGTCGAGCTGCTGTTGATCGCCCAGCTGGTGGTGTCGCTCGTCGCCCCGGCGGTCGGCAACCCGCCGAAGGGCAACGTGCTCGAGTTCTGGGTGTACGCGGTGTCCGTGCTGCTGGTCCCACCAGCGACGATCGTGTGGGCGCTCATCGACCGCACGCGATGGAGCACGGTGGTGCTCGGCGCCGGCGGGTTCACCGTGGCCGTGATGGTCTACCGGATGTACCAGATCTGGTTCGCCCTGAACTGACCGGGCGCGGTCGGTGGTGTCAGCGCTGATCGGTAGGATCGGTGCAATGGCGACCAAGTCCTCCCTCGCGACCGGCATCGGTCGCGTCCTCATCGCCGTGTACGGCATCCTCGCCCTCGCGGCGACCGGTCGTAGCATCGTGCAGATCGCCGAGAAGTTCTCGTTCGCCCCGTTCTCGTACACGCTCAGCGCCGTGGCCGCGGTCGTCTACATCGTCGCGATGATCGCCCTGATCGTGCCCGGTCGGTTCTGGTACCGCGTGGCCTGCGTCACGATCGTGTTCGAGATGACGGGGGTGCTGGTGATCGGCACGCTGTCCCTGTTCGACCGCCAGCTGTTCCCCGACCTGACGATCTGGTCCTACTACGGCATGGGCTACGCCTTCGCACCCCTGGTCCTGCCCATCGCCGGGCTGTGGTGGCTGCGGAAGCACCACCGCACGGCGGGCGCCCCGGCACCCGAGTCCACGCCCGCCCCGGTGGCCGGCGAGTAAGCGGGGGAGCAGCATGCAGTACTACGAAGACGTGGCGGACGTCGCCCAGGCCTTCGGTCCGAGTGCAGTCACCATCGGCAAGTTCGACGGCGTGCACGTCGGCCACCGTGCGGTCATCGCGCACCTGGAGCAGGCCGCACGACGGCAGGGGCTCGTCTCCACCGTCGTGACCTTCGACCGGCACCCGCTCACCGTCATCGACCCCGTCAAGGTCCCACCCGCCCTGACCAGCATCGCCCAGCGGCGCGAACTGCTCGAAGCCGTCGGCGTGGACGCCACCCTGCTGCTGCGCTTCGACGAGGAACTGCAGTCCTGGTCGCCCGAGCAGTTCGTGTCCCGCATCCTGGTCGACACCCTGCACGCCCGGCTGGTGTTCGTCGGTAGCGACTTCCGGTTCGGGGCCAAGGGCGTCGGTGACGTCGCGCTCCTGCGGGCCCTGGGTCGGCAGCACGGCTTCGACGTCGAGCTCATCGACGACGTCGACCTGATCGACGACGTCCGCCCGGACGGGGAACGGCGCGTGTCCTCCACGTGGATCCGCGAGCTGCTGGGGGACGGCCGCGTGGCCGAGGCCGCGCGACTGCTCGGCCGCGAGCACGCGGTCCGCAGCACCGTGGTGCACGGCAACCAGCGCGGTCGTGCCATGGGGTACCCGACGGCGAACCTCGACCCGGCGTGCGAGGGGTTCGTGCCCGCCGACGGGGTATACGCGGCCCGGGTGCTGCACCACGGCACGACCTACCCGGCAGCGGTGTCGGTCGGCAACAACCCCACGTTCGAAGGCGTGCCGGCCAAGCAGATCGAGGCACACCTGCTCGACGTCGACCTGGACCTGTACGACGACACGATCTCGGTCCTGTTCGTGTCCTACGTGCGCGGGATGGTCAAGTTCTCGTCGATGGACGAACTCGCGGCACAGATGCGGCAGGACGACCTGGACATCCGGCTGCTGCTCGGGCTGCCGACGCCGGTCTGAGCCGTCTGCCACGCACGACGAAGCCCCGCGTCCGATCCGGACGCGGGGCTTCGTCGTGCGTGGTGGGTGCTAGCTGCCCAGTGCGTCGAGCCAGATCTTGCGGGCGTCGAGCGCTTCTCGGGCGTCCTTGATCTTGCGCGCGTCCCCCGATGCCTGCGCCGAGGCGAGCTCGGACTCGAGCTTGCCGATCGCGTCCTCGAGCTGGCTGGCGAGCCCGGTCGTGCGGGCCTTCCGCTCCGGGTTGGACTCGCGCCAGTGGGCGTCCTCGAGCCCACGGACGTGGTCCTCGACGGCACGCAGGCGGTCCTCGATGCGACGGACGTCGTTGCGGGGGACCCGACCGACCTCGTCCCAGCGACGCTGGATGTCCGTCAGGGTCTTGCGCGCGGCGACGCGGTCGCGCTGCTGCAGCAGGGGCTCGGCTTCGGTCAGGAGGGCCTGCTTGGCCTCGAGGTTGGCCGAGTACTCCTCGTTCTCTGCGGAGCTCTCGGCGTGGCGCTGCTCGAACAGCACGTCACCGGCGGCCTTGAACCGCGCCCACAGGGCATCGTCGTGGCGCTTGCCGGCGCGGCCCGCGTTCTTCCAGTCGTCGAGCAGCTGGCGGTACGTCGGGATCGCGTCGGAGCCGCGCGGGGCCAGGGCTTCGGCCTGCTGGACGAGTTCCTGCTTGCGGGTGCGGGCGTCGCGGTGCTGCGCGTCGAGCTCGGAGTAGAACGCACGACGGTGCTGGTCAACGGTCGACCGCGCGGAGCGGAACCGCTTCCAGAGCTCGTTCGCGTCGTTCTTGGGGATGCGCGGGCCGTCGTGCTGGTGCTGCTGCCACCGGGCGAACACGTCGTCGAGCTGCGCGGTGATCTGCTTCCACTGCGCGCGAGCCGGGTCCACCGCTGCGAGTGCCTCGGCTTCCTCGACCAGGCCGGTCCGGAACGCGAGCGCCTCGGTGAGTGCCTGCTTGGCCTGCTCTTCCTGCTCCTTGGTGAGCGAGCCGAGCTGCTCGGACAGTGCCGCCACACGGTCTTCGAGCGCCTTGATGTCACCCACGACGCGCGCTTCGGCGACCAGGGCGCTCAGGTGCTCGACGGTGCGGGCCACGTCGTTCGCCGATGCCCCGCGCTGGACGCGCTGCTCGGCGATCTTCACCTGCCCCTCGAGGTCGGCGTACTTGCGCGCGAAGTAGGCGATCGCTTCTTCGGGGGTGGCGTCCGGGTACTCACCCACGACACGCTCGGTGTCCTGGTACCGGACGTACACGGTGCCGTCATCGTCGACCCGCCCCCAGGTCGTTGCTTCGTCAGATCCCACAGGTCTCGCCTCGATCGTGGTCGTGCATCACCGACGTCACCGTCGGCACGGTCAGGAGGCCACCCTATTGCACCAGCGGGCTCGGCGGTCCGCGGGTCGGGAGACTGTGGACAGCCGGGCCGCGCGGACTACTGCTCGCGCTCGATCGTCGCGCCCGTGATGGTCGTGGCGACCTTCGGGGTGCCGGTGCCGTCGTCACCCGCGTCGGTGATGCCCTTCGAGGTGATCTCGCGCTGCAGGTCGTCCAGCCCGCTGGTGACCTTGCCGACGACGGTGTAGCCGCCCGTCGAGCCGTCGAGCTTCGTGTCGCCGTACACGATGAAGAACTGCGTGGACTGCGAGTACGTGGTGGAGCTGCGTGCGATCGCGATCGTGCCCGCGCGGTACACGTCGTCCTTCGGCGTGTTCTCGACCGGCCCGTACTGGAACCCGGCGTCACCGGTGCCGTCGCCGTTCGCCGACCCGCACTGCAGGAACTCGAAGTCGGCGCTGTCGGCGAGCCGGTGGCACTTCGTGCCCTCGTAGAACTGCTTGCGGATCAGGTCGATCTCGACGCTGGCGGCCTGCGGGGCGTCCTTGCCGTCGAGCTCGATGCCGAGCCGGACGTCCTTGTTCAGGGTGAGCGACCCGGTCCAGGTGCTGCCCTTCGCGATGGTCTTGCTCGGCACGTCGCCCGTGTTCGCCGGTGTGGCACTGGCCGACGGAGTCGGGGTGGCGGTCGCACTCGCGCTCGCGCTGGGATCCGTCTTCGCGGTGGAGTGCGACCCGGCGAAGGCCAGCTGCGACCCGGTGGCGATGGCCGCGACGACGACCAGTGCGCCGACACCGATCAGGTTGTCCCGCACGCGACGGCGACGTTGCCGGTCGTGCAGGCCCTGCCGTGCTTCGTACAGTCGGAGACGCTCACGGGCCTCGCGGGTCTCGCGCGCCTGGTTCTTCGGTGCCACGGTGCTGGTCTGCCCTCTCGTCGCAGTGTGCAACGAGCGTAGCGGACCGACCCCGGACCTCCCCGCGGCCCGGTGTCGGACTGCGGACCTACGATTGAGGGCATGGCAACGCACCGATCGGGCATGAACGCGCCGACGACGGGTGGTCGGGCGGGGCTGGCGCAGGGGTCCGTGCCGCTCGCCGTCCGGATGCGTCCGACGAGCCTGGCCGAGGTCGCGGGGCAGCAGCACCTGCTCGGTCGTGGATCGCCGCTGGTGCAGCTCGCCACGGGCACGCGGGACAACCCCGGTGGTGTGTCGGTCATCCTCTGGGGGCCGCCGGGCACCGGCAAGACCACCCTGGCCCAGGCGATCGCCCGGCAGTCCGGTCGCGAGTTCGTCGAGCTGTCCGCGGTCACCGCCGGCGTCAAGGACGTGCGCGAGGTGATGGAGAAGGCCCTCACGCACCGCGACCTGTACGGATCGACCACGGTGCTCTTCCTCGACGAGATCCACCGGTTCAGCAAGGCCCAGCAGGACGCCCTTCTGCCGGGTGTCGAGAACGGCTGGGTGATCCTCATCGCGGCGACGACCGAGAACCCCTCGTTCTCGGTGATCTCACCGCTGCTGTCCCGCTCGCTGCTGCTGACGCTGAAGCCCCTGACGGACGTCGACCTCGGCATGCTCGTCGACCGCGCGGTCGAGGACCCCCGCGGGCTCGGGGGATCGGTGGTGCTCGGCGACGAAGCACGTGCGGCGATCGTTCGGCTGGCGTCCGGTGACGCACGCCGTGCCCTCACCGCCCTCGAAGCCGCCGCGGCGTCCGCCGGGGCGCTGCAGGGACACGACGACCAGGACACGGACGACGCCGACGACCCCGACGCCGACGACCAGGACGCGGACGACCCCGACGACACCGCTGCCGACCCCGACGCCGACGACCAGGGCGACGGCCGCGCCGCCGACGCCGATCGGGTGCCGGTGATCGACGCGGACACCGTCGCGGCTGCGGTCGACCGGGCGCTGCTCCGCTACGACCGCCAGGGCGACGAGCACTACGACGTGATCAGCGCCTTCATCAAGTCCGTCCGGGGGAGCGACGTCGATGCTGCCCTGCACTACCTGGCGCGCATGATCGAGGCCGGCGAGGACTCACGCTTCATCGCCCGCCGGATCATCATCTCGGCGTCCGAGGACATCGGGATGGCCGACCCGCAGGCCCTGCCCATCGCCGTCGCGGCGGCCCAGGCGGTCCAGCTGATCGGCATGCCCGAGGGGCGGATCCCGCTCGCCGAGGCCGTGGTCTACCTGGCCACCGCGCCGAAGTCGAACGCGGCGTACAACGGCGTCAACCAGGCGATGGCGGACGTCAAGGCCGGTCGGATGGGCGTCGTGCCGAACCACCTGCGAGACGCCCACTACGCCGGCGCGAAGCGTCTGGGGCACGGCAAGGGCTACGTCTACTCGCACGACGCCGAGCACGGGGTCGCCGAGCAGCAGTACCTGCCGGACGCGCTCGTGGGCACCGAGTACTACACGCCGACCACCAACGGCTACGAGCGCGAGGTCGGCCCGCGGCTCGACCGTCTCCGGAAGATCACCCGCGGACAGTGACGGCGCTGCTTGGGCACGCGCCCAGAGCCTGCTATCGTTGACGGGCCTACGTCCTGGTTCCCGCGTGCGGCTGCGTCGGGGACAGAGTGTCGTCAGGACCCAACGGTCCGCTGACGGCACGGGGGCAGAGGTTCGGACTGTAGCCGTCCGATCCCACAGGCTCATCCCTCTGGATCCCTTCACGGGGTTCGTCGGCACGTGCGCGTGCCGAGACCCGTGTTCAGTTCAGTTCGTACAGAGAAAAGGACCCTGTGTCTACCAAGTCACGTACCCGCAGCAAGACCCGCCTGTCTCGCGCGCTCGGCATCCCGCTGACGCCGAAGGCAGCCCGGTACCTCGAGAAGCGCCCCTACGGGCCCGGTGAGCACGGCCGTACGCGCCGTCGTGCGGACAGCGACTACGCCGTCCGCCTCCGTGAGAAGCAGCGTCTGCGCGCCCAGTACGGCATCCGCGAGAAGCAGCTCCGCATCGTCTTCGAAGAGGCCCGGAAGACGAACGGCCTGACCGGTGAGAACCTGGTCGAGCTGCTCGAGCAGCGCCTCGACGCCCTCGTGCTGCGTGCCGGGTTCGCCCGCACCACCTCGCAGGCCCGTCAGCTGATCGTGCACCGTCACATCCTGGTCGACGGCAAGCTCGTCGACCGTCCCTCCTTCCGCGTCAAGGAGGGCCAGCTGATCCACGTCAAGCAGCGCTCCGAGTCGCTCGAGCCCTTCCAGGTCGCCGCTGCCGGTGGCCACCAGGAAGTCCTCCCGAAGGTGCCGGGCTACCTCGAGGTCGAGATCGACAAGCTCCAGGCCCGCCTGGTGCGTCGTCCGAAGCGCGCCGAGGTCCCCGTGACCTGTGAAGTGCAGCTCGTCGTCGAGTACTACGCGGCTCGCTGATCGGCTCCAGCTGATCCACAGCCCAACCTGAACGGCGGGTCGTCCACAACGGACGGCCCGCCGTTCGGCGTTCCCGGGGCGGCGACTAGGCTGGTCGGACGCGCGCCTCGGCGTGCGCTGGAGGGAGGCACCGTGAAGCAGCTGTTCTTCGTCGTCGTCGGCGTCGTCATCGGGTTCCTCGTCGCGCACCGTGTCAGCAGGACCTCGGTCGGCGCGACGTTCTTCGCCGAGGTCGACGCCCGCACGACCGCGTTCCGCAGTGCCGTGGCCGACGGGTACCGCTCCCGTGAAGCCGAGCTCCGCACCGACGTCTGACACGTCCTCCAGTCCCGCCCTCTCGTCCCCAGGAAGCACCATGCAGACCGCAGAGATCCGCCGCCGTTGGCTCCAGTACTTCGGTGACCGAGGCCACACCGTCGTCCCGTCCGCCTCGCTCGTCTCGGACGACCCGTCGCTGCTGTTCACCGTCGCGGGCATGGTGCCGTTCATCCCGTACCTGACCGGTCTGGTCCCGGCGCCCTACCCGCGGGCGACCAGCGTGCAGAAGTGCATCCGCACGAACGACATCGAAGAGGTCGGCAAGACCCCGCGGCACGGCACGTTCTTCCAGATGAACGGCAACTTCTCGTTCGGGGACTACTTCAAGGAACAGGCGATCCAGTACGCCTGGGAGTTCCTCACGGGCGCCGAGTCCGACGGTGGGCTCGGCTTCTCGCCCGACGACCTGTGGGTCACGGTGTACGAGGACGACGACGAGGCGATCGCCTTCTGGAAGCAGCACTCGTCGTTGCCCGACGAGCGCATCCAGCGCCTCGGCAAGGACACGAACTACTGGTCGACGGGGCAGCCCGGCCCGGCCGGCCCCTGCTCGGAGATCTTCTTCGACCGCGGGCCCGCCTACGGCATCGACGGTGGTCCGGCGACCGACGACGACCGCTACGTCGAGATCTGGAACCTCGTGTTCATGCAGTACCAGATCGCCGACGTCCGTTCGAAGTACGACTTCGAGATCACCGGCGAGCTGCCGAACAAGAACATCGACACCGGCATGGGGCTCGAGCGCGTCGCGTTCATCAAGCAGGGCGTCGACAACATGTACGAGATCGACCAGGTCCGTCCGGTGCTCGACGAAGCCGCCACGGTGTCCGGTCGGCAGTACGGCGCGGTGCACGAGGACGACGTCCGCATGCGCGTCATCGCCGACCACGTCCGCTCGTCGCTGATGCTCATCGCCGACGGTGTCTCGCCGTCGAACGAGGGCCGCGGCTACATCCTCCGTCGCCTGCTGCGCCGCACGGTTCGCGCCATGCGGCTGCTCGGTGTCGAGACGGCGACCTTCCCCCGGCTGTTCCCGGCGTCGCGCGACGCCATGCGCGACGCCTACCCCGAGGTCGCGTCCGACTACGACCGCATCGCGCGGATCGCCTACGCCGAAGAAGAGACCTTCCTGCGCACCCTGGCGCAGGGCACCACGATCCTCGACGTCGCGGTCGACCGCGCCAAGCAGGACAACCAGCCCGCGATCGGTGGCGACACCGCGTTCCTGCTGCACGACACGTTCGGGTTCCCCATCGACCTGACCATGGAGATGGCGGAAGAAGCCGGGGTCCACGTCGACCGTGGCGCGTTCGACACGCTCATGTCCGAGCAGCGCGCCCGTGCCAAGGCCGACGCCAAGAGCAAGAAGACGGCGCTGGCCGACCTCAGCGTCTACAGCGCGTTCCGTGCTGCGGGCGAGACGACCTTCCTGGGGTACGACCAGCTCCAGGCCGAGTCGAACGTGCTCGGCATCATCGTCGGCGGTGTCAGCGTCGACCGCGCGGTGGCCGGTGACATCGCCGAGGTGATCCTCAGCGAGACCGCGCTCTACGCCGAGTCCGGCGGGCAGGATGCCGACCAGGGCTCGATCGTCGGCAACGGCTTCGACCTCGAGGTGCTGGACGTCCAGCGTCCGGTGTCCGGTCTCTGGAGCCACACCGTCCAGGTCCGTTCGGGCGAGGTCGGTGTCGGGGACGCTGCCACCACGGTGGTCGACGCCGAGTACCGCCGCGGTGCGACCCAGGCCCACTCTGCAACGCACCTGGTCAACGCTGCGCTGCGGGACATCCTCGGCCCCGAGGCGCTGCAGGCCGGGTCCTACAACAAGGCCGGCTACATGCGCCTGGACTTCTCGTGGAGCCAGCCCATCTCGCTCGACACGCGCTCCGAGATCGAAGAGGTCGTCAACACGGCGATCCGCTCCGACCTGCCGGTGTCCACGCGGATCCTCCCGCTCGACCAGGCCAAGGAACTCGGCGCGCAGGCGCTCTTCGGTGAGAAGTACGGCGCCGAGGTCCGCATGGTCGACATCGGCGGCCCGTGGTCGCGCGAACTCTGCGGCGGCACGCACGTCGCCTCGAGCGCACAGGTGGGCCTGGTCAACCTGGTCGGTGAAGCCAGTGTCGGCTCGACGAACCGCCGCGTCGAGGCCCTGGTCGGCCTCGAGGGCTTCCGCGAGCTGGCGGTCGAGCGCACGATCGTCTCGCAGCTGTCGAGCGCGCTGAAGGCCCCGCGGAACGACCTGCCCGCGCGCGTGCAGTCCCTGATGGAGGACCTGCGCGTCGCACAGAAGCGCGTGGCCGAGTTCGAGTCGGCGAACCTGCAGCAGCGCGTGCCCGCCATCGCGCGTCTCGCGACGACGATCGGCAGCACCACGGTCGTCGCCGAGTCGGTCGACGGGCTGCAGTCCGCCGACGACCTGCGTGCGCTCGCGACCGGCGTGCGTGCCCAGCTCGGTGACGCTGCCGCCGTGGTCGTGCTCGGCGCGGTCGTCAACGGCAAGCCGGCGGTCATCGTCGCGACGAACGACGCCGCACGCGCTGCCGGCGTCAAGGCCGGTCCGCTCGCGAAGGAAGCCGCCGGGGTCCTGGGTGGCGGCGGTGGCGGCAAGCCCGACCTGGCCCAGGGTGGTGGGACGGACGCGGCGGCACTGCCGGCTGCGCTCGGTGCCGTCACCGCGCGGCTCGCGGGCTGACGGTGACCATGCGATCCGGGCGTCGCCTCGGCGTGGACGTCGGGCGCGCCCGGATCGGCGTCGCGGTGTGTGACCGCGACGGTCTGATCGCCACACCGGTCGAGACCGTCCGGCGCGACGGCAAGACCGACATCCGGCGCATCCTGGCGATCGCGGACGAGTACGACGCACTCGAGCTGGTGGTGGGGCTGCCGTTGTCGATGTCGGGGGGCGACACCGCGTCGACCACCGATGCCCGCGACTTCGCCGCACGTCTGGCCGCGCACCGGCCGGTGCGGCTCGTCGACGAGCGGATGTCGACGGTGACGGCCCAGCGTGGCCTGCACCAGGCCGGCCGGAACACGAAGAACTCCCGTGCCGTGATCGACCAAGCGGCCGCTGTTATCATTCTGCAACATGCGCTCGACCACGAGCGTTCGTCAGGTGCCCCTCCCGGGGCCACGCTCCCCGAGCAGGCTGCCCTCCCGTCATCACCGAAGTGACGGAGCCGCCGCGGAGTCCGCACCGAAGAGACCGAGGACCGTTGGCAGACGACCTGGACTGGAACGCGATCATCGCCTCCGGCAACGACGCCGAACGACAGGGCAAGCGCGCTGTCGACGGCAGATCCGACGACCACGACGACCGGTCCCCGACCACCCCGGCGGACGACGGAGCGGCCGTCCAGCCACTCTCCCGACGGGAGGCCCGTGCTCGGGCTGCAGCGTCGGCCCCGGTACCCGGGTCCACGGCGCAGGACAGCGCGGACCGTCCGGCCCGCACGGCACCGGCCAGTCCCGCTGACGCGCCCGTCGCCCGTTCCGCAGACGAGCTCCACCCCGAGGTGCACGCGCTCCTGCAGGAGGCGCCCGCCGGTGGCGGGCCGGCCGACGGCGGTGGCGCCGCGGGAGGCGGCGGACGTGGGCGCCGTGGCGGCGGCGGGGGATCCTCCCGACCGCCACGTGAGCCGCGCCGACGCTCGCGCGGCGGACTCATCGCCGGGATCGTCATCGTCGCCCTCGTGATCGCGGCCGGCGTCGGTGCGTACGCCTTCGCCGCGCCGAAGGTGCAGCAGGTCATCGGGGCCATCACCGGTGCACAGGAGTCGGACGACTACACCGGGTCGGGCACGTCGAAGGTGACGATCACGATCAAGCAGGGTGACATCGGCGAGGACGTCGCCAAGACCCTGCAGCGCAGCGGTGTCGTGAAGACCTCGACCGCGTTCTACAAGCTGCTGCTGACGTCGAGCGACGTGCAGTTCCAGCCCGGTTCGTACGCGCTCAAGAAGCACATGAGCTCCAAGGCCGCCCTCGCCGCACTGCAGGACAAGGCCAACAAGGTCACCGCCTCGATCGTCATCCCCGAGGGCACCGTGCTCAAGGACATCGAGGCCGGCATGGTCTCGAAGGCCGGGCTGTCCCAGGCGCAGGTCTCGGCGGCGGCCCAGGACGTTTCGGCGTACGGACTGCCGAGCGGTGTCACGTCGCTCGAGGGCTGGTTGTTCCCCGCCACGTACCCGATCAACCCGGGCTGGACGGCCAAGCAGTACTTCCAGTCGATGGTCGACACCATGAAGCAGCACCTGAAGGACGCCGGCGTCGCGGAAGCGGACCAGGAGCACGTCATCGTGTTCGCGTCGCTCGTGCAGAAGGAAGCCGGCCTGGCGGCGGACTACCCGAAGGTCGCGCGGGTGTTCCAGAACCGTCTCGACCAGGGCATGAAGCTGCAGTCGGACGCCACGGTGGCGTACGGCACCGGCAACACGCACCGGGTGACGACCACCGACGCCGAGCGCCAGGACGCGTCCAACAAGTACAACACCTACGTGCACGACGGGCTGCCCCCGGGGCCGATCTCGAACCCGGGCGACATCGCGATCAAGGCCGTGACCCAGCCGGCGACGGGCAACTGGCTGTACTTCGTGACGGTCGACCTGGAATCCGGGGAGACGGTGTTCTCGGACACCTACGCGCAGCACCAGGACGCCGTCAAGCAGTTCCAGGCCTGGCTCCGCGCGCACCCGTCCTACCAGTAGGCGGCCGCTCCTCCCACAGGCGTCGCACGCACGACGCCTGTGGGAGGATGGGACCATGCTTCGTTGGTTGACCGCAGGTGAGTCCCACGGACCCGAACTGATCGCGATGCTCGAGGGCCTGCCGGCCGGCGTCCCCGTGTCGTTCGAGTCCATCCGCACCGACCTCGCACGGCGCAAGCTCGGGTACGGTCGCGGCTCCCGCATGAAGTTCGAGCAGGACGAACTGCACGTGTCCGGCGGCGTCCGCCACGGTTACTCCTTGGGCAGCCCGATCGCGATCCGCATCGGCAACACCGAGTGGCCCAAGTGGGTCGAGGTGATGAACCCGGAGCCCGTCGAGGAGACAGAGCTGTCGCGCGGCCGCAGCGCCCCGCTGACCCGGCCCCGCCCGGGCCACGCCGACCTGGTCGGCATGCAGAAGTACGGCTTCGACGAGGCCCGTCCGATCCTCGAGCGTGCGTCGGCTCGCGAGACCGCCGCGCGCGTCGCCCTCGGCGCCGTCGCCAAGGCCTTCCTGGCCGAGCTCGGCATGCGGTCGGTCGCGCACACGCTGCAGGTCGGTACGGTCCGGGTTCCGGACGGCACGGCGCTGCCGCAGCCCGACGACGTCGACCGGCTCGACGAGGACCAGCTGCGGTGCTTCGACGCCGACACCTCGGCGCGCATGGTGACCGAGGTCGAAGCCGCCAAGAAGGACGGCGACACCCTGGGTGGTGTGGTCGAGGTCCTGTTCTACGGCGTCCCGCCCGGGCTCGGCTCGCACGTGCACTGGGACCGCCGTCTCGACGCGCGACTCGCGGCGGCGATCATGGGGATCCAGGCGATCAAGGGCGTCGAGGTCGGCGACGGCTTCCAGACCGCCGGTCGCCGGGGCTCCGAAGCGCACGACGAGCTGTACCGCGAGGACGGCGAGATCATCCGGACGAGCGACCGTGCGGGCGGGACCGAGGGCGGCATGTCGACCGGAACCGTGCTGCGCGTGCGCGCCGCGATGAAGCCGATCGCGACCATCCCGCACGCCCTGCACACCATCGACGTCGCCACCGGCGAAGACGCGTCGGCCCACCACCAGCGCTCGGACGTCTGCGCCGTGCCGGCGTCCGGCGTCGTCGCCGAGGCCATGGTCGCGCTCACGCTCGCCGACGCCGTGCTCGAGAAGTTCGGCGGAGACAACGTCGCCGAGACCAAGCGCAACCTCGAGTCCTACCTGGCATCGATCCCGGAGACCCTGCGCTCCCGTCGCACCGAGCCGGCAGCACACTCCACGGCCTGGTGAACGTCGCCGAACCGGCCGCCGCGCCCGTCTTGCTCATCGGACCGATGGGGGCGGGCAAGTCGACCGTCGGCAAGCGCGTCGCGCGGCGACTCGGTGTGCCGTTCACGGACACCGACCGCGTCATCGTGCGCGAGCACGGCCCGATCCCGGCGATCTTCGCCGGTCGCGGTGAACCCGCGTTCCGGGAGCTCGAGGCCGAGGCGGTGCGCAAGGCCCTGGCGACCGGTGGCGTGATCGCCGTCGGCGGGGGAGCGGTCACGCACGCCGCCACCCGGGACGCCCTGACCGGAGCACGCATCGTCCTGCTGACCGTCTCACCCGAGGCCGTCGCCGAGCGCATCAACGGATCCGACCGACCGCTGCTGGCGTCCGGTGGCATCGACGCCTGGCAGACCATCATGGACGAACGCGCCGCCACCTACGCAGCACTCGCGCACACCGTCGTGGACACCTCGCGGCGGCCGATGTCGCACGTCGTCGACGACGTCCTGCGCTGGCTGCAGTCCGCACACTGAACACCACGAGGAGCACCGTGACCGAGTCGACCCTGCCCGAGGGCACCACCGAGATCCGCGTCGGCGGCGACGACGGCTACGTCGTCGCGGTCGGCAACGGGCTGCTCGGCTCCGTGCCGGCGTTGCTCGGCCCGCGGGTCGCCAAGGTGCTCATCGTGCACGCTCCGACCCTCGGCGCGCGCGCCGAACAGCTGCGCGTGCTGCTGGTGGACGCCGGCCTCCAGGCGCTCATCGCCGAGGTCCCCGATGCCGAAGCGGCCAAGCGGGTCGAGGTCGCCGCGTTCTGCTGGCAGGTGATGGGGCAGTCGGACTTCACGCGCACCGACGCCGTCATCGGGCTCGGCGGCGGGGCCGTCACCGACCTGGCCGGCTTCGTCGCGGCGACCTGGCTGCGCGGGGTGCCGTACGTCGCGATCCCGACGAGCGTGCTCGGCATGGTGGACGCCAGCGTCGGCGGCAAGACCGGCATCAACACGAACGAGGGCAAGAACCTGGTCGGCGCCTTCTGGGCCCCCCGTGCGGTCGTCGCGGACCTGGATCTGGTCCGGTCGCTGCCGCGCAACGACGTGCTGACGGGCTTCGCCGAGATCGTCAAGGCCGGGTTCATCGCCGTGCCCGAGATCCTCGACGTCATCGAGGCCGACGTCGAGCGTGCGACGGACCCGACGACGCCGGAGTTCCGACGGGTCGTCGAGCTCGCGATCGAGCTCAAGGCCCAGGTGGTGTCGGATGACTTCACCGAGCAGGGCCGCCGCGAGGTCCTGAACTACGGGCACACCCTGGGGCACGCGATCGAGCACGCCGAGCGGTACCAGTGGCGGCACGGGGCGGCCGTGTCGGTGGGCATGGTCTTCGCCGCCGAGCTCGCCCGACTGACCGGGCACCTGGACGACGCGACCGTGGACCGGCACCGGGCGATCCTCGACTCGCTGTCGCTGCCCACGACGTACCCGCTCGGACGCTGGCAGTCGCTGCTGGCGACGATGCGCCGCGACAAGAAGGCCCGGGCCGGCATGCTGCGGTTCATCGTGCTCGACGGGGTCGGCAAGCCCGTGACGCTCGAGGGGCCCGAGGACCACCTGCTGTTCACCGCCTACCAGGAGGTCGGCGTCTAGCCCCTTCCTAGCGCAGCACCCGCAACGTCCGTCGCCACCACCACTTGACGCGCATCGACACGGTGATGATGTTCGTCCTGTCGAACTCGGTCCACTCCTCGGGGGTGGCCCCGTTCTGGAAGGCGGCTCGCTCGAACTCGTCGGTGGGCACGACCAGCGGTCTCCGGTTCAGCATGTGCGGTCTCCTTCTGCGAGGGGTGGTGGCGCGGGCTCGAGCACGATGCGATCAGCCAGCGTCTTGGCGAGTTCACGGTCGTCCTCCGGCGCCCACGGTAGGTTGTGGAGCTGGCGGAGCACAGTTCTCGAGATGTCGTACTCCGGACTTCCTGGTCGGACGTGAACAGCCCACGTGATCCGTGTCCACGCATGTGCGCGATCGTTCGATCGTCGGGACTGTCGGGCAGCGACCCAACTCATGAGCGCCGCGAAGACCGCGGCCGCAGCTGCGATGCACGCGGCGATCAGTGCTGTGTCCATGGGGGCCAGCCTGCCGCGGCGGTCGCGCCCACCTGCCGGGGCAGGGCCCGACTGTGGGTGACGAGCCGGGCCTCCCGGCCTGTGGAGGAGTCGTCTGCGGAAGCCCAGGCCAGGGGAGCATGCTGGACCGGTGCCCACTCCTCCCCGCCTGAGCGACCTCGGCGGCGGACAGGCCGTCGACGCAGGAACCCTCCGGACCCGCGCGCGCCGCTTCGCCGAACTGCTGTCCATCGCCCGCCGACACGGCCTCGTGCCCTTCCGCCGACTCGACTTCACGCGCGACCCGGAGACCTCCGACAAGCGTCGCAGCCAGGCCGAACACCTGCGGCTGGCGCTCGAGGAAGCCGGGGGCGGGTTCGTCAAGATGGGGCAGCTGCTGTCCACGCGGGACGACCTGCTTCCCGACGAGTGGACCGACGGTCTGGCCTCGTTGCAGGAAGGCGTCACGCCGGCCGACCCGGCCGAGGTCGCCGAACTCCTGGCCAACGAGCTGCACGCGCCCGTCGACGAGCTCTTCCAGTCCTTCGACACGACGCCCGTCGCCGCGGCGTCCATCGCGCAGGTCCACCGGGCACGGCTGCACGACGGCACGGCGGTCGCGGTCAAGGTGCAGCGTCCGGGCATCGACGACGCCGTCCGTCGTGACGTCGACATCGCGTTGCGGGTGGTCACGTTCATGGCGCGCACCTCGGCCGAGGCCCGACAGGTGGGCGTGCGGGACGTCGCGCAGCAGTACGCCGACGACCTGATCCGGCAGGTGGACTTCCGGTCCGAGCTGCGGAACCTCGAGACCCTGCGCGCGGCCCAGGAACGCAGTGCCCGTCCGGACGAGGTCCGGTTCCCCGGGTCCTACCCCGAGCTGTCCGGGCGTCGGGTGCTCGTGATGGAGTTCCTGGAGGGCGACACGCTGAGCGCGATCCGCGCGTCCCGGGCCGACCGCGACCTGGACGGACCGATGCGGGCCATCCTGCGGGCGTTCCTGCGGCAGGTCGTGTTCGACGGGATCTACCACGGCGACCTGCACCCGGGGAACGTCCTGCTGCTGCCCGACGGCCGACCCGCGCTCATCGACTTCGGTTCTGTGGGACGACTCGACCCGACCCTGCGCGACGTCGTGCAGGAGCTCGTCGCGGCCTACATCCAGAACGACACCACACGCATCGCGGACGCCGTGCTGCGCATGGCGCCGGTGCGACGCGCCGAGGACGAAGCCGACTTCCGCCGTGACATCGCACGGTTCGTCGCGGACGAGCTCGGCCCGGGCGCCCGCATCGGTGTGCAGACCGTCGACGACGCGGTCGAGGTGTTCGGCCGCTACCGCCTGAAGCCCCCGCCGGACTTCGTCGCCGCCGCCCGCGCACTGGCCATCTTCGAGGGCACGCTCCGCACGCTGCTGCCGTCGTTCGACCTGCTCGACGAGTCGCGCAACCTGGCGACCGAGCAGATCCGCGACCAGCTGCGGCCGAACGTCCTGGGGGGCATCGCCGCGCGCGAGCTGTTCGGCCTGGTGTCGACGGTGCGCCGTCTGCCACGACGAGTCGACCGCATCGGCGAAGCGATCGAGCAGAACCGCCTGTCGGTGAACATCCGACTGCTCGCCGACCAGCGCGACCGACGGACGGTCTCGGGCATGATCCGGCGGATCCTGCTCGTGCTGCTCGGCTCCGGCGCGGGGATCCTGTCGCTCGTCTACCTGACGATGCCGAGTCGTCCCACCGCGGTGCTCAGCACGGCGGCGGCGGGCGGACTGCTCGGCGGCGCGACGGTCGTGCTGCTCGGGTGGGCAGCGATCGACGCCTGGCGGGCTCGACGGCGCGACTGACACGGTCGGCTACACTCGTCCGGGGCCCCGGCGGCCGGCACACCTTCATTCCTCAACACGAATTGGACATCGACACCCATGGCCAGTACCACTGACATCAAGAACGGCGCAGTTCTCATCATCGAACGGCAGCTCTGGTCGGTCGTCGAGTTCCAGCACGTCAAGCCCGGCAAGGGTGGTGCGTTCGTCCGCACCAAGCTGAAGAACGTCGTCTCCGGCAAGGTCGTCGACCGCACCTTCAACGCCGGCGCCAAGATCGAGACCGCCACGGTGGACCGCCGCGACTACCAGTTCCTCTACGAGGACGGCGACTCGTACGTGTTCATGGACACCGACACCTACGACCAGATCCCGGTCCCCGCGACGGTCGTCGGCGACGCCAAGAACTTCCTGCTCGAGTCCGCGATGGTCACCATCGCGATGAACGAGGGCAACCCGCTGTACGTCGAGCTGCCGACGTCGATCGTCACCGAGATCGAGACCGAGCCGGGTCTGCAGGGCGACCGTTCGTCGGGTGGCACCAAGCCCGCGACGATCAAGGCGACCGGGTACCAGATCCAGGTCCCGCTGTACCTGGAGACCGACACCAAGGTGAAGATCGACACGCGTGACGGCAACTACCTGGGCCGCGTCAACGAATGAGCGCTCGCTCCAAGGCCCGCAAGCGCGCGCTCGACATGCTCTACGTGGCCGAGGTGCGTGAGCTGCCGATCGCCGACGTCCTGGCGACCGAGACGGTCCGCCACCTCGACCAGCCCGAGCGTGCGTCCAGCTGGGACTACGCCCGACAGGTCGTGACCGGAATCGACGAGGCCCGTGCCGAGATCGACGCCGTCATCGTGGACCACGCCCAGGGCTGGTCGATCCCGCGCATGCCGGTGCTCGACCGGTGCATCCTGCGCATGGGCGTGTGGGAGCTCCGGTTCAACGCCGAGGTCCCCGACGCCGTGGCGATCTCCGAGGCGGTCGAGCTGGCCCAGTCGCTGTCGACCGAAGAATCCGCCGGGTTCGTCAACGGCGTGCTCGGCGCCGTCGCGGGCGGGCGAGAGCGGGCCGGCGGCGAGCGCGGTGCAGCCGGCGGCGGGCGAGGTCCGGACGGCGGGCGAGGGCCCGCCGACGGCGAGCACGACACCGCCGCCGACGACGACCACGGACCGTCCGGTCGGACGGTCGCAGGAGACCCGGAGTCCCGCTAGGGTTGAGCACGTCAGCATCCTTTAAATGCCGTCCTGAGAGGCGGGGAAGGAGGTCGGCGTGGGTACCAGAACGGTCCTGCAGCAGTCCGACATCACGCGTGCTCTGACACGCATCGCGCACGAGGTCCTCGAAGCCAACCACGGTGGCTCGGACCTGGTGCTGCTCGGCATCCCGACCCGCGGTGCCGTCCTGGCCGAGCGACTCGGCCGCATCCTGGCCGACATCGAGCCCGAGTGGGCCTCGGCCCGCGGTGGCATCGGCACCGAGCGGGTGGGCGCACTCGACGTCACGATGCACCGCGACGACCTGGGCCACGGCATCGGTCGCGCACCGCACCGCACCACGATCCCGGCCGGTGGCATCGACGGCAAGGTCGTCGTGCTCGTCGACGACGTGCTGTACTCGGGCCGCACCGTCCGGGCAGCGCTCGACGCCCTACAGGGCATCGGTCGCCCCCGGGCCGTCCGGCTCGCGGTCCTGGTCGACCGCGGGCACCGCGAACTCCCGATCCGCGCCGACCACGTCGGCAAGAACCTGCCGACGGCGTCCGACGAGCGGGTCACGCTCCGGCTGACCGAGACCGACGGCACCGACGAAGTCGTGATCGAGCAGACCGAGCGGGGGACCGGCGCATGAAGCACCTGCTCTCCACCGCCGACCTGTCCCGTGCCGACGCGGTGCACATCCTCGACGTCGCCGAGGAGATGGCCGAGGTGAACCAGCGCGAGGTCCGCAAGCTGCCGGCCCTGCGCGGCAAGACCGTCGTCAACCTGTTCTTCGAGGACTCCACGCGCACGCGCATCTCGTTCGAGGCCGCCGCCAAGCGCCTGTCCGCCGACGTCATCAACTTCGCCGCGAAGGGCTCGAGCGTCTCGAAGGGCGAGTCGCTCAAGGACACCGTGCAGACGCTCGGCGCGATGGGCATCGACGGGATCGTGATGCGCCACGGTGCGTCGGGCGCCCCGCGGGTGCTGGCGGACGCGGACTGGATCGACGTCCCCGTGGTGAACGCCGGCGACGGCACGCACGAGCACCCCACCCAGGCGCTCCTCGACGCCTTCACGATGCGTCGCCGCCTGCACGGCACCGACTCGCGGGGCCAGGGACTCGACGGTGTGCGGGTCCTGATCGTCGGCGACGTGCTGCACAGCCGCGTCGCCCGCAGCAACGCCTGGCTGCTCCGCACGCTCGGCGCACACGTCACGTTCGTCGCGCCCCCGACGCTGCTGCCCGCGGTCGACCGGCCGTTCGGCGCCGCGGTGCACCACGATCTCGACGCGGCACTGGCCGAGGACCCGGACGTCGTGATGACGCTCCGGATCCAGCAGGAGCGGATGCACGACGCGTTCTTCCCGAACGAGCGCGAGTACACCCGCCACTTCGGGCTGACGGCGTCCCGCGCCGCACGACTGTCGGAGCGCACGCTGATCATGCACCCGGGACCGATGAACCGCGGGCTCGAGATCGCCGGCGTCGCCGCGGACGACCCCCGCTCCACGGTCGTCGAGCAGGTCGCGAACGGCGTCAGCGTCCGCATGGCCGTCCTGTACCTGGCGCTGACCGGGAACGACACGAAGCCGACCGGGAACGACACGAAGGAGTCCGTCGCATGACCACCCACCTCATCCGCGGCGCGCAGCTCGTCGACGGCTCGCGTGCCGACATCCGTCTGGAGGGCCGGGTGATCCGAGCGGTCGGGTCCGGTCTCGACGCGGCCGGCGCCACGATCGTGGACGCGGACGGCCTGATCGCCCTGCCCGGTCTCGTGGACCTGCACACCCATCTGCGCGAGCCCGGTGCCGAGGAGTCCGAGACGGTGCTCTCCGGCTCGCGTGCCGCGGCCGTCGGCGGCTTCACCGCCGTCAACGCGATGGCGAACTCCAGCCCCGTGGCCGACACGGCCGGGGTCGTCGAGCAGGTGCAGGCCCTGGGCGAGGATGCCGGCTACGTCACCGTCCGGCCGATCGGCGCGGTCTCGCAGGGACTGCGGGGAACACACCTGTCCGAGATCGGCGCGATGGCGACCTCGCGCGCCCGGGTCCGGGTGTTCTCCGACGACGGGTCGTGCGTGTCCGACCCGCTGCTGATGCGCCGCGCGCTCGAGTACGTCAAGGGCTTCGGCGGGGTCCTCGCGCAGCACGCACAGGAGCCCCGGCTGACCATCGGCGCGCAGATGAACGAGGGCCGCCTGTCCGCCGAACTCGGCCTGGCCGGGTGGCCGGCCGTGGCCGAAGAGGCGATCATCGCCCGCGACGTGCTGCTCGCCGACCACGTGGGCGCCCGGCTGCACGTCTGCCACGTCTCGACGGCCGGCAGCGTCGAGGTCATCCGCTGGGCCAAGTCCCGCGGCATCGACGTCACGGCCGAGGTGACCCCGCACCACCTCGTGCTGACCGAGGACCTGATCGCCGGGGTCGACGGTGCCGCCGGGTACGACGCCCGGTACAAGGTGAACCCGCCGCTCCGTGCCCGCGAGGACGTGGACGCCCTGCGCGCGGCACTCGCCGACGGCACGATCGACATCGTCGCCACCGACCACGCCCCGCACACGTCCGAAGCCAAGTGCTGCGAGTGGCCCGCGGCGGCGAACGGCATGGTCGGGCTCGAGTCCGCGCTGAGCGTCGTGCACGCCGCGGTCGTCGAGCCCGGGCTGCTGGACTGGGCCGACGTGGCGCGCGTGCTGTCGAGCGCTCCCGCCCGCATCGGACAGGTCGCCGGTCACGGGCAGGCCATCGCTGCCGGAGCTCCGGCCGAGCTCACGCTGTACGACCCGGCCGCCACGCGCACGTTCAGCGTCGCCGACCTGGCCGGCCAGTCGCAGAACTCGCCCTACCTGGGGATGCCGTTGCCCGGTCGGGTCGTCGCGACCTTCCACCAGGGGTACCCGACCGTGCTCGACGGCGCACTGCTCGACGCCGAGACCGTCGCCGCACACGCCGTGGCGGCCCGCTCCGAGCAGGTGCCCGCATGAGCGGTGACACGGCACGCTGGCTGCTCGGCGTGGTGATCCTGCTCGCCGTGGTCGCGCTGTTCGTCGCCATGGCGCGCACCTGGCGGACGCGCGCCAGGAAGCAGACGGAAGCCGTGCCTCCCGTCCGTGTGCCGGACGACCCCGGGACGCTGGTCGGATCGTGGGACGGGTTCTCCGTCGCGACGACCCGCGCCGACGAACCCCTCGAACGGATCACGGCCGGCGGGCTCGGGTTCCGCGGCCGCGGCGGCGTGACGGTGTACACGGACGGCGTCGCGCTGCACCTCGCCGGAGCGGACGACCGCTGGGTCGCCGCCGACCACCTGCGCGGTGCCGACCGCGCCACGTGGGCCATCGACCGGGTGGTCGAGCCCGGGGGACTGGTCCGTCTGCGATGGACGGCGACCGGCGCCGCAGGTGCGACGGACCTCGACACCTACTTCCGGTTCCCCGAGGACGACCGAGCACCGCTCGTCGCCCTGCAGGAACTGTCGACGAAGCACAACCACCCGCACACCGCGGGCGAAGGGACGAACTGATGACACGCGAACGGGCCGTGCTGGTCCTCGAGGACGGCACCCGACACGACGGCTGGGCCTACGGCGCCCGCGGACGCACCCTCGGCGAGGTGGTGTTCGCGACCGGGATGACCGGCTACCAGGAGACCCTGACCGACCCGTCCTACGCCGGGCAGATCGTGGTGCAGACCGCGCCGCACATCGGCAACACGGGTGTGAACGACGAGGACCCGGAGTCCCGCCGCATCTGGGTCGCCGGGTACGTCGTCCGCGACCCCAGCCGCGTGGTGTCCAACCACCGCGCCACCGCGTCGCTCGACGACCACCTGGTCCGTGACGGCATCGTCGGGATCTCCGGCATCGACACCCGGGCCGTGACCCGGCGCATCCGCGACGCTGGCGCGATGAAGGGCGGCGTGTTCAGCGGGGCCGACGCGGCGTTGCCTGCCGACGAGCAGCTGGCCGCCGTCCGCGAGCAGGTCGACATGGCGGGGCAGAGCCTGTCCGCCGCCGTGTCCACCGACACCGAGTACGTCGTCGACGCCGTCGGCGAGCAGATCGGCACGCTGGCGGTGCTGGACCTCGGCGTCAAGGCGTCGACCACGCGGTACCTCGCCCAGCGCGGCTTCGCGGTGCACGTCCTGCCGCAGGACGTCGACATCCACCGCCTGCGCGAGCTCGACCCGGACGCCCTGTTCTACTCGAACGGCCCCGGTGACCCCGCGGCCTCGGACGCCCAGGTCGAACTGCTGCAGGAGAGCCTGCGCGACGGCCGTCCGTTCTTCGGGATCTGCTTCGGCAACCAGCTGCTCGGACGCGCACTCGGCTTCGGCACCTACAAGCTGCCCTTCGGCCACCGCGGCATCAACCAGCCGGTGCTCGACACCACGACGGGCAAGGTCGAGATCACGAGCCAGAACCACGGCTTCGCGGTGGACGCCCCCGTCGGCCAGGTCCTCGAGTCCCCGAGCGGCTTCGGCCGGGTCGAGGTCTCGCACTACTCGCTCAACGACGACGTGGTCGAGGGCCTGCGCGCGCTCGACATCCCCGCGTTCAGCGTGCAGTACCACCCCGAGGCCGCCGCCGGACCGCACGACAGCATGTACCTGTTCGACCGCTTCCGCGACATGGTGCTCGCCCGCCGCAACGGCACCGGGCTCGATGCCGCAACCGCCGACGCCACCACCCCCGCCGCCGACGTCACGAAGGAGGGCAACTGATGCCCAAGCGCCCCGACATCTCGTCCGTCCTGGTCATCGGCTCCGGCCCGATCGTCATCGGTCAGGCCGCCGAGTTCGACTACTCCGGCACCCAGGCCTGCCGCGTGCTGCGTGCCGAGGGCATCCGCGTGATCCTGGTCAACCCGAACCCGGCGACGATCATGACCGACCCGGACTTCGCCGACGCCACCTACATCGAGCCGATCACGAACGCGTCGATCGAGGAGATCATCCGCATCGAGCAGCCGGACGCGATCCTGCCGACGCTCGGTGGCCAGACCGCACTCAACGCGGCGATCGCACTCGACGAGGCCGGCATCCTGGCGAAGCACGGGGTCGAGCTCATCGGCGCGAAGGTCGACGCCATCCAGCGCGGCGAGGACCGCCAGCTCTTCAAGGAACTCGTGCTCGAGTCCGGTGCCGACGTCGCGCGCAGCCACATCGCCCACACGCTGGAAGAAGCGAAGGAGTTCGCGAAGGACCTCGGCTACCCGCTGGTCGTCCGTCCGTCCTTCACGATGGGCGGGCTCGGGTCGGGCTTCGCGTACAACGAGGCCGACCTCGTCCGCTTCGTCGGTGACGGCCTGCAGTCGAGTCCGACGACCGAGGTCCTGCTCGAGGAGTCGATCCTGGGGTGGAAGGAGTACGAACTCGAGCTGATGCGCGACAACTTCGACAACACCGTCGTGGTCTGCTCGATCGAGAACGTCGACCCGGTCGGCGTGCACACCGGTGACTCGATCACCGTCGCGCCCGCGCTGACGCTGACCGACCGCGAGTACCAGAACATGCGCGACATCGGCATCGACATCATCCGTCGCGTCGGTGTCGACACCGGTGGCTGCAACATCCAGTTCGCGGTGGACCCGTCGAACGGCCGGATCATCGTGATCGAGATGAACCCGCGTGTCTCGCGCTCGAGCGCCCTGGCGTCGAAGGCGACGGGCTTCCCGATCGCCAAGATCGCCGCCAAGCTGGCGATCGGCTACCGGCTGGACGAGATCCAGAACGACATCACCCGGGTGACCCCGGCGAGCTTCGAGCCGACGCTCGACTACGTGGTCGTGAAGACCCCACGGTTCGCGTTCGAGAAGTTCCCCGCCGCCGACGCCACCCTGACCACCACGATGAAGAGCGTCGGCGAGGCGATGGCCATCGGCCGGAACTTCACCACGGCGCTGCAGAAGTCGCTGCGCTCGCTCGAGCAGCGCGGGTCGAGCTTCCACTGGGACACCCCGGCGGCCGAGCTCGACAAGGACGCCCTGCTCGAGAAGTCGAAGGTCCCGACCGATGGGCGCATCGTCACGGTGCAGCAGGCCCTGTACGCCGGTGCGACGGTGGAAGAGGTCTTCGCCGCGAACGCGATCGACCCGTGGTACCTCGACCAGATCGTGCTGATCAACGAGGTCGCGGCCGAGGTCCGGGACGCCGCCGAGCTCGACGCGGACACGATCCGCTTGGCGAAGGAGCACGGCTTCAGCGACGTGCAGATCGCCTCGCTGCGCAGCACCGCCGACCGGCCGGTCACCCAGCAGCAGGTGCGCGACACCCGGCACCAGATGGGCATCCGTCCGGTGTTCAAGACGGTGGACACGTGTGCCGGTGAGTTCCCGGCCCTGACGCCGTACCACTACTCGTCCTACGACACCGAGACCGAGGTCGCTGCGTCGGACCGCAAGAAGGTCGTCATCCTGGGCTCCGGGCCGAACCGCATCGGCCAGGGTGTCGAGTTCGACTACTCGTGCGTGCACGCGTCCTTCGCGCTGAGCGACGCCGGGTTCGAGACGATCATGATCAACTGCAACCCCGAGACGGTCTCCACCGACTACGACACCTCGGACCGGCTGTACTTCGAGCCGCTGACCACCGAGGACGTCCTCGAGGTCATCCAGGCCGAGGCGGCATCCGGCGAGCTGGTCGGCGTCGTCGTCCAGCTCGGCGGTCAGACGGCCCTCGGGCTCGCGAAGCCGCTCGAGGCCGCGGGCATCCCGATCCTCGGCACCAGCCCGACGGCGATCGACTCCGCCGAGGAGCGCGGGCAGTTCTCCGCCATCCTCGACGCGGCGGGGCTGCTCGCTCCGCGCAACGGCACCGCGCACGACCTCGACAGCGCGACCGCGGTGGCCGAGGGGATCGGCTACCCGGTCCTCGTCCGCCCGTCGTTCGTTCTCGGTGGCCGCGGCATGGAGATCGTCTACGACTCGAGCGCGATGGCCGACTACTTCGCCCGGATGGCCGACCAGGCGATCATCGGCCCGGAGCTGCCCCTGCTGGTCGACCGGTTCCTCGACGACGCGGTGGAGATCGACGTCGACGCCCTGTTCGACGGTGAGCGTCTGTACATCGGCGGGATCATGGAGCACATCGAAGAGGCCGGCATCCACTCCGGTGACTCCTCGTGCACCCTGCCGCCGGTCGGTCTCGGCCGCGGCGAGATCCAGGCGGTCGTGGACGCGACCGAGAAGATCGCGCGTGGCATCGGCGTGCGGGGACTGCTGAACGTGCAGTTCGCGATCGCGGCGGGCGTGCTCTACGTGCTCGAGGCGAACCCGCGCGCCAGCCGCACCGTGCCGTTCGTCTCGAAGGCGCTCGGCATCGCGCTGGCCAAGGCCGCCGCCCGGATCATGACCGGCACCTCGGTCGACGCCCTGGTCGCCGAGGGGCTGCTGCCCGAGCGTGACGGCGCCTTCGTCCCGGCGCAGGCGCCCGTCGCCGTGAAGGAGGCCGTGCTGCCCTTCCGGCGCTTCCGCACGGTCGAGGGCCAGGTCGTCGACTCGGTGCTCTCCCCGGAGATGCGGTCCACCGGCGAGGTCATGGGCATCGACCGTGACTTCCCGCGGGCGTTCCTGAAGTCGCAGATCGCGGCGTACGGCGGTCTGCCGACGAGCGGCACGGTCTTCGTGAGCGTCGCCGACACCGACAAGCGCGCGATCGTGCTGCCGGTGCACCGCCTGCAGCAGCTCGGCTTCACGATCACCGCGACCGAGGGCACGGCCGAGGTGCTGCGGCGCAACGGCATCCTGGTCGACGTGGTCGGCAAGTACAGCCAGGGCGGCGAGAGCGTCGTCGACCTGCTGGCCCGCAACGAGGTCGACATCGTGATCAACACGCCGAGCGGCGCGTCGGGTCGCGCGGACGGCTACGAGATCCGTGCGGCGACCGTCGCCGCGGACAAGCCGCTGTTCACGACGATCGCCCAGCTCGGTGCGGCCGTCGCGGCGATCGAGACGATCGGCACCGCGCACAGCGTCCGCAGCCTGCAGGACTACGCGCTCGAGCGGGCGGGCTGGTGACGTCCACCCCGACGGGAGGCCCGGCACCGTTCGGCGTCCGGCTCGCGGCCGCCATCGGGTCGCGGTCGGCCCTGTGCGTCGGGATCGACCCCCATGCCGCCACCCTGGCGGCGTGGGGGCTCGGTCGTGACGAAGCCGGTCTGACCGCGTTCGGCCGCGTGCTGGTGGACGCGGCCGTCGGCCGCGCCGCCGTGGTGAAGCCGCAGGTCGCGTTCTTCGAGGCCGCGGGGGTGGCCGGCTACCGTGCGCTCGACGCGACGATCCGTCGGGCACGCGATGCGGGCCTCCTGGTCGTCGCCGACGTCAAGCGGGGCGACATCGGCAGCACCGGTGACGACTACGCCCTGGCGTGGCTGGACCGCGACGGGCCGTTCGGGGCCGACGCGATGACGGTCTCGCCGTACCTGGGCTACGGCTCGCTGCACGGGACGATCGACGTCGCGCGTGCCAACGGTGCCGGCGTGTTCGTCCTGGCCGCGACGAGCAACGCCGAGGCCCGTGTGCTGCAGACGGCCGTGCTCACCGAGGGGCCGCGCGCCGGACGGAGCGTGGCGGCCGGTATCGTTCTGGACGTGGCAGACGACAACCCGGCCGTGGCCGACCAGCGCATCGGGGACGTCGGGCTCGTGCTCGGCGCCACCCTCGACCTGACGGACTTCGGCATCGACGAGCACGAGATCGGGACGGCACCCGTGCTCGCGCCCGGGTTCGGCGCGCAGGGTGCCCGGATCGAGGACCTCCGCGCGCTGTACGGGTCGCGTGCCGAGCAGGTCCTGGTCAGCGAGTCCCGCGGGCTGCTCGGTGACGGGCCCGACGGTGTCACGGCGCGCGTGACCGACCGCGCCGACCGCATCCGCGCCGCACTCACGACCACCGGATCCGCCGCATGAGCGACGACCGCGCGCACCTGCCCGCCCACCGCAACCCGCCCGAGGTCGACCGGGCCGCAGCGGCTCGTGCCGCCGTGGCAGCGCGACGCGCCCGGGCCGCGGTGAAGTCCCAGGTCGCCTCGGGAGAGCGTTCGGCCCTCGACGTGGCCCGTGCTGCATGGAGCGACGACGACACGGCCACCGCCGAGAAGACCCTGCGCGTCCGTGACCTGTTGACCAGCCTGAGCGGCATCGGTCCGGCGCGTGCCGAGACGGTGATGGGCGCGCTCCGGATCGCGCCGTCGAAGCGGCTCGGTGGGCTGGGAACCCGACAGCGTGGCGCGCTGTCCGACTGGTTGGCCGCCCGGGGTGGCAAGCGTGGGACGTCGAAGCTCGTCGTGCTGGCCGGACCCACCGCGGTCGGCAAGGGCACGGTCAGTGCGCACATCCGGCAGCACTTCCCGGACGTCAACCTGAGCGTGTCGGCCACCACCCGGAAGCCCCGTCCGGGCGAGGTGGACGGCGTGCACTACTACTTCGTCGACGATGCCGAGTTCGACCGGATGATCCGCGACCGCGAGCTGCTCGAGTGGGCGACCGTGCACAACTCGTACCGGTACGGCACGCCCCGCCCGCCGATCGACCGCGCGCTCGACGCCGGCGACAAGGTCATGCTCGAGATCGACCTGCAGGGTGCCCGGCAGGTCCGCGACGCCATGCCCGAGGCGGTCCTGGTGTTCCTGCTGCCGCCGACGTGGGAGGAACTCGTGCGGCGGCTCATCGGCCGCGGCACCGAGTCGGGCGAAGAGCAGGCCCGTCGGCTCGAGACGGCCAAGGTCGAACTCGCCGCCCAGGACGAGTTCGACGTGCGGATCGTGAACTCGGATGTCGGCACCGCGGCACGACAGGTCGTAGACTTGTTCACTGCGCCCTAGCCGGGAGCGCCCTGTACCCATCGGGTGCGACACGAACGTTGACAGGAGACACCATGGCCAACCCCCAGGGCATCATCGACCCGCCCATCGACGACCTGCTGTCCAAGGTCGAGTCGAAGTACGCGCTCGTCATCTTCGCGTCGAAGCGTGCGCGCCAGATCAACGACTACTACGCCGACCTGCACGAGGGCTCGCTCTTCGACAACGTCGGTCCGCTCGTCGACTCGACGATCGACGACAAGCCGCTGTCGGTGGCCCTCCACGAGATCAACGAGGACAAGCTCACCGTCACCAAGCAGCAGCCGCAGCCCACCGTCTGAGCCCGGTGACGTCCAGCACGCTGCGCCTGTTCACGTCCGAGTCGGTGACCGAAGGCCACCCCGACAAGATCTGTGACCAGATCTCGGACACCATCCTCGACGCGCTGCTGGCCGTCGACCCGCACGCTCGGGTCGCGGTCGAGACGATGGTCACGACCGGGCTCGTGCACGTCGCGGGCGAGGTCACGACCTCGGGCTACGTCGAGATCCCGAAGCTGGTCCGTGACGTCATCACGGGCATCGGGTACAACTCGTCCGAGGTCAGCTTCGACGGTGCCACGTGCGGCGTCGAGGTGTCGATCGGTGCACAGTCGCCGGACATCGCGCAGGGCGTCGACGAGTCGCTGGACTCGCGTTCGGGCGCCGGTGTCGACCCGCTCGACCGCCAGGGTGCGGGCGACCAGGGGATCATGTTCGGGTTCGCCACGAACGAGACCCCCGAGTACATGCCCGTCGCGATCTGGCTGGCGCACCGCCTGGCCGAGCGACTGGCCGCGGTCCGCAAGTCGGGCGAGCTGCCCTTCCTGCGCCCGGACGGCAAGACCCAGGTGACGGTCGGGTACGACGGCGTCGTGCCGAAGACCGTCGAGACCGTCGTCGTGTCGACGCAGCACTCCCCGTCGGTCACGCTCGACGACCTGACCGCGGCGATCACCGAGCACGTGATCCGTCCCGTGCTCGACCTGGTCGAGCTCGACTCCGCGCACGTCGAGGTCATCGTGAACCCCACCGGTCGGTTCGAGATCGGTGGGCCGCAGGGCGACGCCGGACTCACCGGTCGCAAGGTCATCGTCGACACGTACGGTGGGGCGTCCCGCCACGGTGGCGGCGCGTTCAGCGGCAAGGACCCGTCCAAGGTCGACCGGTCCGCTGCGTACGCGCTGCGATGGGTGGCGAAGAACGCCGTCGCCGCGGGGCTCGCCGACCGGCTCGAGGTACAGGTCGCCTACGCGATCGGCCGCGCCAAGCCCGTGGGCCTGTACGTCGAGTCCTTCGGCACCGGGCACGTCGACGACGCCACGATCGAGGCCGCCATCGCCCAGGTGTTCGATCTGCGTCCCGCGGCGATCATCCGTGACCTGGACCTGCTCGTGCCGCGGTACGCGCAGACCGCGACGTACGGCCACTTCGGCCGTGAGCTCCCCGGGTTCACCTGGGAGCAGCTCGACCGCGTCGACGAACTCCGCCAGGCCGCAGGACTCGTCACCGCCGCCGTCTAGGGCACCGTGTGACCACCGTCGCGCGCGTCGTCCTGGACTCGCCGCTCCCGCAGCTCGACCGGCTGTTCGACTACCGGGTGCCGGACGAGCTGCAGGACGCGTGCGTGCCCGGGGTCCGGGTGAAGGTGCCGTTGCGCACCGGGGCTCGGATCTCCGACGCGTACGTCGTCGAGGTGGTCTCCGAGGGGGACTGGCCGGGTGAGCTGAGCGCGATCGAGACGCTCGTCAGCCCCGTGCCGGTGCTCGCGCCGGAGATCTGGAAGCTCGCGCGCGCCGTTGCGGACCGCGCGGCCGGTGTCGCCTCGGACGTGCTCCGACTCGCGGTGCCGACACGGCAGGTCCGAGCCGAGAAGGCCTGGCTGGCACGCAACCCCGACCACGTCCCCGACCCGGTGGTCCCGCCGGCGGTCACGGGCTACGCGCCCGGCGTGGTCGAGGACACCCTGGCCTCGAACGGTCGCGCGGCGGTGTCGGCGATCCCGCACCCGGTGCAGCTCGACGTCGAGGGCGGTGACCCTGTGTGGGTGCCCGGCTGGGCGGCGACCCTGGCCCAGGCCGCTGCGCGCACGGTCGCGGGGGAGCGTTCGGCGGTGATCGCGGTGCCGGACTTCCGCGACCTCACGGACCTCGAGCGCGCGCTGCTCGCGGTCCTGCCGTCCGACCGGGTGGTCCGGTTCGACGCCAAGCAGACGAACGGGCAGCGGGCCAAGGCACTGCTGCGGGCGCGGACGCACGCGGTCGTCGCGATCGGCAACCGGACGGCGATGTACGCGCCCGCCGACGACCTCGGGCTGATCGCGATGTGGGACGACGGCGACGCGTCCTTCATCGAACCACGGGCCCCCTACGTGCACACGCGCGACGTCGCACTCGTGCGGGCAGCGCAGTCCGGGGCCGCACTGCTGTTCCTGGCGCACGCCCGCAGCACCGACGTGCAGCGGCTCGTCGAGCTGCACTGGCTCGACGACGTCACGCCGTACCGGGCTGCCGTGCCGAAGGTCATCCCGACCCTGCAGCAGGCCTCGGCCGAGGGGTTCGCCGCCCAGGCACGGATCCCGAGCAGCGCCTGGCGTGCCGCGCGCGAGGCCAGTCGCGTCGGGCCGGTCCTGGTGCAGGTCGCCAGCCCCGGCTTCGGCACCGGACTCGTCTGCGCCGACTGTGGCGAGCGAGCGCACTGTCGGGTCTGCGGGGGACCGCTCGGCAGCCCCACGCACGGCGCCGTCCCGCAGTGCCGCTTCTGCGGTGCGCTGGCCGTCGGGTACCGCTGCCCGACGTGCGGCGGCGGCAAGCTCAAGCCCGTCGGGCAGGGGGCGCAGCGGACCGCGGACGAACTCGGCCGGGCGTTCCCGGGCACCCGGATCGTGGTTGCCGACGGCTCACGGCCGATCGACGAGGTCCCGGCGCAGCCGGCGGTCGTCGTGGCGACGCGCGGGGCCGAGCCCTCGACACCGGGCGGGTTCGCGTGCGTGCTGCTGCTCGACGGCGAGCGGATGCTGGCGCGCGAGGGCCTGCGCGTGCAGGAAGAGGTGCTGCGCTTCTGGACGAACGCGGCCGCCAAGGGCGCACCGGGGGCCGAGACCTACCTGGTCGGGATCGGCGGCCGGCTGGCCACGGCGCTGGCGCTCTGGAAGCTCGACGGACCCGCCCACGACGAGCTGGTCGACCGCCGCGAACTCCTGTTCCCGCCGGCGGTCCGTGTCGCCACCCTGACCGGCACCGAGCAAGCGGTGACGGCAGCGGTCGAGGCCCTGGGCGAGGCCCCGGTCGGGCCGGTGCTCGGGCCGGTCCCGGTCGACGACCCCACGCCGGACACCGTCCGGGCGATCGTGCGGTTCCCCTACGCGCACGGTGCCGAGGTGGCGGCGACGCTCAAGGCCGAGGTGATCCGGCGGTCGTCGACCCGGCGGGTGCTGCCCGGCGGCAACCGCCGACGGGCCGCACCGGCGCTGCGGGTCCGACTCGACGACGCCGAGCCGTTCTCCGAGGTCTGACCAGCAGGGTCCCGTCAGGCGCGCGCGGCCGGCCGCGTCCCGACCCGGGGCAGCAGCACACCGAGCGCGACCATGCCGCCCGACAGCAGCAGGTGCAGCCAGTTGTCCGCGGTGTTCAGCGGCACGAAGTTGGCACCGGAGTCGTGGCCCGCGGTGAAGAGCCCGTAGACGAACAACACCAGGTAGACGATGCCGCCGATGACCAGGTACATGCGGGACCCGGTCGCCTGGGTCGCCGCGACCAGCCCGACCACACCGAACAACAGGTGGACGACGTTGTGCAGCACGGACACCTGGAACAGCCCGAGCAGCATCGCCATCGAGCCGTGCCCGGCGCCTGCGAGCGACCCGGTGGTCAGGCCGGGGACGAACCCCGCGATCCCGACGAGCAGGAACACGACCCCGACGACGAGCGTGGCCTTCTGGATGGAGGAACCCGCGTACCGGGTGCTGGAGGTGAGGACGTCTGCCATGCATGCGAACGTACCCATGCGCCGACGGACCCGTTCCGATGTGGAAGGGTGGGGGTGAGCGATCACGAGTCGCTCACCAGCAGACCCACGACGAGGTGGACGCATGCGCGCGTTGTACAAACCCGAGGCCGCACCCGGCCTGGTGATGACCGAACGACCCGATCCGGTCCCGACCGAGGACGAGGTCCTGATCCGCGTGCTGCGCACCGGGATCTGCGGCACCGACCTGCACATCCGGCGGTGGGACGACTGGGCGGCCTCGGCGGTCACGGCACCGCTCGTCCCCGGGCACGAGTTCTGCGGCGAGGTGGTCGAGGTCGGTCCGGCCGTGCGCGACGTCGCGGTCGGTGACCTGGTCTCCGGCGAGGGACACATCGTGTGCGGCACGTGTCGGAACTGTCGCGCCGGTCGCCGGCAGATGTGCATCCGCACCAGGGGCCTCGGGGTCCAGCGCGACGGCGCGTTCGCCGAGCTGCTGACCCTGCCCGGTGCGAACGTCTGGGTGCACCACGGTCCGGTCGACCCCGAGGTCGGTGCGCTGTTCGACCCGCTCGGCAACGCGGTGCACACGGCCCTGGCGTTCCCGGTGGTCGGTGAGGACGTGCTGGTCACCGGCTGCGGCCCGATCGGTCTGATGGCGATCGCCGTCGCCCGGCACGCGGGTGCCCGGTTCGTCGTCGGCACGGACGTCAGCGCGAACCGGCTCGCGATGGCCACGGACATGGGCGCCGACCTGGCCGTCGACGTCCGCGGCACCGCGACGCAGACCCCCGCCGACGTGGTCCGCGGGGCGCAGCACACGCTGGGGATGCGCGAGGGCTTCGACGTGGGCTTCGAGATGTCCGGTGCGCCGAGTGCCCTGCCGTCGATGGTCGCGAACATGAACCACGGTGGCCGGATCGCGATGCTGGGGTTGCCGTCGAGTGCGATCGCGGTGGACTGGGGGCTCGTCGTCACGCACATGCTCACGGTGAAGGGCATCTACGGCCGCGAGATGTTCGAGACGTGGCAGACCATGAGCTCGATGCTGCAGAGCAGCAGCACCCTGCGCGACCGGATCGGGTCCCTGGTGACCGAGCGGTTCCCGGCACGACAGTGGGAGCGGGCGTTCGACGCAGCAGCAACGGCAGACGGCGGCAAGGTCGTCATCGACTGGACGGAGATCTAGGTGTACGGCGCGATCAAGGACCACCTGGCGGGCGAGCTCACCGGCATCGAGGCAGCGGGGCTGACGAAGCACGAGCGGGGGATCACGGGGCCGCAGCGTGCGTCGATCCACGCCGACGGTGCCGAGCTGCTCAACTTCTGTGCGAACAACTACCTGGGGCTGGCGGACTCCCCGGACCTGGTCGAGGCGGCGAAGGACGCCCTCGACCGCTGGGGCTACGGGATGGCCAGCGTGCGGTTCATCTGCGGCACGCAGGACCTGCACCTCGACCTGGAACGCCGGGTGTCGGCCTTCCTGGGCACCGAGGCGACCATCCTGTACTCGTCGTGCTTCGACGCGAACGGCGGCCTGTTCGAGGTGCTGCTCGGAGCCGAGGACGCGATCATCTCGGACGAGCTCAACCACGCCTCGATCATCGACGGCGTCCGGCTCAGCAAGGCGCAGCGCTTCCGCTACCGCAACCGCGACGTGCAGGACCTCGAGGCGCAGCTCGTCGCGGCGGGAGACGCCCGGTTCCGCGCGATCGTGACCGACGGGGTGTTCTCGATGGACGGCTCGATCGCTCCGCTGGCGGCGATCTGCGACCTCGCCGAGCAGTACGACGCGCTCGTCATCGTCGACGACTCGCACGCGGTCGGTTTCGTCGGCGAGCACGGCCGCGGGACGCCCGAGCTGTGCGGCGTCGCGGACCGTGTCGACGTGTACACGGGGACGTTCGGCAAGGCGCTGGGTGGCGCGTCGGGCGGGTACGTGTCGAGCCGGCAGGAGATCGTGGACCTGCTGCGCCAGCGCTCCCGCCCGTACCTGTTCTCGAACGCGCTCGCACCCGTGATCGTCGCGGGGACGGTCGCGGCGCTGGACCTCATCGAGCGGTCCGACGACGCCCGGGCCCGGCTCGTGCACAACGCCGAGCGCTTCCGGAGCGCGATGACCGAGGCCGGGTTCGACCTGCTGCCCGGCGAGCACCCGATCGTGCCGGTGATGTTCCACGACGCGGCGCTGACGGCACGCATCGCGACCGAGATGCAGGCGCGCGGCGTGTACGTCACGGCTTTCAGCTACCCGGTGGTGCCGACGGGGCGGGCGCGGATCCGGGTCCAGCTGTCCGCCGCCCACACGGACGAGCAGATCGACGCCTGCGTCCGGGCGTTCACCGCGTCCCGCGCGGCGGTGACGACGACCTGAGGCATGGGAGGATCGGGGCCATGCGTCTCGTCGTCGCCGGCAGCCCCGCTGCGGCCGTCCCCACCCTCCGTCGGCTCGCGGCCTCGGACCACGAGATCGCCGCGGTGCTGACGCGCCCGCCGACACCGCAGGGCCGCAAGCGGGTCCTGACCCCGACCCCCGTCGCCCAGGCAGCGGCCGAGCTCGGCCTGCCCGTGATCCAGGCCGTCCGCGTCGACGACACGGTCACCGCGCAGCTCGCCGACCTCGACGTCGACCTGGGGGTCATCGTCGCCTACGGGGCGCTGCTCCGACGCGCCGCGCTCGACACCCCGCGGCACGGCTGGATCAACCTGCACTTCTCCGACCTGCCGGCGTACCGCGGTGCGGCTCCGGTCCAGCGCGCCGTGATGGCCGGTGACACCCGCACCGCGGCCACGGTCTTCCAGCTGGTCGAGGCCCTCGACGCCGGCCCGGTGTTCGCGTCCGAACCGTTCACCATCGACCCGGAGGCCACCGCCGGCGACGTGCTCGCCGCGATGGCCGAGACGGGCGCCGAGGTCGTCGCGCACGTCGTCGACGGCATCGCGGACGGCACCGCGATCGCCACCGAGCAGATCGGCGAACCGACCACCGCGCCGAAGACCACGATCGAGGACGGCCACGTCGACTTCGCCCGGCCCGCCGCAGCGGTGCACGCGCACGTCCGCGGGGTCACGCCCGAGCCCGGCGCCTTCGCGCACCTGGGCGACACGCGCGTCAAGCTGCTGCGCGCAACGCGCTCCCTGCCTGGAGGCCCGGAGCAGTCCGCCCCGTCGCTCGCGCCGGGCGCGCTGACGGTGCAGAACGGCCTGCTGCTGGTCGGCACCGCCGACGGTCCGCTGGTGCTCACCGAGGTGCAGCCCGCGGGCAAGAAGCCGATGGACGCCGCCGCCTGGGCCCGGGGCCTCGGCGCGCTCGACGGGAAGGTCCTGGCATGAGCCCCCACCAGCATCGCGAGCAGCCGTCGCGCACGGTGCGCGGCCCGAGTGCCCGTCGCGTGGCGTTCGACGTCATCCGGGCGGTGCAGGTCGACGACGCCTACGCGAACCTGCTGCTGCCCACGCGCATCCGACGCGCCGCCCTGTCACCCCGTGACGCCGGGTTCGCCACCGAACTCACCTACGGCACCATCCGGATGATCGGCCGGTACGACGCCGTCATCGAGGCCGCCTCCGGACGCCGGGTCGCGAACGTCGAGGCCGACGTGCTCGACGTGCTGCGCCTGGGGGTCCACCAGCTGCTCGCGATGCGCACGCCGACGCACGCAGCGGTCTCGGCGACCGTCGAGCTGACTCGCGAGGTCGGCGCCCACCGCGCCACGGGGTTCGTCAACGCCGTGATGCGCAAGGTCGCCGCGAAGACCCCAGGGGAGTGGGACACGGAGATCACCCGCGGACTGACCGGCGACGAGCTCCTGGCCACGCGCTGGTCGCACCCCGCCTGGGTGGTGGCGTCGTTGCGCGATGCCCTGGCGGCAGAGCGGTCCCGTGACGAGCTCGTCGCGCTGTTGGCGGCCGACGACGTCGCTCCGCGCGTCCAGCTCGCCGCACTGCCCGGTCTCGCGACCGACGCCGACGTCGCCGAGGTGACCGCGGTCGTGCGGGCGACCCCGGATGGCGAGCAGCATGTCGACGCAGCGCAGGACGACGACGCGGCCGCACCCGGGCCTCCTGTCCGGACCGATGCGGACGCCGTGGCGGACGCCCACGTCGCCCCGGACGCCGACTCCCTGCCGGTCTCGCCCGTCGGGATCCGCGGCGTGACCGGCGACCCCGCCCGGGTGCCCGGGGTCGCGGCGGGTCGGTTGCGCGTGCAGGACGAGGGATCGCAGCTGGCGGCGCTCGCGCTGAGCCGGTCGTCCGCCGTCCGCGCGGGGGAGCGGTGGCTGGACCTGTGCGCCGGGCCCGGGGGGAAGGCCGCACTGCTGGCGGCCGAGGCGGCCCAGGGCGGTGCGACGCTCGTCGCGAACGAGCTCGTCCCGGCACGTGCCGGGCTGGTGCGGCAGGCCCTCGCCCAGTTCGGCGACACGGTCACGGTCATCGAGGGCGACGCCCGTCGGTACGGGCAGGACGGCGCCGGCGTGACCTACGACCGGGTATTGCTCGATGCGCCGTGCACCGGCCTCGGCGCGCTGCGACGTCGACCGGAGGCCCGGTGGCGCAAGGTCCCCGAGGACGTCCAGGAACTCGCCGAGCTGCAGCGGGAGCTGCTCGACGCCGCCGTGCGCGTGCTGGCCCCGGGCGGCACCCTGGCGTACGTCACGTGTTCGCCGCACCTGGCCGAGACGCGCGGGCAGGTCGACGCCCTGATGGCCCGGCACGGCGACGTGCTCGAGCAGGTCGACACCGCGGCGGTCGTGCGGTCGGTCGCTGCCCGGGACCCGCAGGTCGCGGACGGCATGACCGCGCAGCTCTGGCCGCACCGGGTGGGCACCGACGCGATGTTCATCGCGCTGTTCCGCCGGGTGTGACACGCCGTCCGCGCCTCGTCGGCGCGGTCGGCCGTGCACTCACTCGACGCGGAAGTCGAACCCGTCCCTGCGGGCGAGCCGCCCGGCGGCACGGACGAAGCGCAGGCCCTTGCCGGTCGTGCCCTCGGGGCTCGTGACGGTCTGCTCCTCGGCCTCGCGGATCCGCCACGCCATGTCCGTGCCGCGGGCGTCGTAGGCGACGCGCTCCATGGCCTCGACGACGTGCTTCTCGGCGTCCGTGGCCGTCTGACGGGCCGAGTGGTCCGGCGTGTCAGCGGCGGCGTCACCCCGCACGCTGCCCGCGGCCGTGAGCAGGACGGTGCCGGCGGCCGTCACACCTGCCAGGGCGTCGGCGTGGGTGAGTCCGAGCCCGCCGGACATCACCAGCTCGAGGTCCATCGTGACGGGCGTGCCGTGGTCCAGTCGCGCCAGTCGGATCTGCCCCCGGCCGCCGCCGTTGGTCCAGCGCACCACGTCGCCGTGCGTCAGGAAGAGCGCGAAGTCCAGGACCTCGAGCACGTCCTGCTGGTTCCGGATCACGTCGGTCAGCGGGGCACCGTCGTCCCCGGCGAACGTGACCTGCACGAGGATGGACTCTGGCTGAACATCCGTCATGTCCGCAGCCTACGGGTGGAACGGGCTGCGGAGGAAGACGCACTTGCGACCAGGGTGCGCCGCTCGCCCGTTCGTGATATGTTGGTGGGACAAGACCGGTTCCGCCTGCTGCTGCAGGTCCAGGGCCGGTCCTCTTCGTTCGAGGGGGGCGTTCATGGGGCGGACGAAGCCCTTCCAGACCTACGACCAGCAGCTCCATCGCCTGCAGGAGCGGGGCCTGCACGTCGACGACCGCGAGTGGGCACTGGACTGGCTCGAGCGCCGCAGCTGGTCTCGTGGCTCCGCGCGTTGAACATCGTCCGGAACGCCTGCGCGCACCACGGCCGTCTGTTCAACCGCGTGTACTCGAAGCGCCCGAAGCTGCCAGCCCCTGGTCTGGTCCCGGCCCTCGATGCGATCGCTCCGGTGACCAACCGGGCCTTCGGACAGCTGTCGTTGTTGCAGTACCTCCGCGGTGCGCTCGAGCTCGGACCGGACGCCGACCTCATCCGTGTCCTGGGATCGTGGCCGGCGACCGGACAGGTGCCACTCACGGTGACCGGGGCTCCAGACGACTGGAGGTCGTCCCCACTGTGGCACTGAGCCGTGGTCGGTAGGGTTGGCGGGTGACGATCCGCATCTCGCCGAGCATCCTGTCCGCCGACTTCGCGAACCTCGAGCGAGAGCTCGAGCGCATCGCCACCGCTGACATGGTGCACGTCGACGTCATGGACAACCACTTCGTGCCGAACCTGACCCTGGGGCTGCCGATCGTGGAGCGCCTGCAGCAGGTCTCGCCCGTCCCGCTCGACGTGCACCTGATGATCACCGACGCCGACACGCAGGCACCGAAGTACGCGGAGACGGGCGCTGCGAGCGTCACGTTCCACTACGAGGCAGCGACGGATGCGCTGGCCACGGCTCGCGCCATCCGGTCGAACGGTGCCCGTGCCGCCGTCGCGGTGAAGCCCGGCACGTCGATCGCCCCCGTGCTGGCCCACCTGGACGCGTACGACATGATCCTCGTCATGACGGTGGAGCCCGGGTTCGGCGGGCAGTCCTTCATGGCCGACGTGATGCCGAAGCTCGCCGACGCCCGGGCAGCGGTCGACGCGTCGGGGCTCGACGTGTGGCTCGAGGTCGACGGCGGCATCGCGGTCGACACCGTCCCGACCGCGGTGCGGAACGGTGCGGACACGCTGGTCGCGGGATCGGCGGTCTACGGCGGTGAACCGGCGTCGCGCATCCAGGACCTCCGCGACGCGGCGCACCGTGCCCTCGCGGGACGGTAGCCTGGGAGCGTGAAGACGTTCGACGACCTGTTCGCGGAGCTGACCGACAAGGCCGCCACGCGCCCCGAGGGCTCCGGCACCGTCGCCGAACTCGATGCCGGCGTGCACCAGATCGGCAAGAAGATCGTGGAAGAAGCGGCCGAGGTCTGGATGGCGGCCGAGTACGAGGGCGACGAGCGCACCTCGGAAGAGATCTCCCAGCTCGTCTACCACCTGCAGGTCCTGATGATCGCCAAGGGCCTGACCCCGGCGGACGTCTGGCGACATCTGTAGGACGCGCCCCGGCGCACCCGACAGAACCGTCACCCGACCCAGCCGACCAGAAAGCAGACCCTGATGCTCCGCATCGCCGTGCCCAACAAGGGCTCACTCTCCGAGACCGCCTCCGAGATGCTGCGCGAGGCCGGGTACGCCGGCCGCCGCGACCCGAAGGCCCTCCACCTGCTCGACGAGCGCAACGGCGTCGAGTTCTTCTTCCTGCGACCGCGGGACATCGCCACCTACGTGGGGTCCGGCGCGCTCGACGTCGGGATCACGGGCCGCGACCTGCTGCTCGACTCCGGGTCCCAGGCGCACGAGGTCGACGCGCTCGGGTTCGCCGACTCGACGTTCCGGTTCGCCGGCACGCCTGGTCGCTACAGCGACCTGCAGGACCTGGACGGCGTCCGGGTCGCGACGAGCTACCCCGGTCTGGTCGGCGAGTTCCTGGGGCGTCACGGCGTGACCGCCACGCTCGTCAAGCTCGACGGTGCGGTCGAGAGTGCGGTGCGCCTGGGGGTCGCCGACGCGGTGGCCGACGTCGTCTCGACGGGCAGCACGCTCCGTGCCGCGGGCCTCGAGATCTTCGGACCGGTCATCCTCGAGTCGACGGCGCTGCTCATCAGCACCGACGAGACCATCCCCGGCATCGACGTCCTGCGCCGCCGGCTGCAGGGTGTCCTGGTCGCGCGCGGCTACGTGATGCTCGACTACGACATCCCGACCGACCTGCTCGAACAGGCGACGGCCGTCGCCTCGGGCATCGAGTCGCCGACGGTGTCGCCCCTGCACGGGCGGGACTGGTCCGCGGTGCGCGTGATGATCCCGCGCGACGACGCGAACCTGATCATGGACGCGCTGTACGACCTCGGCGCCCGCGCGATCCTGGTCAGCCCGATCCACGCCGCACGCCTGTGACCGACGTCACGAGCACCGCTGCCGCAGGTCGTGGCGGGGTCGCCGTCCGCGTCGTGCCGTGCCTGGACGTCTCGGGTGGCCGCGTCGTCAAGGGCGTGAACTTCCTGGACCTGCAGGACGCCGGCGACCCGGTCGAACTCGCCGCGCGCTACTACGAGCAGGGAGCCGACGAACTGACGTTCCTCGACGTGGGGGCCACCGTCGAGAACCGATCGACCATGTACGACACCGTCACCCGGACGGCCGAGCAGGTCTTCATCCCGCTCACGGTCGGCGGCGGCGTGCGCAGTGTCGACGACGTCTCGCGGCTGCAGCAGTGCGGCGCGGACAAGATCGGTGTGAACAGCGCCGCGATCGCCCGCCCCGACCTGGTGGGGGAGATCGCCGACCGGTTCGGCGCCCAGGCCGTCGTCCTGTCGCTCGACGTCAAGCGGTCCGACCGGATGCGCTCCGGCTTCGTCGTCACGACACACGGCGGGCGCACCGAGTCCGACCTCGACGCGATCCAGTGGGCCACCGAGGCGGTCGAGCGTGGCGCCGGCGAGCTGCTGGTCAACTCGATCGACGCCGACGGCACGAAGAACGGCTTCGACCTCGAGCTGGTCCGTGCCGTCCGCGCGGTGTCGAGCGTCCCGGTGATCGCCTCGGGCGGCGCCGGGCGGGTCGAGCACTTCGCACCCGCCGTCGACGCCGGCGCGGACGCCGTGCTCGCGGCGAGCGTGTTCCACCGCGGCGAGATGACCATCGGCGACGTCAAGGACGCCCTGCGGGAGTCCGGGCACGCCGTACGCTAGGAGCCTGATGACCGACAGCACCAGCACCATCACCGAAGCGGTCCTCGACCGCGCGCACTTCGGGGCGGACGGGCTGCTCCCGGCAGTCGTGCAAGAAGAATCGTCGAAGGACGTCCTCATGCTCGGCTACATGGACCGCGAAGCCCTCCGCCGCACCCTGACCGAGGGGCGGGTGACCTTCTGGTCCCGCTCGCGGCAGGAGTACTGGCGCAAGGGCGACACCTCCGGTCACGCCCAGTACGTGCGTGCGGCGGCGCTGGACTGCGACGACGACACCCTGCTGGTCACCGTCGAACAGGTCGGAGCGGCCTGCCACACCGGTGCGCACCGCTGCTTCGACGTCGACCCGCTCGACCCGGTCACGGCGTCCGCGCAGGCAGCCCCGGCTGCGGCTGCGGCTCCTGTGGTCGACAGCCCGGCGGCCGACGCGACGGAGGCGACCCGATGACCACGACGACCCCCGCGCCCGCCGCAACGGTCCCCGACAAGCCGCACACGACCTCCCGTCCGGAGTTCGACGACCTGGTGGCCGACGGCCACCGCGTCGTCCCCGTCGTCCGTGCGCTCTACGCCGACAGCGAGACGCCCGTCGGCGTCTACCGCAAGCTGGCCGACGGCCGCCCCGGGTCGTTCCTGCTCGAGTCCGCCGGCCAGGGCGGCCTGTGGTCCCGCTGGTCCTTCGTCGGTGTGCGCAGCTTCGGCGTCCTGACCCAGGACGGCGACCGCGCCGCGTGGATCGACACCGGGATGAGCGCCGACCGCGCCGTCGGCTCGCTCGACGGACAGCCGCTCGAGGTCCTGGCACGACTGCACGAACGCTGGGCCACGCCGCGCGTCCCCGGCACGCCGCCGCTGGTCGGCGGCATGGTCGGGTTCATCGGATGGGAGGCCGTCCGCCAGCTCGAACACCTGCCGGACGTCCCCGCAGCCGACTTCGACGTGCCCGGACAGTCGCTGGCCTTCGTCGCCGAGATGGTCGCGCTGGACCACCGGACCGGCCTGGTCCTGCTGGTCGCGAGTGCGCTCAACGACGGCACCGACGACGCCGATGCGATGTGGACCGGCGCCCAGGAACGCCTCGACCGCATGCAGGCCGACCTGGTGCAGCCGACCGTCGCCACCGTGGCACAGGCCTTCGACATCGCCGAGCCGACCCCCACGCACCGCTCCACACCGGACGAGTACATGGCGTCCGTGGTGCGTTCGAAGGACTTCATCCGCGACGGCGACGTGTTCCAGGTCGTCATCTCACAGCGGTTCGACCACCGGGTCACGGCCGACCCGCTCGACGTGTACCGGGTCCTGCGCACGCTGAACCCCAGCCCGTACATGTACTTCCTGTCGCTGCAGGACACCGCGGGCAAGCCGTTCTGGATCGTCGGCGCGTCACCCGAGGCGCTCGTCAAGGTGCAGGGCGGCCGTGCCATCACACACCCGATCGCCGGTTCGCGTCCGCGTGGGGCGACCCCGGAAGAGGACGTCCGCTTCGGCGAGGACCTGCTCGAGGACCCGAAGGAACGTGCGGAGCACCTGATGCTCGTCGACCTTTCCCGCAACGACCTGCAGAAGGTCTGCGAGCCGGGCACCGTCGCGGTCACGGAGTTCATGACGGTCGAGCGGTTCAGCCACATCATGCACCTGGTGTCGAGCGTCGAGGGGCAGATCCGACCGGACCAGTCGGCCATCGACGTCTTCCGCGCGACGTTCCCCGCAGGCACACTGTCGGGTGCGCCGAAGCCGCGCGCGCTGCAGATCATCGACGAGCTCGAGCCCGCCACGCGCGGGGCGTACGCCGGGGTCGTCGGGTACTTCGACTTCGCCGGGGACGCCGACCTGGCGATCGCGATCCGCACGGCCCTGATCCAGGACGGTGTCGCCCACGTGCAGGCCGGTGCCGGGCTCGTCGCCGACTCCGACCCCGCGACCGAGCACGCCGAGGCCGTCAACAAGGCCGCGGCACCGCTCCGCGCGGTCGCCACCGCGAACCAGATGCGCGAGGTGCGCTCGTGAAGCGCTTCCGGTCACGACCGATGGTCGTCCTGGCCGGGCTGGTCGTCGCCGGCATCGTCATGCTGTCGTGGACCCAGACCTGGTTCACCGTGCACCTGGACGCGGCCGCAGCGGTGTCGTCGACCGTCGTGGCCGACGGTTCCGCGGCCGTTCCGCAGTTCACCGCGTTCGCCATCGCGTCGCTCGCGCTGTTCCTGGCGATGACCATCGCCGGGCGCATCGTCCGCGTGGTGCTGGCCGTGATCCAGGTCCTGCTCGGCGTCGGCATCGTCGTCTCCGGCATCAGTGCGCTCGCGGACCCGGTCGGTGCCGCGAAGGGCGCGATCGGTGACGTCGCCGGGGTGAGCGACCTGTCCGCCGTGCGCCGTGTCGTGACCAGCGTGGACGTGTCCGCGTGGCCCGTGGTCGGGATCGCCGGCGGTGTGCTCGCCGTGCTGCTCGGTGTCGTCGTGCTGATCGTGCAGGGCTCGTGGCCCGGTCCCAGCCGCAAGTACGCCGCATCGCCGGAGGCCACCGCGCCGAAGGTGCCCGTCCAGCGCGACGCGATCGTCGACTGGGACGACCTGAGCGCGGGCGTCGACCCGACCGACGCCGCCGTGACCGACCCGTCCGCACCCCGCACCGTGTCCGGGTCGGCCCCGACCGACGCGGTAGGATCGGAGACGCGCCGTTCGACCGACAGCGCACCCGACCACGAGGAGCACCGTGAGCACCACTGAGCCCGCAGAACTCGGCGAAGGCCACTCGCCGGCAGCCTGGACGTCCGTCATCATCATGCTGGTGGGCTTCACGATCGGGACGCTGTGCTTCTGGTTCGACCTGGCCTGGGGTGTCTGGGCCGCGGCGGGCATCGTCGTCGTCGGACTCATCGTCGGTTGGGTGATGGGTCGTGCCGGCTACGGCGTCAACGGCCCGAAGTTCGTCCCCAAGCACCACAACGAGTAGGTCGCGCATGCCGAACGTGCTCGAGACCCTCGTCGCGGGCGCGCTCGAGGACGCCGCCGCCCGTCGCCTCGACCGGCCGTACGCCGACGTCGAACGTGACCTCGACCGGGTGGCGTCGCCGCTCGACGCCCTCGACTTCCTGGCCCCCGGTGCGCGCGTCAAGGTGCTCGCCGAGGTCAAGCGCGCCAGCCCGTCCCGCGGGTCGATGGCCGCGATCACCGATCCGGCCGGGCTCGCCGCGGACTACGAACGCGGTGGTGCCTCGGCGATCAGCGTGCTGACCGAGGGGCGCAAGTTCCTCGGCTCGCTCGCCGACCTCGAAGCCGTCAAGGCCCGCGTGTCGGTGCCGGTGCTCCGCAAGGACTTCATCGCCGACCCGTACCAGGTGGTCGAAGCCCGTGCCTCGGGTGCCGACATCGTGCTGCTCATCGTGGCCGCCCTCGAGCAGCAGCAGCTGGTCGAGCTCCACGACCTGGCGGAACAGCTCGGCATGCGCGTGCTGGTCGAGGCCCACTCCGCTGACGAGGTCACGCGTGGCCTCGACGCCGGCGCCCGGATCCTCGGCGTCAACGCCCGCGACCTCACCGACTTCTCCCTCGACCGCGACCTGTTCGGTTCGCTCGCCGACCGGATCCCCGACGGGGTCGTCCGTGTCGCCGAGTCCGCCGTCAAGGGCCCCGCCGACGTGGCGCACTACCGCCGCGCCGGGGCCGACGTCGTCCTGGTGGGCGAGGCGCTCGTCACCGGCGCCGACCCTGCCGCTGCACTCGCGTCGTTCCTCGACGCCTGACACCTCGATGGTCCGGCCCCGAGCCGGACTCGTCTGGAGCACCATCGTGACCTCACTCCGCGACCTCCACGGCCCGTACTTCGGCGACTTCGGCGGACGGTTCGTCCCCGAGTCCCTCGTGCTGGCGCTCGACGAACTCGAAGCCGCCTTCCGCGAAGCGTGGGCGGACCCCGCCTTCCACGCCGAGCTCGACGCCCTGCAGCGCGACTACACCGGTCGGCCGTCGATCATCACCGAGGTGCCGCGCTTCGCTGAGCACGCCGGCGGTGCCCGCGTGCTGCTGAAGCGCGAGGACCTCAACCACACCGGTTCGCACAAGATCAACAACGTGCTCGGGCAGGCCCTGGTCGCCCGGCGCCTGGGCAAGACGCGGCTGATCGCCGAGACGGGCGCAGGGCAGCACGGCGTCGCCACGGCCACCGCGGCCGCGTTGTTCGGCATGGACTGCGTCGTGTACATGGGCGCCGTGGACACCGAGCGCCAGGCACTCAACGTCGCCCGGATGCGGCTGCTCGGTGCCCAGGTGATCCCGGTCGAGACCGGGTCCCGCACGCTCAAGGACGCGATCAACGACGCCCTGCGCGACTGGGTCGCCAACGTCGACTCGACGCACTACCTGCTCGGCACGGTCGCCGGCCCACACCCGTTCCCCGAGATGGTGCGCGAGTTCCACAAGGTGATCGGGATCGAAGCCCGCCAGCAGGTCCTCGACCTGGTCGGTCGGCTCCCCGACGCGGTCGCGGCCTGCGTCGGCGGCGGCTCGAACGCGATGGGCATCTTCGAGGCGTTCCTCGACGACGCCGGCGTCCGGCTGCTCGGCTACGAGGCCGGTGGCGACGGCGTCGAGACCGGCCGGCACGCGGCGAGCATCACGCTCGGGCGCGAGGGCGTGCTGCAGGGCGCCAAGTCGTACCTGATGCAGGACGAGGACGGCCAGACCATCGAAAGCCACAGCATCTCCGCCGGGCTCGACTACCCGAGCGTCGGACCCGAGCACGCGTACCTGGCGTCGATCGGCCGCGCACAGTACGAGCCCATCACCGACACCGAGGCGATGGAGGCGTTCCGCCTGCTCAGCCGGACCGAGGGCATCCTGCCGGCGATCGAGACCTCGCACGCACTGGCCGGCGTGATGAAGCTCGGCAAGGAGCTCGGCCCCGACGGGGTCATCCTGGTCAACATGTCCGGTCGCGGTGACAAGGACGTCGCCTCGGCCAGTCGGTACTTCGGTGTCCTCGACGAGAACGCGGTGCAGCTGTGACGAACAAGACGGTCGCGTCGACGATCGACCAGGCGAACACCGACCGCGCCGGTGCCGTCGTCGGGTACCTGCCCGCCGGGTACCCCGACATCGACACCAGTGTCGACGCGGCCGTGGCCCTCGCCGAGAACGGCGTCGACGTCATCGAGCTCGGCCTGCCGTACTCCGACCCGGTGATGGACGGCCCGGTCATCCAGCGTGCGGCCGAAGAGAGCCTGGCGAACGGCTTCCGCGTCGCACAGGTCTTCGACGCGGTCCACCGGATCACCGAGCGCGCCGACGTGCCCGTCCTGGTGATGACCTACTGGAACCCCGTGCTGCGCTACGGGGTCGAGCGCTTCGCCGACGACCTGGTGGCCGCCGGTGCAGCCGGTCTCATCACACCGGACCTGGTGCCGGACGAAGCCCGCGAGTGGATGGGCGCCTCGGAGCGCACCGGTCTCGACCGGGTGTTCTTGGCCGCGCCGTCCTCGTCGGACGTCCGCATGAAACAGGCCGTCGACGCCAGCCGTGGCTTCGTCTACGCGGTCTCCACCATGGGCGTCACCGGAGCTCGTGCCGGCGTCGACGTCGCCGCGCGGACGGTCGTGTCCCGACTCCGCGACGCGGGCGTCGCCCGCACCTGCGTGGGCCTCGGCATCTCGACGGCCGACCAGGTGACCGAGGTCCTCGAGTACGCCGACGGTGCGATCGTCGGCTCGGCGTTCGTCCGCGCCCTCGCCGACCTCGGGGTCACGGGTGTCGGCCAGCGGGCCGCCGAGCTGTCGGCAGGCGCAGCGCGCCGCTGACGTCACGTCACTGACCGACCGGGAGGCCCGGTGCGCATCACGGTTTCCACAGACAGCGCTCGCTCGTTCCTGACCAGCGCACCACCCGCGCTACAGTGTTGCGGGGTCGACGCAACCGGATCGGCACCACAGCTGCACTGAAAGGCGCCAGTACCTCCATGCCCCTCCTGAGCATCCCGAGCCCCAGCACGGCCTGGCAGTACTTCGACCTGACAGCCTGGCTCCACGACGTGTTCGGCTGGTCCCTGCCGCTCGACTTCCGCATCCACGCCTACGCGATCTGCATCCTGCTCGGGATCGTCGCGGCCGTGGTCGTCACGAACAGCCGCCTCAATGCCCGGGGTGTCGAACGGTGGATCATCATCGACATCGCGATCTGGACCGTGCCGTTCGGCATCGTCGGTGGCCGGCTGTTCCACGTGTTCACCCACGTCAGCGACTACTTCGGTCCGGGGCGCGACCCGCTGTCGTTCCTCTACATCTGGGAAGGCGGCCTGGCGATCTTCGGCGCGATGATCCTCGGTGCCGTCGGGGCGTACTTCGGCTGCCGCCAGGTCGGCCTGCGGTTCACCACCTTCCTCGACGCGCTCGCCCCGGCGATGCTGCTGGCCCAGGCGTTCGGCCGGCTCGGCAACTACTTCAACCACGAGCTCTTCGGCATGCCGACCAGCCTGCCGTGGGGCCTGCAGATCGAGTCGTCCAACGCGGCGTACCCGACCGGGCTGCCCGAGGGGACCCTGTTCCACCCGACGTTCCTGTACGAGATCATCTGGAACGTCATCGGCTTCGCGGTCATCATGCTGATCGACCGCAAGTTCCAGCTGCAATGGGGCCGCGTCCTCGCGCTCTACCTGATCTGGTACGGAACGGGTCGCTCGGTGCTCGAGTCGATCCGCGTCGACACGAGTGAGACCTTCTTCGGCATCCGCACCAACGTGTGGGCGTCGTTCGCTGCGATCCTGATCGGCCTCGTCATCTTCTGGGTGCAGTCGAAGCGGCACACGGGCAAGGAGATCAGCCCGTACATGCCGGGTCGCCAGCCCCGTTCCGCGTCCGATGTAGACTCCGAGGACACCTACTCCGAGCACGGTGACGACGCACCCATCGCCGCCGGTTCCGCCTCGGTCGCCACTGCTGCCGACCGATCCTGACGGCCCGGCCCCACGGGGTCGGACGGTGAGCGGGCACACTCCCAGCACCGCTGCACACGGCCATCGCTGTCCCTGTTCCACCCTCTCCTGAGGACGGTCCCCATGGCGTTCCTGCCATCCCAGCTCCCCTCGACCCCCGGGTCGGCCCTCCGACCGGCGCACCAGCGGTTCTCCGCGGTCCCGGATGCCGCCGGCATGTACGACCCGGCCAACGAGAAGGACGCGTGCGGCCTGGCCATGGTCGCGACGCTCCGCGGCACGCCCGGGCACGACATCGTGGACGCGGCACTCGGTGCCCTCCGCAACCTCGAGCACCGCGGCGCCGTCGGCTCCGACGCGGGCACGGGTGACGGTGCGGGCATCCTCTGCCAGGTCCCGGACGCGTTCTTCCGCGCCGTGGCCCCGGTCGAGCTGCCCGCTGCGGGGGAGTACGCCGTCGGCACGGCGTACCTGCCGCTCGACGCCGACGACCGCGCGGCGGTCAAGGCCGCCGTCGAGACGACAGCGGCGGACGAGGGACTGCGCGTGCTCGGCTGGCGCGAGGTCCCGGTGCGGCCCGAGGTGCTCGGGTCGCTCGCCCGCGCGGCGATGCCCGCCTTCGAGCAGTGCTTCGTCGTGTCCGAGTGGCACGACGACCAGGGTGCGCTCCGCAGCGGCATCGCACTCGACCGTCAGACCTTCCGACTCCGCAAGCGCGTCGAGCGCGAGCAGGAGATCTACTTCATGTCGCTGTCGAGCCGCACCATGGTCTACAAGGGCATGGTCACGACGCTCCAGCTCGAGCCCTTCTACCCCGACCTGAGCGACGAGCGGTTCGCGTCGAAGCTGGCGATCGTGCACTCGCGCTACTCGACCAACACGTTCCCGTCGTGGCCGCTCGCCCAGCCGTTCCGCACGCTCGCGCACAACGGCGAGATCAACACCGTCCGCGGCAACCGCAACTGGATGCGCGCACGGCAGTCGCAGCTCGAGAGCGACCTGCTCGGCGACATGGCGCCCCTGCTGCCGATCGTCAGCCCCGGCGCCAGCGACTCGGCCTCGTTCGACGAGACCCTCGAGCTGCTGACCCTGTCCGGACGATCCCTGCCGCACGCGGTGTCGATGATGGTGCCCGAGGCCTGGGAGAACCAGACCGACATGGACCCCGAGCTCCGCGACTTCTACGAGTACCACTCCATGCTCATGGAGCCGTGGGACGGCCCCGCGGCGATCACCTTCACGGACGGCTCGCTCGTCGGGGCCACGCTCGACCGCAACGGTCTGCGTCCGGGGCGGTTCCTGGTCACTGACGACGGACTCATCGTCATGGGCTCGGAGACCGGTGTCATCGACGTCCCCGCGTCGAAGGTCGTCCGCAAGGGGCGCCTGCGCCCGGGTCGGCTGTTCCTGGTCGACACCGAGGCCGGCCGCATCATCGAGGACGACGAGGTCAAGCGCGAGCTCGCCACGTCGGGCCCCTGGGGCGAATGGCTCGAAGCCGGGCGCATCAACCTGCGCGACCTGCCCGAGCGCGAGCACATCGTGCACACCCCGGCATCGGTCACCCGTCGACAGCGGGCCTTCGGCTACACCGAAGAAGAAGTGCGCGTCCTGCTGCGCCCCATGGCGGCCGCAGGCGCCGAACCGCTCGGTGCGATGGGCTCGGACACCCCGATCGCGGTGCTGTCCCAGCGGCCGCGACTGCTGTTCGACTACTTCACGCAGCAGTTCGCCCAGGTGACGAACCCGCCGCTCGACTCGATCCGCGAGCAGGTCATCACCTCGATGGGCATGGGGCTCGGTCCCGAGCGCAACCTGCTCGACGCCGGTCCCGAGCACGCCAAGCAGATCGTGCTCGACTTCCCGGTCATCGACAACGACCAGCTCGCCAAGGTCCAGCACTTCGAGACCGAGTCCGGTCGGCACCTGACCGTCACGATCCGCGGGCTCTACCGGGTCGACGCCGGCGAGCAGGCGATGGAGCAGCGCATCCAGGCCGTCTGCGCCGAGGTCGACGACGCCATCGAGTCGGGCAAGCAGTTCATCGTGCTGTCCGACCGTGACGGCAACGCCGAGAACGCACCGATCCCGAGCCTGCTGCTGGTCGCCGCCGTGCACCACCACCTCATCCGCACCGAGCAGCGCATGAAGGTCGGACTCATCGTCGAGGCCGGCGACGTGCGCGAGGTCCACCACGTCGCGACCCTGATCGGCTACGGCGCCTCGGCCATCAACCCGTACCTGGCGATGGAGACCTGCGAGAACCTGGTCCGCCAGGGCATGCTCGCGGGCATCACGCCGGAACAGGCGGTCAAGAACGTGATCAAGGCGCTCGGCAAGGGCGTCCTGAAGATCATGTCGAAGATGGGCATCTCGACGGTGTCCAGCTACGCGGGCGCCCAGGCGTTCGAGGCGGTCGGCCTGTCGCAGGAGTTCGTCGACCGGTACTTCACCGGTACCTCGTCGATTCTGGGTGGTGTCGGCATCGACGTGATCGCCCAGGAGAACGCCGAGCGGCACGCGCAGGCGTACCCGATCGACGGCGCGGTGCTGGCGCACGAGCGGCTGCAGACCGGTGGCGAGTACCAGTGGCGCCGCGAAGGACCCCCGCACCTGTTCAACCCGGACACGGTGTTCCGTCTGCAGCACGCCACGCGCGCCCGCCGCTACGACATCTTCCGCGAGTACTCCAAGTCCGTCGACGACCAGGCCGAGCAGCTCATGACGCTGCGGGGGCTGTTCCGCTTCAAGCACGGGCAGCGCACGCCGGTCTCGCTGGAAGAAGTCGAGCCGATCGAGTCCATCGTCAAGCGGTTCAACACGGGCGCGATGTCCTACGGCTCGATCTCGAAAGAGGCCCACGAGACCCTGGCGATCGCGATGAACCGTCTGGGAGGTCGGTCGAACACGGGCGAGGGTGGCGAGGACGTCGACCGGCTGCTCGACCCCGAACGTCGCAGCGCGATCAAGCAGGTCGCGTCCGGGCGCTTCGGCGTCACGAGCATGTACCTGACGCACGCCACCGACATCCAGCTCAAGATGGCCCAGGGCGCCAAGCCGGGCGAAGGCGGGCAGCTGCCGCCGCAGAAGGTCTACCCGTGGGTGGCCCGAACCCGGCACGCCACCGCCGGCGTCGGTCTGATCTCGCCGCCGCCACACCACGACATCTACTCCATCGAGGACCTCAAGCAGCTGATCTTCGACGTCAAGCGCGCCAACCCCTCGGCCCGCGTGCACGTCAAGCTCGTCAGCCAGTCGGGCATCGGTGCCGTGGCCGCGGGTGTGACGAAGGCCCTGGCCGACGTCGTGCTCGTCTCCGGACACGACGGTGGTACCGGCGCATCGCCGCTGAACTCGCTCAAGCACGCCGGCACCCCGTGGGAGATCGGCCTGGCCGAGACCCAGCAGACGCTCATGCTCAACGGCATGCGCGACCGCGTCGTGGTGCAGGTCGACGGCCAGATGAAGACCGGCCGTGACGTCGTCGTCGCCGCGTTGCTCGGCGCCGAGGAGTACGGCTTCGCGACCGCGCCGCTCGTCGTCGAGGGCTGCATCCTGATGCGGGTGTGCCACCTGGACACCTGCCCGGTGGGCGTCGCCACGCAGAACCCCGAACTGCGCAAGCGGTTCTCCGGCAAGCCCGAGTTCGTCGTGAACTTCTTCGAGTTCATCGCACAAGAGGTCCGCGAGCTGCTGGCCGAGCTCGGCTTCCGCACGCTCGACGAGGCGATCGGCGCGACGGACGCGCTCGACGTGGACCGCGCGGTCGAGCACTGGAAGGCGTCCGGCCTCGACCTGGCGCCGGTGCTGCACGGTCCGGCGTTCGCGGCCGACGAGCCCCGTCGTCACCAGCGCGATCAGGACCACGAGCTCGAGCACCACTTCGACGTGCAGCTCATCCACAAGGCGTCCGACGTCATCGAACACGGCGGGACGATCGCCCTCGACCTGCCGATCCGCAACACCGAACGTGCCGTCGGCACCATGCTCGGCCACGAGGTCACGCTGCGCCACGGCGAGCACGGACTGCCGGCCGGGTCGATCGACATCACGCTGCGGGGGTCGGCCGGGCAGTCGCTCGGTGCGTTCCTGCCCGCGGGGATCACGGTGCGCCTGTTCGGTGACAGCAACGACTACGTCGGCAAGGGCCTGTCCGGTGGCGACATCGTGGTCCGTCCCACCGAGGGCGGCGGCTTCGAGCCGAGCGAGAACGTCATCGCGGGCAACGTCATCGGGTACGGCGCGACCCAGGGCAGCATGTTCATCCGCGGCATCGTCGGTGAGCGCTTCCTGGTCCGCAACTCCGGTGCGACCGCCGTGGTCGAGGGCGTCGGCGACCACGCACTCGAGTACATGACCGGTGGTCTGGCGGTGATCCTCGGCGAGACGGGCCGGAACCTCGGCGCGGGCATGTCCGGTGGGACGGCGTACGTCCTCGGGCTCCGCGACGAGCACGTGAACGCCGACTCGCTCGCCAGCGGTGAACTCCGGCTCGAGCAGCTCGACAGCGCCGACGTCGAGATCCTCACCGACCTGCTGCAGCGGCACGCGACCGAGACCGGGTCGACCGTGGCGCAGGGACTGCTCGACTCGGGCGACCTGTCCGCGTTCGTCAAGGTCCTGCCGCGCGACTACGCCGCGGTGCTCGAGACCCGCAGGCAGGCCGTCGACGAAGGACTCGACCCCGACGGCGACGTCGTGTGGAACCGCATCATGGAGGTCACCGGTGGCTGAGACCGCGACGACCACGAACACCCCGGAGGCAACACATGGCTGACCCCAAGGGGTTCCTGAAGGTCCAGGAACGCGAACTGCCGAAGCGTCGGCCCGTCCCGGTGCGGCTCATGGACTGGAAAGAGGTCTACGAGCAGCAGGAGTCCGGCCAGCTGAAGCGACAGGCCGGCCGCTGCATGGACTGCGGTGTGCCGTTCTGCCACCAGGGCTGCCCGCTCGGCAACCTGATCCCGGAGTGGAACGACCTGACGTGGCGCGGCGAGGGCCGTCAGGCGATCGAGCGACTGCACGCGACGAACAACTTCCCGGAGTTCACCGGACGCCTGTGCCCGGCGCCGTGCGAAGCATCGTGCGTGCTCGGCATCAACCAGCCGCCCGTGACCATCAAGCAGGTCGAGGTCTCGATCATCGACCAGGCGTTCCAGAACGGCTGGGTCACGCCGCACCCGCCGGAGCGCCTGACCGGCAAGACCGTCGCCGTCGTCGGCTCCGGGCCCGCCGGACTGGCCGCCGCACAGCAGCTCACGCGGGCCGGTCACACGGTCGCCGTGTACGAGCGTGACGACCGGATCGGCGGTCTGCTGCGCTACGGCATCCCCGACTTCAAGATGGAGAAGCGCCAGATCGACGCGCGCCTGTCCCAGATGCAGGCCGAGGGCACCCGCTTCCGTGCCGGCGTCGAGATCGGTGTCGACATCACCTGGGACGACCTGAAGTCCCGGTACGACGCGGTCGTCGTGGCCACCGGCGCCACGGTGCCGCGTGACCTGCCGATCCCGGGTCGCGACCTGGCGGGCGTGCACTTCGCGATGGAGTACCTGGTCCAGCAGAACCGCGCCGGTGCCGGAACGGTCGTCGACAACCAGATCACGGCCGAGGGCAAGCACGTCGTCGTCATCGGCGGGGGTGACACCGGTGCGGACTGCATCGGGACCGCCCACCGGCAGGGCGCGCTGAGCGTCACGAACCTGGCGATCGGCAAGCAGCCGCCCGAGGAGCGCCCCGAGGACCAGCCCTGGCCGATGTTCCCGACCGTGTTCGAGATCACGAGCGCCCACGAAGAGGGCGGGGAGCGCACGTTCCTGGCGTCGACGGTCGAGTTCCTGGCGAACGAGGCCGGCGAGGTCCGTGCCCTGCGCGTCGCCGAGACCGAGTACCTCGACGGTCGCCGCGTCCCCAAGGCCGGCACGGAGCGCGAGATCCCCGCCGACCTGGTGCTCATCGCGATGGGCTTCACGGGTCCGGAGACCGAGACGCTCGCGCCGCAGCTGGGCCTGCCCGTCTCGGACGCGGGTGCCGTCGCGCGCGGTGCCGACTACACGACCAACGAGCCGGGGGTCTTCGTCGCCGGGGACGCCGGCCGCGGGCAGTCGCTCATCGTGTGGGCGATCGCCGAGGGCCGTGCGGCCGCGGCGAAGGTCGACGAGTACCTCGAGGGAACGACCATGCTGCCCGCTCCGGTCAAGGCGACGGACCGGGCGATCTCCATCTGATGACCACCTCCGTGTGGGCAGCAGGCCACCAGCACTCGATAGGGTGCTGGTGGCCGCTCTTCGTACCGCGAAGCCCCACGAACACCATGCACGCAGGCCCCACCACCACACACGAAGGAATCCAGTGAGACGCGCAAAGATCGTTTCGACCCTCGGACCGGCCACCTCGGACTACGAGACCGTCAAGGAGATCATCGAGGCGGGTGTCGACGTGGCTCGACTCAACCTCAGCCACGGTGACTACAGCGTCCACGAGGCCAACTACGTGAACGTCCGTCGTGCCGCCGAGGAACTCGGCAAGCCGGTGGCGATCCTCGTCGACCTGCAGGGTCCGAAGATCCGCCTGGCCCGGTTCGCCGACGGCCCGCACCACCTCGACGTCGGTGACGTCTTCACCATCACCACCGAGGACGTCCCCGGTTCCAAGGACATCTGCGGCACGACGTTCAAAGGGCTGCCCCAGGACGTCAAGCCCGGCGACCCGCTGCTGATCGACGACGGCCGGGTCCGCCTGCGCGTCCTCGACACCGACGGCGTCCGCGTCCGCACCGAGGTCGTCGTCGGCGGAACCGTCTCCAACAACAAGGGCATCAACCTGCCCGGTGTCGCCGTGAACGTCCCCGCGCTCAGCGAGAAGGACGAGGCGGACCTCCGCTGGGGCATCCGGCAGGGCGCCGACCTGATCGCGCTGTCGTTCGTCCGCAACGCCTCGGACGTCGTCCGCGCCCACGAGATCATGGACGAAGAGGGCAAGCGCCTGCCGGTCATCGCCAAGATCGAGAAGCCGCAGGCCGTCGACGCCCTCGAGGAGATCATCGACGCGTTCGACTCGATCATGGTCGCCCGTGGTGACCTCGGCGTCGAGCTGCCGCTCGAGGCCGTCCCGATCGTGCAGAAGCGTGCCGTCGAGCTCGCGCGCCGCATGGCCAAGCCGGTCATCGTCGCGACGCAGATGCTCGAGTCGATGATCTCGTCCCCGATCCCGACGCGCGCCGAGACCTCCGACGTCGCGAACGCCGTGCTCGACGGTGCCGATGCGGTGATGCTCTCGGGTGAGACGAGTGTCGGTGAGTACCCGGTGCAGACCGTCCGCACCATGGCCCGCATCGTCGAGTCGACCGAGGACCACGGCCTCGAGCGCATCGCACCGCTCGGCACGAAGCCGCGCACCCTCGGTGGTGCCATCACGCTCGCCGCGGTCGAGATCGCCGAGTTCACCGCCGCGTCCTACCTCTGCGTGTTCACCGAGTCCGGCGACTCGGCCCGCCGCATGTCGCGACTGCGTCACGGTCTGCCGATCATCGCGTTCACCCCGAACGAGGCCACGCGTCGTCGCATGGCGCTCACATGGGGTGTCCGCTCGTTCCTGGTCGAGCGGAAGACCCACACCGACGAGCTGTTCGGCCAGGTCGACGACGTGCTGCTCGAGAACGGTCTCGCCGCGCCCGGTGACCGCGTGATCGTGACGGCCGGGTCGCCTCCCGGGATCGAGGGCTCGACGAACGACCTGCGCGTGCACCGCGTGGGCGACGCGCACGCCGAGGCAGCACCGGCGTACGTGCGCGACTGACACGCGCGTCGCACGCTCCCACCGGGCGCGGACCACAGGCACGGCGCACCACGCGCTCGCAGCCGCCGGTCCGCGCCCGGTCGCGTTCCGGCGGTGGTGGCGACCACCGGTCCGGTGAGCAGGCAGGATGGGTGCCATGAGCCTCCAGACCGACGCGCAGCGACGACCGGCCGACGTGCGTCGCTGGCGGCGCTACCTGGCCGACGAACGCGCGGAAGCTGCCGTCTACCGCAACCTCGCCGCACGGCGTGACGGCGAGGAACGCGAGATCCTCGCCGCCCTGGCCGACGCCGAGGGCCGGCACGAACAGCACTGGATCGACCTGCTCGGCGACGATGCCGGCCGGCCGCTGCGGGGGAGTCTGCGCACCCGGGTGCTCGCCGCGCTGGCCAAGCGGTTCGGGTCCGTCTTCGTGCTGGCGTTGATGCAGCGTGCCGAAGACCGCTCGCCGTACGCCGACGACGACGACGCGACCGCGCGGATGGCGGCCGATGAACGCATCCACGGCGAGGTCGTGCGCGGGCTGGCGAACCGCGGTCGGATGCGCCTGTCGGGCACGTTCCGTGCGGCGGTCTTCGGCGCGAACGACGGCCTGGTGTCGAACCTCGCCCTCATCATCGGCATCAGCGCTGCCGGCGCCGACCGGCACTTCGTGCTGCTGAGCGGGATCGCCGGGCTGCTGGCGGGGGCGCTGTCGATGGGCGCTGGCGAGTACGTGTCCGTCCGGTCGCAGCGCGAACTGCTCGAGGCGTCCGCGCCGCACCCGGATGCCGGGGACGCCGTGGCGCACCTGGACGTCGACGCGAACGAGCTCGCCCTGGTGTACCGGGCGCGCGGCATGCCCGAGGACCAGGCCGAGGCGCACGCCGCCGACGTGCTGGCGGGCCTGGGCAGTGGACCGGCGACGGGTCCGACGCGCATCGCCGACGACCACGAGGCGGTCGGCAACGGCATGAGTGCGGCGCTCTCGAGCTTCTGCTTCTTCGCGTCCGGGGCGATCATCCCCGTGCTGCCGTACCTGGTCGGGCTCGAGGGCTGGGCGGCGATCGCGGTCGCGGCGGTGCTCGTGGGGATCGCACTGCTCGGTACCGGGGCGGTCGTCGGCGTGCTCAGTGGCGCCTCGCCGCTCCGTCGGGCACTGCGACAGCTGGCGATCGGCTTCGGTGCCGCCGTGGTGACCTACCTGCTCGGGCTGCTGTTCGGGACGGGCGCAGCCTAGGTGCGGCGCGCTGCTGCTCGTGGTGGCAGCAGCAACAGGGTCCCCGCGCCGACGACCAACAGCGCGATCCCCGCGAACAGCATGAACAGGGTCAGCGCGACCCCGGGGGCGATGAGGACGGCGACGCCGCCCAGGATCGACAGGATGCCGCTCACCACGGTGGGCACGCGCGACGACCCGGGGTGTCCGACGAACCCGCCGACCAACGCCGCGATGCCCTCGATGACGAACCCCAGTCCTGCCAGCACGGCGTACACGACCAACGGCACGAGCGGGTCCAGCAGCGTGACCAGCCCGGCGACGGCGACGAGACCGCCGACCACGCCGGACGTCCAGCGCCACACCGGTGACGTGCCGTGCCCACGGACGGCGGCGAAGACCCGCAGCACGCCGGCGACCACCAGGTACACGCCGAACAGCAGCGCGACGGCGACGAGCGACGGTCGGGGCCAGACGATCGCGACGATCCCGAGCGCGATCGCCACGGCGGCACTGGCGATGACGAAGGCCCGGAACGTGCGGACGGCACGGGAATCCACGTGATCTCCCTCCCCTGATCGGTCGGAGTCCGACGGTACCCGGGGATCAGCGCCCACGTTGCGTGGCGAGCATGCCGACCGTTCGCCGGTCGAACTCGGCCAGTGCCCGACGGGTCGCGGCGGACAGGCGCGACGACGGGATCCGTCCGCCGATCCCCAGCGCCCGGTCCGACGGCAGGCGCAGCACACTGCTGTGGTCGTGCCGGAGACGGAACTCGTCGAGCGTCCGACGGTCGACGTCGGACCCGAACGGGGTGTTCACCACGACGAGGGTCCTGGTCGACGCGGTCCGACCGGAGCGCGTGGTCGCGACCTCGAGGACCCGGGCGGCGTCGGCGAGCCCGACGACCGTGGCGGGGGTCACGACGACGAGCAGGTCGGCCGGGGACGCCAGGGCGTCGATGCCGCCGCGCAGTGCATGCGCCCCGACGTCGTGCACCGCGACGGTGTCCTCGACCGCGGACACGTCGTCGCCGTTCGGCAGCCGCAGTCCGAGGTCGCCGCCCGAGTGGTCGTACAGCACGGGTGCCCCCACGACGGAGGCCCGGCGGAGCGCCTCGAACAGCAGCGCCGCGACCGTGGTCGTGCCGACCCCGCCGGCGGTACCGGCGACGACGATCCGGACGGGGGTGACGGTCACCGGTCGACCTCGTCGGGCTGTCCCGGAGCGCGGAAGTGCGCGACCTGGGCGATGAACGAGCGTTCGCCACGCCGCAGCATGCGCCCGCGCCCGGCGGTCATCGGCTCGGCGTACACCTGCGCTGCGATCTGCCCCTCGCTCCGTTCCCCGGACATCAGGAACGTGCTGCCCCCGGTGTCGCGGAGCGCCTGGAGCGTCAGGTCGAACAGCGCGCGCTGCAGACCTGCCACCGGGCGGGCGACGAGCACGTGCAGGCGCAGGTCACGAGCCGACGGCAGGTACGGCAGCAGGGGCTCGAGCGGCTGCGTCCCACCGCTGGCCAGGATGTCGAAGTCGTCCACGACGACGACGATCCTCGGTCCGGAGCCGCGCTGCGCCGAGGCCTGCCGCTTGGCGAGTTCCTCGGCGATGGCCGCTGCGAGCGACCGGGCTTCGAGCGCACTCGACGCCTGGCCACCCAGGTAGTCGTCGGGACAGACGTCGGCGAGGGCGCCGCGGCTGTCCATCACGGCGACGACGAGCTCGTCGGGGGAGTGCCGGTCGACCAGCCCCTCGACGACCCCGCGCAGCAGCGTCGACTTGCCCGACCGCGAGTCACCGAAGACGAGCAGGTGCTGGTCGCGGTCGCCGAGCTCGAGGAACGCCGGCTGCATCGTGTCCTGGCGCAGCCCGAAGGGCACGCGGTCCGGCTCGGCGAACGGGTCGGGGAGCTCCGCCGGCTCGTAGTCGGCGGGCAGCAGGCGGATGGGCGCTGCCCCGGGGCCGGACCAGCTGTCAGCAGCCCGCCGTGCCAGGGCCTCGAGTGCGTCCGCCACGTCGTCGTCGTCCACGTCGTCCATCACCGGCAGTGCCAGCTGGACGAAGCGCCGCTCCTCGGTGATCGCGCGGCCCCGCTGGTCGGCGCGGATGGTCTGCGAGAGCCGGCGGTCCACGACCGAGTCGGCCGGGTCGTTCAGGCGCAGTTCGACCCGGGTCCCGACGAGCGGCTGCACGGCCATGCGCAGCTCGTTCCACCGGGTCATGGTCATGACGACGTGCACGCCCAGGCCGGATCCGCGCTGCAACAGTTCGCCGAGGACCGGTTCGAAGCGCTCGTACTCGTCGCGGACGGCCCCGTACCCGTCGACGAGCAGGACGACCTCGGCACTCGGCAGCTCCGGCAGGCCGCCGGCCGCGTGCCGGGCGCGCAGCGCGTCGAGCGAGTCCACCCCGTGCACGCGGAAGGCGCGCTCCCGGGTGGCGAGCATGAGCTGGAGCTCCTCGAGCAGTCGCTGCATGCGCGCCGGGTCCGCCCGGGTCGCGACACCGCCGACGTGCGGGAAGGCCTCGATCCGGGCGAGCCCGCTCCCGCTGAGGTCGAGCCCGTACAGGCTGACCTGCTGTGGGGTCGCCGTCAGGGCCGTCGACGCGGCGATCGACCGCAGCATCGTGGAACGGCCGGACTGCGGGGCGCCGATCACAGCGGCGTGCCCGCCGGCCCGCGTGAGGTCGAGGTACCACGGACGCTGTGACTGCTCGGACGGGTCGTCGAGCAGACCGAGCGGGATGCGGAGCGCCGGGACGTCGTCCACTCGCTCGGTGATGACCCGCGAGAGCGCGAGCCGCGTCGGCAGCGGCGGCAGCCAGATCGGCCGGGTGGTGCGGTCGGCGTCGAGCAGGCGCTCCACCGCTTCGTCGACGAGGGCGCGTCCGGTCTGCGGACGGCGGAGCTCGGTCTCACCCGGTCCGTGGTCACCGGCGTCGGAGGCGAGCGTGTTGAAGACGGGCAGGAGGACCGGTTCCGGCCGCGTCTCCGGCTCGGTCCGCACGGTGGTCGCCTCGACCGGCCCGGAGACGTACCCGGCACGGAACCGCCGGTAGACGGACGTGTCGACCTTGAGGTAGCCGTACCCGGGGATCGCCGGCAGGTGGAACGCATCGGGGCGGTCGAGGATCGTCGAGCTCTCGGCCTCCGAGAACGTCCGCAGGCCCAGCCGGTAGGACAGGTACGTGTCGAGCCCGCGGAGCCGACCGGCCTCGATCCGCTGGCTCGAGAGCAGCAGGTGCACGCCGATCGACCGACCGATCCGGCCGATCGTCATGAGCAGCTCGATGAACTCGGGTTCCGCCGTCAGCAGCTCGCCGAACTCGTCGATCACGAGCAGCAGATGCGGCAGCGGTGGGAGTTCCGGTCGCTGGGTCCGGAGTTCGCGGTAGTGCGTGATCGACGGCGCGTTGTCGGCGTCGCGCAGCACCCGCTGTCGCCGGACGACCTCGCCGGCGATCGAGGCGCGTGCGCGTTCGATCAGCCCGGCGTCGTCCTCGAGGTTGTCGATGATGCCGGCGATGTGCGGCAGGCCCGCGAACGGCGCGAACGCCGCACCGCCCTTGTAGTCCACGAGGACCATGCTGAGGTCCTCGGGGGAGTGCGACAGCGCCAGGCCGAGCACGAGGGTCCGGAGCATCTCCGACTTGCCGGAGCCGGTCGCACCGATGCAGATGCCGTGCGGGCCCATCCCGAGCTGCGCGGACTCCTTCAGGTCCAACAGCACCGGTGCGCCGAAGTCGTCCAGGCCGATCGGCACCCGCAGGAAGTCCCGCGGGGACCGCGGCACCCAGACCTGTTCCGGGGAGACGTCCGCCAGGTCGGTGATGCCGAGGAGCTCGGTCACACCGATGCCGTCGACCGACTCGGCGGCGTCCTGCGCGGTGAGGCTGAGCCGCAGCGGTGCGAGCTCGCGGGCGAGCGTCTCGAAGGTCGTCGCCGGTACCCGGTCGATCCGGAACCGGGTCTCGACGACCTCGCCGTCGGCCTCGCGCCGTGCGTCGGTGACGGTGGCGTCGTCGTCCTCGACCACGATCCGGACGGTGACGTCGGACGGCTCGTGCAGACGGTCCGACAGCAGGTGCACCGTCGTGACCTGCAGCTCCGACAGACCGAGGTCGGCGTCGGGCACCGGCAGGTCGGAGGCGATGTGCCCGTGGTCGTCGACGAACACCACGAGCCGGGCGTTCTCGGCCTGGTCGCTCGTCCCCGAGCTGCGCTTGGCGGTCGCGGCGAACTGCGCCCGGTCCGCCAGCTCGCCGCCGATGACGCCGAGGAGCGACTGCACGTCGGGGGCGATGCGTCGCGCCGGCACGTCACCGTCGAGCAGCTCGTCGTCGACGGCGTGCGGCAGCAGGTCGAACCCGCGCCAGTCGTCGGCGCGGGCACCGGGGTGCACGAGTGCCAGGTGCAGGTCCTCCGGGGAGTGCAGGGTGGCCAGCTGGGCGATCATCCCGCGTGCCACCTCGAGCACGCGGTCCCGGTCGCCGATCACTGCGACGTGGCCGGCGCGGTCCAGGTCGACGGTCACCGGCATGCCCGCGACGGTCGAGTAGTGCTGGACGACCGTGCGCGCCTCGTCCAGCATGATCGGGTCGAAGGGCTGCACCGGGTTCTCGTCGTCGGGCAGCGCCAGGTCGAACCAGCGGACGTCACCGACGCCCCCGCGGACGACGAGGAAGTCGTCGTGACCGCGCCGGCGTTCCCAGAGCCGCGCCGGGTCACGGACGACCTCGATCAGGGCGTCCGGCTCCGGGTTCAGCACGCTGGCCTTCGCCCGGACGTCGCGGGCTCGGGACCGCATCTCGGTCCGGGTCCGCTCGAGGAAGTCGAGGTAGCGCTCGCGCTGGGACCGTCGGGTGCGCGCCTGGGTCCCGCGCTGCGACACGGCCATGCCGACGCCCCCGACCAGGGCGACGACCAGGACGACGGCGCCGATCACCATGAACACCGGGTTGGCGTTGCGCAGCACGACGATCATGACGATCGACGACAGCGATCCGACCACGGGCAGCAGGGTCTGGATCGGGATGCCGCCGACGGGTCCTTCCGGCAGCGCGGGCGGCGGGGCGAGCGGTTCGGTCGGCTCGTCGCGGAGCGGGCGGCTCACGCGCGTGGGCCGGTGCACGAGTCGTCGGGTCATCGTGCGCTCCGTTCCGTCGTTGCGCCGACGGTCCTCGTGTCGAGCAGCGCCGCGGCGAGCCGGGCGTGCGCGGTACGGGTGGCGACGGTCAGGTCGCGGCTGGACCGGGGCACGGCGGCGAGTCGTGCCGCCTCGGCCGGGATCCGCAGCACGGTCGCGTCCGGCCACCGGACGGCCTCGACGGCGCGCGAGCCGGACCGGCCGACGTCGACCGCGGCGACGACGACGATGGGGCGGTGCTCGAGCGACCGGATCGCGTCGACGACGGCCATCGCGCGCTCGAGCGACACCCGGTCGGTCCTGGCGACCAGGCAGACCGCATGGCTGGCGTAGGCGACGGCGGTCAGGTCGACGCCCGGCAGCCGGACGCCCCAGTCGGTGCAGACCACGTCGAAGAACCGCGTCACCGGGGCGACCGCCTCGGCCCAGCGGGACTCGGTGGCCTGGCGGGGCGGTGCCCCGAGCTCGTCGTCGGTGCCGGCTTCGCGGACGTCGAGCGCGTACAGCCCGGAGCCGGCGCGGACCAGACCCGCGGTGGCGTCGGCCGTGCTCGCCGGGTCGCGCCGGCGGGCGTCGTCGTCCGTCGGGGGCAGGTCGGGCAGCCCCGCGTGCCAGAGCATCGACCGTGAGCCCCCTGCGGCATCGACGCCCAGGACCGGACCCGTCCGGCGGCGGGCCAGCAGGTTCGCGACGAGCGACGCCGTCGTCGACGCACCCACACCGCCGGTGAGCTGCACGAATCCGAGCCGTCGGCTGAGGGCGAGCGGCGCGCGGATCGCACGGTCGGCCTGCTCGAGCACACCCGTCCCGAAGGCCGTGGCACCGAGGACCGCAGCGGGCGCGGTGCCGACGAGTGAGCGCAGCGCGCCCATCAGAAGGCCCCGAGGAGCTGGCCGTACACGCCGAACGTCCCGATCAGCAGCGGCACCAGCGCGATCACCGCGAGTGACTCGACGACGTTGCCGAGACGCCGGAGCGACGCGCGCTGGTGCCGGGCGGGGGTCACCAGCACGAGGAGGGCGACCACGACCGCGAGCCCGGCCAGGACTGCGGGGGCCAGGGCTCCGTCGTCGCCGCGCAGGTGGACCGTCACGCCGACCACGATCGCCGGCACCGTCGCGGCCCACAGTGCCGCGACCTGCCCGGCGAGCGGGAACGCCCGGGTCCGGAGGGCGGTGACGGTCACGAGCGCGACCCCGAGCCACTGCGCCCAGGGACCGGTCGCCTCGGCGACGCCGACGAGGGCGACGGCGAGTGTGGCGGCCACGGCGAAGGTGGCCCACGTGAGCGTGCGGTACGCCCGGTCCACGGTCGTCAGGACGGTCTCGCGGCGGGCGAGCCGCCCGGTGATCACCTGGTCGTCCAGGCCGGTCAGTCCCGACAGGGACATGGCGTACCAGGGGATGAGTCCGATGACGACGACCGCGGCGGTCGCCAGGACCCCGGCGCTCTCGGCGCCGGTCATCGGACTCCGCTCGAGCAGGGTCGCCACACCGGCGCCGACCACACCGACCGCCGATCCGAGCGCGGCCGGCGCGGAGCGGCGGCCCAGGCCCGCGACCAGGAAGAGTGCGAGCCAGGCGGCGGTCGCGGTGGGCGCTGCGAGTCCCTGCGTGACGGAGCCGGACGGGCCGGCGGAGCCGAGCAGGGCCTCCAGGCCGACCGCGGTGGGGAACGCCAGCCCCAGCGCCGCCGCGAGGAGTGCCCAGGCCACGGTCCGGGCCCGGGCCAGGGCGAGCCCCAGCCCGGCGACCACGCACACGGCCCAGGCGAGTGCCGGGACGCCACCGAGGCCGGGGACGCCGAGGGCGGCGACACCGGCGGCGAGCGTCAGCACGCCGATGCCCACGCCGCCCACCAGCAGGCGCGGTCCAGGACCCCACAGGCCGGAGCGGGACCCGAGCGCGTCGCTGACGGCATCGGTCACGTCGCTGACCTCGGGTGGTGGCGGGGCCTCGTCGAGTCGCAGCAGCCGCAGCACCTCACCGTCGGCGACGCCCTGGTCTGCGGCCGAGGCCGTGGTGTCGAGCTGTTCGCCGGTCGACCGGAGCAGCGTCAGCGGTCGCGCGACCGGGGCGACCCGCTCGTCCAGCAGCTCGACGAGCCGCGGGACCAGCGACCCGAGGGTCTCGTCGCTCGGGATGACGAGCGTCGCGCGGCGGGTGGCGCCGACGACGGTGAGACGCGTGAAGTCGGTCACCGGGTGCCCCCGCTCGTGGGTGCCGCGGTGCTGGTCGTCCCGGTCGACCCGCCGAGGCCCCCGGCCTGCCCGGTCTGGATGGCGTTGAGGACGAACGCGGTGCCGACGCATCCCGCGCACACCACGGCGGCGAGCACCACGCTGCCCACCAGGCGTCGGACGTTGTCGTTGACCGTGCGGCGTTCCGCCAGCTCGCCGATCAGGAAGGCCCCGCGCAGGCGGACCCGGTGCGTCCGCACCGACTCCAGCAGGATCGTGTCGTTGTTGTCAGGCACGGTCGGTCGTCTCCTCGTGGTGGTGCCGTCGGGGTCCGGGCATCATGCCGGTCCTCCGGCCGTCACCGTGTACTCGCGTTCGCCCAGCTCGACCCGCCAGCCCGTCGCCGCGGCCGTCCGCTGCCCGGGCACCAGCGGTTGGACCGCGCCCTCGGGCGAGGTGATGGTCGTGCCGTTCGTGGTGTGCAGGTCCGTCACCCAGAGCAGGTCGTCAGCCCACTCGAGCACGGCGTGGTTGCGGGAGAGCGTGCGGGCCATGTCGGGCAGGGCGTGCACGGTCACGTCCGGGCCGTCCGCCTCGGGGCGACGGCCCACCAGCACGGTGCCACGCACGACGATGGGGTCGCCGGAGACCGGCACCAGACGGACGTCGGCGTGCGGCGCCGGTTGGCGGCGGCCACCGCGCCGGTCCTCGGGCGTCCCGTCGTGACGCGCGCGAGCGGCGCGACGTCCCTCGGCCGGTGCGGGTGCCGCGGGCACGACCGCCGGGCCGAGCTGCTGCACGTGCAGGGCCGGCATCGCCGGTGTCAGCGGGTCGCGCCCGCGCCGGACGTCGGCGGTCAGGGTGGCGTGCGGCGACCAGGGCGCGAGCGCGCCGCGGACCGCGGTCGTCACCGTGGGCGGCAGCGCGCTGAGCACGTCGACACGGCGCAGCCGGGTGACGGCGAGTCCGAGGGTCCGGCCGGTCCGGCAGAGCAGGGCCAGCTGGGCCAGGACGACGACGACTGCCAGACCGAGGCCCGCGCCGACCGCGCCGGCCGGGTCGGTGCCGACGAGCGCGAGCAGCAGTGCACCGGCCGGGAGGATCGTGGCCAGGACGTCGACGACGCCGGCGGTCCGACGTCGGGTGGGGGACGCGGGCAGCACACCGGCCAGCAGACCGGCTCCGGTCGCGGTCGCCGCTCCGGTCGCGGCAGCCACCTGGGGTGCACCGCAGCGGGTGCAGAACCGTTCGGCGGCGGCCAGGATGCGCGAGCACCGGGCACAGCTCAACGAGCCGACGAGTGCGCTCGGCATCGGTTCCTCCCCGTGGATCCGCAAGGACTGCAGCGAGGAGAGGCTAGCAGTCGGCACGAGGTCGGGACCGGAACGTGCCGTTGCGCCTTGCAGGACCCGTTCCGATGGACAACAATGTGGACGTTGGTGCACGAGCGCACGACCGACTGAGGGGAACAGACGTGAAGTTCGCGATGGGGGCCGACACACTCGGCCAGCTGAGCAAGAAGACCGGCAGTGCATCCCAGGACCTCGGGTCCCAGGTGAAGGCACTGCTCGCCGCGGCCGAGCCGCTGCAGGGCAAGTTCAACGGTGCGGGCCGCGCGGCCTTCGACCGGTTCAAGTCGCAGTCGGACCAGGTGGCGAACGAGCTGAACGCCGCCCTCGCCGCGGTGCTGAGCGGCATCGGTGGCATGGACACCGCGTTCGGGCAGGGCGACCAGCACATGGCGGACGACGCCACGCAGGCGTCCGGCACCGTCAACTTCGACGCTGCGCGCTTCGGCGCCGGCCACTGAGACCAGGGGGAGAACCATGGCAGGCAACCAGGCAGACCGCCGCGACTACGACGTCGCCGCCTCGCAGAGCGCGCAGGACAACTTCAACCGCGTCGCCGCCCAGCTCGAAGCGCTGATCGACCAGCGCGACGGCGACGTGCGCGCCGCGATGAGCGACTACCAGGCCGACGGTGTCTCCGACGAGTACCAGTCGAAGGAACTGCGCTGGAAGAACGCCGCAACCGAGGTGCGCGGCATCATCGCGACCCTCCGCACCTCGCTGCAGTCGACCGACCAGACCGCACAGCAGACCATCCAGAAGGCCAAGAGCGCCGTCGACAGCATCGGCTGACGACACCGAGGGGACCGCTCGAGCCCTGACCGGTCGAGCGGACGGGTGTGAGCAATGACCTACAACGTCGACCCCGCGGGGGTGAAGACGGTCCTGACCGACGTGGCTACGGCGAGCCAACCCGTGATGGATGCGCTGGGTCAGATCGACGGCGCAGTGCAGTCCGTGGCGACCGCCGCGCAGTCCGAGCTGGTCAACGGCGCGCTGACCCGGTTCTTCGACGCCATGTCGGGCCACGTCACCACCATCACACGGCACGTGCCGGCGGCGATCGACGGAGCCGTCGCCGCGACGAACGCCGTGGTGCACGGGGACGACGACATCGCTGCGACGATGGAGCGCAACGCCGGGATCGCCGCGGCCGACGGCGACCTGTCGATCCTGGGAGTCGACCAGTGAGCCTGATCGACCCGGACGCGTTGCCCGGTGCCGCGCTGCAGCCGGCCGACGTCACCACCTCCGCGAACACCGTCGCCACGCTCGGGTCGACGATCACCACGGGGGGCGGCGACACCGTCCGTGCGTGGCAGGCGATCTCGGGCTCGTACCAGTCCGACGGCGCCGAACACCTGTACGACGTCATGACCCCGGTGGGCACCGCGACGACGACGCTGGGCGACGGACTCACCGCCGTCGCAGCGGCGCTCACGACGTACGCCGAGACCGTCACACCGATCAAGACGAAGCTCGACACCCTGCGCACCGACGCCGAGGACTTCGTGTACCGCGCGAAGCACTTCCAGCCGAAGGTGCAGGACTCGGACGACGGGTACGTCATCGCCTCACAGGCCGTCAGCACCCTCGGCGTCAGCCTGATCACCGGCACCAAGGTCGAGATCACGTCGTGGGACCAGGACCCGGACATGGTCGCCGAGAACAACCGGCTCATCCGCCGCGGTGCCGACCTCGCCGAGCAGTGGCTCGCCGCGCAGCAGACCTGCGCCAACGCGATCCTCGGGGCCGCCGACCTGGCTCCGTTGCCGGGCAGCGCCAGCGGGACCCCCGCGCAGGTCATGGCGGCGGCCGAGGCGTCGATGCCGTGGGCCGGGCAGCAGGACATCGTCACGCCGTGGGGGTCGACCGGCGACCGCAAGGAGTCCTGCGGCGAGAAGACCGCCGGGTTCCCCGCGCACCTGGTCAAGGGCGTCGTCGTGGACGGTCTGGGCGGGATGGCCAAGGGCCTGAGCTCGTTGCTGACCGGCTGGGACGGCACCGGGATCCCGTGGTACGCCGAGGCGATCGCCGGGGGGATCACCGGCCGTTCCGACATGGTCGGCGACGCGTTCGACCGCGCGGGGCAGACCTTCGGGGGTTCGTGGCTCGGCCTCGGCCACCTGGCGTCGGCGCTGTCCCCGATCGGCACCGTTGTCAACACCCTCGGCAACACGCCGCTCGGGAACTTCCTGCCGGAGGACACCCAGCAGTTCCTGTCCGACTGGGGCCACGACGACACCACCGCCCTGGCCGACACGGTCGGCGGACTCGTCGGGCTGAAGCTCCCCGACGAGTGGTGGAACGCGTCGTCATGGGACGGCTACAACATCGCGCAGTCGTGGGTCGACGACCCGGGCGGTGCGGCCGGCGCGAGTGCGTTCAACATCGGCACCCTGTTCATCCCCGGTGCCGGCGAAGCGAGCGCGGGTGCCCACGCGACCGCGGCGGCCGCCGATGCCGCGGGCGACGTCGCCCGTGCGGGCGGGTTCGCGGACGACGCTGCCCGGGCTGCCCGCGGCGCCGACGGGTTCGTCGACGCGGCGAAGGGCATCACGGGGACGGACCTGGCCGGTGTCGCCAAGGGCGTGGACGCGGAGGACGTCGCGAAGGTGACCCGCGAGGGCGACCTGCCGACGACGAGCGTCGACCTGGCCGGAGACGCTGCCAAGGTGGACGTCCCGCCCGTGACGCACGACGTGCCGCCCGCTGGTCACGACGTGCCTCCGGTCGCGCACGACGCGCCGCCTGCCGCGCATGACGCGCCGCCGGCCGCGCACGATGCGCCGCCTGCTGCGCATGACGCGCCGCCGGCTGCGCACGATGCGCCGCCTGCTGCGCATGACGCGCCGCCGGCTGCGCACGATGCGCCGCCGACCGAGCACGTCCCCCCGCACACCGGCCTCGACGCACCCCCGCCCGGAGCACCGGCGGACACCCCGTTGCCCGCACTCGACGAGGTCAACAAGCAGTACCGCACGAACGACGGCACCGGCTTCGTCAAGTCCGAGGACGAGTGGGCCACCGCCGTCTCAGAGGCCTACCCGACGCTCACGAAGGACGACGTGCTCGGTCTCTACGACTACACGACCTCGCACTACGGCGACATGAACGACCACCTGCGGGACCTCCACTCCCCAGCGGACGCGGCCTCGCTCGAGGCGGACATCTCCCGCACGACGGACGCCATCGCGAAGCTCCCGCCCGTCGAGGGGACCTTCTACCGTGGCGTGCAGTTCGACACGTCGACGTTGGACGGCCTGCAGGTCGGCAAGCCGTGGAGCGACGAGGGCTTCATCAGCACGTCGACCGATCCGACGAAGGCCTTCCCGGGGAACACGGTGCTGACGATCGAGGGGAAGACCGGCGTGAACGTCAAGCCCTTCTCGGACGTCATGCGCGAGGACGAGGTGCTGTTCCAACGGCACACGCAGTTCGAGGTCGTCAGCAAGGAGCTCGTGGACGGCAAGTGGCGGATCACCCTGCGAGAGGGCGCGGGTGGTTGACACATCAGCACGTGTGCAGGTGCTGCTGCAGGCGCTGTCCAAGCTCCCGGCAACCGAGGGGATCGTGTTCCACGGCGGCGGGCTGCCCGGTCAGTTCCGTCTCGCGGGGGAGTTCACGCTGCGCGGCCTCACCGCCACCTCGTCGGACCCCGACGTCGCGACCGAGGGTGACAGCGTCGACGGTCTCGTGGCGTTCCGTTCGCGGACGGGACGGAGCATCGCCCCGTTCTCGGCGCACCCCGACGAACACGAGGTCGTGTTCCTGCCCGGGTCCCGCTTCCGGCTCGTGGGAGACGTCTGGGTCGAGCGCCGTGGCATGCTCGTGACCGTCCTCGACGAACTCTTCGACGGCGTTGCGACCGACGACCCGGACGCGCTCCGACAGGCGTGCGCCGAGCTGGTCGCCCGCCACGAGCCGACCCACCGAGTACCGACGACGCTCGGCAAGTTCGCGTCGGAGTTGTCCTGACGCGACGGCCGCTCGCCGGGAGCGGGCTCAGCCGGCGGCGGCCGTGCGGATCGGTTCGGGGGGTTCCGGAGCGATGTCGAGCAGGGTGAGCGAACCGTCCTGCCCGATCACGGCGGGTCCGGAGCCGCGTCCCAGCCCCCCGCCCCGGAAGACCGGGAGCGCGTGGGGGCCGCACTGTCGCAGGAGCTCGCCGAACCAGGGTCCGTAGGACGGGTCCGCCAGTCGTGCTCGCGGGTCGAGGCCCGGTTCGAGCCCGTCGGCGATCTGTTCCGGGGTGAGTGCTTCGGACGGGTCGTGCTCGAACGGCATCTCCCAGTCCTCGGAACCGATGTAGACCGCCATCCGGAACGGCCGCCGACCCGAACCGGAACCCGAGGCAGTGAGCCAGCACCGCCAGTCGCCGATCTCGTACAGCTCGGGGAACACCCGCACCGACTGCCAGCCCCGCTGATGCAGGACCTGAACCGCCTGCAGGAAGGTGTACGAGGGTGTGAAGTCCATCGGCACCAGCGTACTGCGCCGGCTCCGGCACGATCGGAACCCGGTCCGCGCCGAGACGAGCGGCCTGTGGTCGGCCCGGTCCGTCAGCCCCCGCCGGTGATCGGCGGCACGGTCGGCGGGTCGAACGACGGGATCGAGAAGGACGGCACCGGCACGGGCGTCACCGTCCGGTCCGGGACCCCGGGCACGGAGTACGACGACACCGGCTCCGGCACGTCCGACGTCCCGCGGTCCGCGGGCACCTGCAGCCCGGCTGCGCCGGTGCCGATCAGTCCCGCCGTCAGCACGACCAGGGCGAACAGCCGGTAGCGGATCCCCAGGCTCCGGAAGTACCGCTGCGCCGCGAACCGGCCGGCGCGGAACGCCTCGACGGACATCGTCGCGGTCACGAGTGCGAGTGGCCACGCGACGGCGGTGACCAGCCCGGCCGGCGCAGCAGCGCCGATGGCCGTCGTCGTCCCGATGATCCCGAGCACGCCGACCGCCAGCCCGGACCAGAGCGCGAGTTCCTGCCGCAGGCTGCCGAACTGCCAGGCCGTTCCCCACGCGACCCGTCCGGTCCGGTTCCTGGCCGTGCGCAGGACGCGGTCGTCGCCGGGCAGCAGCACGACCACCGACGCCAGTCCGAGCACGGTCGCACCACCCGCGGCCAGTGCGGCGGGCAGTCCGTCCGGCCCTGGCAGGACCGGGGAGGCCCATCGCAGGGCGAGCGCGACGACGACGAGTGCGGCGGCGCCGACCCCGCCCCACCGTCCGAGCGCTGCCCCGCGCCGCGGCAGCGTCCCCAGGTAGCTCGCGGGGAGGCGGTCGCGCCGACGACGGTAGCGGCGCAGGACGACCCACGCGCCGACCGCACCGAGGACGGCCGTCACGGTCGTCGCGACCGCGCCGACCACGCCCGGTCCCGCGGCGAGCAGCACGGCGGCCACGAGCGCCGGGACGAGTGCCACGGCGGCGGCAGCGCGTCGCTCCCAGGTGACCGCGGCGTCGAGGAGCTCGCGGGACTCCTCGTCGCCCGGGTTCGTCACGAGCAGGTCGAGCAGCAGGTCCGGCTGGTCGGCGACCGGTGCGTACTCGGCGCGCAGGGCGAGCAGGCCCGGGTGCTGCGGGGCGCGCTGCAGCCCCTCGACGACCAGCTCGCGCGCGCGGTCGGAGTTGCGGTGCGCCCGCTCACAGACCGCGCCGACGGCGTACCAGTCGGGGGAGTCCGGCTCGAGCTCGATCGCCCGCTCGTACGCCTGCCGCACCTCGGGCAGCCGGCGTCCCCGGGCATCGATGCTCGCGATCGCGTGCTGCGCCCAGAGACCGGCCACGTCGGGTGCCACCGGGATGAGACGGGCGGTGACGTCCCGGGCCTCGGGCGCGCGACCGGCTGCGATCAGGACGGCGACCAGGCGCAGGTACGGCGGCAGCGTGTCCGGTGCGGCCTGGACCGCCGCACGTGCGGCCAGCTCGGCCTGCTGCAGGTCGCCACGCGCCTGGTGCAGCGCCGCCCACTCGCCGAGCAGTCCAGCGTCACCGGGGGCCTGGTCGAGTGCGTCGCGCAGCACACGCTCTGCGGTGTCCAGCTGCCCGAGCGCGCGGAGCGACCCTGCGCGGGACGCCGCGGAACCGGCGGCATCGGCACCGGCCGCACCCGCCGGGGTGTCAGAGGACACGCTTCTGCTTGAGGTAGGCGACCAGCTCGTCGTAGCGTCCGTCCGCGTTCGCGAAGGCCGCGACGTTCTTCGCCGTGACGAGCCACGACCCCGTCGACGGACGGACCTGGGTCAGCGCGTGCCGGACCTCGGCCATGCCCAGGGGTTGGATCTCGCCGGCCGCGACGGACTTCGCCATCGCCTGCTCCGCGGCCGAGGTCACCAGGTGGGCGAGGTCCGCGCCGGAGAAGTCCCCGGTCGCTGCGACCACCTGGCCCAGGTCGATGCCGGCGATCGGGCGGCGTGCGAAGTGGTGCCGCAGGATCGCCTCACGTGCCGGTGCATCGGGCGGCAGCACGAGGGTCATCCGGTCCAGTCGGCCGGGGCGCAGGAACGCCGGGTCGACGTCCCACGGGCTGTTCGTCGCCGCGAGCACGAACAGTCCGTCGTTCTCCGAGCCGACCGAGTCGAGTTCGAGCAGGAGCTGGTTCACCATCTGCCGCAGCCCGCTCCACCCGGTGCCGATGCTCGACCGGCGCGCGCCGAGCGCGTCGATCTCGTCGAGGAACAGCACGGCGGGCGCCCGGGTCCTGGCTGCCTGGAACACCGCGTGCAGGTTCTTCTCGGTGTTGCCGACGTACGGGTCCAGGATCTGGTCGATCCGTGCGGTCACGAAGTGCGCACCGAGCTCACCGGCGATGGCGCGGGCCATGAAGGTCTTGCCGCAGCCGGGAGGCCCGTACAGCAGCAGCCCCCCACGCAGGGTCTTGCCGAAGGCGGCGGCGATCTCCGGGTGCCGCATCGGCTCGAGGAACGACTCGCGGATGCGCTGCTTCACGTCCTCGAGTCCGCCGACGTCGGCGAGCGTGACGTCGGGACGCTCGATCTCGACGTCGAGGGCGTGGTCGCCGTCGCCCTCCACCCGGATCTTCTCGGGTCCGTCAGCCGGCTCGGCCGGCTCGGCGGGTTCGGCGTCGTCCGCCGACGGCTCGACGAACGGCGGCGGGACGCTGCGTCCCAGCTCCGCCTCGGCACGTCGCCAGTCGAAGCCCTCCGCGGGTCGGACGGGAGGCTCGGTGCCGGTGGCGTCGTCGGTGACCGGCACCGGGCCTCCAGGCCGCAGTGCGGTGCTCGCGTCCGTCAGGACCTGCAGCGCGAGCGCGTTGCCCGGATCCTGCTGCAGGACCATCCCGGCGTGCTGCAGGGCCTCGGCCGCACGGCCGCGCTGCAGCAGCAGCTGTGCGACCTGTCCGCGCAGTGCCACGTCGTCGGGTGCCGCCTGCATCGCGGCGAACAGGCTGGTGAAGAGGGGGTCGTCGGTCATCGTCGCCTCGCGTCCTGGGCGGACACGACGCCGTGCGCCCGCTCCGCGATCGCCGTCGCCAGCGCACTGCCGATCGGCTCGGTCTCGTCGTCGAACGGGACGAACACGTCCGTCCACCACCACCCGCCACCGTCGGCCTCGGGCGGCAGCGTCGGCACGTCCGGCAGCAGGCGACGGACCTCGGACGTCGAGCGGACCCGACGCGGGTGCTGGACCGTGGCCAGGAGGCGCCCGTCGCCGTCGGTGAACCGGGCGACCAGGCCGTCCCGGACCAGGCGCATGCCGATCCCGGGGTCCACCGCGGCCGCAGCGGGTCGGAACTCGGCGTCGCCGAGCAGGGTCGGCCCGAGGATGGTCAGCTCACGGGGCATGTGGGTCGTCCTCCGGGGTCGGGCCGGCGCCGAGGTCGCGGCCGGTGAGTCGTTCGACGGCGTCGCGGCCCAGGTGGTCGACCACGGGGCGGAGCCGTTCCCACCCGGTGGCGTCCGGTCGCGAGGGCCCGTCACGGAACCGCAGCACCAGGGACGGCAGACGTGGTCGGCCGACCCGCTCGGCACCGAAGCGCTCCCGCATCTCGTCGACGTCGAGCCCCAGGCCCTGCACCGCCGGTGCCCCGAGCAGCATCGCGACCGGCTCCGGGTCCTGCTCGAGGGTCGGGCGCACGGTCAGGTCCGCCGACCCGACGCGGGCGAACACCATCGCGACGAGTGGCAGCGCGCTCCGGCACAGGTCGGCGAGCAGGACGGTGGCGGCGTCGTGCGCACGCTGCACCCCGGTCGTGCCGGGGGCGCCGACACCGACCAGGCCCGTGACGACCTCCTCGACACCCTTGTCGGTGCGGCGGACGGTGACCGAGCCGGCAAGGGGTGCGTCCGCGGACCCGATGACCGAGAACCGGGCTTCGTGCGGCATGCGCGCCCGGGCGGCCGCGGTCAGCGTGTCCTTGTCCCAGGCGTCCTCGACGGGTTCGTGCGTGCCCCACCCGACCGGTGTCGTCCCCGGCCCGAGCGCGGCGAACGTCTCCCAGGCGCGGCCCAGCCGCACGCCGACGTCGGCACGGTGGCGGATCGACGCCGACACGACGAACTGGACCTGCTCCGGGCGGGGCACCTCGAGGAACCGCGGGTCGACGGCATCCGCGGCCGTCGGCGTCCGGAACGCATCGGCGACGCCGGCGAGCGCCGTGCCGGTCGACCCGTCGCGGAGCGTGCCGTCCTCGGCACGGACGACCCACCGGCCGTCGGCGCCGTCGAGCACCTGCCGGAAGGACTCGGTGAGCCGCGCGGTGTCCGGTGTCAGGACGACGACGCGGTGTCCGTCGGCCGCGGCCCGGACGACCAGGTCGGCCCGCATCGGCGTCAGTGCCACGACGGGCAGGACGGACTCGCTCACCACGTAGCCGTCGCCGATCCCGTCCACCAGCGGGTGTCCCGTCCCCATGGCATGGACCCTACCGTCCGGGGTCGCAACCGGACGCAACCTGCCCGCCCGTAGCGTCACGCACGGACGCGCCGACCGCGCGGCCACCGACACCGTCGTCGAAAGGGCACCACCATGACCATCGCAGCATCGCCGACCACCTACGCCGCTCCGGGCGAGGACGGATCCCTCGTCGCGTTCCGGCCGCGGTACGACCACTACATCGGCGGGGAGTACGTCCAACCGACCGGTGGGCAGTACTTCGAGAACCCGACCCCGGTCACGGGCAAGACCTTCACCGAGGTCGCACGGGGCGACTCCACCGACGTCGACAAGGCCGTCGCCGCCGCGTGGAAGGCGTTCCCGGCATGGGGCAGGACGAGCATCACGGAGCGCGCGAACATCCTGAACCGGATCGCCGACCGGATGGAGCAGAACCTCGAGGTGCTCGCCGTCGCCGAGACGTGGGAGAACGGCAAGCCGATCCGCGAGACCCTCGGCGCGGACATCCCGCTGGCGATCGACCACTTCCGCTACTTCGCCGGGGCCATCCGCGCACAGGAGGGGTCGACGGGGGAGATCGACCACGACACCGTCGCCTACCACTTCCACGAACCGCTCGGGGTCGTCGCGCAGATCATCCCGTGGAACTTCCCCATCCTGATGGCGGTGTGGAAGCTCGCACCCGCGCTGGCGGCCGGCAACTGCGTGGTCCTGAAGCCCGCCGAGCAGACCCCCGCGTCGATCCACGTGCTCATCGACCTGATCCAGGACCTGATCCCCGCCGGGGTGCTCAACGTCGTCAACGGCTTCGGGTTCGAGGTCGGCGCCCCGCTCGCCCAGCACCCCGACGTCCGCAAGGTGGCCTTCACGGGGGAGACCACGACCGGCCGCCTGATCATGCAGTACGCGTCGCAGAACCTGATCCCCGTCACGCTCGAGCTCGGTGGCAAGAGCCCCAACGTGTTCTTCGCCGACGTCGCGAACGAGAAGGACGCGTTCTACGACAAAGCACTCGAGGGCTTCGCGTTCTTCAACCTCAACCAGGGCGAGGTGTGCACGTGCCCGTCGCGGGCGCTCGTCGCGAAGGAGATCTACGACGGCTTCGTCGCCGACGGACTCGACCGCGTGCGCGCGGTCAAGCAGGGCCACCCGCTCGACATGGCGACGATGATCGGCGCGCAGGCGTCGAACGACCAGCTCGAGAAGATCCTGAGCTACATCGACATCGGCAAGCAGGAGGGCGCGAAGCTGCTGCTCGGTGGCGAACGCGCGGACCTCGGTGGCGAGCTGAGCGGCGGGTACTACGTCACGCCCACCGTGTTCGAGGGCGACAACGCGATGCGGATCTTCCAGGAGGAGATCTTCGGACCGGTGCTGGCGCTCACGAGCTTCAGCGGGTACGACGACGCGATCTCGATCGCGAACGACACCCTGTACGGGCTCGGCGCCGGGGTCTGGAGCCGCGAGGCCACCACGCTCTACCGGGCCGGCCGTGACATCCAGGCGGGGCGCGTGTGGGAGAACACCTACCACCAGTACCCGGCGGGTGCGGCGTTCGGCGGGTACAAGCAGTCCGGGGTCGGGCGCGAGAACCACAAGATGATGCTCGACCACTACCAGCAGACGAAGAACCTGCTGGTGTCGTACGCCGAGGGTCCGATGGGCTTCTTCTGATGCCGCACCCCACGGCGCGCGTCGCGGTGACGCCGGCGGCGGGGGAGCTCCTGCGCTCCCTCACCGCCCGGCACGGCCCACTGATGTTCCACCAGTCGGGCGGCTGCTGCGACGGGTCGAGTCCGATGTGCTACCCGGTCGGGATGTTCACGACCGGGTCCGGCGACGTGCTGCTCGGTGCGGTCGACGTCGACGGCATCGACCCCGTCGAGGTCTACATGTCCCGCTCCCAGTTCGAGTACTGGAAGTACACGCACCTGACCATCGACGTCGTCGACGGTCGCGGTGGCGGGTTCTCGGTCGAGGTGCCCGAGGGCAAGCGGTTCCTCACCCGGTCCCGCATGCTGGACGACGCCGAGCTGCTGGACCTGGGACTGGTCCCGTCGGGCGCACCGACGTAGGCTGACCGCACCTGCCGCGACGACGCGACGGGCGGACCCGGTCGGACGGAGGACGCATGCGCGCACCCCGTCCCGGGTCCGTCCGCCCCCTGGTCGCCGAGTCCTGGCGCCGGTCCGCCCGGGTCGACCCCGACGGCGTGCCCGCGGTCACCCTGGGCACCGACGAACTCGACGCCGCGCGGCGCAGCGGGCCACTCGCGACCCTGCTGCCGATCGTCCGTCGGCTGCTGCTCGACGACTCGCGCGCCGCCGGGTGCATCGTCGCCGTCGGGGACGCCGCCGGGCGACTCGTCTTCGTCGACGGCGCACCCGGAGCCCGCCGCGCCGCCGAGGACATGGGCTTCGTCGCGGGCGCGGACTGGGCCGAGGAGCACGTCGGCACCAGCGCGCCCGGCACCGCCCTGCGCCTGGACCGCCCCGTGCAGATCCGCAGCGAGGAACACTACGCGACCGCCGTCAAGCCGTTCTCGTGCAGCGCGGTCCCCGTGCACGACGCCGACGGCCGGCCGATCGGCGTCGTCGACGTCACCGGCGACGACCGTGCCGTCGAGCGCCACACCCTGCCGCTGGTGACCGCGACCGTCGCGGCCGCCGAGGCGGAGCTCGCGCTCGCGACCCTGCGCCGGCCGGACCGCACTCGGACCACCACGCCCGAGGACGCCGAGCTCGTGCTGCTCGGCGCCGACACCGCCGTGCTGCGCGCCGGCGGCCGCACCGTGGCACTGTCCGCACGGCACTCCGAGATCCTCGCCGTCCTCGCGACGGCCACGAGCGGGCTGCCCGCCGCCGACCTCGCCGCGGCGGTCTACGGCGACCCGTGCGCCACCACCACGCTCCGTGCCGAGCTCGTCCGCCTGCGCCGGGTCCTCGCGACGAGCGCTCCCTGCGTGACGCTGGCCTCGCGCCCGTACCGGGTGGGCGGGGTGCGCACCGACGTCGACGGCGTGCTGCGGGCGCTCGACCGCGGGGCGCGCCTCCAGGCCGTCAGCCGCTACCCGGGACCGGTCCTGCCGGGGTCGGACGCGCCGGGGGTCGACGCGCTCCGCGACCTGGTCCGCAGCCGCTTCCGCGAGGCGGTCGTGACCGACGGGTCCGCCGACGCGCTGCTCGCGTGGTCCCGCACCCCCGACGGCGCCGAGGACACGCACGTGCTCCGTGCACTGCTCGGCGTGCTGCCGCCGCGGTCCCCGCGCCGGGCGGGGCTGGTGGCCGCCGTCGAGGCGATCGAGGGCCGCTGACGGTCCGCTGACCTGCCTGGAGGCCCGGCTCGGCCTGGTAACATCGGCGTACTTGCGAGTGTGGTGGAATCGGCAGACACGGGGCACTCAAAATGCTCTGCCTCACGGCGTGCGGGTTCAAGTCCCGCCACTCGTACCAAGGGCGCTCACGGCGTGCGGGGCAGCTCCGGTCTCACGCGTCCCGCCACTCGTACCAAGGGCGCTCACGGCGTGCGGGGCAGTTCCGGTCTCACGCGTCCCGCCACTCGTACCAAGGGCGCTCACGGCGTGCGGGGCAGTTCCGGTCTCACGCGTCCCGCCACTCGTACCAAGGTGACTTGTTCACCGACCAGCCATCCGCTGCGGCCAGCACTGCTCGCGTCTAGTAGGCTCTCCGGCGTGAGTGACGCAGAAGCAACAACCGCAACAGCACCCCGTCGAGTCGTCGTCGCCGAGGACGAATCGCTCATCCGTCTCGACATCGTCGAGATCCTCCGCGACAACGGGTTCGACGTCGTGGGCGAAGCGGGTGACGGTGAGACCGCCGTGCAGCTGGCGACCGACCTGCGTCCCGACCTCGTCATCATGGACGTCAAGATGCCCCAGCTCGACGGCATCTCCGCCGCCGAGAAGCTGTCGAAGAACCACATCGCTCCGGTCGTCCTGCTGACCGCGTTCAGCCAGAAGGAACTCGTCGAGCGTGCCACCGAGGCCGGTGCGCTGGCCTACGTCGTCAAGCCGTTCACGCCGAACGACCTGCTCCCCGCGATCGAGATCGCCCTCTCGCGGTACCAGCAGATCATCACGCTGGAGTCCGAGGTCGCCGACCTGGTCGAGCGCTTCGAGACCCGCAAGCTCGTCGACCGCGCCAAGGGCCTGCTCAACGAGAAGATGGGCCTGACCGAGCCCGAGGCCTTCCGCTGGATCCAGAAGGCTTCGATGGACCGCCGGCTGACCATGCACGACGTCGCCAAGGCGATCATCGAGCAGCTCAGCGCGAAGAAGTAGTCACGCACCGACGCGATGCCGACGCCGCCACCCGATCCGGGTGGCGGCGTCGTCGTGTCAGGGTCGTCGTGTCAGGGGCGGGGTGGCAGCTGCTGCAGGGTCCAGGCGTTGCCGTCAGGATCGGTGAAGAAGACGAACCGGCCCCAGGCCAGCTCGTCCACCCCGACGACGTCGACCCCCAGCGCGCGCAGGTCGGCGAGCGCCTGGTCGGCATCGGGGACGACGACCTGGATCGACTTCAGGGAACCGGGTTCGACGTCCGGCGACATGATGCCGTCGCCGAACGCGATCGAGCAGGCCGACCCGGGTGGCGTCGCCTGCACGAAGCGGACGTCGTCGGACACCCGCTGGTCGTGGTCGATGGTGAAGCCGATGCGGTCGTAGAAGTCGCGGGCGCGGTCGACGTCGCTGACGGGGACCATGACGAGTTCGATCTTCCAGTCCATGGCGGACTCCCTGTGGCCGTGCGAGGGCTCAGCGCCGCTCGCGGATCATGTTGGTGATGCGGACGGTCGAGCACCGGCGACCCTGGTCGTCCGTCAGCACGATCTCGTGCGTGGTGAGCGTGTTGCCGAGGTGGATCGCGGTGCAGGTGCCCGTGACGGTGCCGCTCGTCGCACTGCGCGAGTGCGAGGCGTTCAGCTCGATGCCGACGGCGTAGCGTCCAGGCCCGGCGTGCACGTTCGCCGCGGCCGACCCGAGGCTCTCGGCCAGCACCACGTAGGCGCCGCCGTGCAGCAGCCCGGCCGGCTGACGGTTGCCCTCGACCGGGATGGTGCCCACCGCGCGCTCGGCGGTGAGCTCGCTGATGACCATGCCCATCTTGTCGCCGAGTTCGCCCGTGCCGCGGTCGGTGAGCCGCTCGTCGACGGGGCCGGTGGTGGTCGCTTCGTCGGTCACGCGCGCTTGACTCCTGTGTCGGATGGCGTCGGTAGGCTGTCCGGGTGTCGGACTCCGCAAAGCCTACCCTCATGGTCATCGACGGCCATTCGCTCGCCTTCCGGGCCTTCTACGCACTGCCGGTGGACAGCTTCGTCAACCGCGACGGGCAGCACACGAACGCGATCCACGGCTTCATCTCGATGCTGCTGATGCTCCTGCAGCGCGAGAAGCCCACCCACCTGGCGGTCGCGTTCGACATCTCGCGGTTCTCGTTCCGCACCCGCGAGTACGCGGAGTACAAGGGCACCCGCTCCGAGACCCCGGCCGAGTTCAAGGGGCAGATCCCGCTCCTGCAGCAGGCCCTCGAAGCGATGGGCATCACGACCGTCACGAAGGAGGACTACGAGGCCGACGACATCCTCGCCACCCTGTCGTCCGAGGGCGCCGCCCAGGGGTACCAGGTCTACGTCGTGTCCGGGGACCGCGACTCCATCCAGCTCGTCAACGACGACGTCACGCTGCTGTACCCGTCGGTCCGCGGGGTCTCCGAACTCACGCGCTACGACCGCGACAAGGTCTACGAGCGCTACGGCATCGAACCGCACCAGTACCCGGACGTCGCCGCACTCGTGGGCGAGACCAGCGACAACCTGATCGGCATCGACAAGGTCGGCGAGAAGACCGCCGTCAAGTGGGTCACCCAGTACGGCTCGCTCGACGGGGTGCTCGAGCACGCCGACGAGATCAAGGGCGTGGTCGGCAACAACCTGCGCGAGCAGCGCGACCGGGCGGTCCTGAACCGCCGGCTCAACCGCCTGGTCACCGACGTCGCGCTGCCGGTCGGCCCCGCCGACGTGGCGCTCCGTCCGATCGACGAAGCGGCGGTGCGTGAGCTCTTCGCGAAGCTGCAGTTCCGCACGCTGCTCGACCGGGTGTTCAAGGTCGTCGGGGGCGGCGAGGGCGCCGACTCCACCGCCGAGGGCTCGGCCCCGGACCCGGGTGTGACACCGCCGCCCGTCAAGACGCTGATCGACGAAGAGCTCGGCTACTGGCTCGAACGCCGGAACGCGGCGGCGGCCGACAACGGGTACGGCGTCGCGGTGGAGATGATCGACGGTCGTCTCAGCGCGATCGGCATCGCCACCCACGACGACGCCGTGCTCGTGCCGGGCGGCAGCGGTGCCAAGGACTACGAGCAGCTGACCGCGTGGTTCGCCTCGGACGCGCCGAAGCACTTCCATGACGCCAAGGCCGCCGTCAAGGCGCTCGGCACCGTGGGCATCGTCGTCAACGGCATCGCGGGCGATGCGCGCATCATGGGCTGGCTCGCCAACCCGGGCAAGCAGGGGCAGCCGCTCGGCGACCTGGTCTACCAGGAACTCGGCGAGGAACTTCCGACCGCCGACCCGAACCAGCTGGTCCCCGAGACCGCACCCGTCAACGTCGGCGTCGAAGCCTGGTACGGCCTCCGCGTCACGACCGCACTGCGTGCCCGCATCGACCCCGGCTCGCTCCGTGTCCTCGACGACATCGAACTGCCGCTCGTGTCGGTCCTGGCGCAGATGGAGACCACCGGCGTCGGCATCGACCGCCCGGTGCTCACCGGACTGTCGAAGGAGCTGGGGGAGCGGGCCGCCGAGCTCGCGCAGCAGGCCTTCGCCGAGATCGGCCACGAGGTCAACCTCGGGTCGCCGAAGCAGCTGCAAGAGGTGCTGTTCACCGAGCTGGCGATGCCGAAGACCCGCAAGACCAAGACCGGTTTCTCCACCGACGCCGCCAGCCTGGCGGACCTGCAGGACCAGCACCCGCACCCGTTCCTCGGGCTGCTGCTGCAGCACCGCGACGCGACGAAGCTCCGGCAGATCGTCGACACCCTCGACGCCGCGGTCGTCGACGGGCGCATCCACACGCGGTACGAGCAGACCGGCACCAGCACCGGCCGTGTGTCGTCGACCGACCCCAACCTGCAGAACATCCCGGTCAAGACGGCCGTGGGGCGCCGGATCCGGTCGGCGTTCGCCGTCGCCGAGCCGTACACGACCCTGCTGACGGCGGACTACTCGCAGATCGAGATGCGGATCATGGCGCACCTGTCCGGCGACCCGGGGCTCATCCAGGCCTTCAACGAGGGCGAGGACCTGCACCGCTTCGTCGGAGCCCGGGTGTTCGGCGTCGAGCCGGCCGACGTCTCCGCCGAGATGCGCACCAAGGTCAAGGCCATGTCCTACGGTCTCGCGTACGGGCTCAGCGCGTTCGGCCTGTCCAAGCAGCTCCGCATCGAGCAGAGCGAAGCCCGCACTCTGATGACCGAGTACTTCGCCCGGTTCGGTGCGGTGCGCGACTACCTGCGCAACGTGGTCGAACAGGCACGCGAGGACGGCTACACCGAGACCATCTTCGGGCGCCGTCGTCCGTTCCCCGACCTGAAGAGCCCGAACCGGGTCCTGCGGGAGAACGCCGAGCGGGCCGCGCTGAACGCCCCGATCCAGGGTTCGGCCGCCGACATCATGAAGATCGCGATGCTCGGCGTCGCCGCGGACCTGCGCGACGGTGACCTCGGCACGCGCCTGCTGCTCCAGGTGCACGACGAACTCATCCTCGAGGTCGCGCCCGGCGAACAGGACCGCGTCGAGGAGATCCTCCGGACCCGCATGGGCGCTGCCGCCGAACTGACGGTCCCGCTCGACGTCTCCGTCGGTCTCGGCGCCAACTGGGAGGCCGCGGCCCACTGACGCCGGGTGACGACCACCGCTGCACCGCAGTGGTCGGACCGGCTCGGTATGGTCGGGGCATGACCGATGAACGCCCCGTCCGCCAGCCGTCCGCCGTCGACCGCGTCGCCGAGGACTGGGTCGACACCCTGGTCGACCTCGACCCGACGATCGCCACCTACATCGGTGTCGCCGGCCGGACCGGCGAGTACGGCGACACCTCGCCAGCCGGGGCCGCGGCCATGGCGTCCGCCGCCCGGTCCGCGAAGACCGCACTCGACGCCGCGGCCCCGGCCGACGACGTCGACCGCGTCACGAAGACCGACCTCGGCGCCGAGCTCGACCTGGTCGTCGAGTCGTACGACCGCCAGCTGCACCTGCGCGACCTCAACGTCATCGCCAGTCCGCCGCAGTCCCTGCGTGACGCGATCGACCTGATGCCGACCGCCACCGAGTCGGACTGGCGTGACATCGCCAGCCGGTTCGCCGCGCTGCCCGACGCGCTCGAGGGCTGGCGCGAGACCCTGCTCGAAGGCACGCGCGAGCGGGTGACGCCGGCACGCCGCCAGGTGGAGCTCGTCGCGGAACAGGCCGCACGCAGCGGCGCACCGGACGGGTTCTTCCGCCAGCTCGCCGACGGCGCCGCGCTCGACGACGGGGCACCGTTGCCCGAGTCGCTGCGGGCGGACCTGCAGCGCGGCGCCGAGGTCGCCTCGGCCGCGTACCGGTCCCTGAGCGGGTTCCTCGAACACGAGCTGATGCCGCTCGCCACCCCCGTCGACGCCGTGGGACGTGACGCCTACGAGCTGCACTCGCGGCGGTTCCTCGGCGCCGTCGTCGACCTCGACGAGGCCTACGCGTGGGGGATCGAGGAGCTCGCGCGGATGCGGGACGAACAGGAGCGGATCGCCGACCGGATCGAGTCCGGGGCGTCCGTCGCCCGCGCGATCGAGGTCCTCGACGCCGACCCCGCCCGCACCCTGCACGGCACCGACGCCCTGCGACGGTGGATGCAGGAGACCAGCGACGCCTCGATCCGCGCGATGGACGGCACCTACTTCGACATCGCAGACCCGATCAAGCGCCTGGAGTGCCGGATCGCGCCGACGCAAGAGGGCGGCATCTACTACTCAGGCCCGTCCGACGACTTCTCGCGCGCCGGCCGGATGTGGTGGTCCGTGCCCCAGGGAGTGACGGAGTTCGGGACCTGGCGTGAGAAGACGACGGTCTACCACGAGGGGGTCCCCGGGCACCACCTGCAGATCAGCCAGGCGGTCTACAACCGCGGCGAGCTCAACACCTGGCGCCGGCAGCTCGCCGGTCCCTCGGGGCACGTCGAGGGCTGGGCGCTCTACGCCGAGCGGCTGATGGAGCAGCTCGGGTTCCTCGACGACGACGGTGACCGCCTGGGCATGCTCGACGGCCAGCGCATGCGTGCCGCGCGCGTGGTGCTCGACATCGGGGTGCACCTGCAGAAGACCAACCCCGACGGCGGTGGCTGGACGTGGGAGTACGCGCTCGACTTCATGCGGCAGAACGTCAACATGGACGACGCCTTCATCCGGTTCGAGGTCGCCCGCTACTTCGGCTGGCCCGGCCAGGCGCCGTCGTACAAGATCGGGCAGCGCGTCTGGGAGTCGATCCGCGACGAGGTCGCCGCCCGCCAGGGAAGCGCCTTCGACCTCAAGGCGTTCCACCACCGGGCGCTCGCACTCGGCGGGGTCGGGCTCGACACCCTGCGGTCGGCGCTCGTCGACTGACCGCAGGCCAGCAGGCGAGACAGCACGACACGGCGGCGGGGTGTGCTTGTGAGGCATCCCGCACCCGGTTAGACTTGTGCGGCGCAATCCGCGCCACACACCATCCGCCACGGCGGCACCGCTCAGGACACAGACTCCTGCGCCGTCCTGGCCCGACTCATGTCCGTTCGGAGCAATCTCTACATGACAACCACTACGACCAAGGCTCCTAAGCAGGTCGCCATCAACGACATCGGTTCGGCTGATGACTTCCTGGCCGAGGTCGAGAAGACCCTGAAGTTCTTCAACGACGGCGATCTCATCTCCGGCACCGTCGTGAAGATCGACCGCGACGAGGTCCTCCTCGACGTCGGGTACAAGACCGAGGGTGTCATCCCCTCGCGCGAGCTCTCGATCAAGCACGACGTCGACCCCAACGAGGTCGTCAACGTCGGTGACGAGGTCGAGGCCCTGGTCCTCCAGAAGGAGGACAAGGAAGGCCGCCTCATCCTGTCCAAGAAGCGCGCGCAGTACGAGCGTGCGTGGGGCGACGTCGAGAAGATCAAGGAGTCCGACGGGGTCGTCACCGGCACCGTCATCGAGGTCGTCAAGGGCGGCCTCATCGTGGACATCGGTCTCCGCGGCTTCCTCCCGGCCTCGCTCATCGAGCTGCGCCGCGTCCGCGACCTCACGCCGTACCTCGGCCAGGAGATCGAGGCGAAGATCCTCGAGCTCGACAAGAACCGCAACAACGTGGTCCTGTCGCGCCGTGCGCTCCTCGAGCAGACGCAGTCCGAGTCCCGGACCACGTTCCTCAACAACCTCCACAAGGGCCAGGTCCGCAAGGGCGTCGTCTCGTCGATCGTCAACTTCGGTGCGTTCGTCGACCTCGGCGGCGTCGACGGTCTCGTCCACGTCTCCGAGCTCAGCTGGAAGCACATCGAGCACGCCAGCGAGGTCGTCGAGGTCGGTCAGGAAGTCACCGTCGAGATCCTCGAGGTGGACCTGGACCGCGAGCGCGTGTCGCTCTCGCTCAAGGCCACCCAGGAAGACCCGTGGCAGGTCTTCGCCCGCACCCACGCGATCGGTCAGATCGCACCGGGCAAGGTCACGAAGCTCGTGCCGTTCGGTGCCTTCGTCCGCGTCGCGGACGGCATCGAGGGCCTGGTCCACATCTCGGAGCTCTCGAACAAGCACGTCGAGCTCGCCGAGCAGGTCGTCTCCGTCGGCGACGAGGTCTTCGTGAAGATCATCGACATCGACCTCGACCGTCGCCGCATCTCGCTCAGCCTCAAGCAGGCCAACGAGGGCGTCGACCCGGAGAGCACCGAGTTCGACCCGGCGCTCTACGGCATGCCGACCGAGTACGACGACAAGGGTGACTACAAGTACCCCGACGGCTTCGACCCGGAGACCAACGAGTGGCTCGAGGGCTACGACACCCAGCGCGAGGCATGGGAAGGCCAGTACGCGGCCGCCCAGGCTCGTTGGGAGGCCCACAAGGCCCAGGTCGCCAAGTCCCTCACCGACGAGGCATCGGGGACGTTCGACCTCCCCGCGACCGCTTCGTCGTCGTCGACCACGAGCGAGCAGGCCGGTCAGGGCACCCTGGCCGACGACGCTTCGCTCGCGGCGCTCCGCGAGAAGCTCAGCTCGACCAACTGATCGAGTCCTGCGCGAACCGGAAGCCCGGCACCCCTTCGTGGGTGCCGGGCTTCCGGCATTCCGGCAGACAACGCCCATAGGCTCGGTGTCGTGCGCATCATCGGACTCACGGGCGGCATCGCCGCGGGCAAGTCGACCGTGTCCGCCCGCTGGGCGGAACTCGGCGCGGTCGTCGTCGACGCCGACCGGCTCGCACGCGACGCCGTCGCTCCCGGCAGTCCCGGGCTGGCGCAGGTCGCGGAGCGCTTCGGTCCGGACGTGATCGCTCCGGACGGCTCGCTCGACCGCCCCGCGCTCGGCGCAGTGGTGTTCGCGGACGCCGCAGCACGCAAGGACCTCGAGGGGATCACCCACCCCGAGGTGTGGCGACTCGCGCAACAGGCCTTCGACGCGGCCCAGGCCGCCGATCCGGACGCCGTGGTCGTCTACGACGTGCCGCTGCTGGCAGAGGCCCGCGGGTCCCGGCCGCTCCGGTTCGACGCGGTCGTCGTGGTCGACGCGCCCGCGGCGGTCCGCACCGACCGACTCGTCGAGCACCGCGGGATGCCCCGGGCCGAAGCCGAGCGCCGGATCGCCGCGCAGGCGTCGGACCAGGAACGGCTCGCCCTGGCGGACCACGTGGTCGACGCCACCGGCACGATCGAGCAGACCATCGCCTCGGCCGACACCGTCTGGCAGCGCCTGGTCGGATGAAGCACCGCTTCCTGCTCCTGCTCGCCGCGATCGTGCTCGTCGCCATCGGCGGTGGCACGCTCGTCGCCGCCAACGTCATGGCCGAGCAACGCGTCGAGCAGCACGGCCGCGCACCCGCCGCTGCTCCCGCACACGGCGACCAGCACGGCCCGGCTGACGAGTTCCACCGGTTCCGGCTCGGCGCGATCGACGGCGAACGCCTCGAGCCGAACCGTGACGACTTCGCTGCGCGGACGGCGAACGACGGCCCCCTGCTGCTGTTCCTGCCCGCCACGCGCGCCAAGCCCGCGCAGTACCAGCGCTTCCTGACGACGGCGCTCGGTGACGGCTACCACGTGCTCGGGCTCGACTACTGGAACCTCGGCAAGACGCTGTCGGGCACCTGCGAGGCGGACGCCCAGTGCTACGGCCAGGTCCAGCGGAACCGGTTCGACGGCACGCGGCCGTCCGAGTTCAGCGACGTGTCGTCCGCGGGGTCGATCGTCTCCCGCTTCCGCGACGCCATCACCCACCTGGACGACGTCGACCCGAACGGCGGGTGGGGCCGTTTCGTCACGAGCGACCAGGACATCGCATGGCAGGACGTCGTCGTCGCCGGGCACTCCCAGGGCGGCGGCGAGGCAGCGTTCATCGCCCACATCCGAGCGGTGCGTGGCGCGCTGATGTTCTCGTCGCCCGTCGAGTCCCTCGGACCGGTCCACGCCGCCTGGATGGACAGTCCCGGGCGGACACCACCGTCGCGGATGTACGCGATCGACGACGTCCGCGACGTGTTCGGCCCGCGGATCCGCGGGTCGTGGACAGTGCTCGGCCTGGACGGTCCCGCGACCGACGGCGGCCCGGACGGACCGTGGCGCACGGACACGGCGGCGCCCCCGGCGGGCTGGGACCCGCACGCGATCCTGACGGACATCCAGGTCGGGACGCCGGACCAGTCGCACTCGCGCACCATCAAGGACACGACACCACTCGACGCCGAGGGCCAGCCCCGCATGCTCGGCCTCTGGCAGTGGCTGCTGCACCGGTTCGCGCCGGTGCGCGCATCCTCCGGCGCGTCATAGCAAGCCGTCCTAGTCTGAGGTGATGCAGCACGACGGCGGAACACCACCCGAGCGCCTCCGGGCGCTGATCCGGCACCGCGCCCAGGTCGACGCCGACCGCGTGTACCTGGAAGACGCCCGCTCCGACCGGGTCCTGACCTACGGTGCGCTCGGTGCCGCGGTGGACGCCTGGTCGTCCACGTTCGACGTGATCGGCATCGCCGACTCCGGTGCCGTGCTGGTCGACGTCGGGGACCCGCTGGCCTTCGCCGTGGTCCACCTCGCTGCGCTCGCCTCGGGCCGCCGGGCGGTCCCGGTGGACACCGGGCAGCCGACCACCGAGCCGGCGCGGCTCGCCGACCTGCTCGGCGGGGCGTCGATCGTGGTGTCGGACCGTGACCAGGACGCGACCGTCCCCGGGGCGCCGGCGGCGCGCGTCGACCCGGCCACGGGCCTTCCGTCCGACGTCCGCGACGGCGACCTGCCCGCCGATGCTCCGGACGCACCCGGCGAGGGATCGGTGGTGCTGTTCACGTCCGGATCGACGGGCACGCCGAAGGGCGTCGAGCTGCCGGAGAGCCAGCTGCTCTTCGTGGCCAGGGCCGTGGTGGACCACAACCGCCTGACCGGCGAGGACCGCGGCTTCAACTCGTTGCCGCTCTTCCACGTGAACGCCGAAGTGGTCGGACTGCTGGCGACGCTGGTGGCCGGCGCGACCCTGGTGCTCGACCGCCGGTTCCGGCGGACCGGGTTCTGGGAGCTCCTGGCCGAACGGCGCGTCACGTGGCTGAACGCGGTGCCCGCGATCCTCGCCGTGCTCGCGAAGACCGGCCCCCTCGACTTCCCCGATGGCCTGCGCTTCGTACGCAGTGCCTCGGCGCCCCTGCCGGACCCCGTCCGCGCCGCACTCGGTGACGTCCCGCTCGTGGTCAGTTGGGGCATGACCGAGGGCGCGAGCCAGATCACCGCGACCCCGCTCGACGCGCCCGCCCGACCCGGCACGGTCGGTGTGCCGGTCGGCAGCCAGGTGCAGGTCCGCGACGAGGACGGTGCCGTGCTGCCCGCAGGCCAGGTCGGGGCGCTCTGGATCCGCGGCCCCGGGATCGTGCACGGCTACCTGTTCGGCCGAGCAGCCGAGCGCTTCGACGCCGACGGCTGGCTGTCCACGGGCGACGTGGGCTCCGTCTCTGCGGACGGCTGGGTGTCCCTGGCCGGACGGTCCGACGACGTCATCAACCGCGGCGGCGAGAAGGTGTACCCGTCCGAGGTCGAGGACGTGCTGCTCGGTGACCCCCGGGTGCTCGAGGCCGTCGTGGTCGGACGCCCGGACGACGTGCTGGGCAGCGTGCCGATCGCGTACGTCATCCCGCACCCGGACCCGGACGAGCCGCTCGACCACGACGGGCTGGTCGCCGACCTGACCGCGCGCGCCGAGCGGTCCCTCACGCGGTTCCGCCGGCCGGTCGAGATCGTCGTCGTGCCGGACCTGCCGCGCGCCCCCACCGGCAAGATCCAGCGTGCCCGCGTGCGGGGGATGGCGGCGACGTCGTGACCCAGGCCGAGACCCAGGCGCGTGCTGCCGCCGGGGACCAGCCCGCCCCCACGGGCGTGCAGACCCCGACCCGCACCGCCGCCGGCCGACCTCGACACCTGTACGAGGTCGACGTCCTGCGGATCCTGACCTTCGCGTGCGTGCTCGGCGTGCACACCACCAGCCACACGATGGCGTCCGACGACGTCGGGCTGGCCGGGCTGCTCGCGCTGCTGCACTTCACGCGGCTGGTGTTCTTCACCCTGACCGCGTTCGTCCTGGTCTACAGCTACGCCATCCGGCCGAAGCCGATGTCGGTGTTCTGGCCGAAGCGGTTCCTGCTGGTCGGGGTGCCGTACCTGGCCTGGTCGTTCGTCTACGTGGCCTCGGCCTGGCTGCTCGACCCGGGGCAGCGCGGTGACGTGCCCGCATTGGTGACGACGTTCGCCACCGGGGTCGTCACCGGGACCGCGAAGTACCACCTGTACTTCCTGCTCGTGACGATGCAGGTCTACCTGCTGCTGCCCGCGATCATGTGGCTCGTCCGGAAGTCGCGCGGGCACCACGTCACGGTGCTCGTGGTCGCGCTCGTGGTCCAGCTCGTGGTCTTCGCCGGGTACAAGTACTTCCCGGCGAGCGACGCGTGGCTGAACGGGTACCAGAAGCAGTTCTTCTTCTCGTACGTGTTCTTCATCGTGTCCGGTGCGATCGCCGCCGACCACGCCGACCGGTTCCTCGGCTTCGTCCGGACCCACCGGCGCGGCATCATGTGGGCGTTCCTGGGCGGCGCGGTCCTGACGATCGGTGTGTTCGTCCTGCAGATGGCGACCGGCGACTCGCCGTACGCCGCCGGCACGCCGCTGCAGCCGGTCGAGGCCGTGTGGAGCACCATCGTCTTCGTCGCGTTCCTGGCCATCGGTGCGGCCTGGGCGGACCGCCGCGTCGCCGGCAGTCGGCTCGCCAAGGTGGTCGACTACGCGTCCGACCGGTCGTTCGGCATCTTCCTCAGCCACCCGCTCGTGATCTGGCTGCTGCTCTACGGCTCCAGCCCGCTCGAGGCGCTCGTGCCGAAGCCCTGGCTCACCCTCGTGACGTACCTGCTCGTGGTGGTGCTGTCGGTGGCGCTGACCGAGGTGTTCCGCTGGACGCCGCTCAGCGTGCCGCTGACCGGTCGCCCGTCGTTGGCCTCCCGTCGGGCACGCGCGGCGCGCGCCTGAGTCCCTGACCCTGGGACGGACGGGAGGCCCGTGGCGACACCGCCACGGGCCTCCCGTCCGTCCCCTGGTCCGGATCAGATCCGGGTCCGCTCCGCCTTCGGCGTCCCGATCTCCAGCACCCCGTTCGTCGAGGTGAGCCGCTGCGGCTTCATGAACCAGGCGACGACCGCCGCGGCGAACAGCAGTGCGCAGGACAGGGCGAAGGGGAGCTGCCACCCGCTGGCGTCGATCAGGAAGCCGAAGACGATCGGCGACAGGACGCCGGCGATGCCGAAGCCGGTGTTCATGAACCCCGAGGCCGTCCCCGACCACTGCGGGGCCACGTCCATCGGGATCGCCCAGAGGTTCGCGTTGCAGAGCTCGAGGAAGAAGAACGACAGCGCCAGCGAGATGGTCGCGACGAGCAGGCCCTGCCCGATGACGAGCGGGATGAGGCAGAGCAGCGAGCCGCCCAGCCCGATCACCAGGATCGTCCGGCGCGCGTTCCGGGTGTTCCCGCCGCGGTGGATGATCCGGTCGCTCAGCATGCCGCCGACGGTGTCGCCGACGACGCCAGCCAGCAGGATGAGCGTCGTGAACAGGGCGAAGTCGCCGATCTCCAGGCCGTAGGTCGAGCTGAGGAACGTCGGCAGCCAGGTCAGGAACACCCAGAGCGTCCAGCCGTAGCCGAAGTCCACGAAGGTGACCGGCAGGATCTGTTTCGCCATCTGGCGCCACGGCACGGGCGGCCGCGTCGCACGGGTCTCGACGGGCGGCAGCTCGGACAGTTCGACCTGCGTGATGCCCTTCGCCGACTCGGGCTTGTCGCGGAACCAGACGAACCAGACGACGGCCCACGCGAACGACAGCACCGCGGTCGCGAAGAACGCCAGCCGCCAGCCGCTCACCGCGATGAAGTACGCCACCACCAGCGGCGCCAGGGCGTTCCCCAGACGGGCAGCCGAGTGCACGACACCCTGCGCGAAGCCGTTGCGGTCACGGGGGATCCACCGGCTCATCGCCTGGGTGGCGGTCGGGAAGGCCGCCGCCTCGCTCAGTCCGAGCAGCGCCCGTGCGGCGAACAGCGTCCAGAAGCCCACCGCGAAGCCGGTCCAGAGCGTCGCGACGCCCCAGATCACCGTGATGACGAAGAGCGCCTTGCGCGGGCCGAACTTCTCGCTGATCGTGCCGCCGAAGACCTGCAGCAGTGCGTACGGCAACGAGAACGCCGCGACGATGACGCCCGCGGTGGCCTCGTTGAAGCCGAACTCCTCGGTGATGTGGGGGAGCGCGGTGGAGATGTTGGTGCGGTCGATGTACGAGATCGCGTACATGAAGCAGAGCAGGATGAGCACGCGCCCGCGGATACGTCCGCGGAACGGGGTGCCCTTCGTCGGTGCCGCCGGGGTCGCGGTCGTCATGGGGCCTCTTCGGGGGAGTGAGGGTCGATCGGGTGCTGCTGAACGAACGAGACGTTAGGGACCGTTCTTATCAGCGTCCTTGGAGCCTGCTCTCCCGCGGACGATACGCCCGCTGCCGCGCGAGGGGTACGCCGTCGGCGAGCAGACGGCCGAGGTGTCGGTGGGCGCGCCTAGCATTGGCGGCATGGCAGTGACGATGGAACCCGCGCGCTCGGTCCGCCCGTTCGAGGTGATCAGCGAGTACACGCCGAGCGGTGACCAGCCTGCGGCGATCGCCGAACTCGCCGGGCGCATCAACGCCGGTGAGACCGACGTCGTGCTGCTCGGTGCCACCGGTACGGGCAAGTCGGCCACCACGGCCTGGCTGATCGAACAGGTCCAGCGCCCCACGCTCGTACTCGCGCACAACAAGACGCTGGCCGCGCAGCTGGCGACCGAGTTCCGCAGTCTGCTGCCGAACAACGCCATCGAGTACTTCGTCTCGTACTACGACTACTACCAGCCCGAGGCGTACGTCCCGCAGACCGACACCTTCATCGAGAAGGACTCCTCCGTCAACGCCGAGGTCGAACGGCTCCGCCACTCCACCACCAACTCGCTGCTCAGCCGCCGCGACGTCGTCGTCGTGTCGACCGTGTCCTGCATCTACGGCCTCGGTACCCCGGAGCAGTACATGAACGCCTCGGTGGCGCTGTCCGTCGGTCAGGAGATCTCGCGCGACCAGCTGGTCCGCCGGTTCGTCGCCATGCAGTACCAGCGCAACGACGTCGACTTCGCCCGCGGCACCTTCCGGGTGCGCGGGGACACCATCGAGATCATCCCGATGTACGAAGAGCACGCGATCCGCATCGAGATGTTCGGCGACGAGATCGAAGCGCTGAGTTCCCTGCACCCGCTCACGGGCAACGTCATCGACGACCTGCCCGCGGTCTCGATCTTCCCGGCCTCGCACTACGTCGCCGACACCGACGTCATGCACCGGGCCATCGGCACCATCAAGGAAGAACTCGCCGAGCGTCTCGCCGAGCTCGAGGGCCAGGGCAAGCTGCTCGAGGCCCAGCGCCTGCGGATGCGGACCACGTTCGACATCGAGATGATGGAGCAGATCGGGTTCTGCTCGGGCATCGAGAACTACTCGCGGCACGTCGACGGGCGCATGCCCGGCGAAGCCCCGCACTGCCTGCTCGACTACTTCGCCGACGACTTCCTGATCGTCATCGACGAGTCCCACGTCACCGTCCCGCAGATCGGTGCGATGTACGAAGGCGACGCCTCGCGCAAGCGCACCCTGGTCGAGCACGGCTTCCGCCTGCCCAGTGCGATGGACAACCGCCCGCTCAAGTGGGAGGAGTTCCTCGAGCGTGCCGGGCAGAAGGTCTTCCTGTCGGCGACCCCCGGCAAGTACGAGCTCGGCATCACCGACAGCGTCGTCGAGCAGATCATCCGTCCGACCGGCCTGATCGACCCCGAGATCGTCGTCAAGCCCTCGGACGGTCAGATCGACGACCTGCTCGAGGAGATCCAGCAGCGCGTCGAGAAGGACGAGCGCGTGCTCGTCACCACCCTGACCAAGCGCATGGCCGAAGAGCTCACCGACTTCCTCGGCAACGCCGGGGTGCGCGTGCGCTACCTGCACTCGGACGTCGACACGCTCAAGCGCGTCGAGCTGCTGACCGAGCTGCGCCAGGGCGTCTACGACGTGCTCGTCGGCATCAACCTGCTGCGTGAAGGCCTCGACCTGCCCGAGGTGTCGCTCGTTGCGATCCTCGACGCCGACAAGGAAGGCTTCCTGCGGTCGTCGACCTCGCTCATCCAGACGATCGGTCGTGCAGCCCGCAACGTCTCCGGGCAGGTGCTCATGTACGCCGACAAGATGACCGACTCCATGAAGCAGGCCATCGAGGAGACCGACCGTCGCCGTGAGAAGCAGGTGGCGTACAACCTGGAACACGGCATCGACCCGCAGCCGCTCCGCAAGAAGATCGGCGACATCACCGAGCAGCTGAACCGCGAGAACGACGACACCAAGGCGCTGCTCGAACGCCGTGGCAGCAGCGCGAAGGACCGTGGTCGCGCACCGACGCCGTCGCTCAAGCGCACGGGCATCGCGGGCGAGGGCGCCACCCAGCTCGAGTCGACGATCGCCGATCTCAACGACCAGATGCTGCAGGCCGCGACCGAGCTGAAGTTCGAGTTGGCGGCACGCCTGCGCGACGAGGTGCAGGACCTCAAGAAGGCGCTGCGCCAGATGGAGTCCGCGGGCCATGTCGACTGACACCACCGCCGCCGCCGGGGGTGCACGGGCGCAGACCGTCGTCGTCACGGGTGCCAGTGCCGGTCTCGGGTACCACGCGGCCGAGCAGCTCGCGGACGCCGGGCACCGGGTGGTCCTCGCGACCCGCAACCCCGAGCGGGCCGACGCCGCCGAGCGCAGCATCCGGCAGCACGTGCCGGACGCCACGCTCGAACACCTGCACGTCGACCTCGCCGACCTCGACAGCGTCCGCGCCGCCGCGGCCGACCTGCAGGACCGTGGCCCGGTCGACGTCCTGCTCAACAACGCCGGGGTCGTCGGGTCACGCACCGAGCGCTTCACTGCGCAGGGCGTCGAGCTGCAGGTCGGCACGAACCACGTCGGGCACTTCGCCTTCACGGGGTTGCTGCTGCCGATGCTCGAACGCTCCGGTGGTCGTGTCGTGCACCTCGGGTCGATCGCGCACCGCTGGGCATCACTCGACCGCCGCGACCCGTTGCGCGTCGGGCACTACTCGGGGTACCGGCAGTACGGCCGCAGCAAGCTCGCGGTGATGCTGTTCGGGTTCGAGCTCGCCGAGCGGCTGGCCGACGCGGGCTCCGCGGTGTCGAGCGTCGTCGCACACCCGGGCCTGGCGCTCGACGCCCTCGGTGCGCAACGGCCGCTCGTCACCCCGGCCCGGGACGAACCGGCGTGGATGCGCCCGGGCGAACGGGCCGTCGCGCAGGGCAAGGACGCCGGCGCACTGCCGCTCGTCCACGCCGCGGTCGGTGCCGACGTGCGATCGGGGGAGTACTGGGGGCCCGGCGGGCCGCTGCAGCTCCGCGGGTCGGCGGCGATCGTCCGCGCCGAGCCCCGGGCGCACGACCGCACGGTGGCGGCGCGTCTCTGGCTCGCCAGTGAGCAGGCCTCGGGCGTGGCGTTCGCTCTCGACGCATTCGCCTGAGCCCGGACCGGAACCGAATGTCGGCGTCGGTTCGTAGACTCGTCGGTGATGACCATCACCTCTGATCGCGGCCCTGTCACGCCCGGACGCAACGCCTTCGGCGGCGCTGCCGACTCGGATCGAGCGGACGACGACCGCTCCGACCTCGAGCCCGCAGACCTGCACCTGCCCGGCGGCACGGCACCGCACAACACGACGACGCTCAGCGTTCGTGGCGCGCGGGTGCACAACCTGCGCGACGTCGACCTCGAGATCCCGCGCGACTCGCTCGTGGTGTTCACGGGGCTGTCCGGCTCGGGCAAGTCCTCGCTGGCGTTCGACACGATCTTCGCCGAGGGACAGCGCCGGTACGTCGAGTCGCTGTCGGCGTACGCCCGGCAGTTCCTCGGCCAGGTCGACCGGCCCGACGTCGACTTCATCGAGGGGCTGTCGCCCGCCGTGTCGATCGACCAGAAGTCGACCAACCGCAACCCGCGCTCGACCGTCGGCACCATCACCGAGGTCTACGACTACATGCGTCTGCTCTGGGCGCGCATCGGCACCCCGCACTGCCCGATCTGCGGCGAAGTCGTCAGCAAGCAGAGCGTGCAGCAGATCGCCGACCAGCTGATGACGCAGGAATCCGGCACACGCTTCCAGGTGCTCGCGCCGATCGTGTCGAAGAAGAAGGGCGAGTTCGTCGACCTGTTCCAGGAACTCGCGGCGTCGGGGTACTCGCGCGCGATCGTCGACGGCGAGCGGGTCCAGCTCAGCAGCCCGCCCACGCTCAAGAAGCAGGTCAAGCACGACATCTCGGTCATCGTCGACCGACTCGTGGCCAGCGACGACATCCTCGGTCGACTGACCGACTCGCTCGAGACGGCCCTGCGCCTGACCGACGGCACGGTCGCGATCGACCTCGTCGACCACGAGGGGCCCGGCGCCGTCCGGACCTACTCCGAGAACCTGTCGTGCCCGAATAACCACCCGCTCGCACTCACCGAGATCGAGCCGCGCACGTTCTCGTTCAACGCGCCGTTCGGCGCCTGCCCCGAGTGCTCCGGCCTCGGCACCCGCATGTCCGTCGACCCCGATCTGGTGCTCGGCGACCCCGACGCCTCGCTCGCCGACGGTGTCCTGCTGCCCTGGACGGGAACCAGCGGGCTCTACGCCTACTTCGAGAAGCTGCTGGCCGGCCTGGGCAAGGAACTCGGCTTCCGGCTCGACACCCCGTGGAGCCAGCTCGACCCGTCGGTGCAGGCAGCGATCCTGACCGGCAAGGACTTCGAGGTCTCGGTGTCCTGGCGCAACCGCTTCGGCCGCGAGATGCGCTACACCAGCGGGTTCGAAGGCGTCATGCCGTACATCGAGCGCAAGTTCGCCGAGGCCGAGTCGGACTCGCAGCGCCAGCGCTTCCAGGGGTACCTGCGCGAAGTCCCGTGCCCCGTGTGCGACGGCACCCGCCTGAAGCCGGAGGTCCTGGCGGTCACCGTGGCCGACCACAGCATCGCCGACGTCACCCAGCTCAGCCTCGACGACGCCTACGCGTTCATGGACACCCTGACGCTGACCGAGCGCGAGGCCCACATCGCCGCCGCGGTCCTGCGCGAGATCCGGGCGCGTCTCGAGTTCCTGCTCGAGGTCGGGCTGAACTACCTGACGCTGTCCCGCGGCGCCGGCTCGCTGTCGGGCGGCGAAGCCCAGCGCATCCGCCTGGCCACACAGATCGGGTCCGGCCTGACCGGTGTGCTCTACGTGCTCGACGAGCCGAGCATCGGCCTGCACCAGCGCGACAACCGCCGGCTCATCGACACGCTGGTCAAGCTGAAGAACCTGGGCAACACGCTCATCGTGGTCGAGCACGACGAGGACACCATCCGCACGGCGGACTGGGTCGTCGACATCGGTCCGGGCGCGGGGGTCAACGGCGGCAACGTCGTGCACTCGGGTTCCTACGCCGACATGATCGAGAACCGCGAGTCGATCACGGGCGACTACCTGGCCGGTCGTCGCGCGATCGACATGCCGTCCGAGCGCCGCGCGATCAACAAGAAGCGCGTCATCAGCGTGCAGGGCGCCCGCGCGAACAACCTGCGGGAAGTCGACGTCGACTTCCCCCTGGGCGTGTTCACCGCGGTCACGGGTGTCAGCGGGTCCGGCAAGTCGACGCTGGTCAACGACATCCTGTACAAGGTGCTCGCCAACCAGCTCAACGGTGCGCGGCACATCGCCGGCAAGCACACGCGCGTCAAGGGGCTCGACCAGCTCGACAAGGTCGTCCACGTCGACCAAGCGCCGATCGGCCGCACACCGCGGTCGAACCCGGCGACCTACACGGGCGTGTTCGACCGCATCCGCCAGCTGTTCGCCGAGACCCCCGAAGCGAAGATCCGCGGGTACCTGCCCGGCCGGTTCAGCTTCAACGTCAAGGGCGGCCGCTGCGAGAACTGCTCCGGTGACGGCACGATCAAGATCGAGATGAACTTCCTGCCCGACGTCTACGTCGCGTGCGAGGTCTGCGGTGGTGCGCGCTACAACCGCGAGACGCTGCAGGTGCACTACAAGGGCAAGGACATCTCCGAGGTCCTCGACATGCCGATCAGCGAGGCGGCCGAGTTCTTCGAGCCGATCTCCGCGATCCACCGGTACATGGCGACCCTGGTCGACGTGGGTCTGGGGTACGTGCGGCTCGGGCAGAGCGCGACGACCCTGTCCGGTGGCGAAGCGCAGCGCGTGAAGCTCGCGACCGAGCTGCAGCGTCGCTCGAACGGCCGCACCGTGTACGTGCTCGACGAGCCCACGACGGGCCTGCACTTCGAGGACGTCCGCAAGCTGCTGATGGTGTTGCAGGGACTGGTCGACAAGGGCAACACCGTCATCACGATCGAGCACAACCTCGACGTCATCAAGTCGGCTGACTGGGTCATCGACATGGGCCCCGAGGGCGGGTCCGGCGGTGGTACGGTCCTGGCGACCGGCACACCCGAGCACGTGGCCGACGTGCCGGAGAGCCACACCGGTGTCTTCCTGCGCGAGATCCTCGACGCCCAGGACGCCCGCGTCGGCAAGCAGCGCTCGGTCGGCGCCCGCACGGTCGCCCCGCAGGAGTTCGCGAAGAAGTCCGGCACGAAGTCCGGCGCGAACTCCGCCAAGCAGCAGGCGGGTGCGCGGTAGGTGGCAGACACCGTCCCGTGGCGCCCGAAGGCCGGTGAGATCCCGACCGACCCGGGCGTCTACCGCTGGCGCGACGGCAACGGCCGGGTGCTGTACGTCGGCAAGGCGAAGAACCTCCGCGCACGGCTGAGCAACTACTTCGCGCCGCTGCCGACGCTGCACGAGCGCACCCGGCGGATGGTCCTGACGGCGAAGAGCGTCGAGTGGACCACGGTCGGCTCCGAGATCGAGGCACTCCAGCTCGAGTACACGTGGATCAAGGAGTTCGACCCGCCGTTCAACGTCAAGTTCCGTGACGACAAGTCGTACCCCTACATGGCGATCACCCTGGGCGACGAAGCGCCGCGGGTGATGGTCACGCGCAACCGCAAGATCAAGGGCGCCAAGTACTTCGGCCCGTACCCCAAGATCTGGGCGGTGCACGACACGATCGACCTGATGATCAAGGTGTTCCCGATCCGCACCTGCTCGGACTCGTCCTACAAGCGTGCGATGCAGACGGGGAAGCCGTGCTTCCCGGGGCAGATCGGCAAGTGCGGCGGACCCTGTTCGCAGCGCGTCACGATCGCCGAGCACCGTGCGCTGGTCGAGGAGTTCATCCGGTTCATGAACAGCTACGACCGCCGCGTCATCACCGAGCTCCGGCAGCGCATGGGCGCCTCGGCCGACGCGATGCAGTACGAGCAGGCGGCGAGGTACCGCGACCAGGTCGAGGCGCTCGAAGCCGTGCTCGAGAAGTCCGCGGTGGTGCTCAAGGACTCGGTCGACCTCGACCTGTTCGGGATCGCCGAGGACGAACTCGCCGCCGCGGTCCAGCTGTTCTCGGTGCGCGGCGGACGCATCCGCGGTGTGCGCGGCTGGGTCGTCGACAAGGAACTCGACATCAGCACCGGTGACCTGGTCGAGCAGATCGTCCAGGGGGTCTATGCCGATGGCGAGCTGACGCCGCGGGCCGATGGCGAGCCGGCGCCGCGGGCCGATGGCGCGCGGCCGGGCCGGGACAACTCCGCGATGCTCAGTCCGACCACCGAGGAGCCCCCGCGCGAGGTCGTCGTCCCCGAGCTCCCCGAGGACGCCGACGCCCTGCAGCAGTGGCTCAGCGACCGCCGCGGCGGGCGTGGCACGAAGCTCAGCACGGCCCAACGTGGTGACCGCGCCGGCCTGGCCCGCACGGCGTCGCAGAACGCGCAACAGGCGCTGATGCTCTACAAGACCAAACGCTCGGCCGACTACACCACGCGTGCTGCCGCACTGGCCGACATCCAACAGGCGCTCGGCATGTCCGAGGCCCCGCTCCGCATGGAGTGCTACGACATCTCGCACCTGCAGGGCACGAACGTCGTGGCGTCGATGGTCGTCTTCGAGGACGGCCTGCCGCGCAAGGACCAGTACCGGCGGTACTCCATCGCCGAGACCCGCGACGACACCGACAGCATGCACCAGGTGCTCACCCGTCGGTTGGCGCGTCTGGACGAGGACGCCGAACTGCCCGACCAGCCGGACCAGAACGCGGACGGCGTCGTCGCGGTCGAGAAGCCGACCAAGCGGTTCGCCTACCGCCCGCAGCTGCTCATCGTCGACGGCGGGCAGCCGCAGGTCGCCGCCGCCAAGCGTGCGATGGACGAAGCCGGGGTCGCGGACATCGCCCTGGTCGGCATCGCGAAGCGGCTCGAAGAGCTCTGGCTGCCCGACGACGACTTCCCGGTGATCCTGCCGCGCAACTCCGAGGCGCTGTTCCTGATCCAGCGCATCCGCGACGAGGCACACCGCTTCGCCATCACGCACCAGCGTGGGCGCCGCAAACGCGACGTCCGGACGCAGCTGTCCGAGATCCCGGGGCTCGGACCGAGCCGCGTGAGCGCCCTGCTGAAGCACTTCGGCTCGGTCGCGCGGCTGCGGTCCGCCACTGCGGACGAGATCGCCGAGGTCCAGGGGGTCGGGCCGGCCACGGCCGCCGCCGTGGTGCGCAAGCTGCAGACGGTCCCGACGAGCACGCCGACGGGGGAGTCGCCCGCCAGCGCGCCGTCCGGTGGGTCGCAGTCCGGTGACGTGGCGCTGTCCGGTGACGCGGCGGCGGACCCGTCGACGGTCGCAGAACGGACAGCAGGTCCCGTGCGGGTTCCCGAGGTGACCCCCGACGGTCCGCAGCTGCCGTCGTGACGCCACCCGGTCCTCCCGTCCGCCGGGTCCGCACCCCCCGGACGGGCGATACCCTGGACCCCACCACCATCCCCCGGCCCGCTCTGCGGGCACCCGGACCGCCCGAGCGACGCGCCCGGGCAGCGACGACGGAGCACATCGCCAGATGACCGACACCGATGCGAGTCCGCAGCACGACGTCCTGATCGTGACCGGGATGTCCGGGGCCGGACGGTCGACGGTCGGCAAGGCACTCGAGGACCTCGACTGGTACGTCGTCGACAACCTGCCGACGCAGATGCTCGGGCCGTTGACCGACCTGGCCGACCGGGCGGGCGAGAAGATCCCGAAGCTCGCGGCCGTGGTCGACGTGCGTGGTGGCCGCTACTTCACCGATCCGGAGCACGCCGTGGAACGGCTGCGCGCCTCGACGTCGGCCCGCGTGCGCGTGCTGTTCCTCGAGGCGACCGACCAGGTGCTGGTGCGGCGGTTCGAGCAGGTCCGTCGACCCCATCCGCTGCAGGGCGAGGACACGTTGCTCGACGGCATCGCCCGCGAGCGCACCCGGCTGCTGGGGCTGCGCGAGGCGTCGGACGTCATCATCGACACCTCCGACCTCAACATCCACCAGCTCGCGAACACCGTCACCGAGAAGTTCGCCGAGGACCGGTTCACCGGAGTCCAGGTGACGCTGATGAGCTTCGGGTTCAAGTACGGACTGCCCGCCGACGCCGACATGGTCGCCGACGTGCGGTTCATCCCGAACCCGTACTGGGTGCCGGAACTCCGCCCGCACACGGGTCTCGACAAGCCGGTCTCCGAGTACGTCCTGGCCCAGCCCGGGTCGCGCACCTTCGTCGACCGCTACGCCGCCGTGCTCGAGCCGGTGCTCGACGGGTACCAGCGCGAGAACAAAAGACACGCTACGATCGCCATCGGCTGTACCGGCGGCAAGCACCGCTCGGTCGCCATCGTCGCCGAGCTGGCGAGCCTCCTCCGTGGGATGCCCAACGTCGCCGTGCGTGTGAAGAACCGAGATCTCGGCCGGGAGTGACCGTCCCACCGGCCGCTCCACACGGGTGCGCCGCGCAGGACACGGGACCCACCACCAGAAAACGTTAGGAATGATGCTGTGCCGTTGACTGCCGAGGTCAAGGACGAACTGGCCAGGGTCGTCGTGGGCCGCAACACGGTCCGTGCCGCCGAACTCGCGACCATCCTGCGGTTCGCGGGTGGCCTGCACGTCATCTCCGGCAGGATCGCCGTCGAGGTCGAGCTCGACACCCGGATCATCGTCCACCGTGTCCGCAAGGACCTCGCCGAGCTGTACGGCGTGCGGAGCGAGGCATCGGTGGGGTCCTCGGCATCCGCACGACGCGGCACGCGCTACCTGGTCCGCGTCCTCGAAGCGGGCGAGACCCTGGCCCGCCAGACGGGCCTGATGGACGCACGTCGTCGCCCGGTCCGCGGGCTGCCGAACCGGCTCACCACGGGCAACCGCGAGGACCTCGCTGCCATCTGGCGTGGCGCGTTCCTGGCCGCCGGCACCCTGACCGATCCCGGTCGTGCCGCCGCCCTCGAGGTCACCTGCCCCGGCAACGAAGCAGCGATGGCCCTGGTCGGCGCTGCCTCACGCCTGGGGATCGCCGCGAAGGGCCGCGAGGTCCGCGGTGTGCACCGTGTGGTCATCCGCGACGGCGAGGCCATCGGGCAGATGCTCACGGCGATGGGTGCCGCCCGCACCACCGCCGACTGGGAGGAGATGCGCCAGCGCCGCGAGGTCCGCGCGACCGCCAACCGCCTGGTGAACTTCGACGACGCCAACCTCCGCCGCTCGGCACAGGCCGCGGTCGCCGCGTGCGCCCGTGTCGAACGTGCGCTCGAGATCCTCGGCGACGAGGTCCCCGACCACCTGCAGTACGCCGGGTCGCTCCGGCTGGCACACCGTGACGCCTCGCTCGACGAGCTCGGCCAGCACGCCGACCCGCCCATGACCAAGGACGCCATCGCCGGCCGCATCCGTCGACTGCTCGCGATGGCCGACAAGCGCGCCGTCGAGCTCGACGTCCCCGGCACCGAGGCGAGCGTGCCCGAGGAGCTCGAGGGAGCCTGACGGCTCCTGCGTCCCCGCTGGGGCGGGCTCGGTCTGACGGCTGTCTGCACGTCACACGAACGGGCGCTGAAGCTCCGACTGCTAGGGTCGAGACGGCGACGTCACGGGCGTATCGTCCAGCACACGGGGGCCTGTCGAAGGGCTCCCGACTCCGAACAAGCAGCGCCTTCCGGGCGCTTCACATCCACCAGGAGATCCATTGACCGTCAAGATCGGCATCAACGGCTTCGGCCGCATCGGCCGTAACTTCTTCCGGGCCGCCCTGGCCAAGGGCAGCGACCTCGAGATCGTGGCGGTGAACGACCTCACCGACAACGCCGCACTCGCGAACCTGCTCAAGTTCGACTCGATCACGGGTCGTCTCGGCGTCTCCGTCGAGCTCGACGGCGACAACATCGTCGTCGACGGCAAGCCGATCAAGGTCCTGGCGGAGCGCGACCCCGCCAACCTCCCCTGGGGCGAGCTGGGCGTCGACATCGTCATCGAGTCGACCGGGTTCTTCACCAAGGCCGCCGACGCGCAGAAGCACATCGACGCCGGCGCGAAGAAGGTCATCATCTCCGCTCCGGCCACGGGTGACGACGTCACCATCGTGCTCGGCGTGAACGAGGACCAGTACGACGCCGCGAACCACCACATCATCTCGAACGCGTCGTGCACCACGAACAGCCTCGCGCCGCTCGCCAAGGTCTTCCACGACAAGTTCGGCATCGAGCGTGGGCTCATGACGACGGTGCACGCCTACACCGCCGACCAGAACCTGCAGGACGGCCCGCACAAGGACCCCCGTCGTGCCCGCGCCGCCGCGCTCAACATCGTCCCGACCTCGACCGGTGCTGCCAAGGCCATCGGCCTGGTCATGCCGGAGCTCGCCGGCAAGCTCGACGGCTTCGCGCTCCGCGTGCCGGTCCCGACCGGTTCGATCACCGACCTCACCCTCGAGACCAAGTCCGAGGTCACCGTCGACGAGATCAACGCCGCCTACAAGGAAGCAGCCGAGGGCCCGATGAAGGGCATCCTGCTGTACAGCGAGGACCCGCTGGTGTCGACCGACATCACCACGGACCCGCACTCCTCGATCTACGACTCCGGCCTGACCAAGGTCATCGGCGGTCTCGTCAAGATCACCTCGTGGTACGACAACGAGTGGGGCTACTCCAACCGCCTCGTCGACCTGACCGAGTACGTCGGCGAGCGTCTGTAACACATGAGCCTCCGAACCCTCGGCGACCTCGGCGACCTCGCCGGCAAGCGCGTCGTCGTCCGGTGTGACCTCAACGTCCCGCTCAAGGACGGGGCCATCACCGACGACGGTCGCGTGCGCGCGTCGCTCGGCACGCTGAACACCCTCATCAACGCCGGTGCCCGTGTCATCGTGGTCTCGCACCTCGGTCGACCGGACGGTACGCCGGACCCGCAGTACTCGCTCGCCCCGGTGGGGCAGCGGCTGTCGGAACTGCTCGGCAAGCCGGTCGAGTTTGTCGACGAGACCGTCGGCGACCTCGCCTCGGCGGCCGCCGGCGACCTGCGGGACGGTGACGTCCTGCTGCTCGAGAACCTCCGCTTCAACCCGGAGGAGACCTCGAAGGACGTCGCTGAGCGTCAGGCCTTTGCCGAGCGGATCGCCGCGATGGCGGACGCCTTCGTGTCGGACGGGTTCGGAGTGGTCCACCGCAAGCAGGCCTCGGTCTACGAACTCGCCTCCGTGCTGCCCTCGGCGGCCGGCGAGCTCATCGAGACCGAGCTGCGCGTCCTCGAGCGGCTGACCTCGACGCCCGAGCGCCCCTACACGGTGGTGCTCGGTGGGTCGAAGGTCAGTGACAAGCTCGGCGTGATCGACCACCTGCTCCCGCAGGTCGACACGCTCTGCATCGGTGGCGGCATGCTGTTCACCTTCCTTGCTGCGCAGGGGCACGGCGTGGCCAAGTCCCTGCTCGAGCAGGACCAGCTCGACGTCGTCCGCGAGTACCTCTCGCGGGCGGACGAGCTCGGCGTGACGATCGACCTGCCGACCGATGTGGTCGTGGCCTCCGGGTTCGCGGCCGACGCCGACCACGAGACGGTCGCGGCCGACGCCATCGAGTCGTCGTCCTTCGGTACCGACGGCATCGGGCTCGACATCGGACCCGACACCGCAGCGCGCTTCGCGTCCGCTGTCTCGGGGTCGAAGACCGTGTTCTGGAACGGGCCGATGGGCGTGTTCGAGTTCCCGGCCTTCGCTGCCGGCACGAAGACCGTCGCGCAGGCCCTCACCGAAGTCGACGGCCTCGGCGTGGTCGGTGGCGGCGACTCTGCTGCAGCCGTCCGGTCGCTCGGGTTCTCGGACGACCAGTTCGGCCACATCTCGACCGGTGGTGGCGCCAGCCTCGAGTTCCTCGAGGGCAAGTCGCTGCCCGGTCTCGAAGCACTCGGATGGACACGATGACCCGCACACCGCTCATCGCCGGTAACTCTGCGGAGGGCGCAGCATGAATCGCGTCCCGCTCATCGCCGGTAACTGGAAGATGAACTTGGATCATCTGCAGGCCATCGCGACCGTGCAGAAGCTCGCATGGACGCTGAAGGACGCCCGTCACGACTTCGACGACGTCGAGGTCGCGGTGTTCCCGCCCTTCACCGACCTGCGCAGCGTCCAGACGCTCATCTCGGCCGACAAGCTCCCGATCCGCTTCGGCGCCCAGGACCTGTCACAGTTCGACTCCGGCGCCTACACCGGTGACGTGTCCGGTTCGTTCCTGGCGGCGCTCGATGCCGCCTACGTGATCGTCGGACACTCCGAACGTCGCACCATGCACGGTGAGACGGACGAGGTCGTCGCTGCGAAGACGGCAGCTGCCGTCAAGCACGGCGTCGTCCCGGTCGTCTGCGTCGGCGAGACCGGCGAGCAGCGCGAAGAGCGCGGTGCCGGTGTGGTCGCGGTCGAGCAGCTGCAGGTCGTCCTCGACGCCGTGCAGCCGTCCGAGATCGTCGTCGCGTACGAGCCCGTGTGGGCCATCGGTTCCGGCCAGGCTGCGTCCGCCGAACAGGCCCAGGACGAGTGCGCCGCGATCCGTCGTGGCATCGCCGCCACCTGGGGCGAGGACCTCGCTGCGGCCACCCGTGTGCTGTACGGCGGCTCGGTCAAGTCGGGCAACATCGCGGGCTTCCTCCGTGAACCCGACGTCGACGGTGCCCTGGTCGGTGGGGCGTCCCTCGACGTGCAGGAGTTCGCGGCGATCGCGCGCTTCCGCCAGCACGTCGGACTCTGATCCATCCCGCTCGGGCCGGCCGCGTCGACGTGGCCGGCCCGAGCCACGCCCGTGCCGGTGACCCGGCCGCTCCGGTGGCCCGGTACACTTGCATGGCTGACTGACACGAAAGGTACGTCGTGGCGATACTCTCCGTCGTGCTGCAGGTCCTGCTCGCAATCACGAGCCTCCTGCTCACGCTCCTCATCCTCCTGCACAAGGGCCGCGGTGGCGGCCTCTCCGACATGTTCGGTGGCGGTGTGACGAGCAACCTCGGGGCGTCCGGCGTGGCCGAGCGCAACCTGAACCGGATCACCGTGATCCTCGGTCTGCTCTGGATCGTGAGCATCATCGTGCTCGGTCTCATCAACAAGTTCACAGCGGGGAGCTGAGCCATGGCATCAGGAGGCAGCGCAATCCGGGGGTCGCGCGTCGGCGCAGGCCCCATGGGGGAGCAGGACCGCGGGGTCCAGGCCGAGCGCGTCGCGATCTCGTACTGGGACGCGTTGGGCAACGAGGTCGTGCGGTACTTCGCCGCCAACCTCCCCGACGACGAGATCCCCGAGACGGTCGACTCGCCGTCCACCGGGCTGCCGGCGGGCCGTGACAAGGAGAACCCTCCGCAGGTCACGAAGACCGAGCCCTACAAGACCCACTTGGCGTACGTCAAGGAACGTCGCACCGAAGAAGAAGCCGCGCAGCTCCTCGAAGACGCGCTGCAGCAGCTCCGGCAGCGCCGCGGTACCGCGAAGTAGCACCGAACGTCACGAAGGCCTCCGCACTCCGGTGCGGGGGCCTTCGTCGTTGCCGATGGACTCGGCGTGGGCGTGGACGTGACATCGGCGGCGCCGACTGGTCACGACACCCCGCTCACGTCCGCCGACCGGTCGCCATCCGTCGGCGGACGAGCGTCCGGACGACGGGTTGTGACCACTCGGGGTGAAACCGACGGGGTGTCGCGACCACTCGGAAGGAGCGCGTGGCGTGGGAAGACGAGCACAGAACGACGGGAGGCGCGGTGCCAGCTGGCACCGCGCCTCCCGTCAGGAGCGTCTGGACATCAGAGCGTCAGAGCGTCAGGACGTCAGTACGTGGACGCGATCAGGTTCTCCGGCACGTCGCGTGCGGCTTCCTGGTCCACGAAGAACACGGTGCGCTTGCGGCCCTGCACCCCGCCGACGGGGACCTCGTCCACTGAAGCGCCCGCCAGGGCGAGCCCGAGGACCGAAGCCTTCTCGGCGCCGGACAGGATGACCCAGACCCGCTGCGACGCGTTGATCGCCGGGTAGGTCAGGGTCAGGCGCTGCGGCGGTGGCTTGGGGGAGTCGTCGACCGGCACGACGGTGCGGTCCTTGATCGTCAGCTGCGGGAACTCCGGGAAGAGCGAGGCGGTGTGACCGTCCGGGCCGACGCCGAGCAGCGTGATGTCGAACTTCGGCGCGACGGCGGAGTCCGGTGCGGCGGACTGCAGCTCGCGCTCGTACTGTTCGGCGGCCTGGTCGATGGTGAGCCCGGCGTCCGAGGCCGCGATCGGGTGGATGTTCTCCGACGGGATCCCGACATGGTCGAAGAAGTCGGCCTGCGTGCCCGTGACGTTGCGGTCCGCGTCGCCCTCGGGAGCCCAGCGCTCGTCGACCCACCACACGTGCACCTTCGACCAGTCGACGCTCTCACGCGCCTGGGACTGGCCGATCGCCGCGAGGACGAGCGTCGACACCGAGCCACCGCTGATGGCGATGTCCGCGCGCTCCTGCTCGTCCAGCACGTCGATGATCTTCGTGATGAAGCGTGCGGCGACGGACGCGCCGAGGGCCTGCTTGTCCGGGTGCACCAGCACCCGCCGTTCGTTGGTCACGTGACTCCCGTGTTCAGGTCGGCGGGCCGTGGCGGACCGCCTTCGGTCCGGTCGGGCCCCGCGTCCCCGGTCCGTGGTGGACCGTGGACGGTGGACCCGACCGAGTGGGTGCTCAGTTGGCGATGGACTCGCGGAGCTGGGCGACCCCGTGCTTGACGACGTCTCCGAAGAGGACGTCCGGGTCGAGTCTACGGAGTTCCTCTGCGAGACAGTCACGCAGGTTGCGGCGTGGCAGCGACAGGTCGTGCACCGGCTGACCGGGCATCGACAGGGTCGCCACGTCGACCAGCGAGCGCTCGAGTTCGATCGTGCCGGACTCGCGCACGAGGGACACACCGTGGATGCCGCTGGACCCGGTGGCACGGGGCGAGGTGACGACCTCGACCGGCACCTGCAGTCGCAGCTGCAGCCACGCGGCGAGCAGGATCGTCGACGGGCTGTCGCTCGCACCGGACACCTGGACACCGGTGACCGGCTCGTACGGCGGCTGGTCGAGCGCCGCGGCGAGCTGGTTGCGCCAGAGCGTCAGCCGGGTCCACGCGAAGTCGGTGTCCCCGGGCACGTACGACTCGGCCAGCGCCGTGATCGCCGCGCTCGGGTCCTTCTGCGTGGCCGCGTCGGTGATGCGACGCTGGGCGATGCGGCCCAGCGACGACTCGGCCGGCTTCGGCGGTGCGATGCCGGGCCACCAGGCGATGACCGGTGCGTCGGGGAGCAGCAGGCCGGTGACCAGGCTCTCCTCGTCGGTGGCGGTCTCGCCGTACGCGCGCAGGACGATGACCTCGCTGGCGCCGGCATCGCTCCCGACGCGGATCTGCGCGTCGAGCCGACCCGGCGACGCGATGTCCCCGTCGTTCTTCGACACGATGATCACGCGCATGGGATGCTCGCGGGACGCTTCGTTCGCCGCCGCGATCGCCTCTTCCTCGTGGCCGAGGGCCGTCGAGATGATGAGCGTCAGCACGCGGCCGAGTGCGACCGCGCCGCCCTCTTCGCGGATGTGGACCAGGGTCTTCTGGATCTTCGAGACCGTGGTGTTCGGCAGGTCGATCTTCATGGACGCCTCCAGGTCCGGCCGTCGCGGGCGAGCAGGTCGTCGGCCGCAGCCGGACCCCACGTTCCCGGACGGTACTGCTCGGGCTGGCCCTGCGTGGCCCAGAACTCCTCGATGGGGTCGAGGATCTTCCACGAGAGCTCGACCTCCTGGTGCCGCGGGAACAGCGGCGGGTCACCGAGGAGCACGTCGAGGATGAGTCGCTCGTACGCCTCGGGGGAGGCCTCGGTGAACGCGTGGCCGTAGCCGAAGTCCATCGTCACGTCGCGCACCTGCGTGCCGACGCCCGGGACCTTCGAGCCGAAGCGGAGCGTGACGCCCTCGTCCGGCTGGACGCGGATGACGAGCGCGTTCTGCCCGAGCGGCGACTGCGGGATGCCGAAGACGTCCTCGGGGACGCGCTTGAACACGATCGCGATCTCGGTCACGCGGCGGCCCAGTCGCTTGCCGGCCCGCAGGTAGAACGGGACGCCCTGCCAGCGGCGGGTGGCGATGTTGAGCTTGATCGCGGCGAAGGTCTCGGTGGTGGACTCCGGGTTCATCCCGGCTTCCTCGAGGAACCCGAGCACCTTCTCGCCGCCCTGCCAGCCACCGGCGTACTGCCCGCGGGCGGTCGCCGTGCTGAGGTCGGCGGGCAACTCGACCGCCGACAGCACCTTCTCCTTCTCGGCACGCAGGTGTCCGGCCTTGAACGAGACGGGTTCTTCCATCGCGGTGAGCGCGAGGAGCTGCAGCAGGTGGTTCTGGATGACGTCGCGCGCTGCGCCGATGCCGTCGTAGTACGCGGCACGTCCCGCGACGCCGATGTCCTCGGCCATCGTGATCTGCACGTGGTCGACGTAGTTCGAGTTCCAGATGGGTTCGTACATCTGGTTCGCGAAGCGCAGCGTCAGCAGGTTCTGGACCGTCTCCTTGCCCAGGTAGTGGTCGATGCGGAACACGTCGTCGGGGGCGAAGACGCTCTCGACGATGGCGTTCAGCTCGCGTGCCGTGCGCAGGTCGGACCCGAAGGGCTTCTCGACGACGACGCGGCTCCACGAACCCTCGGCCTTCTGGGTCAGTCCGGACAGCTTCAGCTGCTCGGTGACGACCGGGAACATCTTGGGCGGGATGGACAGGTAGAACGCGTGGTTGCCGAGCGTTCCCCGCTCGGCATCGAGCGCGTCGACGGTCTCCTTGAGCTGGACGAACGCGTCCGGGTCGTCGAACGACCCCTGGACGAAGCGGATGCCCTGTTCGAGCTGCCGCCAGACGTCCTCGTCGAAGGGGGTCCGGGAGTGCTCCTTGACCGCGTCGTGGACCAGCTGGGAGAAGTCCTGGTCCTCCCAGTCGCGTCGAGCGAACCCGACCAGTGCGAACCCGGGCGGCAGGAGCCCCCGGTTCGCCAGGTCGTAGACCGCGGGCATCAGCTTCTTGCGGGACAGGTCGCCCGTCACGCCGAAGATGATGAGGGTGCTGGGACCCGCGATGCGGTTCAGTCGACGGTCCGTGGGCATCCGGAGCGGGTTGTGCTCCGGGGTGATCGCCACCGGTGACATGTGTCGGTGAACTCCTTTGGTGTCAGGAAGTGCGTGAGCGGCCCTGGACCGCGGCGGTGATGACGTCTGCCAGGGCGGGGAGGTCCCCGGACGACAGGGTCAGCACCGGGCGGCCGTGCTGCGCGAGGACGCTGGCGTCCCCGGCTGCCTGGGCCCGGATGAGCTGGCCGAACGTGAAGGGCCGGCCGGGGATCGGCAGGTCACCTGCGTCGTCGGCGAGGATCTGCAGGAACACCCCCGTCGCGGGTCCGCCCTTGTGGTACTGGCCGGTGGAGTGCAGGAAGCGCGGGCCCCAGCCGAACGTGACGGGTCGGCGGACGTGCTCGGCGACGACGTCACGCAGGACCGCGAGTTCGCGGTTCACGTTGCGGTCGACGTAGGCCTGGATGGCGACGTAGCCGTCGTCACCCAGCGCGGCCAGGAGGCTCGACACGGCCTGGTCGACGCTGCTGCCGGCATCGAGACCGACGGCACGCACGGCGATGGCACCGTCACGGAAGTCCGCTGCGGTCGCCGCGGACGACGGCTGGCCGCTGTCGACGGCACCGTCGGTGTCGGTGTCGGTGTCGTTGTCGAGCAGTGCGCGGGCCGCGACCTTGGCGGCCTCGACGTCGGGCTGGTCGAACGGGTCGATCCCGAGCAGGCGCCCGGCGACGGCCACGGCGTACTCCCACACCAGGAACTGGCCACCGAGCGTGCCGGTGATCTCGACCTCGCCCTGGGCGACGTGACGTTCCTCGTCGCGGGAGCCGACCAGACGGACGATCTGCACGTCGGGCAGGCCCATCGTGACCTCGGGGGCGTCCACGTCGAGCACGACGGGGAGCAGACCCCGTCCGGACTTGCCCGTGGACTCGGCGATCAGCTGCTCGGCCCAGTCGGCGAACCCGATGATGTGGGTGCCGTCCGCCACGATGCCGATCGTCGACCGCAGCGGATCGGTGCCGGCGAGGACCGCACCGAGCACGAGCCCGGGGTTCTCGTCGATGTCGACCGCCAGCAGCGCGGAGATGGCGTCGGCCTCGTCGAGCAGCTCGGCGATGTCCGCACCGGCCAGGCCGGCGGGCACCAGGCCGAACGCCGTCAGCGCCGAGTAGCGCCCACCGACCGTTGGGTCGGCGGTGAACACCCGGTAGCCGGAGTCGGTCGCTGCGGCCTCGAGCGGGGAGCCCGGGTCGGTGACGACGACGATGCGTCCGGTCGAGTCGATGCCGGCGTCGGTGAACGCCTGCTCGTAGGCGCGGCGCTGGGAGTCGGTCTCGAGTGTCGAGCCGGACTTCGACGACACGACGAGCACGGTGCGCTCGAGGCGGTCGGTGACGGCCGCGGTGACCTGCGCGGGATCCGTCGAGTCGAGCACCGTCAGCGGGACGCCGGCGGTGCGCGCGATGACCTCGGGCGCGAGCGACGAGCCGCCCATGCCGGCGAGGACGACGTGGTCGATCCCCTCGGCCAGCAACTGCTCGCGGAGTTCGACGATTCGGGGGACGAGCGGCCGCGAGACCGCGACCGCTTCGACCCATCCGAGGCGCGAGGCGGCCTCGGTCTCCGCTGACGGGCCCCACAGGTCGGGGTCCTGGGCGGTGATGCCCGACGCCACCAGGTCGGTGACGAGGCGCGGGACCACCTGTTCGATGGCCCGCGCCGCGTCACCGCTGGCGGCGATGGAGACGGTCACTAGTTCTTGGCGTTCTCGAGGGCCGTCTTCACGGTGTCGACGAGCTCACCCCAGGAGACGTTGAACTTGTCGACGCCTTCCCGCTCGAGGAGCGCCACGACGTCGTCGTAGTCGATGCCCTGCGCGGCGAGCTGGTCCATGACCTGGTCCGCGGCGTCGTACTGGCCCGCGATCGCGTCGCCGTGGATCTCGCCGTGGTCGAACGTGGCCTCGAGGGTCTTGCCCGGCATCGTGTTGACGGTGTTCGGCGCGGCCAGCTCGGTCACGTACAGGGTGTCGGGCAGCGACGGGTCCTTGACGCCGGTCGAGGCCCAGAGCGGACGCTGCGTGTTCGCTCCGGCCTCGAGCAGGCCGAGGGCGCGCTCCGAGGCGAAGGCCTGGGTCCAGACCTGGTAGGCGAGCTGCGCGTTGGCGATGCCGGCCTTCGACTTCAGGGCCTTGGCCTCGTCGGTGCCGACGGCGTCCAGACGCTTGTCGATCTCGGAGTCGACGCGCGACACGAAGAACGAGGCGACCGAGTGGATCTTCGACAGGTCGTGACCGGCGGCCTTGGCCTTCTCGAGACCGCCCAGGTACGCGTCGATGACCGCGCGGTAGCGCTCGAGCGAGAAGATCAGGGTGACGTTGACCGAGATGCCGGCGCCGATGACCTCGGTGATGGCCTCGAGGCCCTCGAGCGTCGCGGGGATCTTGATCAGGACGTTCTCGCGATCGACCTTCTCGAACAGGAACTTGGCCTGCTCGATGGTCTTGGCGGTCTCGTGGGCCAGGCCCGGCTCGACCTCGATCGACACGCGGCCGTCGAAGCCCTTGGTGTCGTCGTAGATCGGCTTGAAGACGTCGGAGGCGTTCGCGACGTCCTGCGTGGTGATCTCGAAGATCGCGTCGGTGACCTCGGTGCCCGCGGCCGCGAGCTCCTTGACCTGGGCGTCGTAGCGCTCGCCCTTGGCGAGGGCCGACGCGAAGATCGTCGGGTTGGTGGTCACACCGACGACGTTGCGGGTCGCGATGAGTTCTTCGAGACGACCGGTCTCGAGGAGCTCGCGGGACAGGTCGTCGAGCCAGATGCTCACGCCGGTGGCGGAGAGCTCGGCGGTGGGGGTGGTGTCAGCCATGGTGTTTCTCTTCTTTCGTCGACGTGATGTCGGGGTCTTCGGGGGCGAGCCCCTGGTGACGGGAGGCGACCGGCGGAGCCGGGTGGGGCCTCCCGTGCGGGAGGGCCGGGTCCGCGTACCGGACCCGGCCCTCACGACTCAGGATGCTGCTGCGATGGTTTCCTTCGCGGCTGCGACGACGTGCTCGGTGGTGAAGCCGAACTCGTTGTACAGCGTCTGGTAGTCCGCCGAGGCACCGAAGTGCTCGATCGAGACGCTGCGACCGGCGTCGCCGACGATGTCGCGCCAGCTCATGCCGATGCCGGCCTCGACCGACACGCGGGCCTTGATCGAGGACGGCAGGACCGACTCGCGGTAGGCCTCGTCCTGCTCGAAGAACCACTCGAGCGACGGCGCGGACACGACGCGGGCGTTGATGCCCTCGCCCTTGAGCTGCTCGCGGGCGTCGATCGCGATCTGCACCTCGGAGCCGGAGCCGATGAGGATGACGTCCGGGGTGCCGTTCGGCGCCTCGGCGAGCACGTACGCGCCCTTCGCGACGTTCTTGGCGGACGCGAGGGTCTCACCCGCGGCGTCGCCCTCGCCACGCTCGAACACCGGGAGGTTCTGGCGGCTGAGCGCCAGACCGGCCGGGCGGTCGGTGTGCGACAGGACCGTCAGCCACGCGTACGCGACCTCGTTGGCGTCGGCCGGACGGACGACGTCGAGACCCGGGATCGCGCGGAGTGCGGTGAGCTGCTCCACCGGCTGGTGCGTGGGGCCGTCCTCGCCCAGGGCGATGGAGTCGTGCGTCCACACGTAGACCGCCGGCGCCTTCATGAGTGCGGCGAGACGGACCGCCGGACGCATGTAGTCGCTGAAGATCAGGAAGGTGCCACCGAAGGGGCGGGTGTTGCCGTGCAGGACGATCCCGTTGAGGATCGCGCCCATGGCGTGCTCGCGGATGCCGAAGTGCAGCACGCGGCCGAACGGGTCGGTGCTCCACGTCGACGTCGACGCCTCGGCCGGACCGAAGGACTTGGCGCCCTCGATCGTGGTCAGGTTCGACTCGGCGAGGTCGGCGGAACCACCCCAGAACTCGGGCATCAGCGGCGCGATGGCGTTGATGACCTTGCCCGAGGCGGCACGGGTCGAGACGGCCTTCTCGGTGGAGAACACCGGCAGCGCTGCCTCGAGGCCCTCGGGGACCTCCTTGGCCTGCATGCGGTCGAACAGGGCCTTCTTGTCGGCGTTGGCCGCGGCCCACGCGTCGAAGGTCTTCTGCCACTCGGCGTGCTGCGCCTGGCCCTTGGCGACGGCGCCGCGGGTGTACTCGAGCACCTCGGGGTCGACGTCGAAGGTCTTGTCGGTGTCGAAGCCGAGGACTTCCTTGAGACCCTTGATCTCGTCGGCGCCGAGCGCCGAACCGTGGATCTTGCCGGAGTTCTGCTTGGTCGGCGACGGCCAGCCGATGATCGTCTTGAGGACGATGAGCGACGGCTTGTCGGTGACCTGCTTGGCGGCCTCGATCGCCGCGTACAGCGCTTCGACGTCCTCGTGGTACTCGCCGGTCTTCTTCCAGTCGACGATCTGGACGTGCCAGCCGAGGGCCTCGTAGCGCTCGGGGACGCTCTCCGAGAACGCGATGTCGGTGTTGTCCTCGATCGAGATCTGGTTCGAGTCGTAGAACGCGATGAGGTTGCCCAGCTGCTGGCGACCAGCGAGCGAGCCGGCTTCGTTCGTGATGCCCTCCTGCATGTCGCCGTCGCCGGCGATCACGTAGGTGAAGTGGTCGAACGCGGACTGACCAGCGGGGGTCTCCGGGTCGAACAGGCCGCGCTCGAAGCGCTGTGCGTAGGCGAAGCCGACTGACGAGGCCAGGCCCTGGCCGAGCGGGCCGGTCGTGATCTCGACGCCGTCGGTGTGGCCGTACTCCGGGTGACCCGGGGTCTTCGAGCCCCACTTGCGCAGGTGCTGCAGGTCGTCGAGCTCGAGGCCGTAGCCGCCGAGGTAGAACTGCACGTACTGCAGGATCGAGGCGTGGCCCGCAGACAGGATGAAGCGGTCACGGCCGATCCAGGTGGAGTCGCTCGGGTCGCGGTGCATCACCTTCTGGAAGAGCAGGTGGGCGAGCGGGGCGAGGCTCATCGCGGTGCCGGGGTGACCGTTGCCGGCGGCCTCGACCGAATCGGCGGCGAGCACACGGGCCGTGTCGACGGCCTTCTTGTCGATGGCGTCCCAGGTGAATTCAGCCACTTGGATGTTGACCCTTCTTGATGCGACATGTGCGAGGGCTCGTGCCATCGCACGGACATGGTTGCCACCCGGGGCCCTGGCGTGGTCGCCGGTCAACGGCGGCCGACCGGCTCGTGGAGCGGCCGGCGTCATCGGGGCACACTGCGGGGGGCCCCTCCAGCATAGTGAACTGCCACACAGAAGGTCCCCAGGTGACGCCGGAAGTTCACGTGAAGTGGCCTCAGCGGGGGCCGTACCGGGCGTGTCGGGAGGAGCGGGGCATCATCGCGGCGCTTCCATCACGTAAACTGTTGTCGACCCGTGAGCATTCCGGGTCAGCGCATGCCCGGACGCCGACGGCGACGTCCACCGAGTGTGCGAGCTGACGCGAACAGACTGAAGGTCCCCTTGCCGACTGCCACCGTGACCAGGCCCGACACCGGTCGTCGCTCGACCCTGTCCCGCAAGGTCCGAGCGTACGTCTCGCTGACGAAGCCGCGGGTCATGGAGCTGCTGCTCGTGACCACGGCGCCGACGATGTTCCTCGCACAGCGCGGGGTCCCAGACCTGTGGCTGGTCTTCTGGACGCTGCTGGGCGGCGCGATGTCCGCCGGGTCCGCCTCGGCGTTCAACTGCTACATCGACCGCGACATCGACCGCCTGATGAAGCGCACGAGCGCCCGGCCGCTCGTCACCGGTGAACTCACCGACCGGCAGGCGCTGGTCTTCTCGTGGATCCTGGCGATCGGCTCGACGGCCGTGCTCGGCTTCCTGGTCAACTGGCTCGCCGCGGCCCTGAGCGTCGCCGCGATCCTGATCTACGTGTTCGTCTACACGCTGTGGCTCAAGCGCCGCACGCCGCAGAACATCGTCTGGGGCGGGTCCGCCGGGTGCATGCCCGTGCTGATCGGCTGGGCAGCGGTCACCGGGTCGCTCACCTGGGCGCCGGTCATCCTGTTCATGGTGATCTTCCTGTGGACGCCGCCGCACTACTGGCCGCTGTCGATGAAGTACCGCGACGACTACGACGCGGCATCGGTGCCGATGTTGGCGGTCGTCCGCGGCCGCAGCGTCGTCGGCCTGCAGGTCGTCCTGTACGCCTGGGCGACCCTGGTCTGCTCCCTGCTGCTGATCCCCGTCGCCCACATGGGGCCGCTGTACACCGTGGTCGCGCTGGCCGGCGGCATCTGGTTCGTCGTCGAGTCGCACAAGCTGTACAACCGTGCGATCCAGCACGTCGAGCAGGTGCACCCGATGCGCGTGTTCCACAGCTCGATCACCTACCTGACGCTGCTGTTCATCGCCGTGGGCATCGACCCGTTGCTGCCGCAGGTCTTCACCTTCTAGGGCGCAGGCTGCGGCGCTCCGCGCTGCGGTTCTGACCCAGTACGACATGTGCGATGTCGTCCGACGACGTCCCTGTCGTTCCGGGTCAGCGCGTCGTTCCGGTCGGCGCGTCGTTCCGGGTCGGCGCTCGGTGGCGCGGCCCGGGTGCCGCCACGGAACGGACAGGAGGCCCGGTGCCAGCTGGCGCCGGGCCTCCTGTCCGTCAGGTGCGCGCGTCAGGCGCGCGCTGTCCGTCAGGTGCGCGCGTCAGGCGCGCGCTGTCCGTCAGGTGCGCGCGTCAGGCGCGCGCTGTCCGTCAGGTGCGCGCGTCAGGTGCGCGCGAGCGGCTCGCGGACGGCGTCGCGACCGGCCGTCGCCCGGGTGGACAGCGTCACGACGGTGACCGCGCCGACCAGCAGGCCGGCCAGGACCATGTGCGTGCCGACGAGCCCGACCGGCAGGGCCGTCCGTGCCTGGGTCAGGCCGACCGCGATCTGGACGAACTCGACGACGAGCAGCACGAGCGCCCACCGGCTCGACAGCCGCAGGCGGACCGCACCGACCACGAGCACCAGGGTCAGCGCGAACAGGATGTAGGCGGGGACGGCGTGCACATGCTGCAGCACCGCCGGGTCGAGGCCGGTGCGGTGCAGACGACCACCGTCGACGGCTTCGTCGGCGCCGGCGTGCGGGCCGCTGCCGGTCGTCAGGATGCCGAGCAGGACCGTGACGACGGTGGCGGCGATCGTGCCGCGGACGACGCCGGTGTACCAGTTCGGCACCAGGCGACGCTCGGTTCGGGGGCCGTTCATCGACCGGTAGACCAGGGTCGCGGTGACGGCGACCAGGGCCGTCGACACGACGAAGTGCAGGCCGACGACGTAGGGGTTCAGGTTGGTCAGGACGCTCAGGCCACCGATGACGGCCTGGACGGGGATCGCTGCGCCCTGGGCGAACGCCAGCCAGAACAGTTCGGGGCGCGTCCGGCGCATCCGGATGACGGCCAGGAACATCGCGATGGCGACGACGACGAGCACGAACGTCAGCAGACGGTTGCCGAACTCGATGATCCCGTGCACGCCCATCTCGGGTGTGGAGACGAGCGAGTCGGCGGTGCAGCGCGGCCAGGTGGGGCATCCGAGGCCCGAGGCGGTCAGTCGGACGAGCCCGCCGGTGCCGATCAGGACCACCTCGACCACGAACGACGCCCAGGCCAGCACGACCACGCGCGGGTCGACGGACCGGGGGAGTGACCACCACGGGGTGCGGACGTGCTGATCGGCTTCAGATGCGACGCGAGTCACGGGGGTGGTGCCTTCCTGTCGTTCTGTGCGGTTGCCCTGTAGGATTCGAGGGTTCAGCAGCAGTCAAGTCTAGGCAGGCGCCGGCTCCGAATGGGCCGAGATCGCCGGTGGAACCCAGGACTGCGTGGAACCATGACGTTGCGAGGCAGCAGCTGCGTGATCACCGCAGGTCCGTCCTGTCGGGGGTCCGCGATGGAATGGCATCCGGCAGCCGCCGGTTGCCGCCAGGGAACTGCCGCGAGAAGGAAACGAGGAGACCATGTCCGACGTGCTCATCGACCGTCCAGAACTCGAGGGACTCGGCCAGTACGAGTTCGGCTGGTCCGACTCGGACTCCGCCGGAGCCTCGGCCCGCCGTGGTGTCTCGGACGAGGTCGTCACCGACATCTCGAACCTCAAGAACGAGCCCGAGTGGATGCTCAAGAACCGGCTCAAGGGCCTGTCGCTGTTCGGCCGCAAGCCCATGCCGACGTGGGGCGCCGACCTGACCGGCATCGACTTCGACAACATCAAGTACTTCGTGCGCTCCACCGAGAAGCAGGCCCAGTCGTGGGAAGACCTGCCCGAGGACATCCGCGCCACGTACGAGAAGCTCGGGATCCCCGAGGCCGAGCGTCAGCGCCTGGTCGCCGGTGTGGCCGCGCAGTACGAGTCCGAGGTGGTCTACCACCAGATCCGCGAGGACCTCGAGCAGCAGGGTGTCATCTTCATGGACACCGACACGGCGCTCCGTGAGCACCCCGAGCTGTTCCAGGAGTACTTCGGCACCGTGATCCCTGCTGGGGACAACAAGTTCGCTGCGCTCAACACGGCCGTGTGGTCGGGCGGCTCGTTCGTCTACGTCCCCAAGGGCGTCCACGTCGAGATCCCGCTGCAGGCGTACTTCCGGATCAACACCGAGAACATGGGCCAGTTCGAGCGGACGCTGATCATCGCGGACGAGGACTCGTACGTCCACTACATCGAGGGCTGCACCGCCCCGATCTACAAGTCGGACTCGCTGCACTCGGCGGTCGTCGAGATCATCGTGAAGAAGAACGCCCGCGTTCGCTACACGACGATCCAGAACTGGTCGAACAACGTCTACAACCTGGTCACCAAGCGCGCCATCGCGCACGAGGGCGCGACCATGGAGTGGATCGACGGCAACATCGGGTCCAAGGTCACGATGAAGTACCCGTCCATCTACCTGGCCGGCGAGCACGCCAAGGGCGAGACCCTGTCGGTCGCCTTCGCCGGACCCGGCCAGCACCAGGACGCCGGCGCGAAGATGATCCACATGGCGCCGTACACGACGTCCTCGATCGTCTCGAAGTCGATCGCCCGTGGCGGTGGCCGTGCCGGCTACCGCGGCGAGGTCCGGGTCGACCCGGGCGCGCACCACGCGGCCAACACGGTCCGCTGTGACGCGCTGCTCGTCGACACCGTCAGCCGGTCCGACACGTACCCGGCGATCGACATCCGCGTGGACGACGTCCAGCTCGGCCACGAGGCCACGGTCTCGCGCGTCAGCGAGGAACAGCTGTTCTACCTGATGTCCCGCGGGATGGCCGAGGACGAGGCGATGGCCATGATCGTCCGCGGCTTCATCGAGCCGATCGCCCGCGAGCTCCCGATGGAGTACGCACTCGAACTCAACAAGCTCATCGAGATGAGCATGGAAGGATCCGTCGGCTAGATGTCGAGTTCCACCCCCACCCCCCGAATCGACCAGCCGACCGCCCCGGCCGCCGGTGTCGCCGGTACCGAACAGCACGGCGCTCGCGCGCACTCGGACGGCGCTTGGGCGACCACGGTCCCCGTCCAGACGCGCTCCGAGCGCCCGCAGTCCGGCGACATCGACGCCTACACCGCCGTCACCGGCCGCGAGGTCAACTGGAAGTTCGCGCCGCTCGACAAGATCCAGCCGCTGCTCGCCGGCGGTCTCGACGGTTCGGCGTACCCGTACCTCGCCACGCAGACCGACGGCGCCGACGTCGAGTGGGTCCGCAGCGACGACTCGCGCGTCGGCACCGCTGGGCTGCCGGAGGACCGGGCCGCCGCGGCGGCCTGGACGGCGCGCGACGCGGTGCTCGCCGTCACGATCAAGGCCACCGAGTCGCACGAGTCGATCGCGATCACGCGATCCGCGTTCGGCACGCAGCCCCGCGCTGCCCACACGGTCATCACGGCCGAGCCGAACGCGCAGGGCATCGTCGTCATCGACAACCGTGGTTCGGCGCTGCTCAGCGAGAACGTCGAGGTCGTGGTCCACGACAACGCCCGCCTGACCGTCGTGACGGTGCAGGACTGGGACGACGACGCCGTGCACGTGTCGACGCACTTCGCCGAGGTCGGGCGTGACGCCTTCCTCAAGCACGTCGTGGTCTCGCTCGGCGGCGACGTCGTCCGGGTGAACCCCTCGACCCACCTGGGCGGGCAGGGCGCCGACACCGAGATGTACGGCGTGTACTTCGCCGACGCCGGCCAGTACATCGAGCAGCAGGTGTACGTGAACCACGACGCACCGAACACCCGCAGCCGCGTCAACTACAAGGGCGCCCTGCAGGGCGCCGGTGCACACACGGTGTGGATCGGCGACGTCCTGATCGGTCGCACGGCCCCCGGAACCGACTCGTACGAGCAGAACCGCAACCTGGTCCTGACCGACGGCACGCGCGCCGACAGCATCCCGAACCTCGAGATCGAGACCGGCGACATCGCCGGTGCCGGTCACGCCAGCGCGACGGGCCGCTTCGACGACGAGCAGCTGTTCTACCTGCAGGCCCGTGGCATCCCGGAAGAAGAGGCCCGTCGTCTGGTCGTGCTCGGCTTCCTGGTCGAGGTCATCCAGAAGATCGGCGCGCCCGAGCTCGAGGAACGTCTCATCGCCGCCGTCGAGCAGGAGCTGCTCGAAGGGCGCACGGTCCTGGCCGCTCCGGTCACGAACGGCTCGGACGCCTGATGGCCGAGAAGGTCTGCGCCGAGGCCGACATCGCGGTGGACAGCCCGATGCGCGTGGTCGTCGACGGCACCGCGGTCGCGATCGTCAAGGACTCGGCCGGCACCGTGCACGCGATCGGCGACACCTGCACCCACGGGGACATCTCGCTGGCCGAGGGCTTCGTCGAGGGTGACTCGCTGGAGTGCTGGGCCCACGGCTCGCAGTTCTCGCTGACCACCGGCAAGCCGAAGAACTTCCCGGCGTACGAGCCCGTCCCGGTCTTCCGGGTCGAGGTCCGCGACGGCGAGGTCTACGTCGACGTGCACGACCCCGTCCCCGTCGACTGACACCGGGTCTCCACACTCCTCCCGCGGCTGACGCCGCACACACCAGCTGCAACCGAAGGAACGCAATGTCCACTCTCGAAATCCGCGGCCTGCAGGTCTCCATCGACACCGACCAGGGTGTCAAGGAGATCCTCAAGGGCGTCGACCTGACCATCAACGAGGGCGAGATCCACGCGATCATGGGCCCGAACGGCTCCGGCAAGTCGACCCTGGCGTACACGATCGCCGGACACCCCCGGTACCACGTGGTCGGCGGCTCGATCACCCTCGACGGGCAGAACGTCCTCGACATGAGCGTCGACGAGCGTGCCCGTGCCGGCATGTTCCTCGCCATGCAGTACCCGGTCGAGATCCCCGGCGTGACCGTGTCGAACTTCCTGCGCACCGCCAAGACCGCGATCGACGGCGAAGCTCCGGCCCTGCGTGGGTGGATCAAGGACCTCCGCACGTCGATGGCCGACCTCAAGATGGACGCCTCGTTCGCCGAGCGCAACGTCAACGAGGGCTTCTCCGGCGGCGAGAAGAAGCGCCACGAGATCATGCAGCTCGAGCTCCTCAAGCCGAAGTTCGCCGTCCTGGACGAGACCGACTCCGGCCTCGACGTCGACGCGCTGAAGATCGTCTCCGAGGGCGTCAACCGTGCCAAGGCCGCCACCGGGCTGGGCGTGCTGCTCATCACGCACTACACGCGCATCCTGCGGTACATCACGCCTGACTTCGTGCACGTCTTCGTCGCCGGCAAGATCGCCGAGCAGGGCGGCCCCGAGCTCGCCGACCGTCTTGAGAACGAGGGCTACGACCGCTACGTGCAGGCCGAGGCCGCTGCGGCGGGCAACTGATGATCACCGCACTGGCACCGGACAAGTTCGACGAGGTCGTCGAGGGCCTGAAAGAGGTGCAGGACCCGGAGCTCGGCGTGAACATCGTCGACCTCGGCCTGATCTACGACCTGGCCTGGGACGACGAGGCCACGGCGCTCATCATCAGCATGACGCTGACGAGCGCCGGCTGCCCTCTGACCGACGTCATCGAGGGTGACACCGCCAACGCGCTCGACGGCATCGTCGACGCCTTCCGCATCAACTGGGTGTGGATGCCGCCGTGGGGCCCCGAGCGGATCACCGACGACGGACGCGAGATGATGCGCGCGCTCGGCTTCTCGATCTAGTCACGACCCACCCACGAACGGGAGGCGCGGTGCCAGCTGGCACCGCGCCTCCCGTTCGTCGTGTGCCCGACTCACTGCCCGCTGACTGGTCACGACGCACCGCTCACGTCCGCCGAGTGGTCACGAACCGTCGGTGTGCGGCCCGCGCACCGACGGTTCGCGACCACTCGGCGTGGAGCGGACGGGGTGTTGCGACCAGTCGGCAGGCGGCGACGGGCCGCGCACCGACGTTCTGCGACCGGTCACGCTGTCCGACGAGGCGCCCACGACACACGAGGGCCCCGCACCGTTCGGTGCGGGGCCCTCGTCGGACGTACGGGCGTCAGCGGCGGCCGACGGCCTTCCACACCAGGGGGACGATGCCCGCGGCGATGAGCGCCTTCACCAGGCCGCCCACGATGAACGGGTACAGGCCGGCGGCCAGCACCGACTGCAGGTCGTTCGGCAGGCCGAGCGCACCGAGGGCGACGGCCAGCCAGGGCAGACCCGTGACGAACGGGATCGCGCTGGCGAGCGTGAAGGCCACGGCAGCGCGGCCGACCTTGCGGTCCCAGTTGCGTCGCGCGAGCCACCCGATGACGCCCGCGGCCGGCACGAAGCCGATGACGTAGCCGAAGCTCGGCAGCGTCAGGGCGTGCAGGCCGCCTTGCATGTCGGCGAAGAACGGTGCACCCGCCAGTCCGGCGACCGCGTAGACGAGCATCGAGAGGATGCCGCGACGGGCGCCGAGGGTGGCGCCGACGAGCACGACGGCCAGGGTCTGACCGGTGATCGGCACCGGCCACATCGGGATCTCGACCTGGGCCATGGCGGCGGTGAACAGTGCGCCGCCCGCGACCAGGGCGACGTTCGTGACCGCCCCCTGGGTGCGGAGACGGTCGGCGAGGACTGCGCGGGGAGCGAACCCGGTGGCGTTCGTCATGGATTCTCCTAGAATGGACTGCTGGTCCCTGTTCTGGGACAGCCGGTCCCGTCAGCGTAGCGGTGCACCTCCCGCACACACCGTTGTGCACAACCACCAACTGATTGGACTTCCACTGTGCTTGCCGTGCACGACCTCGAGATCCGCGTCGGGGCTCGCCTCCTGATGGAGCACGTGTCCTTCCGAGTGGAGAAGGGCGACAAGATCGGTCTCGTCGGCCGGAACGGCGCCGGGAAGACCACGATGACCAAGGCGCTGGCGGGCGAGCAGCCACCGACCGACGGCAAGATCGACCGCACCGGTGAGATCGGCTACCTGCCGCAGGACCCGCGCTCGGGCAACCCCGAGGACACCGCCCGCAAGCGCATCCTCGACGCCCGTGGGCTCGGCGAGCTGGTCGAGGGCATCCGCCAGGCGACGCTCGACATGGCCAGCGACGACCCTGCGGTCGCCGACAAGGCCATGCGTCGGTACTCGCGGCTCGACGACCAGTTCAACGCGCTCGGCGGCTACGCGGCCGAGGCCGAGGCGGCGTCCATCGCGTCGAACCTCAAGCTGCCGGACCGCATCCTCGACCAGCAGCTCAAGACGCTCTCCGGTGGTCAGCGTCGCCGCATCGAGCTCGCCCGCATCCTGTTCTCGGACGCCGAGACGATGATCCTGGACGAGCCGACCAACCACCTCGACGCCGACAGTGTCGTGTGGCTGCGTGAGCACCTGAAGACCTACCCCGGCGGCGTCATCGTGATCTCCCACGACGTCGAACTCGTCGACGAGGTCGTCAACCGGGTCTTCTACCTCGATGCCAACCGCCAGACCATCGACATCTACAACATGGGCTGGAAGCTGTACCAGCGGCAGCGCGTCGCCGACGAGGAGCGCCGCCGCAAGGAGCGCGCCGGTGCCGAGAAGAAGGCCGCCACGCTGAAGGACCAGGCCGCGCGCTTCGGTGCCAAGGCGTCGAAGGCCGCTGCGGCGCACCAGATGGTCGCCCGCGCCGACAAGCTGCTCGCGGGCCTCGAGGACGAGCGGGTGGCCGACCGGGTCGCGAAGATCCGCTTCCCCACGCCGGCCCCGTGCGGCCGCACGCCGCTGATGGCCGAGGGGCTGTCGAAGTCGTACGGCTCGCTCGAGATCTTCGCCGGTGTCGACCTGGCCATCGACCGTGGTTCCCGCGTGGTCATCCTGGGCTTCAACGGTGCCGGCAAGACGACGCTGCTGCGCATCCTGGCGGGTGCGGACGCACCGGACACGGGGGAGATCCTGCCCGGGCACGGCCTGCGCATCGGCTACTACGCGCAGGAGCACGAGAACATCGACATCAACCGCACGGTGATCGAGAACATGGTGTCCGCGTCGACCGACCTCAACGAGACCGAGGCACGTCGGGTGCTCGGGTCGTTCCTGTTCACCGGCGACGACGGCTACAAGAAGGCCGGGGTGCTGTCCGGTGGCGAGAAGACGCGCCTGTCGCTCGCGATGATCGTCGTGTCCGGCGCCAACGTGCTGCTGCTCGACGAACCGACGAACAACCTGGACCCGGCGTCACGCGAGGAGATCCTGAACGCGCTTGCCGGCTTCGAGGGGGCCGTCGTCCTGGTGTCGCACGACACCGGCGCGGTCGAGGCCCTGAACCCGGAAAGGGTCCTGCTGCTGCCCGACGGCACCGAGGACCACTGGAACAAGGACTACGCCGAGCTCATCGAGCTGGCGTAGCGCCGACCCGGTCCGTTCTGGTCGGTACCAGACGACGAACGGGAGGCCCGTGGCGGCGCCGCCACGGGCCTCCCGTCCGATCGGTGGGTGCGTCGGACGTCAGCCGCGCGATTCGAGCAGCTCGTCCTCGACGTCGGCGTCCGTCTTCGGCTTGGCGTCCTTGCGGCGCTGCCGCTCGAGGGCGCGCTCGCGTTCTTCGGGGTCGTCCTGGTTGAGGTTCCGGTACTCCTGCACCATCAGGTACGCCAGGAACCCGAACCCGCCGGCCGCGAACATGAACCACTGGATGAAGTAGCTCAGGTGCAACCCGGTGTCGGCGCTCGGACGGTCCCAGCCGAGCGGTCGGGCATCGGCGGGCGCGGGGGACTCGGACGCGAGCTGGCCGTAGGCCCCCGTCCAGATGGGGGCGTCGATCTTCTTCGCCACATCGGTCAGCGTGACGGACTGCACCTGGTCGGTGTGGGCCGGGTCGGTGCGTCCGGGGATGCGCGGTTCGCTCTGCTGCAGGCGCGCCACGACCGTGACCTGTCCGGATGGCGGTGCGGGCACGCTGTCCGGGGCGTCCTGCCGGTTGCCCGTCGGCACCCAGCCGCGGTCGACGACGAAGGCCCGGCCGTCGGCGGTGACCAGGGGGGTCAGGACCTCGAAGCCGGGCTGGCCGTTGTGCACGCGGTTGCGCACCAGCAACTGGTCGTCGGTGTCGTACCGACCCGTGACCTCGACGCGCAGCCAGGTCTGGTCGTCCTGCCAGCTGCCGGCCCGGGGGAGGGCGTCCCGCACCGGCACCGGCGTGTGGTCGTAGTTCGCGGCGATCTGCTGGTTCTCGCGCACGGCTTCGTTGCGACGGTCCCACTGCCACATGCCGAACAGGGTGCAGAGGATCGCGAAGCCGACCGCGATGGCCAGGTAGCCGAACCACCGGCGGCTGCGGACGAAGCCCCAGCCGACGAAGGGTTCATCGGGATCACGGGCGGCAGTGTCGTCGGTTCGGCGCTCCTCGGCGGCCGCGCGCCGGATGCGCTCGGCGTGCCGTCGGCCGTAGCGACTGCGCGGGTCGAACTCGTTCATCGGTCGTTCGCGGCGCGAGCCCGTTCACCGACGTCGTTCTTCGGGGTGTCCTGCTGCTTGACGTCGTCGAGCCGTTCGACGTCCTCGTCGAGGCCGGTCACGCGCACCGGGAACGTCCGCGAGCGCAGGTAGTCGGCCAGGAAGTCGCGGTGGTCGTCGCACGCGGACCAGATCTTGACCCGGTCGATCGCGTGGATGCGGGGGTTGCGCCAGTTGATGCGCCACGCAGCGGGGTTCGTGCAGCCGGCGCGTGAGCAGACGGGCGTCGACCCGGCCTCGGTGATCAGGTCGAACGTGGCACCCATCAGCGGTGTCCCCAGACCCGGGAACGGTCACCGGTGCGCTGCCATTCTTCCTGCGCGTGCTGGGCGTTCTGCCGCAACCGCTCCTGTTCGTCGCGGTAGGCCTGGGCGCGCGCGTCTTCCTGGGCTTCGCGCAGGCGGGGGTCGTAGTCGGCGGCCCGGACGACGGCACCCGCGGGTGCGACGTAGTCGGACTCGGTGTGGCTGCCGGCGTTCGCGATGACGACCGCGATCCACGGGATGACCCCGGCCAGGACGATGGGGATGATCGCCAGCAGCGGGCTGTGCCACACCGTGTAGATCAGGACTGCGCCGACGAACAGGATCACGCGGACCGCCATCTGCCAGATGTACCGCGAGAGCCGGTGCTTCCGGTCCCGCTGCGGGTTGTCCGGCAGTGCCGTGATGCTCTGGGTCGTGCGTCGTGCCGACTTGATGCCGCGCGCCGACCCCAGGGGTCCTGTCATGCGTTGCGTCGTCTTCATGCGTTCGATCTCCGTCTGCCCACGACCAACCCTAAGCCCGTCCACCGACACTTGCCCGCATCGTGTGGTCCACGTCGGCCCGGGTAGGCTCGTGCGGGCGTGTCGGGCGGAGTGCACTCCGGCGCGCCCGCGCGGGAACCCCCGCGCCCCCAGCGAACGGAGCGATCATGACCACCCCCCGTACCGTCCTCGTCACCGGCGGCAACCGTGGCATCGGCCATGCCCTCGCTGCTCGGTTCGTCGCCGCCGGCCACCGGGTGGCGGTCACTTCGCGCAGCGGTGACGGCGGCCCCGAGGGTGCCCTCACCGTGCAGGCCGACATCACCGACACGGCTTCGGTCGACGCCGCCTTCACCCGGGTGGAGCAGGAGCTCGGCCCGATCGAGGTCCTGGTCGCCAACGCCGGCATCACGAACGACGGACTGCTGCTCCGCATGTCGGAAGAGGACTTCACGAGCGTCATCGACACGAACCTGACGGGCACCTTCCGTGTGGTCAAGCGCGCGACCAAGGGCATGATGAAGGCGAAGTTCGGGCGCATCGTGCTGATGTCCAGTGTCGTGGGCGCCTACGGTCAGGTCGGCCAGGTCAACTACGCCTCGTCCAAGGCCGCCCTGGTCGGCATGGCCCGGTCGATCACCCGCGAGCTCGGTTCGCGTGGGATCACGGCCAACGTCGTGGCGCCGGGGTTCATCCAGACGGACATGACCGCTGCCCTGCCAGAGGAACTGCAGGCCGAGTTCAAGAAGCAGATCCCCGCGGCCCGGTACGGCACCGTCGACGACGTCGCCGACGCCACGCTGTTCCTGGCGAGCGACGGCGCCGGCTACGTCTCCGGTGCGGTCATCCCGGTCGACGGTGGCCTGGGCATGGGCCACTAGCGCCGATCGCGCGGCGGCCGCGCGGGCGTCGCAGCCGCCGAGACTCGGCCGGGCGGACACGCTGCGGCGTGCGACCGGCGCACGATGTCCGCGGAGCCGAGACTCGGCGCCCCAGGGCGCAGCGTGCGCGGGCAGCCGCGACCGTCAGCCGCGCAGGCCGAGCGCCGCCAGCACGGCCGACAGGTCGCGGTCGACGACCACGACGTCCGCCTCCTGCCGAACGCGCGGCTTGGCGTCGAAGGCCACGGACAGTGCGGCCACCCCCATCATCGCCAGGTCGTTGGCCCCGTCACCGACGGCCACGGTCCGCGACACCGGCACGCCGTCCGACGCCGCCCACGCGAGCAGCGTCTCGGCCTTCGCCGCGGCGTCCACGACGCCACCGAGCACGTGTCCGGTCAGGGTGCCGTCGACGACCTCGAGCCGGTTGGCCCGGCAGTGGTCCAGGCCCAGCCGGGCGGCGAACGGGTCGAGCACCTCGTGGAACCCGCCCGACACCACACCCACGGTGCCGCCGGCGGCGTGTACGCCGCGGACCAGCTCGTCGGCCCCGTGCGTCACGCGGACCGCCCGCTGGGCGCGGTCGACGACGTCGGCCTGGAGGCCTGCCAGGGTCGCGACACGCTCCCGCAGGCTGTCGGCGAAGTCGATCTCGCCGCGCATGGCGCGCTCCGTGATCGCCTGGACCTGTGGCCGGGTCCCGGCACCATCGGCGAGCAGCTCGATGACCTCGTCCTCGAGCAGGGTGGAGTCGGCATCGAGGACGACGAGGAAGCGCGGCACGCCACCACGGTAGCGGTGCTGCACACCAGATGACGAAGCGGCACCCGGGCCGGAGCCCGGGTGCCGCTGACCTACAGATCGGTCTGGTCGGGGCTACGCCTCGACGCGGACGCCCCTGCCGACCCGTGGGTGGAGTCCCGGCCCGGTCGGGCTACGCTTCGACGCGGACGCCCTTGCCCACGACGGTGATCCCCGACTCGGTCACGGTGAACCCGCGGGCCTCGTCGGCTTCGCGGTCGACGCCGACCTGGGCGCCCGGTGCGAGCACCACGTCCTTGTCGAGGATGGCCCGGTTGACGATCGACCCGGCGCCGATGGTCGCCCGCTCGAACACGATCGAGTCGAGCACCTTGGCGCCCGAGTCGACGGTGCACCAGGGACCGATGACGCTGCGTTCCAGCTGTGCGCCGGACATCAGGCAGCCGAGCGACACGATCGAGTCGATCGTGGCGCCCGTGTTGCCGTTGCCGTCGCGCACGAACTTCGCCGGCGGCAGGTTCGTCTGCTGGTTGAAGATCGGCCAGTCGGTGTTGTACAGGTTGAACACCGGCACGGGGGCGATCAGGTCCATGTGCGCGTCGTAGAACGAGTCGATCGTCCCCACGTCGCGCCAGTAGTATTTGTCGCGGTCGTTCGACCCGGGGACCTCGTTGCGCTGCAGGTCGTACACGCCGGCATCACCGCGGGCGACGAAGTCGGGCACGATGTCGCCGCCCATGTCGTGGTCGCTCGTCTCGATCTGCCCGTCGCGCAGCACGGCGTCGACCAGCGCGTCGGCGTTGAAGACGTAGTTGCCCATCGACGCCAGGATCTCGCCGGGGGAGTCCGCCAGGCCGACAGCGTCCTTGGGCTTCTCGAGGAACGCGTCGATCTTGGTGGCCTCGTCCGCGGCGACCTGGATCACGCCGAACTGGTCGGCCAGGCCGATCGGCTGCCGGATGGCCGCGACGGTGGCGTTCCGGCCCGACGCGATGTGCGCCTCGACCATCTGCGAGAAGTCCATGCGGTAGACGTGGTCCGCACCGACCACGACGACGATGTCGGGCCGCTCGTCGCGGAGCAGGTTGAGCGACTGCAGGATCGCGTCGGCCGACCCGGCGAACCAGCGCTTGCCCAGTCGCTGCTGCGCCGGGACCGACGCGACGTACGAGCCGAGCAGCCCCTCCATGCGCCACGTCTCGGCGACGTGGCGGTCGAGGCTGTGGGACTTGTACTGCGTCAGGACGACGATCTTCTGCAGCCCGGAGTTGACCAGGTTGGAGAGGGCGAAGTCGACCAGTCGGAAGTTCCCGCCGAACGGGACAGCGGGCTTCGCGCGGTCGGCAGTGAGCGGCATGAGCCGTTTGCCCTCGCCACCCGCGAGGACGATGCCGAAGACCTTCTTTGGTGCCATGTGGTTCACAGTAGGCGTCCGGAGTGTGAACCCGTTACCTTGAGTCCGTGCGAGTCGATCTACTGACCAGGGAGTATCCGCCGGAGGTCTACGGCGGTGCGGGTGTCCACGTGGCCGAGCTGACCTCGGCCCTGCGGTCCAGGACCGACACCGAGGTGCGCGTCCGTGCCTTCGGTGCGTTCCGCGACGAAGAGGGTGTCTGGGCGTACCGCACGCCGGCCGGCCTCGAGCAGGCGAACGGGGCCTTGCAGGCGCTCGGCACCGACGTCCAGATGGCGGCCGACGTCGAGGGCGCCGACCTCGTGCACTCGCACACCTGGTACGCCAACGCCGCCGGTCGGCTGGCGCAGCTGACCCACGGCATCCCGCACGTCGTCACGGCGCACTCGCTGGAGCCACTGCGCCCGTGGAAGGCCGAGCAGCTCGGCGGCGGCTACCGCCTGTCCAGCTGGATGGAGCGCGAGTCCTTCGAGCAGGCCGACGCGGTCGTGGCGGTGTCGAAGGCCATGCGCGCCGACATCCTGCGGTCGTACCCGTCCATCGACCCGTCGAAGGTCCACGTCGTCTACAACGGCATCGACGTCGACGCGTGGAAGCCCGTCGTCGACCACGACGCCGTCCGTGCACTCGGCATCGACCCGGAGCGTCCGAGTGTCGTCTTCGTCGGTCGCATCACCCGCCAGAAGGGGCTGCCCTACCTGCTCCGTGCGGTGGCGTCGTTGCCGCCCGAGGTCCAGATCGTGCTGTGCGCCGGCGCGCCGGACACCCCCGAGATCCTGGCCGAGGTCACCGGCCTGGTCGAGGACCTCCGCCGGCAGCGCGGTGACGGCGTGGTGTGGATCGACCGGATGCTCGCCCACGACGAGATCGTCAAGGTCCTGACGGCCGGCACCGTCTTCGTGTGCCCGTCGATCTACGAGCCGCTCGGCATCGTCAACCTCGAGGCCATGGCCTGCGGCATCCCCGTCGTCGGCACGCGCACCGGTGGCATCCCCGAGGTCGTCGCCGACGGCCTGACCGGCCGCATCGTCCCGATCGACCAGGCCACCGACGGCACGGGCACCCCGACCGACCCCGACCGGTACGTCGCCGACCTGGCCGCCACCCTGAACGAGGTGCTCTCCGACCTGGGGCTCGCCAAGCTCATGGGCCGCGCCGGGCGCCTGCGCGTGGAGACCGAGTTCACGTGGGCGGCGATCGCGACGCGCACCCGTGCGGTCTACGACCAGGTGCTGGCGGCTCGCTGAGCCGGCCACCGTCCCGGTCCTGACAGGAGGCCCGGGTGACGTCCGCGACGGACGTCACCCGGGCCTCCCGTCAGGTTCCGGCGTGTGCGCCGTGCGGGCAGCCGCGCTCGCGTAGGGTTGGAGCATGCCCTCGGTTGTGCGCTTGTCAGACGTGTCCGTGGTCCGGAACGGGGCCACCATCCTCGACGGGATCTCGTGGGAGGTGCAGGACGACGAGCGGTGGGTCGTGCTCGGTGCGAACGGCGCCGGCAAGACCACGCTGCTGCAGGTGGCCGGGGCGCAGAGCTTCCCGACCTCGGGTGACGTCGAGGTCCTGGGCACCGAGCTCGGGGGAGCCGACCTGTTCGAACTGCGACCGCGCATCGGCTTCGCCTCGACCGCGCTGGCCCGTCGCATCCCGGTGACCGAGAAGGTCATCGACGTGGTCCTGACCGCCGCGTACTCGGTCACGGGGCGCTGGAACGAGGAGTACGAGGAGCTCGACGTCCGTCGTGCGCAGCGCGTGCTCGAGGAATGGGGCCTGGGCGCCTTCACCGACCGCACGTTCGGCGAGCTGAGCGACGGTGAACAGAAGCGCGTGCAGATCGCGCGTGCGGTGATGACCGACCCCGAGGTGCTGTTCCTCGACGAGCCGGCTGCGTCGCTCGACCTCGGCGCGCGTGAGAGCCTGGTGCGCACGCTGGGCGGCTACGCGCAGAGCTCGGACTCGCCCGCGATCGTCATCGTGACCCACCACGTCGAGGAGATCCCCGAGGGCTTCACGCACGCGCTGGTCCTGGCGGACGGGCACGTGCAGGCCGCCGGTCCGATCGACCAGGTCCTGACCGCCGAGACCCTGACGACGGCGTTCGGCATCGACCTGACCGTCACCAAGGAGTCCGGGCGCTTCACGGCGCGCGCAGCCTGACTCCTGCTCCACATCGTGCCCGCTGTCTGGTAACGTGGACGGCTGGCGTGAGCCACAGACTTCCGGGGCATCCGCCTCTCTCTCACCACGAAATCCACACCGAGGAATCTCATGAAGACCGACACCCACCCCGAGTACCGCGCCATCGTCTTCCGCGACCTGGCCTCCGGTGAGACGTTCCTGACGCGTTCGACCGCGAACAGCGACAAGACCATCGAGCTCGACGGTGCGACCTACCCGGTCATCGACGTCGAGATCTCGTCCGCGTCGCACCCGTTCTACACGGGCAAGCAGCGCATCCTCGACTCGGCCGGTCGCGTCGAGAAGTTCAACCAGCGCTTCAAGGGCTTCTCCAAGTAAGCAGCTCAGCACGCGCGAACGGGCGGTCCTCCTGCGGGAGGGCCGCCCGTTCTGCGTCGGGGCTGAGTGCCGTCGGTGGCGATCGCGCATCGCACCCCCTGACAGACATCGCGCCCCGTGGTGACGGGGCGCGATGTTCATGCGGGGGTGCGATGCGAGACCGCAGGGGACGGCGCCGGGTGCTCAGTCGCCGTTGCGGTGCGGCCAGCGGGTGTCTGCGGTGAAGGCCGGGTCGCGCTTGGCCCGCATGTACTGCTGGAACGATGCTGCCTGGTCGGCGCACCAGGCCACCTGCTTGCGGTGGAGCGCTTCGGCGGAGATGGTCAGGTCGTCGGGGAACTTCGCCGCGATGGCCTGTGCGACCCGTCCGGCCGCGATGGCGTCGGCGCCGGCATCGTGCGCGTCGGACAGGTCGACGCCGTACAGCTCGGCCGCGGCCTCGAGCGTGCGCTTGCCCTTGCGGTAGGTGTCGAGCGCCTTGTCGATCACGAGCGGGTCGACGACGTTGCCGATCACGGGCGAGGCGATGCCGTGCCGCTTGGCTTCGCGGTCGAGCAGGGTCAGGTCGTACGGGGCGTTGTAGATGACCAGCGGGATGCCGCGGGCGAACACGGCTTCGACAGCGGCCACGATCTCGGCGACGACCTCGGCGGCGGGACGCCCCTCGGCCTGGGCGCGCTCGGTGCTGATGCCGTGCACGGCCGAGGCCTGCTCGGGGATCGGGACCCCGGGGTCGGCGAGCCACGAGCCCTCGACGATGCTGCGCCCGGTCATGTCGATCAGGCCCACGTGCGCGGTGACGATGCGGGCCGTCTCGACGTCGATGCCGGTCGTCTCGAGGTCGAACACCCCGAGCGCGTGCCACCAGGGCCGGGTCGAGAGGTCCTGCGCCGGGGCGGGCGAGTCGAGCTGCGCGGTGGGGAACGTCACGCAGGTCAGGCTAGCCGGACACACCGACACGCCCCGCGCGACCCGCCTGTCACGCGGGCCGCGAGCGATGCGTCACGTGTTCGGCGCGGCGCCGACGTGCAGCCAGGTGAACGAGTGGGGCGAGAGCGCTACGCGTTCGGCGCGGCGCCCACGTCCAGCCAGGTGAACGAGTGGGGCGAGAGCGCTACGCGTTGGGCGCGGCGCCGACGTGCAGCCAGTAGAACGACTGCGTGCCCAGCGTCAGCGTGACCGTGCCCTCGTCGTCGAACGAGGGGAACGAGCTGCCGCCGAACAGGTCGTACAGCGGCCGGCCGGCGTACTGCGGCGCCGTGATCGTCGTCGTGGTCGGGTTGACCGTGAACGAGAACACGCACAGCACGTCCTCGGCGGACGGGCCGAACTGCGTGCCCGAGCCCTCCCACGAGCGGACGAAGGCCAGCACGCTCTCGTTGTCGGTGTCCTGCACCGCGAGCGACCCCAGACCGAACACCGGGTGGGCCTTGCGCACGTGGATCACGTTGCGGACCCAGTGCAGCAGGGACCGCGACTGTGCGAGCTGCGCCTCGACGTTGACCTGCGCGTAGTTGTACACGAGCGACTGCACGACGGGCAGGTAGAGCTTGCCCGGGTCGGCGGTGGAGAACCCGGCGTTGCGGTCCGGCGTCCACTGCATGGGCGTGCGCGAGGAGTCGCGGTCCGGCAGCCAGATGTTGTCGCCCATCCCGATCTCGTCGCCGTAGTACAGGAACGGCGAACCCGGCAGCGAGAACAGCAGCGCGTGGATCAGCTCGAGTTCGGCGCGGGAGTTGTCGAGCAGCGGTGCCAGGCGTCGACGGATGCCGATGTTCGAGCGCATCCGCGGGTCGTACCCGTACCAGCCGTACATCGCCTGGCGGTACTCCTCGCTGACCATCTCGAGCGTGAGCTCGTCGTGGTTGCGGAGGAACACGCCCCACGCGGCCGACGCGGGCACGTCGAGCGTCTCGGACAGGATCGCCTTGAGCTCGGACGCGTGCTGCGCGCGGAGCGAGTAGAAGATGCGGGGCATCACCGGGAAGTCGAACGCCATGTGGCACTCGGGCTCGTCGTCGGTGCCGAAGAACGCCGCCGTCTCGCGGGGCCACTGGTTCGCCTCGGCGAGCAGCACCCGACCGGGGTACTCGTCGTCGACCATGAACCGGAGCTTCTTGATGAACTCGTGGGTCTCCGGTTCGCCCTCGCCGTTGCCCTCCTCCGACTCGAACAGGTACGGGATGGCGTCGAGCCGCAGCCCGTCCACGCCCAGGTCGAGCCAGTGCCGCACGACGTCGTAGATCGCCTCGACGACGGCGGGGTTCTCGAAGTTCAGGTCGGGTTGGTGCGAGAAGAACCGGTGGAAGAAGAACTGCCGCCGCACCGGGTCGAAGGTCCAGTTCGACTCCTCGGTGTCGACGAAGATCACGCGGATGTTCGCGTAGTCCTCGTCGGTGTCGCGCCAGACGTAGAAGTCGCCGTAGGGACCGTCCGGGTCCTCGCGGGACTGCTTGAACCACTCGTGCTGGTCCGACGTGTGGTTGATCACCATGTCGATCACGATGCGCATGTTGCGCTCGTGCGACTTCGTGACGAGTTCGCGGAAGTCGTCGAGGGTGCCGAACTCGGGCAGGATCGCCCGGTAGTCCGAGATGTCGTACCCGCCGTCGCGCATCGGCGACCGGAAGAACGGCGGGAGCCACAGCGCGTCGACGCCGAGCCACTGCAGGTAGTCGAGCTTGCCGATCACGCCCTGGATGTCACCGATGCCGTCGCCGTTCGAGTCGACGAACGAGCGGATCATGCACTCGTAGAACACCGAGCGCTTGTACCACTGCGGGTCGAGGGTGAGTCCGGGCAGCTGGATCGGGGCTGTGAAGGTCAACCGTGCTCCTCGTCGAAGGTCACGGACCGTCGGAACCGACCCGCTCCGGACACGATAGGCGGCTGCTGCCGAGAGCGTTCCGTAGACTGGCGCCGATGCAACCGCCGGTCCTGTCCCCGTACTCGTCGTTGATGGCCGCGACACCCGTCGTGCACCGCGCCGTCGAGGTCGACGGCCGCACCACGCACTTCTGGGAGTACGGCCCACGACACGCCACGCAGACCGTCCTGGCCGTGCACGGGTTCCGCGGTGACCACCACGGGCTCGAGTCGATCGCGGCGCACCTGACGGGTGTGCGGGTGATCGTTCCGGACCTGCCCGGGTTCGGCGTGTCCGACCCGCTGGCGGTGTCCGACATCGACGGCTACGTCGGGTGGCTCCGGGGCTTCCACCGGGTGCTCGGCCTCGACCGCACCGCCGTGGTGCTCGGGCACTCGTTCGGCTCGATCGTCACCGCGGCCGCCGTCGCCGCCGGGCTGGACACACGGCTGCTCGTCCTGGTGAACCCCATCGCGGCACCCGCGCTGCAGGGCCCACGCGCGGTCGGCACTGGCATCGCGATCGCCTACTACCGCGCCGGTGCCGCACTGCCGCGGCCCGTCGGCCTGGGGATCCTGCGGAACCGGGGGATCGTGCGGGCGATGAGCGTCGCGATGCTCAAGTCGCACGACCCGGCGATGCGCCGCTGGGTGCACGACCAGCACGACCGGTACTTCTCGGCGTTCGCGAACCGCACGAGCGTGCTCGAGGCCTTCCGCACGTCGGTCACCCACGACGTCTCCGAGTACGCCGACCGGATCCGCGTCCCAGTTCTGCTGATCGCGGCCGAGCGCGACGACATCACCGCGCTGCCGGAACAGCGGGCGTTGGCGGCCCGGCTGCACGATGCCGAGCTCGTCGTCGTGCCGGACGTCGGGCACCTGGTGCACTACGAGACGCCCGCCGCCGCCGCCGAGGCGACCCTGCGCCGGATGGCCGACCCCGTGCGGAAGGCACCGCGCGCTGCCAAGCCGGGCCGGGCCTCCAGGACGAAGCCGAGCCAGGGCGAGGGATCGTGACCCGCCTGCGGATCGGGATCGACTGCCGGTACGTGCGGATCGGCCGCCACGACGGCATCAGCCGGTTCACCGCCGGGGTCGTGGCGCACCTGCCGGACCGGCACGACGTGGTGCTGCTGGTCGACGACGAACGGCAGCTGGAGTCCCTGCCCGCGCACCTGCCGTGGGAGCTGCTGCCGTCGCCGACCGCGCCGGGGGAGCCCCTGGTGGCACGGCACGTCAACCGGCTGGGGCTGGACGCGGTGTTCTCACCGATGCAGACGATGGGATCGCGCGGTCGTCGGTACGCGCTCGTGCTGACGCTCCACGACCTGATCTACTACCGCAACCGCACGCCCCCACGGGAGTTCTCGTGGCCGATCCGGCTGGGGTGGCGGGCGTTCCACCTGTCGTGGTGGCCGCAGCGGCTGCTGCTCGACGGCGCGGACGGCGTCGTCACGGTCTCCGAGACGACGGCGGGGCTGATCGCCCAGCACCGGCTGACCAGGCGACCGGTCACCGTGGCGTACAACGCTGCCGACCCGGCCCCGGTGCGCGCGCCCGACGGTCCCCGCGAGCGGTCGCTCGTGTACATGGGGTCGTTCATGCCGTACAAGAACGTCGAGACGCTCGCGGCGGCCCTGCCGCTGCTCGGAGCGGACTGGCGGCTGCACTGCATGTCGCGCGTGTCGGACGCCGACCGGGCGCGCCTGGACGCACTGGCGCCGGGCGCGATCGTGTTCCACGACGGCGCGTCGGATCAGGAGTACCTCGACACGCTGCGGTCGGCGACGGCCCTGGTGACCGCGTCGTACGACGAGGGCTTCGGCATCCCCCTGGTCGAGTCGATGGGCGTGGGCACGCCGGTGGCCGTCAGCGACGTCCCGATCTTCCGCGAGATCGGCGGGGACGTCGCCGAGTACTTCGACCCGTCGTCGCCGTCGGCGGTGGCTGCCGCGGTGCGCCGCCTGGAGGCCCGGTGGGCGTCCGCCTCGGCGGCGTCGGTACAGCAGGCGGCCCGGTTCCGTTGGGCCGACTCGGCCGAGCGGGTGCTGCAGGCCGTCGAGCGCGCGGTCGAGCACCGGACGCGCTGACGCGGTTGCTCAGCCCTTCGCCGCGCTGACCTCGATGGTGGCTGCGGGGAACACGCGGTGCACCGCGTCGGTGACCTGCGTCCGGACGGCTTCGACGTCGACGCCGGTCGGAGCGGTCGCGACCGTGACCCGCTGGTCGGCGGGGTCGTCGGATCGCCCGGCGTCGTGCGCCGCCCACACGCAGCTGACCTGCTGGACGCCCGCGGTGCTCGCCAGGGTGCGTGCGACGGCCAGACGTTGCTCGGTGCGTTCGCGCGAGGGCGACACACCGACGTCGGCGGTACCGAGGTCGACGACGGCCCAGACGGTGACGCCGTTGCCGGTCGTCGCCCCGGCCGCCGCACTGAGCTGGTCGAAGAGCAGGGTCTTCGCATCCGGACCGATGGTCGCGTCCGCGCTGACCCTGGCCGTGACGTCGTAGCTGGCGAACGAGGTCTTCGTCGGGTCGTCGCCGGTGGCCGCGGTGACGTACTCGATGGAGCGAGCCTGGGTGACGAACCGGTCGAGCGCCGCCTGCGGGCGGGGGAACACCCCACCGACGCCGTTCTGCACGCTGCCCACGATCATGCCGAGCGCCACGACGATGACGATGCCGACCACCACGACCCCGGCCAGCAGCAGCGACCAGGAGCGGACGCGCTGCGGGGTCGTGCGGACCGGTACGGATGCGGTGTCGGGGCCGAAGGCGCGCCCCAGGTCGTCGTCCTCGTCCTCGTGGGTGCGCCAGTCGCGGCGGTCGTCCTGCCCACCGGGTCCGTCTGTGCTCATCACGCCCCCTCGGCGCGGCATCCGGTTCGGGGTCCTGGATGCCGGTCCACAGGATCGTAGTCCGCTGGGCACCGCCGGTCCCGCTGCTCGCGACAACGATCCGGCAACGACCTCGGGCACCCTCGCTGCCGTCGCGGACGGGCATCGATAGGCTGCCCGTGGCGTCATCGGGGTGCCCGTGGCGTGCAGTTGCGCTCGGCGTCGTCAGGTCGCCCGTGGGAAGAGGGGGTTCGTCATGCTGGTGTGGTCGACCATCGCGATCGTGTTCGTGCTCGTCATCGTGGTCGCCCTGGCGGTGGCGCTGTCGGCATCACGTCGGGCGAAGCGGCTCCGACACCTCGACGACCCGCTCGCCCCACGGACCACCGAGGACGGGCACGCCGCCCGCACGGCCCGGGCGCAGGGTTCGCGGCCGGACGGCGGCACGGGGTTCCCCGGCGGACCGTCCTGACCCACCAGCGCGGTCAGCCCGGTCAGCCCGGTCAGCCCGGTCAGCACCGTCGGCCCGGTCAGCGCGTCAGCTGCGGCGCTCGAGCGGGTTCTGGTAGTCGAACGCGTACTTCCCCGGGGCGTCGGAGACATCCTCGATCGGGTCGTCGAACTCGACCAGTTCGGCGTGGAAGCGCTCCGGGTCCCAGCGGAACGAGTGCACCGAGCCGTTGCGGATCGGCGTGCGGGTGCGGTCGGCGGTGCCGGGGGCTGCCGCGTTGACGACGCTGCGGATGACGGCGCCGTGGGTCGCCACGACGACGACCCCGCCGTCGAACCGCACCGCGATCTCGCCGAGCGTCTCGGTGACGCGTGCCAGCAGGTCGGTGCGGGACTCCCGCCCGGGGATGACGTCGTCCGGGTACCGCGCCAGGACCTCGTCGTCAGTCAGGCCCTCGGCGTCACCGTACGAGCGCTCGGCGAGCCCTGGGTACGTGTCCGGCTCGGGCAGTCCCAGCCGGGCGGCGATGATCGACCCGGTCTCGGCAGCCCGCGCCAACGGCGAGGCCACGACCGCGTCGAACGACCGCCGGGTCAGCAGGGTCGCCGTCTCGGCGGCCTGCGCGCGCCCGGTGTCGTTGAGCGGGATGTCCGTCGAGCCCTGGATGCGGCGCTGCTTGTTCCAGTCGGTCTCGCCGTGCCGGACGAGGTACAGGTGGGTCGTCACGCGTCGATCATGGCAGAACGAGCCGAGCGGCCAGCGCCTGCAGGGTCTCGGTGGTGCCGGCGTCGATCTTGACGGCGGCCCGCCGGTCGCTGCGCGTGGCACCGCGGTTCACGATCACGACGGGGTGCTTGCGGCGGGCAGCGTGGTCGACCAGCCGCACGCCCGAGTTGACGGTGAGCGAGGACCCCACCACCAGCAGTGCGTCGGCATCGGCCACGATCGACACCGACTCGGCGAACTTCTCGGTGGGGACGAACTCGCCGAAGAACACCACGTCGGGCTTGAGCACACCGCCGCACACCGTGCAGTCGGGCACCACGAACCGCTCGACCTCGGTGATCTCGACGTCGCCGTCGGGCTGCAGCACGACCGAGCCGGGTTCGTCGATCCACGGGTTCAGCGCGTCGAGGGTCGTGGCGAGGTCGGACCGCGCGAACACCTGCCCGCACGTCAGGCACAGTGCCCGGTCGGTCGAGCCGTGGATCTCGACCACGCGACGCGAGCCGGCCCGCAGGTGCAGCCCGTCGACGTTCTGCGTGATGACCCCGGTGACGATGCCCGCGCGTTCGAGGTCGGCGAGCACCCGGTGTCCGGCGTTCGGCGAGGCAGCCGCGAAGGTCCGGTAGCCCAGGTGCGATCCGGCCCAGTAGCGCTGCCGCTTGGCGGGGTCGGAGCGGAACTCCTGGAACGTCATCGGCTTGCGGACGACGCGGCCTTCGCCCCGGTAGTCGGGGATGCCGGAGTCGGTGCTGAGTCCGGCTCCGGAGAGCACGGCGATGCGCTTGCCCGCCAGCAGGTCGGCGACCCGGTCGAGGTCGTCAGCCGTCTCGGTCGCACCGCTCGTCGCGTCGCTCGTCGCCATCACGTCCACGGTACCCTCAACAGCCGACCGTCCCCGCCCCTTCCCGCACCATCCGGCGGGGCCCGACCAGGAACCGAGCCGACCGTGCACACCGTCCGCATCGACACCCTCGACGACCCCCGTCTCGACGACTTCCAGCGACTCACCGACGTCGCGCTGCGGCGGGTCACCGAACCCGAGGGCGGCCTGTACATCGCCGAGTCGAGCACCGTGATCGAGCGCGCGCTCCGTGCCGGTCACGTCCCGCGCAGCGTCCTGGTGCAGGAGAAGTGGCTCGACGACGTGCTGCCGCTGGTCGCCGACCACGACGGCCCCGTGTTCGTCGGTCCCGACGCGCTGCTCGAGGAGCTCACCGGTTTCCGGATGCACCGTGGCGCGATCGCGTCGATGGAGCGTCCGGCGCTGCCGAGCGTCGCCGAGGTGCTCCGCGACGCGCGGCTCGTGGTGGTGCTCGAGGACATCGTCGACCACACGAACGTCGGGGCCGTCTTCCGCAGCGTCGCGGGACTGGGAGCGGACGCGGTCCTGGTCAGCCCGCGCTGCGCCGACCCGCTGTACCGACGGAGTGTCCGGGTCAGCATGGGCACGGTGCTGCAGATCCCGTGGACCCGCATCGGGGACTGGCCGGCAGCGGGCGAGGAACTCCGCGCCGCGGGGTTCCACCTGGCCGCGATGGCGCTGACGGACCGCTCGGTCGACCTGGACGCCTTCGTCGCCGACGTCCCCGGCAAGGTCGCGTTGGTGATGGGCACGGAGGGGCAGGGCCTGACGCCGGCGGCCGTCGCCGCCGCGGACACGACGGTCCGGATCCCGATGCACCACGGGGTCGACTCGCTCAACGTGGCCGCGGCGAGCGCCGTCGGGCTGTGGGCGGTCGCCGCCGCCCAGCGCGCGCGGACGTAGAGCGCTCCCGTACCGTCCCGTCCACGGCCTGGAGGCCCTGGCTGGCTTATCCACAGCCCGGCGGTTCCCCAGATCACCGGTACCACCCCCCGGTACGCTCGGTTGTCGTGTCACGAGTCGTCCGCCGCCCCCGCTCCGCCGTCCGCCGGCCGGTGACCATCGCGGTCGTCGCGGTCCTGCTGCTGGCGGTCGGGTACCTGGTCGCCGCTGCGCTCGTGCCGTTCGCGCCGGCGAGCGCCAGCACCACCGCCTACGCGGCTCCCACGGCGACGCTGCCGTCGCTGTCGTTCCCGTCGTACGGTGCCACCGCGGTCGAGGCGCCCGACTTCCCCGAGAGCCTGCGGACCAGTGGCGACACGAAGCCGCGGTCCATCGCGAGCATCTCCAAGGTCGTCACGGCGCTCGTGGTGCTCGACGCCAAGCCCCTGTCGAGGGGCCAGGCGGGGCCGACGATCACGTTCACCCCGGAGATGCAGGGGCTGTACGCCACGTACCTGGCACAGAACGGCGAGGTCGCCCCGATGCCGGCGGGCCTGCGGCTGTCGGAGTACCAGACGCTGCAGGTCATGCTCATGAAGTCGGCGAACAACTACGCCGGCTCGCTCGCGATCTGGGCCTTCGGGTCGATCGACGCCTACCAGAAGGAAGCGTCGACGTGGCTGACCGCGCACGGGCTCGACGACACCACGATCCACGAACCGACCGGCCTGGATGCCGGCAACACGTCGACGGCGACGGATCTGGTCGACCTCGGTCAGCTGGCACTCGCGAACCCCGTCGTGAAGGACGTGGTGGGCACCAAGAGCGTGACGGTGCCGAACGTCGGGGACATCCAGAACTCGAACAAACTGCTCGGCATGGACGGGGTCGAGGGCATCAAGACCGGGACCCTCGACGAAGCCGGCGCGTGCCTGCTGTTCGCGGCGACCTACGAGCGCGGCGGGCGGACGGTCACCGTGATCGGGGCGATGCTCGGCGGGGTGGACCACGACGCGCTCGATGCCGACGTCCAGCGCCTGCTGCACTCGGTCGCCGACAACTTCCACGTCGTCACGCTGACGCACGCGGGGCAGTCCTTCGGCACGTTCTCCACCCCCTGGAAGGACGAGACCGACGCGGTCAGCGCGACGGCGTCCGAGGTCCTGGTCTGGGGCGCGACCACCGTGCGGGCGAAGGCGCAACTCGACTCGGTGACGCTCGGGACGAAGGGCGAGAAGGTCGGACGGGTCCGCTTCACGATCACCGACCACGCACCGGTGTCGGTGCCGCTGGTGCTCGAGCAGGCGATCCCGGACCCGGGCATCTGGTGGCGCTGGACGAACCCGTTCCAGGGCGCCTGAACACGCCCCGAGCTACGGCCCCTCGTGGACCGGCGCGCTGATCCGTTCGAGCTCCGGACGCTTGGCGGTGATGCCGTCGCCGGACGAGGTGTGCTTGATCCGCCGGACAACCCAGGGAACCAGGTACTCCCGCGCCCAGCCGAGGTCCTCGGCACGGGCTTCGCGCCAGGGTCGGGGCGCCAGGGGCTCCGGCGTCGACGGGGCGAGTTCGTGGTCGACGCCGAGCGTGTCCAGCACGGCCGCGGCGATCGTGGCGTGGCCCACGGGGGAGTGGTGCAACCGGTCCGGAGCCCACATCCTCGGGTCCCGCAGGCCGCGGATCGCCCACATGTCGGCGACCATCGCGCCGTGCTTCAGCGCGATGGCGTGCAGGTGCTCGTTGTAGATCGCCGCCTTGCCGCGCACCATCCCGAGCACCGGGGTCATGCCGACGTCCGGGCCGGTGAACAGCACGACGTCGGCGCCGTCGCGACGCAGGTCGGCCATCATCCGGTCGAAGCGAGCGGCCACCTCGTCCGGGTCGGAGCCGGGGCGGATGATGTCGTTCCCGCCGGCGGACACCGTGATCAGGTCAGGGTGGAGCGCGAGCGCGTCCGCGACCTGCTCGTCGATGATCTGCTGCAGCAGCCGACCGCGGACGGCCAGGTTGGCGTACGAGAAGTCGTCGGTCCGGCTCGCCAGGAACGCCGCGACCCGGTCGGCCCACCCGCGGTTCCCGCCCGGTGCGGTGGGGTCGGGGTCCCCGAGCCCCTCGGTGAACGAGTCACCGATCGCGACGTACCTGGACCACGGATGACGATCTGACACCCTGCCGAACGTAGTCTCGTGCCATGACCCAGGCCAACTCCGCGACCGCGACGAGCACGAAGCGTCGCCCCTGGACCCTCCCCGAGGACCTGCTCGCGCGGATCGCCGAGCGGGCGCCCCGGTACGACGCCGACAACGCGTTCCCGGTCGAGGACCTCGACGAACTCCGCGCGGCGGGGTACCTGCGGATCGGCGTCCCGATCGCCGACGGCGGCAGCGGGCTCGGGCTGCGGGCCACCGCCGCGGTGCAGCGCACGCTCGCCCAGGCCGCGCCGGCGACGGCGCTCGCGCTCGGGATGCACCAGACCTGGGTGCAGGCGGCCCGCAGCGTGTCCGCGCGCGGCGAGACGTTCCTCCAGTCCGTCACGGACCACGCCGCGGCGGACCGGCTGCTGGCCTTCGGGGTCAGCGAACCCGGCAACGACCGCGTCCTCTTCGACTCGACCACGACGGCGGAGCCGGACGGGCAGGGCGGGTTCCGGTTCACCGGCACCAAGGTGTCGACGTCACTGGCGCCCGCGTGGGACGTGCTGAGCGTGTTCGGCAAGGACACCTCGGGCCCGGAACCGCGGCTGGTGCACGGGTTCGCGCTGCGCTCGGACGGCGGCGTCCGGCACCTGGACGACTGGGACGTGCTCGGGATGCGGGCGACGCAGAGTCGCACGACCCTGCTCGAGGGCGTGCACGTGCCGGCCGAGCGGATCGTGCGGTCACTGCCCGTCGGGCCGTCCGCCGACCCGCTCGTGTTCGGGGTGTTCGCGGCGTTCGAGCTGTTGGTGGCGTCGGTGTACGTCGGGATCGCCACGCGGGCGATCGACCTGACGGTGCAGGCCGTCCGGCAGCGGCGCTCGATGGACGGCGTGCCGCGGAGCGACGACCCGGACGTGCGTCGTGCCGTCGCGGACATTCGGGGCGCGGTCGACGCCGTGGCGTTGCAGGTCGATGCGCTCGCCCGCGACGTCGACGAGCTCGAGGACCACGGTCGGCGCTGGTTCCCGCTGCTGGTCGGGACGAAGGCCCGCACGGTCGACACCGCGCAGCACGTGGTGGACGAGGCCATGCGCGTCGTCGGGGGCGGTGCGTTCCGTGCGGCTGGCGAGCTGGCCCGGCTGGCGCGGGACGTCCGGGCCGGGCAGTACCACCCGTCGACGCGGGACTCGGCGGCGCGGACGATCGCGAACGACGTGCTCGGGCCGGTGTCGGTGGTCGCTGGCAGCATCGCCCCGTGAGCAAGCAGGACGGGGACGCTTCGTGAGCGTGCAGGACGGGGACGCTTCGTGAGCAAGCAGGACGGCAGCAACCGGCTCGTCTCCGACCACCCGGTCGCCGACGTCACTGCAACGGTGCTGCACGTCGACATGGACGCCTTCTTCGCGTCCGTCGAGCTGCTCGACCGCCCCGACCTGGTCGGCCTGCCGGTGATCGTCGGGCACGACTCGGACCGCTCGGTCGTCACCGCCGCCACGTACGAAGCCCGCCGGTACGGCATCAACTCCGCGATGCCGATGGCCGTGGCCAAACGGCGGTGCCCGAACGCCGTGATCGTCGAGCCGCACTTCGAGAAGTACCAGGCCAAGTCCCGAGCGGTGATGGGCGTGTTCGACCGGTTCACCCCGCGCGTCGAGCGCCTCGGCATCGACGAGGCGTTCCTCGACGTCGCCGGCGCCGTCCGGCTCTACGGCACCCCGTGGGAGATCGGCACCGCCATCCGGGCCGCCGTGTTCGCCGAGACCGGACTGCACTGCTCGGTCGGCGCCGCATCGACGAAGTTCGTCGCGAAGCTCGCCTCCAGCCGGGCGAAGCCGGCGGGACTGCTCGTCGTGCCCGCGGCCGACACCGTGGCGTTCCTGCACCCGCAGCCGGTGTCCGCGCTGTGGGGCGTCGGTGGCAAGACGCAAGAAGTGCTCGAACGTCGGGGCATCCGCACCGTGGGCGACCTCGCCACGACCCCGCTCGACTCGCTCGTGCACGCGATCGGGCCGGCCGGTGGGCAGCGCCTGCACGACCTGTCCTGGGGCCGTGACCCACGCGTGGTCGACACCGCCGTCGGCGAGAAGTCGATCGGGCACGAGGTCACCTTCGGCACCGACCTGACCGACCGCGACGGCGTCGCACGCGAGCTCCTGCGACTGGCCGAGAAGGTCGCCGTGCGGATGCGCCGCGCCGAGGTCCAGGCGCGCACGGTCGCCCTCAAGGTCCGGTACACCGACTTCGCCACCCTCACCCGGTCGCGCACCCTGGCCGAGCCGACCGACGTCGCCCGGCGGATCCACCGCGAAGCCGTCGAGCTGTACGACGTGCTGCACCGTCCGGGCAACCGCATCCGGCTGATCGGCGTCCGGGGCGAGAACCTCGTGCCGACGGCGGCCAGCAACGCGCTGTGGGACGACGACGCGCCGTGGCGTGACACGGAGACCACGGTCGACGCGGTCACCGCCCGCTTCGGCGCGGGCGTGCTGCGGCCCGCATCGCTGGTGCGCGGCACGCCCGAGCAGCGCCCGCCGCACGCCCGACAGGACATCGGGTGACGGTAGAATCTGCTGCAGTGAGCGCAGCGGAGTACGAACACCAGCAGCCCGCCGCAGCCGACACGGCAGCGGCTGGGTCGGTCGACACCACCGGTCGCCGGGGTGGCTTCGTCGACACCACCGAGCACGCGTCCCAACTCGACCTGGCACCGGCGGAACTCGCCGAGATCGCCGGCAACGCCGCAGCCGAGCACCTGTCGCCGGCGTTCCCCGACCGAGCGGCCTGGGGCACGGCCTCGAAGCTCCGCGCCTGGCAGGTCGAGGCACTGACCAAGTACTTCGAGACCGAGCCGCGCGACTTCCTGGCCGCGGCGACACCCGGTGCCGGCAAGACGACGTTCGCACTCCGCCTGGCGACCGAACTCCTGGCGCGTGGCACGGTCGACCGCATCGTCGTGGTCGCCCCGACCGAGCACCTCAAGCGCCAGTGGGCGGACGCTGCCGACCGCGTCAACATCCGCATCGACCCGATGTTCAAGAACGGTGACGGCATGTTCGGCCGCCACTACCAGGGTGTCGCGATCACCTACGCCCAGGTCGGCATGAACCCCGAGGTGCACAAGCGCATCACCGAGGGCGGTCGCACGCTGGTCGTGCTGGACGAGGTCCACCACGGCGGCGACGCCCTGACGTGGGGCGACGGCATCCGCCAGGCCTTCGGCGGTGCCACCCGACGGCTCTCGCTGTCCGGCACCCCGTTCCGCTCGGACACGGCACCGATCCCGTTCGTGCAGTACGCGCCCGACGAGCAGGGCATCCGGACGTCGGTCTCCGACTACAACTACGGCTACGGCCGCGCCCTGGCCGACGGTGTCGTCCGCCCCGTGCTGTTCATGGCGTACGCCGGGCAGATGCGCTGGAAGACCCGGATGGGCGACGAGATGTCGGCGTCCCTCGGCGAACAGGTCACCAAGGACATCACGGCGCAGGCCTGGCGCACGGCACTCTCGCCCGAGGGCGAGTGGATGCCGGCGGTGCTCTCTGCAGCCGACAAGCGCCTGACCGAGGTCCGCCGCGGCGTGCCGGACGCCGGTGGCCTGGTGATCGCGACCGACACCACGACGGCGCGCGCCTACGCCCGCATCCTGCAGCAGATCACGGGCGAGCGCCCCACGGTCGTCCTGTCCGACGAGGCCGCCGGGTCCAGCCGCATCGGCGCGTTCGCCGCGGACACCTCGCGCTGGATGGTCGCCGTGCGCATGGTGTCGGAAGGCGTCGACGTCCCACGGCTGTGCGTCGGCGTGTACGCCACCAGCGCCAGCACACCGCTGTTCTTCGCCCAGGTCATCGGCCGCTTCGTCCGCGCCCGCCGCCGCGGTGAGACCGCTTCGGTGTTCCTGCCGAGCGTGCCCGGGCTGATGGCCCTCGCCGCCACCCTCGAACTCGAACGCGACCACGCCCTCGACCGCCCGAAGGACGCCGACGACGGGTTGTACAACCCCGAGGACGCGATGGTCGCCGAGGCCAACAAGGAAGACCGTGCCTCCGACAGCCTGCTCGACGTGCAGCCCTTCGAAGCCCTCGACTCGCAGGCCTCGTTCGACCGGGTGCTCTACGACGGCGGCGAGTTCGGCACCGGCGGTGAGATCGGTTCCCTCGAAGAACTCGACTTCATCGGCATCCCCGGGCTGCTCGAACCCGACCAGGTGCGGGATCTGCTCCGCGCCCGCCAGGCGACCCAGGCCAAGCGATCCAAGGGCCGGACCGTCAAGGACGGCATGCCCGCGTCGCAGGCGCCCGAGCCGGACCGGCCGATGTACCTGACCATCAAGGAGCAGCGGTCCGAGCTGCAGCGCCTCGTGTCGATCTGGTCGCGACACTCCAACGAACCGCACGGCGCGATCCACGCCGAACTCCGCCGCATCAGCGGGGGACCGGCCGTCGCCCAGGCCAGCATCGAGCAGATCCAGAAGCGGATCGACATCCTGCGCTCCCGGATCGGCGGCCGTCGGTGACGGTGGCGCCGTGATCGTCGGTGTCGACGACCGAACCTGGCTGGTCAAGCGGACCGAGGATGCCTCGCCCGAGGCGATCATCGACCGCTTCGGCGGCGGGTACCGCCTGCGCCGCTTCAGCCTGGTCGAGTCCCGGCGGACCGCACACGGCGTCTTCACGGGCCTCGACCTGGCGGAGACCGCCTGGTGGCGGTTGCGCGACACACGTCGTTGATCTTCCGCCGTTCTGGGCAATGTGCGCGGCGATCATGACGTTGCGAGCCTCGATCGAGTAGACCGGACTCATGGCAGATTCGATCCCTCACGTCCTCGTCCTCGGTGGCGGCTCCGCCGGCTACTCGACCGTCAAGCAGCTGCAGAAGCACGCCGCGACGGTGCCGATGCGCATCACCCTGGTCGACCAGAACACGTACTACACGTACCTGCCGTTCCTGCCCGAGGTGGCCGGTGGCCACATCAACCCCAAGGACGTCACCGTCGAGCTCCGTCGTGCGCTCCGGAAGACGCGCGTCATCCAGGGCAAGGTGACCGGGATCTCGTCGAAGGACAAGACCGTCTCGATCGCCACGGCCGGCGGCGACGACCGCACCCTCGGGTACGACCAGCTCGTCGTCGCGCTCGGCTCGGTCACGCGCACCTTCCCGACCCCGGGCCTCGACGAGGTCGGCGTCGGCTTCAAGACCGTCGAAGAGGCGGCGTACGTCCGCGCGAAGCTCCTCGACAACATCGCCAAGGCCGCTGCCACGCGTGACGAGGACGAGCGTCGTCGTCTGCTCACCAGCATCTTCATCGGCGGCGGCTACACCGGCGTCGAGGCGATCGGCGAGCTGTTCGACGTGTCGCAGGCCGCCATCAAGACCTACCCGTCGCTCGCTGGCGAGCAGCCCCGCTGGGTGCTCATCGACGCGCTCGACCGTGTCGCACCCGAAGTCGGCCCCGAGCTGTCCAAGTGGACGCTCGAGTCCCTGCGCGCACGTGGCATCGACGTCCGCCTCAAGACCACGATGCCGAGCTGCGAGGGCGGCGTCGTCAAGCTGTCCGACGGCGACGAGTTCGCGACCGGCCTGCTCGTGTGGACGGCCGGCGTCAAGCCGAACCCGCTGCTCGACGCGTCCGACCTGCCGCGCGGCCCGAAGGGGCACCTCGCTGCCAATGCGAAGCTGCAGGTCGAGGCCGAGGACACCCACGAGGTCGTCCCCGGCGTCTGGGGTCTGGGTGACGTCGCGCAGGTCCCCGACCTGACCGCCGACAAGCAGCCGGCGTACTACCCGCCGAACGCGCAGAACGCCGTGCGCCAGGCCGTCGTCGCCGCGGACAACGTGGTCGCGACGATCACCGGGTCGCCGCTCACCGAGTACCGCCACCCCTCGATCGGCACCGTCGCGTCGTACGGTGTCGGCAAGGGTGCCGCCAACATCAAGGGCATCAAGATGACGAACCTGCTGGCGTGGATGGCCCACCGCGCGTACCACGTGTACGCGATGCCCACGCTGAACCGCAAGGCACGCATCATCATCGGCTGGGTCACCGGCGCGGTCTCCGGCCGCGACGCGACCTCGCTGATCAAGGAAACCGACCCGCGCCGCTCCTTCGTCGACGCGACGAAGTAGGGCGCGACCCCAGATCCGACGGGAGGCCCGGTGCCAGCTGGCACCGGGCCTCCCGTCCGTTCCGTGGTGGTCTTCCGCCGCTCGGTGCGGCAGACTGACTCCCTCGGCAACCGTGCGTGACGAGGTCCCCGGAGGAGCCACCTCGTGACCACCCACTCGATCTGTCCTCGATGCGGACGGGCCCGCCACGACCGCGTGCACCGGTGCTCTGACACCGCGGACGTCCGACGAGTCGTCGAAGGCACCCCGGGTGCCGGACGAGCACTCGCTGCCCTCCGAACCGTCGGACGGCCGCTCGTGGTCGGCGGTCTGGTCCGCGACGCGCTGCTCCGTGCGGCCGGACACCTCGTGCCCGAAGCCCCGTCCGACGTCGACATCGAGCTGCACACCGGGGTCGGGCTCGACGCGGTCGTCGCACTGTTGCGGTCCACTGGCGCATCGGTGGTGACGGCCGGCGCCCGGTTCGAGGTGCTCCGTGTGGTGATCGACGACACCCATCTCGACGTCGCCGTCGCACCATGGCAGCCCGACCAGGACGCCGGGTTCCGGCAGGCTGCGTCGCGGCGGGACTTCACGCTCGACGCGGTCGCGTGGGATCCCGCCGCGGACGTGCTCCTCGACGCATTCGGCGGAATCGACGACGCCGCTGCAGGGATCCTCCGTCACACGTCGGACCGCTTCGGTGAGGACCCGCTCCGGGTCCTGCGCGCCGTGCAGCTCGTCGCCCGATTCGCGCTCACCGTGCACCCGGACACGATCGCGGTCGCCCGGTCCCTGTCCGACCGGTTCGACGAGGTCGTGACCGACCGTGTCTGGCCGGAGATCCGCCGTTTGGCATCCGGTGACCACATCACGCTCGCACTGGACGTGCTGCACCGCACTGACTGGGAACGTCACTTCCCGGAGCTGGCGGCGGTACGGGATGTCCCGCAGGATCCCCGCTGGCACCCGGAGGGCGCCGTCCACATCCACCTCGGTCTCGCCGGGGACGCCGCCGCTCGTGCGTGCACCGAGGACGGGATGACCGGCGAGGACCGCGTCGTGGTCGTGCTCGCGGCGATCCTGCACGACGTCGGCAAGGCCGGCCGAGGCACCCAGTTGGTGCACCAAGGTGGGACCACCCGCATCCGGAGCATCGGCCACGAGCGGTCCGGTGCCGTTGCAGCCCGGGCGCTCCTGGGTCGTGTCGGCGCGCCCCGGTCGACGACCGAACGGATCGCGCTGCTCGTCCGCGAGCACATGGTCGTCCACTCGACCGCCAGCGGTGCGCCGTCCGTGTCGGCAGCGCGCCGCCTCCTCCGTCGGCTCGGAGGTTCGCTCGCCGTGGCGGAGCAGTGGGCGCGTGTGTGCGACGCCGACACACGAGGCCGGGGGAGCGCGTCGACGGGCAGTCCGGCGGCAGCCTGGATCGACGTCATGCGGAGGGACGTCGCCAGTGGGCGTCCGTCGCGGCTCTTGACGGGCCGCGACCTCGTCGACGCCGGGCTGCGTCCCGGTCCGGTCTTCCGTGCCGTGCTCACCGACGCCGCCGACGCGCAGGACGACGGAGTCTTCGACGACGAGGCCGGTGCGCGACGGTGGCTGGCCGATCGCCTCGCCAGGTCCGACGTGCTGTGACGGGCCGGGTTCCGGACGGGAGGCCCGGTGCCAGCTGGCACCGGGCCTCCCGTCCGTTCCGTGGTGGCGTCGTGCCGCTTGCGCTGGTGCGACAACGTCGATGTCGTACGACGTCGGAGCTGTCGCGTGGGCGGCGGCGTGCCAGCGGCGCGACAACGTCGATGTCGTACGACGTCGGGGATGTCGCGTGTGTGGGCGCTGCGCCCGCAGATCGGATCCGGGCGCACAAAAACGAACGGCTCACCCGAAGGTGAGCCGTTCGCCGCGTGTCTCAACACTGCGTGTCCGAAGGGGGACTTGAACCCCCACGCCCTAATACGGGCACTAGCACCTCAAGCTAGCGCGTCTACCAATTCCGCCATCCGGACAGATGTTGTTCTGTTGTCGAGCCGCTGATCCGGGGTTGCCCCGGCGTTGCTGCCGGAGAAGACATTAGCACGGGTCTGAACAGGCGTTGAACACGTTCGGCCATCCCGGGCGCGTCCGGCGTCACGGGTCCCCGGTAGCGTGGCGGCATGACGACGGATGCGCACTCGGCGACGACCGACACCGAGCTCGAGGCCACCGCCGCGATCGCTCGTGACCTGATCCGGATCGACACGAGCAACTGGGGCAACGGCAAGTCGGCGGGTGAGACCGAGGCTGCACACTACGTCGAAGCGGCGCTGCAGGACCTGGGGCTCACGCCGCAGGTGTTCGAGTCCGAGCCGGGCCGGGTCAGTGTCGTCGCGCGAGTCCGCGGGCGCAGCGCCGACAAGCCGGCGCTGGTGGTCCACGGGCACCTTGACGTCGTCCCCGCCGACCCGGCGAACTGGAGCGTCGACCCCTTCGGTGGCGTGGTCAAGGACGGCATGCTGTGGGGCCGCGGTGCCGTCGACATGAAGAACATGGACGCGATGATGCTGACCGCGCTCGGCGACGTCATCGCGGCGCAGGGCGCACCCGAGCGTGACCTGGTGATCGCGTACTTCGCGGACGAGGAAGCCGGGGGAGTCCTCGGCTCGCACCACGTCGTCGAGCACCACCCCGAGGTCTTCGCCGGCGCGACAGCCGCCATCAGCGAGGTCGGCGGCTACTCCATCACCCTCGGCGACCGGCGTGCCTACCTGCTGCAGACCGGCGAGAAGGCCCTGATGTGGCTGAAGCTCGTCGCGACCGGCACCGCGGCGCACGGCTCGCACGTCATCCGCGACAACGCGGTGACCAAGCTCGCGGCCGCCGTCGCCCGGATCGGCAGCGAGGAGTGGCCCGTCCGGCTCTCCGCCACGACCGAGGCGATGGTGTCCGAGGTCGCCCGGTTCCTCGGCGTCGACCCCGAGGTCACCGGACCGGACGAGGTCGCCCTGGCCACCGGCTCGGCGTCGCGGTTCATCCACGCGGCGCTGCACACCACGTCGAACCCCACCGTGCTGCAGGCCGGGTACAAGCACAACGTCATCCCGGACGCAGCCGAGGCCCTGATCGACGTCCGGTGCCTGCCAGGTGACGAAGAGACGGTGCTGGCCCGCGTGCGCGAGCTCGCCGGCGACGACGTGCAGGTCGTCACGTCGTTCCGCGACATCGGGCTCGAGCAGGACTTCGGCGGCCCCCTGGTCGATGCCGTCCGCGACGTGCTGGGGCGCCATGACCCGGGCGCGCCGGTGCTGCCCTACCTGCTCTCCGGCGGCACCGACAACAAGGCGCTGTCGACGCTCGGCATCGCCGGCTACGGCTTCGTGCCGCTGCAGCTGCCCGCCGACATCGACTTCCCGGCCATGTTCCACGGTGTCGACGAGCGGGTGCCGCTCGACGCACTCGCGTTCGGTCGGCGCGTGCTCGGGGACCTGTTCGGTTCGTACTGACAGACTGAGCGGTCGCGCTCGGTCCACTCCGCAGTCGCACACGACCGACCACCGAACGACCGAAAGGCCGCGCCAGTGCACATCCTCGAGGCGATCTTCCTCGGCTTCGTGCAGGGACTGACCGAGTTCCTGCCCGTGTCCTCCAGTGCGCACCTGCGCATCGTCGGTCTGTTCCTGCCGGACGCGCAGGACCCCGGTGCGGCCTTCACCGCCGTGACGCAGCTCGGCACCGAGACCGCGGTCCTGATCTACTTCTGGAGCGACATCGTCCGCATCGTCGGACGGTGGTTCGGCTCGTTGACCGGCAGGGTCCCGCGGAACGACCCCGACGCCCGACTCGGTTGGCTGGTGATCCTGGGCACGATCCCGATCGGCGTCGTCGGTCTCCTGCTGCAGCACACCATCGAGACCACGTTCCGGTCGCTGTGGATCGTCGCGATCGTGCTCATCGTCTTCGGTGTCGTGCTCGGCGTGCTCGACCGCGTCGGGCGCAAGGAACGGCGGATCGAGCACATGACCTTCGGTGGCGGGATCCTGATCGGGCTCGCACAGGTCCTGGCGCTGGTGCCCGGGGTCTCGCGGTCCGGCGCCACGGTGTCGATGGGACTGGCACTCGGGTACACCCGCGAGGCCGCCGCTCGGTTCGCCTTCCTGCTCGCCGTGCCGGCGGTGTTCCTGTCCGGGCTGTACGAAGCCGCCACGAGTCTCGGTGACACCGGCGCCCCGTTCGGCGTCGTCGACACGGTCATCGCCACGGTCGTCGCGTTCGGCGTCGGGTTCGTCGTGATCGCGGCGTTCATGAACTACATCAGCAAGCGCAGCTTCATGCCCTTCGTGTACTACCGGATCGCACTCGGTATCGTGCTCATCGTGTTGTTGTCGTTCCAGGTGATCCAGCCGTGAGGGCCTGGGAGGCCCCGTCCGTCCCCGAGGTCCCGGGTTCTGGTCCACGTCCCGTGGTCCACGACACGGCGCTCGGCAGGCCCGTCGACCCGACCGGTGGTGACGACCGGGCAGCGCTGTACGTCTGCGGCATCACGCCCTACGACGCCACCCACCTGGGGCACGCGGCGACCTACCTGGCGTTCGACACGCTCGGCCGGGCCTGGCGCGACGCCGGCTTCGACGTCGAGTACGCCCAGAACACCACCGACGTCGACGACCCGCTGCTCGAGCGTGCCGCCCGTGACGGGGTCGACTGGCAGGACCTCGCCGCGTCGCAGATCGACCTGTTCCGCCGCGACATGGAGGCCCTGCGCATCCTGCCGCCGGACGACTACGTGGCCGTCACCGACGAGGTCGAGCGCATCGCCGAGGCCGTCGCGTTCCTGCAGGAGACCGGCTATGCGTACCCCGTCCCCACGCCCGAGTCCGCGGGCGACGACCTGTACTTCGACGTCAACCGTCCGACCGAGTCCTGGTCGCTCGGCGACGAGAGCCGACTCGACCGCGACACCATGCTCGCCCTGTCGGCCGAGCGTGGCGGCGACCCGGACCGCGCGGGCAAGCGCGATCCGCTCGACCCGCTGCTCTGGCGCGCTGCCCGTGCCGGCGAACCCAGCTGGGACGGTGCGGTCGGACCGGGCCGACCCGGGTGGCACATCGAGTGCAGCGTCATCGCCGGCGACCGCCTGGGCCTGCCGATCAGCGTGCAGGGTGGCGGGAGCGATCTGGTGTTCCCGCACCACGAGATGAGCGCCGGGCACGCCGCAGCCCTGGCGCACCAGCCGCTCGCGAACGCCTACGTGCACACCGGGATGATCGCCTTCCAGGGCGAGAAGATCTCGAAGTCACTGGGCAACCTGGTGACCGTGCGCGGCCTGCTCGACGACGGGGCCGACCCGCGGGCGATCCGGCTGGCGCTCCTGTCGCACCGCTACTCGGACGACTGGGAGTGGTTCGACACCGAGCTGTCGAGCGCGACTCGTCGACTGGCCACCTGGGACGCCTGGGCGGGCGGCGGCGCGGGACACGCCGACGACGCGGAGGACGTGGTCGCGCGCCTGCGGGCTCGCGTGGCGGACGACCTCGACACGCCCGGGGCCGTCGCGGTCGTCGACACTGCCGTCGCCGGTGGCACGCGGTCCACGCCCGAGCTGGTCGACGCCGTCGACGCCCTGCTCGGCATCCGCATCGGCTGACGCTGTCGGCTGGCGCTGACGCCGGCGGCCGGCGGTCGGCCCCGCGCACTGCCGGCCCACCACGCGTCCATCGGAACGAACGGGCGTCGGGACGAACGGGCGTCGGGACTGGTCACGACACCCCGCCCGCCGCTCGTCGACTGGTCGAAGATCGTCGGGTGGGGCCGCGCGGAACGACGTTCCGTGACCGGTGGGCAGAGGTGAGCGGGGTGTCGTGACCAGTCGGCCGGGGACCGCACCAGACCGCACCAGACCGCACCGCGGACGGACGGGAGGCCCGGGGCCAGCTGGCACCGGGCCTCCCGTCCGTCGGTCGGTCGCCGCTACTGCGGCGGCTGCGGTGGCCGCCAGGGCCCTTCGCCCGCCTGACCGCCCCCGTCCTTGCCGTCCTTGCGCTCCCGGCGCCGCAGGTACTGCTCGAACTCCTGCGCGATCGCGTCGCCGGAGGCCTCGGGGGAGTCCACCGTGTCGCGGGCCTGCTCGAGCTGCCCGATGTAGGACGCCATGTCCTCGTCGTCGGCCGCGAGTGCGTCGATGCCCTCTTCCCATTCGGTGGCGTCGTCGAGCAGGGTGCCGCGCGGGACCGTGACGTCGGCGAGCTCCTCGATCTTGTCGAGCAGCGACAGCGTGGCCTTGGGTGACGGCGCGTTGTGCACGTAGTGCGGCACGGATGCCCAGAGCGAGAGCGTCGTCAGGCCGGCCTTGTCCATCGTGTCGGACAGCACACCGAGGATGCCGGTCGGGCCCTCGTACGAGGACTTGTCGACGTCGAAGGCCTGACGGACCGAGGCGTTCTCGCTCGACACGAACACCGAGATCGGCCGGGTGTGCGGGACGTCGGCCAGCATCGCGCCGACGAACACGACCGCGTCGATGGAGTAGACGTCGGCCAGGTCGATGACCTCGGCACAGAACGCACGCCAGGTGCGGGACGGCTCGGGGCCGACCAGGACGAAGACGTCGCGGTCCGCGGGGGAGCCGCCGGCGCCGATCACGGGCCGTCCGAGCTCACCGGGGCCGTGCAGGACGATCCGGGGCCACTGGATGCCGCGGACGCCGTTGTCGTCGCTGCCCACGTTCGGTCGGTTGAACTGGTAGTCGACGTACTGCTCACCGTCGATCTCGCGCAGCTCGTCGAGCTGGAGTGCGTCGACGATCCGTCGGGCGAGACCGCTGGCGGCTTCACCGGCGTCGTTCCAGCCCTCGAACGCGACGACCAGGAGTCGGCCGTCCTGGAAGGGGGAGTGCTGTGGCACGGAGCGGACCTCTCGGAGGGTGGAGCGGGGCGCGACGGACGCCCCGCACGATCAGGCATCCACTGTAGGCCCCCGGACGCGCGCCGCCCGAGCCCGGCCCGCCCGCGTGGGGCCGGGACGGTCGGTCCGCCCCGGTAGACTCGACGCCCGTGACCGCGCATCCTCCCGCCCTCGTCCAGCCCGCAGCCGTGCTGTGGGACATGGACGGCACGATCATCGACACCGAGCCCATCTGGCAGCAGTCCCAAGTGGAACTGACCGCCCGGTACGGAGCCGAGTGGACCCACGAGGACGGGCTGTCCCTGGTGGGCAGCGGCCTCGAGCGCTCGGGCGAGATCCTGCGCGACAAGGGCGTCGACATGGAGGTCGAGGAGATCGTCCAGTGGATGACCGCCTACGTCATGGAGCGCCTGGCGCACGACGACCTGCCCTGGCGGCCCGGTGCCCGTGAGCTCATCGAGGAGCTCCACGCCCGCGGCATCCCGACCGCGCTCGTCACGATGTCGCGCCGGACGATGGCGCTCGTCGCTGCCGACGCGCTGGCCGACCACCCGTTCCGGGTCGTCGTTGCCGGGGACGACGTCGAGCACCCGAAGCCGCACCCCGAGGCCTACCTGTCCGCCGCCGCCCAGCTCGGGGTCGACGCCACCGCGTGCGTCGCGATCGAGGACTCCGCCACGGGCGTCGCCGCAGCGGTGGCCTCGGGTGCCGTCACCATCGCCGTCGAGCACATCGTCCCGCTGCCCGAGACCGCCGGCGACGTCTACCTGACGTCGCTGGCCGGGGTCGACGTGGACCGCCTGGTCGCCCTGACCTCGCCCGCGCTGGCGGCACGGTCCGGCGCGTCCGGTCGCGGTGCCGCACAGGTCCGCACAGGAGGCCCGGCTGCGGTCGACGCGTCGGCCCCCGTCGCGGACGGCGGTGCGCGATGAACGCCGAACTGCCCGACACCACCGGCCTGCCGCACACGGCCGGTGGTGCGCCGCACACCCCGCCGCGCGGCCCGTTCCGGGCCGGCGACCGCGTCCAGCTGACCGGGCCGAAGGGCAAGCTCACGACGCTGTCGCTCGAGCCCGGTGTGATCTACCACACCCACCGCGGCATGCTCGCGCACGACGACGTGATCGGCCAGCCCGACGGGTCCGTCATCACGGCGAGCTCGGGCGACGAGTACCTGGCGCTGCGGCCCCTGCTGAACGACTACGTCATGTCGATGCCGCGCGGTGCCGCGATCGTCTACCCGAAGGACGCCGCCCAGATCGTGGCGTTCGCGGACGTGTTCCCCGGTGCCCGCGTGGTCGAGGCCGGTGTCGGTTCGGGTGCGCTGTCCCTCTGGCTGCTCCGGGCGATCGGTCCGACCGGTCGCCTGCAGTCGTTCGAACGCCGCGACGAGTTCGCCGAGATCGCGCGGGGCAACGTCGGCACCTTCCTGGGTGCCGTGCCGGACAACTGGAGCGTCACCGTCGGCGACCTGGTCGAGGAGCTGCCTGCCGCCGCCGAACCGCAGAGCGTCGACCGTGTCGTGCTGGACATGCTCGCGCCGTGGGAGTGCGTCGACGTCGCCGCCGACGCCCTGGTGCCCGGTGGACTCGTGGTCTGCTACGTCGCGACCGTGACCCAGCTCTCGCGCACGGCCGAGGCGCTCCGTGACACCGGGCGCTTCACGGATCCGCAGTCGAGCGAGACCCTCGTGCGGACCTGGCACGTCGAGGGCCTGGCGGTGCGTCCGGACCACCGCATGGTGGCCCACACCGGGTTCCTCGTGACCGCTCGACGCCTGGCCGACGGCGTCGTGCTCCCCAACCTGAAGCGTCGCGCAGGCAAGGCCGAGTTCTCCGACGAGGACGTCGAGGCCTGGACGCCCGGAGCGGTCGGAGACCGGTCCGCCAGCGACAAGAAGCTCCGCAAGGTGGCGCGCCAGGCGGCGGCCCAGGCCCGCAAGGTCGCCGCTGCCGAGGCCGCCGACACCACCGGACACCCGGCTGTGGAGACGGCCGAGACCCCTGCCGAGGACCGGTAGGCTACCTCCGTCGCTCGTCCTGCACCCAACGGAAAGAGGGTCCGTGCGCACCATCCCCGCACTCCTGGTCACCATCGCCCTGGCCGCATCGCTCACCGCATGCGCGTCGAACGGCGCCGGGTCGACGCCGTCGAGCTGCAACGCCCCCGGGGCTGCGTCCGAGGCGGTCACCGCGACGGGTGCGTTCGGGAAGGAACCGAAGGTCTCGATCCCGACGGGGTTGACCACCAAGGGCACGCAGGTCTCCGTGGTCAAGCAGGGCACCGGCCGGCAGATCGGCGACGGCACGCCCGTGCTCATCGAGTACACGCTGGTCGACGGCACGACCGGCAAGGTCGCGCAGACCAGCGGCTACAACGGCCAGGTCGCCCCGATCACGGCGGGCTCGAAGAACGCCGGTGCGCTCGGCACGGCACTCGAGTGCGCCCGCGTCGGTGACCGACTCGCGGTCGCTCTGCCACAGAGCGCGCTGAGCAGCGGCGCAGCCTCCACCAGCAATTCCAAGTCCGAGTCCGCCGTCGTCGCCGTGATCGACGTCGAGAAGGCCTTTGACGCCCGGGCCACCGGCACGCCGCAGCTCGCCGCCGAGGGGATGCCCGCCGTCGTGCTGGCTCCCGACGGTGCACCGGGCATCACCGTGCCGTCCACGGCCGCGCCCTCCGGCGACCAGACCCACCTGCTCCGCAAGGGCTCCGGTTCGCGGCTCACGGCGAAGGACACCGCGATCGTCAAGTACACGGCCGTCTCGTGGGGGGCGGACTCCACCGTCGCCGGGTCGAGCTGGACCGACGGGACCGGCGCGCAGACCATCCCGCTCGCCAAGGGCCAGATCGCCGAGGGCGTCCGCAGCGCACTGGTGGGCAGTCGCGTCGGCGACCAGGTCCTGGCGATCGTGCACCAGCAGGGTGCCGCGTACGCGTACGTCATCGACGTGCTCGGATCCGTCAGGTCCTAGGACGCCGTGCCGACCACCCGTGTGCCGCGCGTCCCGGCCGAGGAACGCCTGTTCAGCCTGGTGCTCGCGCTGCTGTCCACCGAGTCGGGTCTGACCAAGTCCGAGATCCTGGCGAACGTGCAGGGCTACCGGCAGCGGTTCGCCGCCGGCGGTGACAACGCGTCGCTCGAGCGCCAGTTCGAGCGGGACAAGGACGACGTCCGCGACCTCGGTATCCCGCTCGAGACCATCGAGACCCCCGGAGCCGCCGGCAACAACCAGACGTTGCGGTACCGGATCCCGAAGGGCGAGTACGACCTGCCCCTCGACGTCCGGTTCACCCCGGACGAGTCCGCGCTGCTGTCCCTCGCCGCGATGGCGTGGCGCGAGGGCGCGCTGTCGTCGGACTCCCGACGAGCACTGCTCAAGGTGCGGTCCGCCGGCGACGACGAGACCGCTGCCGGGGCCCTCGAGACCGCGGCCTACGCACCGCGGCTCCGCGCGCGCGACGCTGCGTTCGAGCCGCTGCGCTCGGCCCTCGACCGGGCAGCGGCCGTGCGGTTCGACTACATCACGCCGGGGGAGCACCAGGCCCGTCGCCGCGAGGTCGAACCCCTGGCACTGGTGCAACACGGCGGCCGGTGGATGCTCACCGCGCACGAGCCGTCGACGGGCGGCAACAAGAACTACCTGCTGTCGCGGATCGTCGGCACGGTGTCGCAGTTCGGTGCCGGCAAGCACCCGGCGCCGGCCGGAGCAGGAGAGCACGCGCTGGCCGAGCTCGACCGGATCTGGTCCGAGCGCACGGCGGCGATCGCCGTCACGAGCGGGTCCGATGCCGAACGGCGGCTCAGTCGCCGGCGCCACACCACCACCCGCGAACCCGGCGTCCTGCTCGTGCACTACGTCGATCCGCAGATCCTCGCCGAGGAGCTCGCCGCCTTCGGACCCGAGGTCCACGTGCTCGAGCCCGACGACATGCGCGACCGGGTGACCGCTCGGCTGCGCGGTCTGGTCGCCGACCACGGCGGACCCGACGGCGACGAAGGGCGGGCTCGTGGCTGAGAACCAACCCCTGCAGGCGCAGGACAAGCTCGCGTTCCTGCTCGCCCTGGTGCCGTACCTGATCGATCGCGAACGGGTCTCGGTGGCCGAAGCCGCCCGGCACTTCGGCGTCTCGGAGACCCGCATCCGCCGTGCCGTCGAGCTCATCGCCGTGTCGGGGATCCCCGGCGAGACCATGCAGTACCAGCACGGTGACCTGTTCGACATCGCCTGGGACGACTTCGACCAGAACGACATGATCGTGCTGACCAACCTGGTCGCGATCGACGACTCGCCGCGGCTGTCGGCGCGCGAGGCCTCGGCGCTCATCGCCGGACTGCAGTACCTGTCCGCGCTGCCCGAGGCCGCCGACCGTGACGCGATCCGCTCGCTCATGGCGAAGCTGTCGCGGGGTGCTGGCGGCGCCGCCGGCACGGTCGCCGTGGGACAGGAACTCCACGACGCCACGCTGACCACCATCCGCCAGGCGATGTCCGGTCACCGTGGTCTGGTGTTCGACTACGTCGGCCCGCGCACGCAGGGCAGCACCCGTCGGGTCGACCCGCTGCGGGTGGAGTCGATCGACACCGACTGGTACCTGCGGGCCTGGGACCTCGACCGCCAGGCGCTCCGGACGTTCCGCCTCGACCGGATGTCGGCCGTGCGGGTCGACGAGCGCGCCGCGACCCACTCCATCGACGACGTCGAGATCCCGGACACGCTGTTCCAGCAGTCGGCGACGGACGTCATCGTGACGGTGGAGCTCGAGGCATCGTCGCTGCCCCTGGTGGCGGACTTCCTCGCGGACACCGCCGACGCGCCCGACGGGGACGGCCGCGTCCGCATCCGTCTGGCGGCGTCGGCCGGGTTCGACGGCGTGGTCCGGCTGGTCGCGGGGCTGCCCGGCCGCGCGGTCGTGCTCGATCCGCCCGCGGCCCGCGACGCGGTCCGCGCGTTCGCCGCGGCCGCACTCGCTGCCGGCTGACCCACCCTCCGACGCACGCCGCCGACCCCGTCGCCGACGCACGTCCCCGGCGGGTTCGCGGCCGGCGGGTTCGCGCCCGGCGGGTTCGCGCCCGGCGGGCGGTGCCGGCTTGCCCGTCCACCGGTCGCAACACCCCGGCCGGTGGCCGGCGAGTGGTCACGAACGGTCGGCTGGCGCCGGCGGATCCGACGGTCTCCGACCGCTCGGCGCAAGTGAGCGGGGTGTCGTGACCCGTCGTTCGGGCAGGTGGCCGGCCGCTCGGCGGACGCGAGCGAGGTGTCGTGACCAGTCGTTCGGGCAGGTGGCCGGCCGCTCGGCGGACGCGAGCGGGGTGTCGTGACCAGTCGTTCGGGCAGGTGGCCGGCCGCTCGGCGGACGTGAGCGGGGTGTCGTGACCGGTCGCGCGGGCAGGTGGCCGGGCCGTGACGGACGGGAGGCCCGTGGCGGCGCCGCCACGGGCCTCCAGGCCGGCGACCACCGGCCACGACACCCCGTCTGCCGACCGCCGGGTGGTCACTGGCCGTCGGTCCGGCGAGCCGGAGCCGACGCTCTCCGACCGCTCGGCGGACGCGAGCGGGGTGTCGTGGCCACTCGACGCGCGCGACCTGTGCGTTCGCGGCGGTGCCGGGGACTGTCGGTCCCGCTGCCGTAGGATCGGAGCATGGCTTCGACGACCGCGAGCGGGCGAGAGAAGCGGCAGGGTCGCCGTCCCAAGGAACCCGAAGGCCGCATGTCCCTCGGGCAGCACCTCATCGAGCTGCGCAACCGGCTCTTCAAGGCGGTGCTGGCGGTCCTGGTGGGGGCGGTCGGCGGGTGGTTCCTCACCCCGTTCGTGCTCGACTCGCTGCGTGCGCCGGTCTCCGAGCTCGCCAAGGTCGGCGGGCACACCGCTGAGCTGAACTTCCCGATGATCACGGGCGCGTTCGACCTGAAGCTGCAGATCGCGATCACGATCGGTGTGGTCATCGCCAGCCCGGTGTGGCTCTACCAGATCTGGGCGTTCATCGTCCCGGCCCTCGTGCGCCGCGAGAAGCAGTACGTGTGGGGCTTCCTGGGCACCGCCATCCCGCTGTTCTTCGCCGGCTGTTACTTCGGCTGGTACGTCCTGCCGCACATCGTCGGGATCCTCGGCAGCTTCGTCTCCAGCCAGGACACGTCGATCGTCGACGCCAAGGCCTACTACGACTTCACCATCAAGCTCATCGTGGCGGTCGGCATCGCGTTCGTGCTGCCGGTGTTCCTGGTGCTGCTCAACTTCGTCGGCGTGCTCACCGCGGCGGCCATCATCAAGTCCTGGCGTGTGGCGATCCTCTGCATCCTGGTGTTCTGCGCGATCGTCACCCCGAGCGCCGACGTCATCTCGATGTTCCTGCTCGCCGTGCCGATGACGGTGCTCTACGTCGCCGCGTGCGTGATCACTTGGTTCCACGACCGCCGCGTCGCCAAGCGTCAGGCCAAGCTGGACGCCGAGTACGGCCTGTGACCGACACGAGTCTCAGCGCTGCCGAACGGTTCCAGGCAGCGCGCATCCGGAACCGTTCGCGCAACCTCGAGCTGTTCCGCAGCGACCTGCGCTTCGATCTCGACCCGTTCCAGTTCGCCGCGTGCGACTCGCTCGACCAGGGCCGCAGCGTCCTGGTCGCGGCCCCGACCGGCGCCGGCAAGACGATCGTCGCCGAGTTCGCGATCTGGCTGGCCATGCGGCAGCCGACCGCCAAGGTGTTCTACACGACGCCCATGAAGGCCCTGAGCAACCAGAAGTACGCCGAGCTCGTGCAGGCCTACGGCGAGTCCGAGGTCGGGCTGCTCACCGGTGACACGAACGTCAACCCGCGCGCCCGCGTCGTCGTCATGACGACCGAGGTCCTGCGCAACATGATCTACGCCGACTCCGACCTGCTCGACGACCTGGCGTGGGTCGTGCTGGACGAGGTGCACTACCTGGCCGACCGGTTCCGCGGAGCCGTGTGGGAAGAGGTGATCCTGCACCTGCCGACCGAGGTCCGTCTGGTGTCGCTGTCGGCAACGGTCTCCAACGCCGAGGAGTTCGGCGACTGGCTGCAGACCGTCCGGGGCGAGACCGACGTCATCGTGTCCGAGGACCGACCCGTCCCGCTCGAGCAGCACGTGCTGGTCGGCAACAAGATGGTCGACCTGTTCGACTCGTCCGGTGCGGCGGCGACGAACCGCGTGAACCCCGAACTGCTGCGGCTGGTCGGCGGCGGGTCGCGCAACGACGCGCGCGGCGGGCACCGCGGCCGCCGGGGGCACGGCGGCTACGTCGACCGCCGGGGCCCACGCACCGAGAAGGCGCACCGCGAGCACATCGCGCACATGCTCGACGAGCGGATGCTGCTGCCCGCGATCTTCTTCGTCTTCAGCCGCAACGGGTGCGACCAGGGCGTCCGCCAGGTCGTCCGGTCCGGGCTGTCGCTGACGACGCGTGACGAGCGCAACGAGATCCGTGAGACCGCCGAGTACCACTGCCGCACCCTGCTCGACGAGGACCTGGCGGTCCTGGGGTACTGGGAGTGGCTCGAAGGACTCGAGCGGGGCGTCGCGGCGCACCACGCTGGCATGCTGCCCGCGTTCAAGGAAGTGGTCGAGGACCTCTTCCAGCGCAAGCTGCTCAAGGTCGTGTTCGCCACCGAGACGCTGGCGCTGGGCGTGAACATGCCCGCACGCACCGTCGTGCTCGAGAAGCTCGAGAAGTTCAACGGCGAGGCCCGCGTCCCGATCACCCCCGGGGAGTACACGCAGCTGACGGGGCGCGCCGGCCGCCGTGGCATCGACGTCGAGGGCCACTCGGTGATCCAGTGGTCGGACGGCCTCGAACCACAGGCCGTCGCGTCGCTGGCCAGTCGCCGCACCTACCCGCTGAACTCATCGTTCAAGCCGACCTACAACATGGCCGTCAACCTGATCGAGCAGTTCGGTCGGCAGCGCAGGCGTGAGGTCCTCGAGACCTCGTTCGCGCAGTTCCAAGCCGACCGCTCGGTCGTCGACCTGGCGCGCAAGGTCCGCTCGCAGCAGGAGTCGCTCGACGGCTACCAGAAGTCGATGGCGTGCCACCTCGGCGACTTCACCGAGTACGCCGCGCTCCGGCGCGAGCTGTCCGACCTGGAGCGCACGAACGTCCCAGGTGGACGCGAGGCCTCGCACGGGGCCCGCGCCGAGCGGCAGGCCGCCATCACCGAGGTCCGCCGCGCACTGCAGCGCCACCCCTGCCACGCCTGCCCCGACCGCGAGGCGCACGCCCGGTGGGCGGAGCGCTGGTACAAGCTCAAGCGCGTCAACGACAAGCTCCTGCAGCAGATCCGGTCCCGCACCGGTGCGGTCGCCACGACGTTCGACCGTGTCACCGACGTGCTCCTGCAGCTGGGGTACCTGGTGCCGTCAGACCCGTCCGACGAGCACTCGACCGCCCGTGGCGACGGTGAGCTCGTGGTCGCCGCCGGTGGCCGTCGCCTGCAGCGGATCTACGGGGAGCGCGACCTGCTGGTCGCCGAGTGCCTCGAAGCCGGCGTCTGGAAGGACTTGACCCCGGGCCACCTGGCGGCGATGGCCGCGACGATCGTCTACCAGCCCCGCCGCGAGGACGCACCCGGCACCGAGCACGCCCTGCCCCGGGGACCGTTCCGTCCGGCCCTCGACCAGACCCTGACCATCTGGTCGCGCCTGGACGACGTCGAACGCGAAGCCCGGCTCGCCGGTTCGCAACCGCCCACGCCCGCGATCGCGCTGGGGATGTTCCGCTGGGCGTCCGGGTCCGCACTCGACGACGTGCTGCGCTCGCTCGACCTGGCCGCCGGCGACTTCGTCCGCTGGTCCAAGCAGGTCATCGACCTGCTCGACCAGATCAAGAACGCCGGCGACCCGGACCTCGCCGACACCGCCCGCCGTGCGACGGACGCGGTGCGCCGCGGCATCGTCGCCTACGCGACGGTCTGACAGGAGGCCCGGTGCAGGTCCTCGACACTGCCGCGCGTCCGCGCGGCCCCTTCTCGGCGCTGCCGGTCGCCCAGGCACTCCCGCTCACGGTGGTCGGCGGGATCCTGTTCGCGCTGTCCTTCCCGTCACCCGGCTGGTGGTTCCTGGCCTACCCAGCGGTCGCGTGCCTGCTGCTGGCCGCCATGGGACAGAGCTGGCGGCGTGCGGCATGGATCGGGTACCTCGGCGGTGTCGCGTTCTGGGTGCCGGCCATCTCGTGGGCCGGCCGCTACCTGGGCCCGGTCCCGTGGCTGGCACTGGCGCTGTTCGAAGCGGCGATGTTCGCGCTCGGCAGCGTCGTCATCGCGCTCGCGTACCGGTGGGTCGCGCGGGTCGTGACCTCGACCGCCGGACGCGTGTGGGGCCTCCCGGCCGTGATCGCCGCCCTGTGGACCGGACGCGAGTGGTTCTCGGGCAGCTGGCCCTACGGCGGCTTCGCCTGGGGGCGCGTCGGGTTGTCGCAGTCCGACAGCCCGTTCGCGCACCTGGCCGCGTACGTGGGCGTGCTCGGCCTGTCCTTCGTCGTCGTCTACTGCGTCGCCGTGGTCGTGTCGCTCGCACTCGTCGGCGGGATCCGGCTGCCGATGCGCGTCGCGACGGCGGGCCTGCTCGTCGCCGTCGTGCTGGCGGTGCCCGCCTGGCCGACCGCGACGCAGGGCACGATCCGCATCGAGTCCGTGCAGGGCAACGGTCCGGCCGGCTACTTCGACCGCGCGCAACCCGGCGAGGTCCTGCAGTCGCAGGTCGCCGCGACCGACGTCGACGCGAAGGACGTCGACCTGGTCGTGTGGCCCGAGGCCTCGGCGGAGTTCGACCCGCGTGTGCAACCCGTCATCGCGACCGCGCTCGACAGCGTCGTCCGGTCGGTCGATGCGCCCCTGGTCGCCGGTGCCATCACGCAGACCCCCTCGGGAGTGCTGCACAACACGTCCTTCGTGTGGACCGCCGACGGGTGGCAGGCCTCGTACGACAAGAAGCGGCCGGTGCCCTTCGGGGAGTACGTGCCCGACCGCTGGTTCTTCTCCAAGCTCGCGCCGTCGCTGATCGGTCTGCTGCAGCGCGACTACACGCCCGGGACCAAGCCGAACGTGCTGCCGGTCGCGGGCATCCGCGCCGGCATCGCGATCTGTTTCGACATCGTCGACGACGGGCTGACCCGCGACATGGCGCGCGGGGGAGCGCAGGTGATCCTCGCGCAGACGAACAACGCGGACTTCTCGGGCACCGACGAGAACCTGCAGCAGCTCGAGATCGCGCGGATGCGAGCGATCGAGACCGGGCGGTCGCTGGTCAACATCTCCACCGTCGGCGCCTCGCAGGTCATCGACCCGAGCGGGCGAACGATCGACCGGGTGCCGGAGTACACGGCGACGTCCATGGTGACCGACGTGCCCCTGGGGACGTCGACGACCCCGGCGACCGTGGCCTCCGGGCTCATCGCGCTGGTGTTGTCGCTCGGCGGGCTGCTCGTGCTGCTGGCCTGCGCACCCTGGGGGCGTCGAGGCCGCCGCTCTTGACCCCGGGTCGACCCACCGCGTGCTGCACGGTCGTCGCATCACGGTGTGTGCGCTCGGCGCTGCACTGGGAAGGGACTGTGAATGCGCCGGTGTCGGAACGGCAGCGCGTGGGACAGTGTTGCAAGGGGTGAACGACTGAGAGGAGTCCACCATGGCTGATCGGAGTCTCCGCGGCATGCGGCTCGGGAGTCAGAGCCTCCAGAGCGAAGAGGGCGTCGAGCTCTCCGACCGCAAGCGTGCGGTCTACCAGGACGAGTCCGGCGAGACGTTCGACGTGGTCTTCTCGGCCGACGCCGAGGTCCCGCAGAGCTGGAACGACCCGCGCAGCGGGCGCGAGGGCCGGCTGCTCGGCGACGACGGAGTCCCCGTCGAGGTCGCGGCAGAGGACGTCAAGGCGCCCCGCACCCACTGGGACATGCTGCTCGAGCGTCGCTCACGTGAAGAGCTCGAGGAACTGCTGCAGGAGCGCTTGGCGTTCCTGCGTGCCCGTCGCGGCGCCTAGCAGACCGACGAACACGAAGGCCCGCTCCCCATCGGGGGAGCGGGCCTTCGACGTGCCGTGCGGGGGCGGAGCTACTGCTCCTGCTGCGGCGACGTCTGCTCGCCGTCGCGCTGGCGCTCGTCATCGCGCTGGCGCTCGTCATCACGAAGCTGGCGGCGGGTGGCGTCGGCCGCAGCGGCCAGTTTCTCCTCGACGCTGCGGTTCGACTCCGCCAGGCGCTCGTCGAGCGCGGAGTCCGGCACGATGTCGGCCGCGGTGGCATCAGCGGACGGACGGCCCGCGGAGCTCGTCGCCGCGGTCGCCGCGGTGGTGGCGAGGCTCTCGTTGGCGAGCTTGGAGATCTTCTCGAGGAAGTCGGCGCCGCCGCCGGCGCTCGGGCCGCCCGTGGCTCCGCCCGAGCGTGTCGCCGTGAAGCCCTTCGCGATGCCGGACAGCGCCTCGGTGAACTCGCTCGGGATCATCCAGAGCTTGTTCGACGAGCCCTCGGCGATCTTCGGGAGCGTCTGCAGGTACTGGTACGACAGCAGCTTCTCGTCGGGGTCGCCGGTGTGGATCGCCTCGAACACGGTCGCGATGGCCTGGGCTTCACCCTCGGCGCGGAGCACCTGGGCCTTGGCGTCACCCTCGGCCGCCAGGATCGAGGCCTGTCGCTGACCTTCGGCCTCGAGGATCTGCGACTGCTTCGTGCCCTCGGCCTGCAGGATCGCGGCACGACGGTTGCGCTCGGCACGCAGCTGCTGCTCCATGGCGTCGACGATCGACACGGGCGGCTCGATCGCCTTGAGCTCGACGCGCCCGACCCGGATGCCCCACTTGCCCGTCGCCTCGTCGAGGACGACACGCAGCTGGCCGTTGATGTTGTCGCGGCTGGTCAGCGCTTCTTCGAGGTTCAGGCCACCGACCACGTTGCGGAGCGTCGTCGTGGTGAGCTGCTCGACGGCGCCGAGGTAGTTCGCGATCTCGTAGGTCGCGGCGCGGGCGTCGGTGACCTGGAAGTAGACGACGGTGTCGATCGAGACCACCAGGTTGTCCTCGGTGATCACCGGCTGGGGCGGGAACGAGACGACCTGCTCGCGCATGTCGAGCAGCGGCCGCAGACGGTCGATGAACGGCACCAGCAGGTTCAGCCCGGGGGAGAGGGTCTTGTGGTACTTGCCGAGCCGTTCCACGACGCCCGCGGTCGCCTGCGGGACGATGCGGATCGCCTTGGCGAGGACGGTGATCACGAAGATGACGATGACGACGATCAGTACGAGGAGCACGATCGTCCCGGGTGCGAGGGTCATGGAGCTGCCTTCTGTTGGATGCGGACGACGGCGGTCGAGCCCTCGATGGACTCGACGACGACATGGGTGCCGAGCGCGGGTGTGCGTTCGGGTGCTGCGGCGTCGATGCGCGCGCTCCACGTCTCGCCGTTGGCCAGGCGGACCTGGCCGGGCGACGACGGGGTGAAGGCGACGGCGACCGTGCCGGGCATGCCGACCAGTCCCTCGACGCCGGTGCGGTGCGGGTCGGCGTTGCGGCCGAGTGCCTGCAGCACGCGCGGCCGCACCAGGGCGAGCAGCACGAGCGCCAACACCGCGGCGATGATGGCGGACAGCCACCACGGTGCCCCGATCAGTGCGGCGATGAGCCCGCCTGCGGCTCCGGCGGCCAGCATGATGAAGATGAAGTCGAGTGTGAAGACCTCGACGACCCCCAGCACCAGCACCAGGGCGATCCAGACGAGTGCCTGGACCCATTCGGTGATGTTCACGCGGTCCTCCCTCCCTCGGACGCGTTCGGCGGCGCGGCTTCGCGCTCGACCGGTTCAAGTCCGTTCAACATATCTGATGACGACCGACATCGGGCTGCGGATCGGGCCGTTCCGGGGGATTGGTAGGCTCGTCCGGGCCCGACGAGCGGGCCCGAACCACAGGAGGACACCGTGAGCAACCCCCTCGCAGCCGGAGCACTCGCAGGCAAGCGCGCCCTCGTCACCGGGTCCTCGCGCGGGATCGGGGCCGACACGGTCGGGTACCTGGCCGAGGCCGGCGCGAAGGTCGTCGTCAACTACCGCAACAAGGCCCGTCGCGCCGAGCAGATCGCCGAGGGCATCGTCGCTGCCGGTGGGGACGCGCTGGCCGTCGGCGCTGACCTGACCGACCACGCCTCGGTGCAGGCCATGGTCGATGCGGTCGTCGGGGCCTGGGGCGGCATCGACCTGCTGGTCCTCAACGCCTCGGGCGGCATGGAGTCGGGCATGGGCGACGACTACGCGCTCCGCCTGAACCGCGACGCGCAGGTCGACATGCTGCAGACGGCCGTGCCGCACATGGCGGCGGGCTCGCGTGTCGTGTTCGTCACGAGCCACCAGGCCCACTTCGTCGAGACCGCCCAGACGATGGACGAGTACCTCCCCGTCGCCAAGAGCAAGCGTGCCGGGGAACTGGCCCTCCGCGAGCTCGTCCCGCAGCTCGAAGCAGCCGGCATCGAGTTCGTCGTCGTCTCCGGCGACATGATCGAGGGCACGATCACCGCGACGCTCCTGAACCGCCTGAACCCGGGCGCGATCGAGGGGCGTCGGCAAGAGGTGGGCAAGCTGTACAGCGTGTCCGAGTTCGCGGCCGAGATCGCCCTGGCCGCGGTCGAGCCGATCCCGTCCGACCACACCCGGCTGGTGGGGGACGTCTCGGGCTTCACGCAGTCCTGACCCGCGCGGTAGCGTCGGGCCGGTGACCGCCAAGCCCGGCCTGCGCCGAACCTCCCGAATCCTGCTGCTCGACCCCCGGGGTCGTGTGTTCCTGATGGACACGAACGCACCGTCGAGCGACGGGTTCCACCGCTGGATCACGCCGGGCGGCGGCGTCGACCCGGGGGAGACCCACCGGGAAGCCGCGGTCCGCGAACTCCGCGAGGAGACGGGCATCGTCATCACCGACCCCGGCGAGCCGGTGTGGTCGTGGGACTTCGACGTCACCTGGGACCAGGCGGACCACGACCGTGGGCACTCCGAGTTCTACGTCGTCCGCACGCCGGGGTTCACGATGTCCGACGACGAGTGGACCGACGACGAGCGGGTCGACATCCACGCCTGGCGGTGGTGGACCGCGGACGAACTCGACACCACCGACCAGCCGTTCGAGCCCGCCGAGCTGCCCGACCTGGTGCGTCGGGCTGGCGCGGGCGAAGGGGTCGGCGTCACTCCCGTGGAGTGAGGACGCAGAACTCGTTGCCCTCGGGGTCGGCGAGCACCACCCACGGTGCATCCGCCTGACCGACGTCGGCCAGGGTCGCGCCACGGACGAGGAGGGTGTCGACCTGCCCCTGGTGGTCGTCGTCCGGCGCCGGAGCCAGGTCGATGTGCAGTCGGTTCTTGACGGTCTTGTCCTCGGGAACCGGGACGAACACCCAGCCCTGGGGCAGCTGTTCGCGGGGGACCGTGCCCTCGAGCTGCTCGGAGCCCGGGGGAGCGATGACCACTTCGTCCTCGGCCTCGAACACGACGGGCCAGGCGAGGGTCTCGGCCCACCACCGCGCGAGCGCGTGCGGGTCGTGGCTGTCGACGACGATCGAGTACCAGCGGAGTGCCATGCGGGTCAGTATGGCCGTTCTCCACAGGTCGTGTCCGGGTCTTCTGCCGGGTCGGTACCCGTCGGTAGCCTGATCGCATGGACACACCCCAGGCCCCGGCTGCTGACAGCCACGACCGCATCCGCGTCCGGGGTGCGCGTGAGAACAACCTGCGGGACGTCGACGTCGACCTGCCGAAGCGCCGGTTGACCGTCTTCACCGGGGTCTCCGGTTCCGGCAAGAGCTCGCTGGTCTTCGCGACCGTCGCTGCCGAGTCACAGCGCATGATCAACGAGACCTACAGTGCCTTCCTGCAGGGCTTCATGCCGTCGGTCGGACGCCCGGACGTCGACGTGCTGGACGGCCTGACGACGGCGATCGTCGTCGACCAAGAACGCATCGGCGCCGACCCGCGGTCCACCGTGGGGACGGTCACGGACGCCAGCGCGATGCTCCGGGTGCTGTTCAGTCGTCTGGGGCAGCCGCACATCGGCGGGCCGAACGCGTTCTCGTTCAACCTGGCGACGGTCACCGCCGGTGGCGCGATCACCGTGCAGCGCGGCCTCGACGCCAAGGCCGAGAAGGTCTCGTTCAGTCGCCTGGGCGGGATGTGCGCGCGGTGCGAAGGCCGGGGGAGCGTGTCGGACATCGACCTGGCCCAGCTCTTCGACGACAGCCGGGCCCTGTCCGACGGAGCCCTCACGATCCCCGGGTACGGCACCGACGGGTGGAACGTCCGTCTGTACGCCGAGTCCGGGTACTTCGACCGTGACAAGCCGATCCGCGACTTCACACCGCAGGAGCTGCAGGACTTCCTGTACCACGAACCGGTCAGACAGAAGATCGCCGGCATCAACATGACCTACGAAGGGCTCGTGCTCCGGGTCCGGCGCTCGTTCCTGCAGAAGGACCGCGGCGCGATGCAGCCACACATCCGGGCGTTCGTCGATCGTGCTGTGGCGTTCACCACCTGCCCGGACTGCGACGGCACGCGGTTGAACGACGTCGCGCGCTCGTCGAAGATCGCGGGCAAGAGCATCGCCGACGTCAGCGCGATGCAGGTCACCGACCTCGCCACGTGGTTGCACGCACTGGACGAACCCTCGGTCCGGCCGTTGCTGGACGGACTCCGTGACGCGGTCGACTCGTTCGTCGAGATCGGCCTCGGTTACCTGTCGCTCGACCGTCCGACCGGCACGCTCTCCGGGGGTGAAGGCCAGCGCGTCAAGATGGTCAAGCACCTCGGATCGGCCCTGAGCGACGTCACCTACGTGTTCGACGAACCGAGCACCGGTCTCCACCCGCACGACATCGAGCGGATGAACCGCCTGCTGCTGCGCCTGCGGGACAAGGGCAACACCGTCCTGGTGGTGGAACACAAGCCCGAGGTCATCGCGATCGCCGACCACGTCGTCGACCTCGGTCCTGGTGCCGGCACCTGCGGTGGAACGCTCTGCTACCAGGGCTCCGTCGACGGGCTGCGGGGGAGCGGGACCGTCACGGGCGTCCACCTCGACGACCGCGTCGCCGTCAAGGCCTCGGTCAGGACTCCCACCGGCGTGATCGAGATCCGCGGTGCCGACCGGCACAACCTGCACGCGGTGGACGTCGACGTCCCGCTCGGCGTGCTGACCGTGGTGACGGGCGTCGCCGGGTCCGGCAAGAGCACGTTGATCCACGGTTCGCTGTCGCCGCGGGACGACGTCGTCGCGATCGACCAGAGCGGGATCAAGGGCTCGCGGCGCAGCAACCCCGCGACCTACACCGGGCTGCTCGAGCCGATCCGCAAGGCCTTCGCCAAGGCCAACGGCGTCAAGCCCGCGCTGTTCAGCGCAAACTCCGAGGGGGCCTGCCCGGTCTGCAACGGCGCCGGGGTGATCTACGTCGACCTCGGCATGATGGCCGGGATCTCCACCACGTGTGCGGAGTGCGACGGCAAGCGCTTCGATGCGTCCGTGCTCGAGTACCGCCTGGGTGGCAAGGACATCAGCCAGGTCCTGGCCATGCCGGTCGCCGAGGCCGAACAGTTCTTCGCCGCAGGGGAGTCGCGCATCCCGGCCGCCCACGCGATCCTGCAGCGTCTGGTCGACGTCGGACTCGGGTACCTGACGATCGGTCAGCCCCTGACGACGCTGTCCGGTGGTGAACGGCAGCGCCTCAAGCTCGCGACGCACCTGGGCGAACCCGGGGGTGTCATCGTGCTCGACGAACCGACGACCGGCCTGCACCTGGCCGACGTCGCACAGCTGCTCGCGCTGCTCGACCGACTCGTCGATGCCGGCAAGAGCGTCATCGTGATCGAGCACCACCAAGCCGTGATGGCCCACGCCGACCGGATCATCGACCTGGGCCCGGGTGCCGGCCACGACGGTGGCCGGATCGTCTTCGAGGGCACGCCCGCCGAGCTCGTCGCGGCCCGGTCGACGCTCACCGGGCAGCACCTGGCCGCCTACGTCGGCGCCTGACCACCGGCAAGCGCGCGTCGCACCCACGGGCGGACATCGCGCACCGGCGCGCCGGGGCGCGATGTCCGCTGCGGGGTGCGAAGCGAGCGGACGCCGCGAAGCGAGCGGACGCCGCGAAGCGAGCGGACGCCGCGAAGCGAGCGGACGCCGCGAAGCGAGCGAACGAGCGGACGGACGGAGCCGACCGTCCGCCGCGGACCGCCGGACCGGAGGCTCCGCGCACGACCGACGCCGAGCCTCCAGCCCGTCATCGGTCCCAGGACCGCGCGCGTAGCGTCCTGCGCATGACGTACAGCCAGCCAGACCCTTCGGAAGAGACCACCCAGACCGACGCTCCCGAGCAGCCCGACACCGACACCGACGCGGTCGAGGAATCCGGACGCGAAGACGCAGCGCTCGAGATCGACGCGGACGACGTCCCGACCTCGGACGCCTGAACCGCGCGTTCGCACAACCAGTAGCACCCGGCACCACGGGCACCCACGGTGTCGGGTGCTTCTCGTTGTGCGAGCACCGACGAGCCACGCTCGCAGGATCGACGAGTGCGCCGATAATGCATATTATGTCAGCCCACGCTCATCACAGTCTCCGACCAACCCAGCTGACGCGGCCGCGGCTGACCTGAATCGACCGCGTTGCGAGACACCCGTCGATCGCCTGATGCAGCGGTGAGTACCACTGGACTGAGATTCTTCCTGAACTCCTCTTGACGTGAAACGTATCCGGTGAGATGTTGGCTACGACACGGCACTACGCCGACCACCACAGGTGCTGAACCCCGCTTCAGCACCGTCAGCGTCGCGGTGTGTGGCAGCAGCCTGTCCCTTTCTCTCTGCTAGGAGCTCGACTGATGAAGCACATGCTCGATCTGCAAGCCCTCCGGGGCGGCAATCCCAGCCGCGACGGGGTGAACTCCACCCCGACCATCGTCATCAGCACAGTGAGCCTGTCCGTCTGCATCAGCAGCACGCTCAGCGCTGCGCTCTGCACACCATGAACACGCGGCGGCCCCGGTACACGTACCCGTGGGTGGGCGCGGCTACCTGGGCCGCCGCCACCGTCACGGTCACCTTCCTCGCGGTACGCACCCCACCCGGCATCCTGAGCTTGGACCGACAGGACGGCGAACCCATCACCATCGGACGCAACAGCCTCGCGGCGATCGCACCAGCACTCGTTGGCGTCTGCGGCCTGATCGTGTTCATCGCGTTCGCGGTGCGTACTGTCCTCAATCGGCGGTTCCCGTTGGTTGCACTGCCAGCTGTGTTCCGCGCGCTCCGTGCCGATGCCGCTGTCGTTGTTCTCAGCGCGTGCGCTCTCATGATGATCCAGCTGGTCCAGAACATGGCCGAGGACGGGACACTCTCCTCCAAGGCTCTCGTTGTCGCAGTCCGGATCCTTGCCGTGGGACTCGCCGTCGGCGGTGCCCTCTTCACCGCCGGGGTCTGTCGTGGATTCAGTCAGGAGGACCTGCACTACGCGCCGCAGTTCGTTGGCGCGGTCGGGATCACAGGCGCCGGGGTGCTCGGCCTCGCGGTCAGCGTGACCGACAACCTCGCAGCGACAGTGATCACGGCCGCGATAGCCGCCCTCTCGGGGGCATTCACCAGCCTTGTGCTCTCCATCCGCAACCTCGCCCGCCATGAACGCGAACACCCACCTGGCTCCGTGCACTGAGTCGTTCGAACGCCCACCTATGGAATCGGGTCATGTCCCGGTCATCGTCGCGATCAGAACCACCATCGTGTCCGGTCAGCTCCCAGGCAGTCGGACCTCATCACGGTGCCGGCGGGTAGCGGCAGAGCGTGGCGAGTCCCCCTTCGCGGCGTTGCACCACCCGGACAATCCCGAACCTCCCCTCCATCCGCGATCCCCACAAGCCGAACGATCCGCGCAGCAGCGTCTCCGTGGCCGCCACTCAACGAGGGAGCACACTGGCGCTCACCCGCAGACATGCGTGACGGTCGCTCCCTCCCCCAGATCCGATCATGTCGTCTTCGAGATCGCCCGGACCACCCGGTCGACGAAGGCACTGCCTGCGGCCATGGTGAACGGACTCCGGGGGCTCAGCAACGGCAGCTGCAGCGGAGCCCCACCATCGAGTGTGCCGGTCAGCGCGGCAACCGTGACCGACGACACCGTGGCGGTGCCGATCCCGACGTCCCGCAGCTGGTGGGTGACCTCGCCGCATCGGCGAACACCGAACGTCCCGCGTTTCCACACGGTGAACCCTCCTGCCGCGAACACCAAGCTCGCGGTGTAGCTCCGTCGGAGTTCGTCGTCGAGCTGCAACGTGGCCCGGGTCGTGGGCAGCACGATGACGTCGACGATGAGACTCTCCGGGAACATGGCCTCGAGCCTCCGTCGCCGACGACGGTGGGGAACCGCGCTCAGGAACCCGAACACCGCGAGCGCGCACGGGGCCGCGACCAACAGGACGAGTGACGTGCGCGATCCACCGGGGTCGTCGGCGTACCCTCCGATGGCGTTCACCAACAGGGCGGCTCCGCCGATCGTGGAGAGCAGCACCCCCAGGGCGTACGGTGCGAACGCACTCGGTCGTTCGTGGTGTGGCATCGTCGGCGCGCCTTCAGTCTTCCGTCCAGTGCGACGGCCGCGCGAACCCCTCGGGCAACCGCGTGCGCGTGTCCCCCCGGGCGCTGTTGACCTGCGGCTGCGTCAGGTAGACCGCGCCCACCAGATCCGCGCCGGACAGGTCGGCCCCGCGCAGGTCCACGCCGAGCACGTCGCACCGACCCAGCTGCGCATCGCGCAGGTCTGCGCCGATGGCGATGCTGCCGCGGAGCGACTGGCCGCGCAGGTCAGCGCCGCGCAGGGCGGCTCCCGCCAGGTCGCTGCCAGGACCACGCACCCGGCTCCCCTGGGCCCGCACAGCTGTAGACCCACCACGGACCGCACCCGACCGCGCGATCTCGCTCGCCTCGACCAGCAGCGCCCGCGCCGCGTCGTACTCCGCATCGACGTCGAGCGCCGTCAGCGTCTCCGGATCCGCATCGCTCAGCGCCCGTACCCGGTCGAACGCCGACGTCCACGGTGCCGGGTCACGCGACCCCGACACCAGCCGGATCGCCTCGTCGAGGTACCACAGCAGCTCGTGCAGCCGTCGCACGACCGGGAACACCGCGAACATGGCGGTGCGGGTTGCCGGGTCGTCGCGCCACGACCGCCCGGCGAAGGCCGAGCGCGACACCTTCTGTCCGGCGCCGAAGCAGTCGAACACGGTGCACCCAGCGAAGCCACGGTCGCGCAGGTGCGGGTGGATGCGACAGCCGTCCTGGTCGTCGAGGTTCGTGCAGGGCTCCCCCGCGTCCTTGTCGAACGGGAAGTCCGCCGACTTCGCGAACGCCAGCGCGACGCAGCACAGCCCGAAGCAGTTCGCGCAGTCGGCGCCCAGGTCCTCGCGGCGGCCGAGTTCGACCCGGGTCCGTGTCACGATGTCACCCGGCGCACGGTGTCACGGGCGCACGGTGTCACCGGGCGTCCAGCACGGCGACGGTCATGCCGGCCGACGTGGCGGGACGGTCCATCGCCGCCAGCGCCGCGGGCAGTTCGTCGAAGGTGATCGTCTGCCCGATCGTGGCGTCGAGCCGCAGCCGTCCGGCGACGATGTCGTCGAGCATGGCGGCGTACTCCCCCACGGAGATGCCGTGGCTGCCGAGCAGCTCGAGTTCCTGGCCGATGACCCGGCCCATCGGGATCGCCGGGGCTGCCTCGTCGTCGAGCAGCAGTCCGACCTGCACGTGCCGTCCGCGAGGGCGGAGCGTGGCCACGGCGGTGACCGAGGTCGCCCGGCTGCCGAACGCGTCGACCGAGACGTGCGCTCCCCCGTCGGTCAGGCGCCGGACCTGGTCGACGGTGTCCGGTCCGGACACGACCGTGGTGGCGCCGAGAGCCCGGGCGCGCTCGAGGGCTCCGGGTGAGACGTCGACCGCGATCACGTGTGCGCCGGCTGCGACGGCGACGATGATCGCCGACAGTCCGACGCCCCCGCACCCGACCACGACGACGTGCTCCCCGGCGGCGACCCGACCCCGTGCGTGCAGCGCGTGGTAGGCGGTGCCGAAACGGCAGCCGAGCCCGGCGGCGTCGACGAACGGCACGGCGTCGGGCAGCGCGACGAGGTTCACGTCGGCGTGCGGCACGACGAGCTCCTCGGCGAAGGACCCGGATAGCGTGAACCCCGGCTGCTGCTGGTTGGTGCACACCTGGGTGGCACCGGACCGGCACTGGTCGCAGGTGCCGCAGGCGAAGACGAACGGCGCGGTGACCCGGTCCCCCACGGCGTGTGCCCGCACCGCGTCGCCGGTGGCGATGACGGTGCCGGCGAACTCGTGCCCCGGCACGTGCGGCAGGTGGACCGAGTCGTCGTGTCCGCGCCAGGCGTGCCAGTCGCTCCGGCACACGCCCGTGGCGGCGACGCGGACGACCACGCCGTCGGCGTCGCACACGGGACGGTCCATCTCGACGACCTCGGGAGTGGCACCGAACTCGGAGTAGCTGACTGCGCGCATCCGCTCATCCTGCCACCCAAGCGCGGCCCGCCCCAGCCGGGTCGGCGGCACCGACCAGCACGCCGAACTAGGATCGGCGCATGTCCCCCACCGCGGTCCGCCGCAGCGTCCGGATGTCCGTCGTGGCGATCGTCGTCGCACTCACCGGCCTGGTCGTCGCCGATCGTGCCGACGCGCACTCCGCCCTCATCGCCAGCACCCCGGCCGACGGTCAGACCCTCACCGAGCCGATCGACCGCGTCGACCTGACGTTCTCCGAGGCGCCGCTCACCGGCCTCGACGCCGGTCTGCGCATCGAGGTGCGCGACGCCGCCGGACAGGACGTCTCCACCGGCGAGGTACTGGTCGACGGCACGACGATGTCGAAGGCCGTCACCCCCGACAACGGTGCCTACACGGTGCTGTGGCGGTACGTCTCCCCCGACGGGCACCCGATCACGGGGCAGCTCGGCTTCACGGTCGCGCTGCCGGAAGCGGCGCCGACGAGCACGCCGAGCGCGTCGGCCGGACCCGGCTCCACTGCGACCGAGACGGACGTGACGATCGAGGCCACGGCCGAGCCGAGCGCCGCCGCCGATGCTCCGGTCCCGGTCGCCCCGGCGCTGTGGGCCGGCGGTGGCGCCCTCGTCCTGCTGGCAGCGGTCGTGGTGGTCGCCGCATCGCGCCGCCGCCGCGCACCCGACGAAGACTGACGCGACCACCGATCGGGTTCCGCGTCACCGACGCGTCGAGAGCGTCGGCGACGCACCGACGCACCAACGCACCGACGCACCAACGCACCAACGCATCAACGCACCGCCAGCGTCACGGACGCGCGCACCCACCGGACGGGAGGCTCGGTGCCGGCCCGCACCGCGCCTCCCGTCCGCCCCGACGTCAGTACGCGACCCGGCCGTTCCGGTCGTGCAGCTCACCGGTCGGGCCGTCGGCCCCCAGCGTCGCGAGCGCGACGGTGGCATCGGTGCCCTCGGTCACGGTCTGGTGTCCTCCGAAGCCGTTGAACTCCGTCGCGGTGTAGCCCGGGTCGCTCGCGTTGATGCGGAAAGTCGGCAGGTTCTTGGCGTACTGCAGCGTCAGGACGATCACCGCGGCCTTCGACGCGGCGTACGGGATCGACGGCACGGCGAACTCGTCGTGCCCCGGCGTGGTGAGCCACCGGGCGAACCCGACCCCGGACGCGACGTTGACGATCACCGGCGCGGACGACGCACGTAGCACGGGCAGCGCCGCCTGCGTGACGCGCACGATCCCGGTGACGTTCGTGTCGAGCACCGACGCCATCGCGGCGGCGTCCAGGTCGTCGACGCCGAACGAGGTGCCGAGCACGCCGGCGTTGTTGACGAGGACGTCGAGCGACGGCAGCGACGCGACCGCGGCGTCGATGCTGTCCTGGTCGGTCACGTCGAGCTGGACGACGTGCGCGCCGAGGGCCCGGGCCTCGTCGCCGTTCGCGGTGTCACGCATGCCGGCGTACACGGTGTGGCCGGCCTCGATCAGGCGGCGGGTGGTCTCGAGCCCCAGGCTGCGGTTGGCTCCGGTGATGAGTGTCGTGGTCATGTGCCCACCATGCCCCGCAAGACCCGCCGCTCCCAGGTGCCCGTCGACGGTGGGACCCGGAGTACCACCCGACATCCGCTGTCGGGCGGCAGGATGGTCGCATGGACGAGTTCGCGACCGTGCTGCGCGCCTGGCGCGACCGTGTCACCCCCGAGGCGGTGGGGCTGCCCGCCGGCCCCGGTCGACGGACGCCGGGTCTGCGTCGCGAAGAGCTCGCGGCGCTCGCCGGTGTCAGCGTGGACTACGTCGTGCGGCTCGAGCAGGGCCGCTCGGTCAACCCGTCGCCCCAGCTGCTCGGTGCGCTGGCGACCGCGCTGCGCCTGACCACCGAGGAGCGTGACCACCTGTTCCGCGTCGCCGATGCCGCTCCCCCGTCGCGTGGTGTGGTGCCGCGGCACATCACCCCGGGCGTGCAGCGGTTGATCGACCGACTCGGCGACGTGCCGCTGGCGGTGTTCACGGCGACCCATGAGATCCTGCTGTGGAACGAGCTGTGGGCCGCGATGAACGGCGACCCCGCGCGGCTGGTCGGCCTCGACCGCAACCTGGTGTGGCGGTACTTCACGGCCGGCCACGAGGGCGTCGAGTACGACGACGACCACCACGAGGAGTTCTCCGGTGACCTGGTGGCCGACCTGCGCCTGGCGTTCGGCCGCTACCCCGGCGACCGGGCCCTGGCCGACCTGGTGGCACGGCTGCGTCGGGAGTCGCCGGAGTTCGAGCGGCGCTGGGCCGTCGCCCGGGTGGCCGAGCACCGGGCGAGCCGCAAGACCGTCCGGACGCCGGTCGGCGGCATCGAGGTCGACTGCGACACCCTGACCGTGACCGGCGGCGACCTGCGCATCGTCGTCTACACCGTGGTGCCCGGGTCGGAGTCGGCCGCACGGCTCGACCTGTTGCGCGTGACGGGACTGCAGCAGCTCACGCCCGGGTGAGCAGCAGCGACGCGTTCTGCCCGCCGAACCCGAACGCGTTGTTGAGCGCCGCCCGGATCGGCAGGGTCCTGGCGGTGCCGGACACCACGTCGAGGTCGGCCGCCGGGTCCTGGTGCTGCAGGTTGAGCGTCGGTGGCACGATCCCGGTCTCGAGGGACCGGACGGTCAGGATCGTCTCGACCGCACCGGCCGCGCCGAACATGTGCCCGATCGCGCTCTTGGGTGCGGTGACCACCGCACCGCGCCCGACGACCCGGGCGATCGCCGCCGCCTCGCTCGCGTCGCCGACCGGGGTGCCGGTGGCGTGGGCGTCCACGTGGTCGACGTCGCTGCCGGTCAGCCCACCCATGCGCAGCGCCTGGGTCATCGCGCGCTCCTGCCCGGAGCCGTCGGCCCGCGGTGCGGTGATGTGGAACGCGTCCGCGGTGATGCCCCATCCGGCCAGCACGGCGTGGATCCGGGCGCCGCGGGCCCGGGCGTGGACGGCGCGTTCCAGCACGACGATGCCGGCGCCCTCCCCCAGCACGAAGCCACGGCGGTCGCGGTCGAACGGGCGGGACAGTGTCGTGGGGTCCTCGCCGTCGGGCTTCGCGAGCGCCTGGGACTGCGCGAAGGACGCCATCGTCACGGGGGTCACCGCGGCCTCGGTCCCGCCGGCCACCACCACGTCGGCCTCGCCCGTGCGGATCAGACGCGCGGCCATGGCGATCGCCTCGGCCCCCGACGCGCACGCCGACACGGTCGTGTACGCACCGGCGCGGGCGTCGAGCTCGATGCTGACCTGCGCCGCGGCGCCGTTCGCCATGAGCATCGGCACCGCCCGGGGCGAGACCCGGCGCGCACCGTTCCGCCCGAGTTCGTCGTGCGCGTCCAGCAGCGTCTCGATCCCGCCGATCCCGGTGCCCAGCACGACGGCCAACCGCTCCGGGTCGACGTCGGGACGCCCCGCGTCCGCCCAGGCCTCCCCCGAGGCGACGAGCGCGAGCTGCTGGCTGCGGTCGAGTCGCTGCGCGCGCACCCGTCCGAGCGCCGCATCGGCGTCGAGCGCTGCGTCCGCCCCGACCCGGATCGGCACCGACGCCCAGAGGTCCCCCGGGCGGTCGAGCTCGTGCACGCCGGACCGACCGGCGACCAGCGCGTCCCACAGCGGGTCGACGCCGTGGCCGAAGGGCGACACGGCGCCGAGGCCGGTGATGACGATGTCGTCGCGGTCCTGATTTGTATGCTGCACAAGTTGAGTTGTACCACGTACAATTCGGGGATGGCAAGCACACGAGGTCAGGCCACCCGGGCGCGCATCCTGGCTGCGGCCGCCGACCTGCTGGCAGACCGGGGTGTCCGCGCGATGACCGTCGGTGACGTTGCACGGGCAGCGGGCGTGTACCCGAACCAGATCACGCACCACTTCGGGTCGAAGGACCGGCTGGTGGTCGACGCGGCCTTCGTCCGGTTCCTCCGCGACACGACGCGGCTGCAGACTGCGGGGCGCCGCGCGTCCTCGCCCGAGGCCTTCCGCCAGGTCCTGGCCCGCACGGCCCTCGCGATGCCGTCGACCGGACTGCTGGTCGCCGCCCTCGGGACCGCGCAGGACGACGACGCACTGCGTGAGCGCACGGGCACGCTGCTGGCGGTGCTGTTCCGGCAGTCCGAGCGCTACCTCGAGCGGGTCGTCGCCGAGCACGACTGGACGAGCGAACACGGGATCCCCCGCGACGCACGCACGTTCTGGAGCGCGGTGTTCGGTGCGGTGCTGTTCGCCACGGCGGGCGCCGTCGGAGGCCCCTCGGACGTCGACGTCGCGGCGACGATCAGCATCCGATGACCGTCACCGCGACGGGGCCCGCGACGGGGGCTAGTGCTCGCCGAACCCCGACCGGACGAGGGTGTCCAGGGCGTCGACCGCGTCCTGCGCGTCGTCCCCGGTCGCCTCGATCGTCAGCATCGCACCCTTCGGCAGCGCCAGCGCCATGATGCCGAGCAGGCTCTTCGCGTCGACACCGTTGACGTGGACGGCGGCGTCGAAGCGAGCGGCCGTCTTGACGAACTCGGCCGCGGGCCGGGCGTGCAGGCCGGTCTCGTTGACCAGCTCGACGGTCGTGGACGCGGCCACGCCGGGACCGGTGGCGGTTCCGGTCACCGCCGCAGGACCTGCTGTCTGGTCCGGACTGGAGGCTCCCCCCGCGTCCGCCTCGGACGCTGCGGCCGTCGCCGCGGCGGCCAGCACCGCCTGCACGTCGCCGCCGGTCTGTGCAGCGACCGCAGCCGCGACCGTGCCTTCGACGACCGGGGCGTCCGACACGTGGACGCGTGCCCGCAGGTCGTCGTCGAGGAAGTCGAGCGCGGTGTCGGTCGTCAGGTACGCCGAGCCGAGGTCGCACAGGACGACCACGGCGTCGGCGCTGGCGAGCTCGTCGATGCCGGCCGTGATCGCGTCGAACGAGGTGCCGATGCCGCCGTCGTCGGTGCCACCCGCGGCCACGAGCGGGACGTCCGCGGCCATCTGCCGGGCGAGTTCGACGGTCCCCGAAGCGATCGCCGCGCTGTGCGAGACGACCAGGATGCCGACGGTCACGCCGCGTCCACCGCGGCGCGGAGGATGTACGCGGTCGACTGCGCTCCGGGGTCGCGGTGGCCGACGGCGCGTTCGCCGAGGTAGCTCGCACGGCCCTTGTGGGCGACGAGCGGTTCGGTCGACTCGGCACCGGTGACCGCGGCGTCGGCTGCCGCCGCGAGGACCCGTTCCGGCGACTCCCCCGCACCCGCCGCGGTGGCCGCAGCGTCGACGGCCGGGGTCCAGGCGTCGATCATGGTCTTGTCACCGACGGCCGCCTTGCCACGCGAGACGACCCCGTCCCGAGCGGCCGTCAACACGGCGACGAGCGTGTCGGCGTCCAGCTCGGTCGCGTCACCCGCGGCCTGGGCGGCCTTCAGGTACGCGGTGCCGAACAGCGGACCCGCCGCACCGCCGACCGTGGAGATGAGTTTCGTCGCGACGGTCTTGAAGACCGCTCCCGGGGTGTCGAACGACCCGGCGTCGATCGCCTGCACAACGGCGCGGAAGCCCCGGTCGAGGTTCTCGCCGTGGTCACCGTCGCCGATCTCGCGATCGAGCGTGACGAGCTCGGCCCGGTGCTCGTCGATCGTCGCGGCGGTGCGGCGTACCCAGTCGATGGCCCATGCGGTGTCGAGCGCCAATGCGTGTCCCTTCGTGCGCGGTGTGTCGGTCTCAGCGGCCCCAGCGCAGTGCCGGGGTCTCGACCGGAGCGTCCCAGAGCGTCAGCAGGTCGTCGTCGAGCACCGTGACGGTGATCGAGAAGCCCTGCATCTCGAGGGACGTGACGTAGTCGCCCACCAAGCTACGCGCGACCTCGAAGCCCCGGTCCGCCAGGACCTCGGCGGCGCGCCGGTAGACGATGTAGAGCTCGGACTCGGGCGTGCCGCCCATGCCGTTGACGAACAGCAGCAGGCGCGAGCCGGCCGGGGCGTCCAGGTCGGTCAGCACCGGCTCGAGCACGCGGTCGACGAGCTGGTCGACCGGGGCCATCGCGATGCGCTCGCGCCCCGGTTCGCCGTGGATCCCGATCCCGAGCTCCGCCTCGTCGTCGGCCAGGGTGAACGAGGGTTCGCCCGCGTGCGGGACCGTGCCGGGCGCGATCGCCAGGCCCATCGAGCGGGTGACCGCGTTGACGTGGCGGGCGACCGCCGCGACCGCGTCCAGGTCGTCGCCGCGTTCGGCGGCGGCGCCCGCGCACTTCTCGACGACGACCGTGCCCGCGACCCCGCGTCGGCCGGCGGTGTACAGCGAGTCCTGCACGGCGACGTCGTCGTCGACCACGACGGTCTCGACCCGCACGTCGTCCATGCCGGCGAGCTCGGCGGCCGTCTCGAAGTTGAGCACGTCGCCGGTGTAGTTCTTGACGATGTGCAGCACACCGGCACCACCGTCGACGGCCTTCGTCGCCGCGACGATCGGGTCCGGGGTCGGACTGGTGAAGACCGGGCCGGGAACGGCCGCGTCGAGCATGCCGACGCCGACGAAGCCGGCGTGCAGGGGCTCGTGGCCGCTGCCGCCGCCGCTGACGATGCCGACCTTGCCCGCCACCGGGGCGTCGGTGCGGTGCAGGTGGATCGGGTCCTCGACCAGCACGACGTGACCGGCGTGCGCCGCGGCGAACCCGCGCACGGTCTCGATGACGACGTCCTGCGGGTCGTTGATGAGCTTCTTCATGAGCTGGCCTCCACGGGGTCTCCACACGCGGAACAGGTCAGCACACCGCCGACGTCGTCCGGAGTGCGGCCAATCTACAACGGGCGGGTGTTCCCTCGCGATGCACGTTCGTGCATCGCGGATCACGCCCGCGACGGCCACAGGGAGGGCCTGCGAACACCCCGCTTGCACGTTCGTGCAGATTCCCGTCGATCGCTCACGTGTCCATCGCCCCGGGTGAAAACCCAGCAGTATGCTCGCCCCAATCACTCGATGGGGAGTGCCGGAGCAGCCCGGACCCCCTCTCACAGCACTGGAGGTCACCGATGGACGACATCGGCGTCAAGTTCCTGTCCGAGCTCGTCGGCACCGCGATGCTCATCATCCTGGGTGGCGGTGTGGTCGCAGCCGTCTCCCTCAAGAAGTCCAAGGGCTTCGGCGCCGGCTTCCTCATGGTCACGATCGGCTGGGGCTTCGCCGTCTTCGCCGGTGTGACCGTGTCGTACAAGTCGGGCGGTCAGCTCAACCCGGCCGTCAGCCTGGCCCAGGCCATCCTCGGCAACATCACCGTCGGCGAGATGTTCCTCTTCTGGCTCGCCCAGCTCATCGGTGCGGTCATCGGTGCCGTCATCGTCTGGCTCGCCTACAAGCAGCACTTCGACGAAGAGCCCGACCCCGCCGCCAAGCTCGGCGTGTTCTCCACCGGCCCCGCGATCCGCTCGTACGCCTGGAACCTGGTGACCGAGATCATCGGCACCTTCGTGCTGGTCTTCGTCGTCATCGCCTTCACCAACGGCGGCACCCCGAAGGAACTCGGCGCGATCCCCGTCGCCTTCCTCGTGATCGCGATCGGTGTCTCCCTCGGTGGCCCGACCGGCTACGCGATCAACCCGGCCCGTGACCTCGGCCCGCGCATCGCCCACGCTTTCCTGCCCATCAAGGGCAAGGGCTCGAGCGACTGGGCCTACGCCTGGGTCCCCGTCGTCGGCCCGCTCGTCGGTGGCGCCATCGCCGCCGGGCTGTCGTACGCGCTCCTCCCCCTCGCCTGACCCCCACCCGCCAACGGCGGCCGGACCCATCGTCGGGTCCGGCCGGCACCGAACACCCGTAAGGAGCACCCATGGCCGACTACATCGTCGCCATCGACCAGGGCACGACCAGCACCCGAGCCATCGTCTTCGACCACTCCGGTTCGATCATCTCGGTCGGACAGAAGGAGCACGAGCAGATCTTCCCGCGTGCCGGTTGGGTCGAGCACGACCCGTCCGAGATCTGGGACAACACCCGTGAGGTCATCGGCCAGGCGCTGTCCCGCGCCGACATCACCCGCCACGACGTCGCGGCGGTCGGCATCACCAACCAGCGCGAGACCGCGGTCGTGTGGGACAAGACCACGGGCAAGCCGGTCTACAACGCGATCGTCTGGCAGGACACCCGCACGCAGTCCATCGTCGACAAGCTCGCTGACGGTGACACCGACCGCTACAAGGCGATCGTCGGCCTGCCCCTGGCGACCTACTTCGCCGGCACGAAGATCATGTGGATCCTCGAGAGCGTCGAGGGTGCCCGTGAGAAGGCCGAGGCCGGGGACCTGCTCTTCGGCACGACCGACACCTGGGTCCTCTGGAACCTGACCGGTGGCGTCGACGGCGGCGTGCACAAGACGGACGTCACGAACGCCTCGCGCACCCTGTTCATGGACCTCGAGACGCTGCAGTGGCGTGACGACATCCTCGCCGACTTCGGCGTCCCGAAGTCGATGCTCCCCGAGATCGTCAGCTCCTCCGAGGTCTACGGCCACGTCGAGTCGTCGAACCTGCTGCGCGAGGTCCCGATCGCGGGCATCCTCGGCGACCAGCAGGCCGCGACGTTCGGTCAGGCCGCCTTCGACAAGGGCGAGTCGAAGAACACGTACGGCACCGGCAACTTCCTGATCTTCAACACCGGCACGGACATCGTCCGCTCGGAGAACGGGCTACTGACCACGGTCGGCTACAAGCTCGGCGACCAGGACACGCACTACGCGCTCGAGGGATCGATCGCCGTCACCGGCTCGCTGATCCAGTGGCTGCGCGACAACCTCGGCATCATCGGCAGCGCCCCGGAGGTCGAGGCCCTGGCCAAGACCGTCGAGGACAACGGTGGCGTCTACTTCGTCCCGGCGTTCTCGGGCCTGTTCGCGCCGTACTGGCGTCCGGATGCGCGTGGTGCCCTGGTCGGCCTCACGCGGTACGTCAACAAGGGGCACATCGCCCGCGCCGCGCTCGAGGCGACGGCACTCCAGACCCGCGAGGTCCTGGACGCCGTCAACGCCGACTCCGGTGTGGACCTGACCGAGCTCAAGGTCGACGGCGGCATGACCGCCAACGACGCACTCATGCAGTTCCAGGCGGACATGCTCAACGTGCCGGTCGTCCGACCGGTCGTCGCCGAGACCACCGCGCTCGGTGCCGCCTACGCGGCCGGTCTGGCAGTGGGCTTCTGGGCGAACCTCGACGAGCTCCGTGCCAACTGGCAGGAAGACCGTCGCTGGGAGCCGCAGCTCGACGCCGCCGAGCGCGAGCGCACGCTCCGCCTGTGGAAGAAGGCCGTCACGAAGACCTTCGACTGGGTCGACGAGGACGTGCAGTAGTCCTGCACTGAACCGCACCGCACCGGAGGCCCGGTGCCGGTCCCTGGGACCGGCACCGGGCCTCCGGTGTGTCGCCGGTGCACCCCCTCGGGACGCCCTGGTCGTGCTGCTGCTGCTGGCCTGGGAACGCCCATGCCGCGCGCCCGGCTACTGCTGTGCCGGGGCGGCACCGACCCAGTCGGCGAGCTTGCGCTCGGCCGCGCCGGAGTCGATGGCCTGGGCGGCCACCGTGAGCTGTTCGCGGAAGCGCTGCAGGATCGGCCGGTCCCACTCGGCCGGGTCCTCGGCCAGGCGGAAGGACACCAGGCCGGCTGCCGCGTTGAGCAGCACGATGTCGCGGACGGGGCCGGTCTCGCCGGCGAGCACCCGACGGACGATCGCGGCGTTCTCGGCCGGCTCACCGCCCAGCAGGTCCGAGGTCACGGCGCGGGCGATGCCGAGGTCGCGCGGGTCGAGGTCGTGCTCGGTGACGCGGCCGCCGGTGACCTCCCAGATGTGGCTGTGACCCGTGGTGGTCAGCTCGTCGAGGCCGTCGTCGCCGCGGAACACCAGGGCCGTCGCGCCGCGGGTCTGGAACACGCCGGTGATGATCGGCACCAGCTCGAGCTGGGCGACGCCGACCGCGTTCGCTTCGCACCGCGCGGGGTTGACGAGCGGGCCGAGGAAGTTGAACACGGTCGGCACGCCGATCTCACGGCGCACCGGAGCGGCGTGGGCGAACCCGGGGTGGAACGCGCTGGCGAAGGCGAAGGTCAGTCCGACGCGCCGGAAGGTGTCCGCAACACGCGTCGCGTCCATCGACAGGTCGAGCCCGAGCGCGGCGAGCACGTCGCTCGAACCGGACTTCGACGAGCTCGCGCGGTTGCCGTGCTTGACGACGGGCACACCGGCTGCGGCGATCACGATCGCGGCCATCGTCGAGACGTTGACCGTCCCGACCACGTCCCCGCCCGTGCCGACGATGTCGAGCGCCATCGGGTCGACGTCCAGCGGGACGGCGGCGTCGAGGATGGCATCGCGGAAGCCGACCACCTCGTCGACGGTCTCGCCCTTGGCGCGGAGGGCCACCGCGAAGGCCGCGATCTGCGCCTGCGTGGCCTGTCCGCGGACGATCTCCTCCATGGCCCATGTGGACTGCCTGATCGACAGGTCCTCGCGCGCCATGAGGGCGCTGATGACGGCGGGCCAGGTCAGGAGGTCGGACATGACCACGATCGTAGTGTTTTCGAACGACCCGCCAGTTGGCTGGCAAAACACTGTCGGTGGTTTCGGCCATAATGGACGTTGTGACAAGCACCCCTCTCTCCAGACCAGCCAGCGGTACGGTCCTCAACAGGCCGAACCCCGTTGCCGTGGGGACGATCGTGTGGCTCGGCAGCGAGGTCATGTTCTTCGCTGGCCTGTTCGCGATCTACTTCACGCTGCGCAGCACCTCCCCCGAGCTCTGGGCGACCGAGACGTCCCACCTCGAAGTGCCGTTCGCGTCGGTCAACACGATCGTGCTGGTGCTGTCCAGCTTCGCTTGCCAGTTCGCGGTCTTCGCTGCCGAGCGGTTCCAGGTGCACCGCACCAGCTGGAAGCCGACCGACTGGGGCATGACGGAGTGGTTCTTCGTCACGTACTGCATGGGCGCACTGTTCGTCTGCGGCCAGATCTTCGAGTACGCCAACCTGTGGCACGAGGGCATCACGCTCTCCTCGAGCGCCTACGGCTCCGCGTTCTACTTCACCACCGGGTTCCACGGACTCCACGTGACCGGCGGGCTCATCGCGTTCCTCCTGACCCTGGGCCGCGGATTCGCTGCCAAGAACTTCGGTCACAAGGAAGCCACCACCGCGATCGTCGTGTCGTACTACTGGCACTTCGTCGACGTGGTCTGGATCGGCCTCTTCGCCGTCATTTACCTTCTCAAGTAGGAAACGGACAGCACCCACAGCATGTTCAACAGAACCAAGAACAAGAAGGGCCGTCGCTCGCCGATGGCGACCGTCTCGCTCATCGTCGTCGGTCTCATGACCACCGGCGGGGCGTACGCGCTGTTCAGCTCGTCGGCCAACGCGGACGACAGCGTCAGCACGGTCGCGGCGTCGAGCCAGTCCCAGGTGAACCAGGGCGAGAAGCTCTTCGCCTCGAACTGCGCGACCTGCCACGGCCTGTCGGCGCAGGGCACGGGTGAAGGCCCCTCGCTCATCGGTGTCGGTGCGGCGTCGGTCGACTTCCAGGTCGGGACCGGTCGCATGCCGATGGCAGCATCGGGCCCGCAGGCCGAAGAGAAGCCGTCCCAGTTCACCAACGAGCAGGTCGACCAGCTCGCGGCGTACGTCGCCTCGCTGGGCCCCGGTCCCGCCGTGCCGTCCACCTCGCTGACCAAGGGCGGCGGTGACGCTGCCGAGGGTGCCGAGCTCTTCCGCATCAACTGCGCCATGTGCCACAACGTGGCCGGCGCCGGTGGCGCGCTGACCGAGGGCAAGTACGCGCCGAAGCTCACGGACGTCTCCGGCAAGCACATCTACGAGGCCATGCTCACCGGCCCGCAGAACATGCCGGTGTTCAACGACCTGAACATCACGCCGCAGCAGAAGGCCGACATCATCACGTACCTCAAGTACGTGCAGGACAACTCCTCGCCCGGCGGCTTCGGCCTCGGTGCCATCGGTCCGGTGGCCGAGGGTCTGTTCATCTGGATCTTCGGACTGGGCGCGGTCGTCGCGATGACCGTCTGGCTCACCGCGAAGTCCAACTGATCGTCCGTGTCGCACGACACTGAAGGGAACACCATGGCAGAGCACGACGACGAGGCAGTGACCTCGTCCTCGGCTGTCGAGAAGCACGACTCGACGGAGCCGGTCGGCACCGCGGTCCTGCCCGCGGAACCGTTCGAGAACCCGGGCGAGCCGCCGCACCGCGCGCGTCGCACCGACGTCGACCCCAAGAAGCAGCGTCTGGCCGAACGTCAGGTCGCCACGTTCTTCTACCTGTCGATCGTGGGCAGTGTCCTGTCGATCGCCGCGTACGTCGCGTTCCCGATCCGTTCGGACGACTTCGGCACGGTCCGCAGCGCCAACCTGTGGCTGGGCCTGTCCATCTCGCTCGCCCTGCTCGCGCTGGGCCTGGGCGCGGTCTACTGGTCGAAGTCGCTCGTCAGCGACCGCGAGATCACCGAGATGCGCCACCCCACGCGTGGCACCGAAGCGACTCGGGCGAAGGCCGTCGAAGCCTTCCAGCTCGCCGACAAGGAGTCCGGCTTCAGCCGTCGCAAGCTGATCCGCAACTCGATGATCGGTGCGCTCGTCGCGTTCCCCCTGCCCGGCATCGTGCTCGTGCGTGACCTCGCACCCGCTGCCGACCCGAACGAGCTGCTCCGCCACACCATGTGGGCCAAGGGCACGCGGCTCACGAAGGACCCGACGGGTCTCCCGATCAAGGCGTCCGACGTCACGATCGGCTCCGTCTTCCACGTCATCCCCGACGGTCTCCTCGACAAGGAGCACATGCTCGAGGAGAAGGCGAAGGCCGCGGTGCTGCTCATGCGCCTCGACCCGAAGGACCTCAACCCCTCGAAGGGTCGTGAGAACTGGGGGTATGACGGCATCGTCGCGTACTCCAAGATCTGCACCCACGTCGGTTGCCCGGTCGCGCTCTACGAGCAGCAGACGCACCACCTGCTGTGCCCCTGTCACCAGTCCACCTTCGACGTCTCGAACAACTGCGACGTCATCTTCGGCCCGGCGGCACGCCCCCTCCCCCAACTTCCGATCGCGATCGACGACGACGGCTACCTGGTTGCGCAGAGCGACTTCCACGAGCCGGTCGGACCGTCATTCTGGGAGCGTGAACGCTGATGACCAGCACCACCACCACGAGCGCACCGACGACCAGCACCACCAAGCCGGCACCGGAGCGTGGATCCCGCATCATCGGCGGGGTCGCCAACTACATCGACGAGCGCACCAGCATCTCCGGGTTGGTGAAAGAGGTCGGGCGCAAGATCTTCCCCGACCACTGGAGCTTCATGCTCGGTGAGGTCGCGCTCTACTCGTTCGTCGTGATCCTGCTCTCGGGCACGTTCCTGACGTTCTTCTTCGGCGCCTCGATGACCGAGGTCGTCTACAACGGCTCCTACGTGCCGCTCAAGGGCGTCGAGATGTCCACGGCGCTGCAGTCGACGCTGAACATCTCGTTCGACATCCGCGGTGGGCTCTTCGTCCGGCAGATCCACCACTGGGCAGCCCTGCTGTTCGTGGCCTCGGTGATGCTGCACATGGCCCGCGTGTTCTTCACCGGTGCCTTCCGCAAGCCGCGCGAGCTCAACTGGGTCTTCGGCTTCGTGCTGTGGATCCTGGCCATGGCCGAGGGCTTCACGGGCTACTCGCTCCCCGACGACCTGCTCTCCGGCAACGGTCTGCGCATCATCGTCGGCATGATCGAGGGCGTGCCGGTGATCGGCGTCTGGATCGGCTACATCCTGTTCGGTGGTGAGTTCCCCGGAACCGCCATCGTGGGCCGCCTGTACACGCTCCACATCCTGTTGCTGCCCGCCATCCTGGTGGCGGTGCTCGGTGTCCACCTCGTGCTCGTCGTGATCAACAAGCACACGCAGTACGCCGGACCCGGCAAGACGAACGACAACGTCGTGGGTGTCCCGATCCTCCCGGCGTTCGCGGCGAAGGCCGGTGGCTTCTTCTTCATCGTCGCGGGCATCCTGGCCCTCATCGCGTCGCTGTTCACGATCAACCCGATCTGGAACTACGGCCCGTACGACCCGTCCCCGGTGTCCGCCGGCACGCAGCCTGACTGGTACATCGGCTTCGCCGACGGTGCGCTCCGTCTGGTGCCGCCGCACTGGGAGGTCGTGTGGTTCGGCTACACGGTGTCGTTCAACCTGCTGGTGCCGATCGCGGTCCTCATGGGCCTCATCGTGGCGATGTTCGTCTACCCGTTCGTCGAGGCCTGGGTCACCGGCGACAAGCGTGAGCACCACATCGCTGACCGTCCCCGCAACGCCCCGACGCGTACGGCGTTCGGCGCAGCCGGTGTCACGCTCTACGCCAGCCTGTGGGCCGCGGCGAGCTCGGACATCATCGCGACGCACTTCATGGTGTCGATCGACCACGTGATCCACGTGATCCAGGCCACGACGGTCCTCGGTCCGTTCGTCGCCTTCTGGATCGCCAAGCGCGTCTGCCTGGCGCTGCAGAAGAAGGACCGCGAGATCGTGCTGCACGGCTACGAGTCGGGCCGCATCGTCCGCCTGCCGCACGGCGAGTACATCGAGGTGCACGAGCAGCTCGACGAGTACGAGCGCTGGAAGCTCCTGCAGTTCGAGGAGTACAAGCCGCTCATGATCCGTCCGAACGCCAAGGGACAGATCACGCCGGTGCAGAAGGTCCGTGCAGGTGTGTCGCGCTTCTTCTTCGAGGACCGCATCGCGCCGGTCTCGAAGACCGAGCTCGAGGCAGCACACGCCGCGCACCACGGCCCCGAGGTCGAGGGCGCGCACCAGGCACCCCAGGTCGGCCGGTAACACTTCTCGGCAAGAACGAACCAGCCCCTCGTCCACTTCGTGGTCGGGGGGCTGTTTCGTTCGCCTCATTTCGAGAAATGCCGCTTCCGGTTCATCTCCGGTTCAGGACTCTGTGTTGGACTGCTCCAGGACGATGTGGCAAGGTGTTGCACCGTGCACTCCCCCAGCGGGAGATCCTCTGCCGAGGAACCACCAACGGAATGAGAACCCGATGGACGCCCGGACGGCCGAACACCCCAGGCCGAACCACTTCCTGCTCCACCTCAGCGACACGCACCTGATCGCTGGTGATGGTGACCTGTACGGAGCGGTGGACTCCGCCGCGCGACTGCAGCAGATCATCGACGACATCGAAGCCTCGGGCGCCCGCCCGGAAGCGATCGTCGTGACCGGTGACGTCGCCGACAAGGGCGAGCCCGGTGCCTACGCTCGGGTGCGGCAGATCATCGAGCCGGCCGCGGAGCGCATCGGTGCCCAGGTCATCTGGGCGATGGGCAACCACGACGAGCGGGGCGCCTTCCGGCAGGAGCTCTTCGGCCTGCACCCCACGGACCGCCCCGTGGACTTCGTGTACGACGTCAACGGGCTGCGGGTCATCACGCTCGACACCAGCGTCCCCGGTGAGCACTACGGCATCGTGACGCCCGAGCAGCTCGACTGGCTCGCCGAGGTCCTGTCGGAGGCTGCTCCGCACGGTACGGTCCTGGCGATGCACCACCCGCCGGTGCCCAGCGTGCAGGACCTCACCGTTCTGGTGGAGCTCCGCGACCAGCGGTCGTTGGCCGAGGTCGTCGAGGGCTCCGACGTGCTGACGATCATCGCCGGTCACCTGCACTACTCGACGAGCGCCGTGTTCGCCGGCATCCCCGTCTCGGTCGCCAGCGCCACGTGCTACACGCAGGACCTCAACGAGTTCCAGCGCGGGACCCGCGGTCGTGACGGTGCTCAGTCCTTCAACCTGGTGCACGTGTACGGCCACAACGTGGTGCACTCGGTCGTGCCGATCGGGCAGTACGCCACGGTCGGCGAGCCGGTCTCCGCCGAGCAGACCGCCGCCAAGCTCGCGGCGGCCGGTGTCGTCATCCCCGCTGCGGTCGAGCCGGCTCCGGTCACGTCGAGCATCCCCGTCTTCACGCTCGACTCGGTGCCGGTCTCCCCCGTCCACCGCTGAGGCGCTGCGCCCGACGTCGGCCCGCGACCCGGACGTGTGCCGGTGGGGCGACGTGGTCGATGTCGTACGACAGCGGTGGTGTCGCGCGGGCGGCATCCGCTGGCACCGCCGCCAGGGCCGGGCTCCGGCGCCGGGCTCGCAGGCTCGCCAGGAGCGCTCGAGCCGGCCGCCGACGCGCCCTAGACGCTCGGCCGCTCCCACGGTGCCGGGAAGGGGAAGTACCGTTCGAGGAAGTCGGTGACCTTCGTCATCCGCTCGTCGTCGCTGACCTCGGGGAAGCTGCCGTCGTTCAGGCAGAAGAAGTCGGCGTTGCGCTTCTTCACCAGGTCCTCGAGCTCGCGCAGACCCGCCACCATCGTCGTGTCGATGTACCGCACCGGCGCGTTCTCCTGCACGATGGCCCGACCCGTCAACAGCGCGTAGTAGTGGTAGAGCGAGTTCGTCACCGAGATGTTCTCGGCCGCGCGGAAGCGTGAGGCCGCCGTGGCGCGGAACTCGTCCGCGAACTCGTGTTCCATCTCGGTCATGATGCTGGCACGCAGGGGTGTGGGTGCGTGCTCGAGGTGGCGCGTGGTCACGGCGCCGAACCGCTGCTGCAGCAGGCGACGGTTCACCCGGGCGGAGTTCTCGAAGCCGCTGCGTCGTGGGTTGTTCGAGCCGAGTCCGATCCTGGTGATCGCCACGATGAACTTGCTCACGGAGCCCGGGCTGAAGAACACCGACGGGTCGACCTGGCGCCCGAAGAACATGTCGTCGTTCGAGTAGATGAAGTGCTCGCTGATGCCCGGGATGTGGTGCAGCTGCGACTCGACGGCCTGCGAGTTGTGCGTGGGCAGCGCGGACGGGTCGGCGAAGAACTCCTCGCTCCGCACGATCCGGACCCGCGGGTGGTCGGCCAGCCATTCGGGTGCCGGTGAGTCCGTGGCGATGTAGATCGTCCGGACCCACGGCGCGTACATGTAGACCGAGCGCAGCGCGTACTTCAGCTCGTTGATCTGCCGGAAACGGGCGGGTGCGTCGTCGCCCTCGCCCAGGACGGCAGAGGACTGCGCTGCCTGGCGTGCGCGCTGGTACTCGACGGCGTTGCCGTCGACCCACGAGAAGACGATGTCGATCGGGAACCGGATGTCCGACACGTGGTCGTCGAACATGTGCTCGACGGTCTGCCAGGTGCGGCCGTAGCGCTCGATGTCGACCAGGTCGAACTCCTCGATCGGCAGGCTGCGACGCATCAGGGCGTTCTCGACCGGCGCCAGGACCTCGGTCTCGGTCACCCGCCAGAACTCGAGCTGGACGCTGGTCTCGGCCCCGTAGCGCAGCCGGCCGAGCGGCTCGAGACGAGGTCGGAACACCCGCAGGACGGGCTGGTCGACCGGCCCGAGCCCGTCGTCGACGACCAGGACGGCCGGTTCGCCCGGCGGCTTGGCGTAGAACGGTTCACCGACGGCGGCGTCCATGATCGCCGACTCGGCACGCTGGCGGTCGCGTTCGTCGATCGCGATGACGGGGCGCTGGTCGTTGCCCCGGATGAGCAGGTGGTCGACGTCGCCGGCGGTGAGCGCGTCGTCGAGGAACAGCAGGTCCTCGATCATCGACTGCTGCGGCGTGAGGTGGCCGTTCAGCAGCGTGAAACGGCCTTTGCGGAGGACGACGTCGGGCCGGTCGAGACCGCCGGAGGACGGTCGAGGGTTCAGCAGAGGACTCTCGGTCTCCGGCTTGGTCTCGTTGCTCATCCATGCCCATCTGATCAGGTGGTCGGACCCTGCGTCCGCCCCTGTGATCCTACCGGGCGGGGGTGTCGTGTGCTGATCGAGGGACCTTGACGGCGATGCCGACCACGATGAACACCGCAGCGGCCACGATCTGCAGCGCCGCCCACACCTGCCCCGGGATCGGGACGGTGACGAGCGGGTTCCAGCAGACGGCCACTGCGGCCGTCACCGCGATCGCCCACCACGTGCGACCCCGGAGCGCGAACACGAGCACGATGAGGGCCAGGACGGTGATCCCCCAGCGCACGGCGACGAAGGCGGGTGCGTCGAGCAGCGCCACGCAGGCGAGCAGCACGATCGCCGCCAGCAGTGACGGCGCGAGGGCCGGGCGGGTGTAGTCCGGCAGGTCCGGCTTCCCGCCACCGCGACCACGGGAGGCCGCAGCGCCGAAGGACGCGCCCGACCCAGCCGTCGACGACGGCGAGCCCGAACGAGACCCGGACCCGCCGGACGGCCGCAGGGACGATCCGACCTGGGGCCGCCCCTTCCGGCCGGCCATCAGGCCGAGGCCTCGTCCAGCTCGATCGCCGTGATGGGGCGGGACATGGGCGGCAGACCCCGCAGCCGCTCGAGCGCGGGCACGAGTTCGGCCGTGTAGGCGCGGTAGCCCTCGTCGGTCAGGTGGAGTCCGTCGTCGGTGAACTGCGCGGCGAGGTGGTCGCCGTCGGCCAGTGCGGGCCAGACGTCGAGGTACTGCGCGTGGCAGGTCGCCACGAACTGCCGCAGGTGCCGGTTGGCCTCTTCGATGCGGGGCGCGTACTCGGCCTGTCGCGGCAGGACCGACACGAGCAGCAACCGCACGCCCGGAAGCTCACGTCGCAGCGTCACGAGGATCGTCTCGACGTTGCGGACGACGTGCTCGGCGCTCTTGCGGTGGTTGCCGAAGTCGTTCGTCCCGATCAACAGGACGATCACGTCGGGTGCTGCCTGCACGATGTCGTCGAGTCGCTCGAGGACACCGTCCGTCGTGTCGCCGTTCACCCCGCGGTTGTCGGTGCGCTCGTCGGGGAGCCGCTCGGCCCAGGATCCGCCTGCGGTGATGCTGTCCCCCAGGAACAGGACCAGTCCGCGTTCGTCGTCGCTCATGCTGCCTCCTCGTGCGCTGGCGCGCGGGACCCATTCTGCTGCGTGCTGTTGGCCTGCGTCGAGTCGGTGCGGTGGGCCTCCCGCTCGGCGCGTGCGGTCATGCGCTCGACCATGCCGGGGAAGATCACCCCGTGGAACGGCAGGATGCCGTACCAGTACAGGCGTCCGGCCAGTCCCTGCGGGAAGTAGATCGCCCGCTGGTGGTAGTCGCAGCCGCCGTCGTCAGACGGGGTCACGGTCATCTCGAGCCAGGCGCGACCGGGTGACTTGAACTCGGCCCGGAGCCGCAGGTAGTGACCACGGTCGAGCCGTTCCACCCGCCACCAGTCCAGCGCATCGCCCTGCTCGAGGCGCTTCGGATCGCGTCGTCCGCGGTTCAGGCCGACGCCCCCGGCGAGCTTGTCCATCCAGCCACGGGCGACCCACGCCAGCGGGAACGAGTACCAGCCGTTCTCGCCGCCGATCGACTCGACCACGCTCCACACCGCCTCGGGCGGCGCCGAGGTGTGCCGGAGTCGGTCGTCGACGTACACGGTGTGCCCGGCCCAGTCCGGGTCGCTCGGCAGCGGGTCGGCGGGGGTCCGGGCGAGGGTGGCACTGCGCCAGCTCGTCGTCACCTCGCCCTTGCGCATCTTCGTCAGCGCCAGGCGGACGGCTCGGCGGTAGCCGGTCAGGCCGCCCTCGGGCCGCGGCACGACGTCGTCGATGTCGTGTTCGCGCTGGACGCATTCGAACTGCAGCGACTCGATGATCGGGGTCGCGAGCTTGCGCGGGATCGGCGTGACCATGTTGAACCAGTGCGCGGCGAGACCCGGCGTCATGACCGGCAGCGGCGAGATCGCCCGCTGGGGCAGTTTCGCCTCGACCGCGTAGCCGTTGAGCATCTGGCCGTACCGCAGGACGTCGGGCCCGCCGATGTCGAAGGTCCGGTTGACGTCCGCGGGGATGTCGAGCGCGGCGACCAGGTAGTACAGGACGTCGCGGACGGCGATCGGCTGGATGTGGTTGCGCACCCAGCGCGGCGTCGGCATCCAGGGCAGCACGTCGGTGACGTGGCGGATCATCTCGAACGAGGTGCTGCCGGAACCGATCACCACGCCGGCCTGGTAGGCGATGGTCGGCACGCCGGAGCCCAGCAGGACGTCCCCCACCTCCTTGCGACTGCGCAGGTGCTTCGAGAGCTCGCCGTCCGGGTGCAGGCCGCCCAGGTAGACGAAGCGGCTGACCCCGGCGTGGACCGCGGCATCGGCCATGGTCTGGACGGCGTTCCGCTCGGCCTGCTCGAAGTCGCCCTCCGCCCCCATCGCGTGCGCGAGGTAGTAGACGGCCTGGATGCCGTCGACGGCCTCGGTCACGGCACGGACGTCCTGCAGGTCGCCCTGGATCACGTCGACCTGGTCACGCCAGGGGACGTCGTCGAGCTTGGTGGGTGTGCGGACGAGCACCCGGACGGAGTGGCCGGCGTCGATCAGGAGTGGGACGAGGCGACCGCCGATGTAGCCGGTGGCCCCGGTGACGAGGACGCGCATGCCCCGCACGCTACGCCGATGCCCTTGAGGGTAGGCTCGCCGGGTGGACAACGCAGCACTCCCCGTCACCGCCGACGCCGTCCGTCGGCTCATCGACCACGCGATCCTGAAGCCGGAGCTGACCCGCTCGGACGTCGACGCCCAACTGGACGAAGCTGCCGCGTACCGCGTGTTCAGCGTGTGCGTCCGGCCGAGCGACGTCCGCCACGCCGTCGAACGCCTGCAGGGCACCGGTGTGGGCGTCGGCACGGTCATCGGGTTCCCGCACGGCACGACCTCGACCGAGGCCAAGGTGGCGGAGTCGCTGCAGGCCCTGGCCGACGGTGCGTTCGAACTCGACATGGTCCAGAACATCGGCGCTGCGCGTTCCGACGACTGGGCGCGGGTCGAGCAGGACGTCCGTGCGGTCGTCGACGCCGCGGGCGACACCGTCGTCAAGGTCATCCTCGAGACCGCCTTCCTGACCGACGACGAGATCGTCGCCGCCAGCCGCGCCGCACAGTCGGCCGGCGCGTCCTTCGTCAAGACCTCGACCGGCTTCGCGGGTGGCGGTGCCACGGCCGCGCACATCGCCCTGATGCGCCGGACCGTCGGCGCCGACACCGGTGTCAAGGCCTCCGGCGGCGTCCGCGGTCTCGACACCCTGCTCGAGATGGTGCAGGCGGGCGCCGACCGCATCGGGACCAGCGCTTCCGCACGCATCCTCGACGAGGTGGCGCACCGCGCCCAGACCGGTGCCGCCTCCGGCGCCGGGGACGACGCCACCTCGTACTGACCCTCCCGGTCCCCCCGACCACCCCCACCGAGCCGGGACGCACCCGACGCGACGCCGCGTCGGGGACGCGACCCCGAGCCTCCCGACCGCCGCATCGGAGCGCGCATGTCGAACACCGGATCCACCACCGCCCTGGCCCTCGCCGTCGACCTCGGCGGGACCAAGGTCGAGGCCGCCCTGGTCACCGACCAGGGGGTCGTGCTGCCAGCCACACGCTTCCGCAGTCCGACCGGACCGCAGCGGACGTCGGACGAACTGCAGGCGGCGGTCGACCAGGCCGTGACCAGCGCGCTCGGCGCGATGCCCGACGGTGCCACACTCGTCGGGGTGGGCATCGGCTCGGCCGGACCCGTCGACGAGGAACACGGGCTCGTCTCGCCCCTCAACATGCCCGTGTGGCGGGACTACCCCCTGCGCGACCGGATCGCCGCGCACGTGCCCGACGGCACGCCCGTCACGCTGCGCATGGACGGGCTCGCGATCACCCTGGCCGAGCACTGGCTCGGAGCCGCGCAGGGGTCTGACCACGTCATGGGCATGATCGTGTCGACCGGCGTCGGTGGCGGTCTCATCCTGCACGGCCTGACCGTCAGCGGCCCGACCGGCAACGCCGGCCACATCGGCCACGTCGAGTGCGGTGGGTACGACGACCCGTGTGCGTGCGGTGGCACGGGCTGTCTGGAGGCCGTGGCCAGTGGTCCGAAGACCGTCGCGTGGGCGAAGCGGCAGGGGTTCGCCGGGGAGACCGGTGAGGACCTGGCAGCCGCGTACGCGGCCGGCGACTCGGTCGCCGTGGCTGCGGTCGAGCGCAGCGGTCGGGCACTCGGGCAGGCGATCGCCGCGGCGACGTCGCTGGTCGACCTCGAGGTCGTCGCGATCGGTGGTGGCTTCTCGCACGTCACCCCGGACCTGTTCGAGTACGCCCGTCAGGCCGTCGCCGAGCGCGTCGAGTTCGGCTTCGTGACGAAGGTCCGGATCGTCCCGACCGGGTTGTCCCAGGACGGACCGTTGATCGGTGCCGCGGCACTCGTCCACCGGGCGCACGTGCTGCGCTGAGCCCGGGCCTGTGCACAGCGCAGCACGTTCTTGGTCCGTGTGCGGCAGGATGTGCGGGTGTGTTCCTCGCGGCTGCTGACGACCGACGACTGGCCCGAGACCGAGCTCCGCGCCGCTGTGCTGGCCGGGGAGCTCGTCATGGTCGGTGCCTGCTGGGCGTCGGTCGCCGAGCCGCAGGACCCGGCACTGCGTGCGGCGTCCTTCGCATGGAGCGCCGGCGACGAGCGCGTCGTCGCCGCCGGGCGGAGCGCCGCCTGGATCTGGGGCGCCTGCTCGCGTCCGCCGCTCCCCCACGACGCGTGCGTGCCGGCTGGGCAGCGCATCCGACAGAACGGCGGCGAGCCGGTCCGGGAGGTCGCGATCACGTCGGCAGACACGGTGCGGATCGGCGGAGCGACGGTCACCACCCCGGTGCGGACCGCGCTCGACCTGCTGCGCGTCGCGGGGCCGTCGGCCTGGGCATCGCGATCCGAGGTGGTGCGCGGGCTGCTCGACGTCGGACTGGTCACGCCGCCGGAACTGGGGGCACGGCTGCGGGCGCTCGGCACGGCGCCGATGGTGCGGCAGGCGGAGCGGCGGCTGCGCGAGGTGTTGACGTCCGGCGGGTTGTGACCCGGTCGACGTGCCGGTCAGTCGGCGTGCCGGTGACCTGACGTGCCGGTCAGCTGACGTGCGGGTCAGCCGACGTTCCGGTCACCCGGCGCTGACACGGTAGACGTCGTAGACGGCGTCGATCCGGCGCACGGCGTTGAGCACGCGGTCCAGGTGCGTGGTGTCACCCATCTCGAACACGAACCGTGACAGGGCCAGCCGGTCGGACGAGGTGGAGACCGTCGCCGACAGGATGTTCACGTGGTGGTCGGTCAGCACCCGGGTGACGTCGCTGAGCAGGCCCGACCGATCGAGGGCCTCGATCTGGATCTGCACGAGGAACACCGACTTGGACGACGGCGCCCACTCGACCTCGATCATCCGGTCCGGCTCGTTCATGAGCGACTTGACGTTGGTGCACGTGGCCTGGTGCACGGAGACGCCCTGGCCACGGGTGATGAACCCGACGATCTGGTCCCCCGGGACGGGCGTGCAGCACTTGGCGAGCTTGACCAGGATGTCGGGCGCCCCGCGCACCAGCACACCGCTGTCGCTGTTGCGGAGCTGCCGGCTGGTGATCTGCCGCGGGAAGGCGAGCTCGGGCTCGTCCGTCTCGGTCTCGGTCTGCACGCCGGCCAGGACCTTCTCGATGACCGACTGCGTCGAGACGTGCCCCTCGCCGATGGCGGCGTAGAGCGCGGCGACGTCGTCGTACCGCATCGCCGACGCCACTTCGGAGATGGAGTCCTGGCTCATGATGCGCTGGAGCGGCAGGTTCTGCTTGCGCATGGCCCGCGCGATCGCGTCGCGGCCCTGCTCGATCGCCTCTTCGCGGCGCTCCTTGGTGAACCACTGCTTGATCTTGTTGCGCGCACGGGGACTGCGGACGAACGTCAGCCAGTCCTGGCTGGGGCCGGAGTCGGGGTTCTTCGACGTGAAGATCTCGACGACGTCACCGCTCGACAGCGAGCTCTCGAGCGGGACGAGCCGGCCGTTGACCTTGGCGCCCATCGTGCGGTGCCCGATCTCGGTGTGCACGGCGTACGCGAAGTCGACCGGGGTGGCCCCGGCAGGCAGACCGATCACCTTGCCCTGCGGCGTGAAGACGTAGGTCTCCTTCGCACCGATCTCGTACCGCAGCGAGTCGAGGAACTCCCCCGGGTCGCTGGTCTCGGCCTGCCAGTCGGTGATGTGCGCCAGCCACGCCATGTCCTGGTCGGTCTGACTCGAGCTGTCGACGTCACGACCGGCTGCGCGCTGCTTGTACTTCCAGTGGGCCGCGACGCCGAACTCGGCACGCTGGTGCATCTCGTGCGTGCGGATCTGGATCTCGACCGGGCGACCCTGCGGTCCGAGGACCGAGGTGTGCAACGACTGGTAGAGGTTGAACTTGGGTGTGGCGATGTAGTCCTTGAACCGACCGGGCAGCGGCGTCCACCGCGCGTGGACCGAGCCGAGCATCGCGTAGCAGTCGCGCACGGTCGGCACCAGGACGCGGATCCCGACCAGGTCGTAGATCTCGTCGAACTCGCGCCCGCGCACGATCATCTTCTGGTAGATCGAGTAGTACTGCTTCGGCCGACCCATCACGTCGCCGCGGACCTTGGCGGCCTTCAGGTCCTTCTTCAGCGTGCCGATGACGTTCTGCACGAACTGCTCGCGCTTGGGCTGCCGTTCCTTGACCAGGCTGTCGATCTCGACGTAGAGCTTCGGGTGCAGCACCGCGAAGGACAGGTCCTCGAGCTCGAGCTTGATCATCTGGATGCCCAGGCGGTGCGCGAGCGGCGCGTAGATCTCGAGCGTCTCCTTGGCCTTGCGCGTGGCCGACGTCGACTCGACGAACCCCCACGTGCGGGCGTTGTGCAGGCGGTCGGCGAGCTTGATGACGAGCACGCGGATGTCCTTCGACATCGCGATCACCATCTTGCGGACGGTCTCGGCCTGGGCGCTGTCGCCGTACTTGACCTTGTCGAGCTTCGTGACGCCGTCGACGAGCATCGCGATCTCGTCGCCGAAGTCGTGCCGGAGCTGGTCGAGCTGGTAGTCGGTGTCCTCGACCGTGTCGTGCAGCAGCGCGGCGGCGATCGTGATCGTCCCGATGCCCAGGTCGGCGAGGATCTGCGCGACGGCCACCGGGTGCGTGATGTACGGCTCGCCGGACTTGCGCTTCTGCCCGTCGTGCGCGCGCTCGGCGACGGAGTACGCCCGCTCGATCAGGGTGATGTCGGCCTTGGGGTGGTGCGACCGGACGGTACGGATCAGGGTGTCGACCGCGCCGGCCGGCTGCGCTCGCGAGAAGAGGCGCGGGAGCAGGCCGCGGAGTGCGCTGAGGTTGCCGGTGGTGTTCGGGCCGAGCGGACTGGTGGGCAGCGATGTCGATCCGGGGCGGCTCGGGAGCGAGTCGTCCTGTCTCGCTGACTCACGGATGTCCGTCATGCTGCGCCTCCAGGGACCTGATCCGACAACACTACGCGCGTCGGGTCAGTGCCCGTGACCGCGTTCGCCCGCGGCGTCGTGGGCGCCCGGGCGCACGACCGGGCCGCCCTCTGCTTCCCAGGCCACCATGCCGCCCGACAGGTTGACCGCGGGGACGCCCTGCTGTTCGAGCGCCTGCACCACCCGCGCCGACCGCATGCCCGAGTGGCACACGACGATCGCGGGCTGGTCGGCGGACTCGATCTCGGTCCACCGTTCAGCGAACTCGGACGTCGGCACGAGCGTGGCCTGGGGCGCGTGGACCTCGTCCCACTCGTGCTGCTCACGCACGTCGTACAGCCGGGCGCCGGCAGCGATCCGCGCGAGCGCCTGGTCGGTCGTGATCTGGTCCATGTCGTCTCAGACCTCGGCCGGAGCGTCCGCCACGGCGCGCTTCGCCGCCGCAGCCTGCTTCTTGGCGTCCGCCTGCTTGATCTTCGGCTCGCCCTCGCGCAGGTGCGCGTACATCGGCGACGCGATGAAGATGGTCGAGTACGTGCCGACGATGATGCCGATGAACAGCGCGAGCGAGATGTCCCGGAGGGTGCCGGCACCGAGCACGTACGACCCGATGAACAGGATCGCCGCGACCGGCAGCAGGGCGACGACCGAGGTGTTGATCGACCGGACCAGCGTCTGGTTGACCGCGAGGTTCACCGACTGCACGAACGTGCGGTGCGATTCCTGCGCCGTGTTCTCGCGCACCTTGTCGAACACGACGACCGTGTCGTACAACGAGTAGCCCAGGATCGTCAGGAACCCGATGACCGCGGCCGGGGTGACCTCGAGGCCGACGATCCCGTACACGCCTGCGGTGATCAGCAGGTCGTGGAGCAGGGCGGCCATGGCGGACAGCGACATCTTCCAGGTGCGGAAGTACAGCGCCATGAAGACGGCCGCCAGCGCGAGGAAGATGATCAGACCGCGGACGGCCTGCGACAGCACGTCGGCACCCCACGTCGCGCCGATGAAGGTCGACGCGACCTCGCCGGAGTCGACGTTGTAGGCGTCAGCGAGCGCGCCCTGCACCTGTGTGGTCTGCGCGTCGGTCAGCTGACCGGTCTGCACGCGGATGCCGTGCGTCCCGAGCTGCGAGACGCGCGGGATCTCGTCGGGCACGATCTTCTCGACCGTGTTCGTCGCGAGGTTCTGGTCGAGGTTCTTGACGTCCGAGATGGTGAACTCGGATCCGCCGGTGAACTCGATGCCGAGCTGGTACCCGCCGCGGAGCCACGGCACCGCGAGCGAGATGACGATCGCTGCCAGGGCGATCAGGTACCACAGGCGACGTCGCCCGACGATGTCGTACGACCGCTTGCCCGTGTAGAGGTCGTTCCCGAACTGGCTGAAGCTCGCCATCAGCTGTCCTTCCCGTTCGGCGTCTCGCCGTTGCCGGCCTTGCGCTCGGCGATGGTCTGTCGTCGCTGTGCCTCGCCGGCACTGCGCTGGCGCTTGCCGTCCACGACGGGTGCGCGGAACTGCGCACGACCGCGGTACACGGCACCCAGGGCCGACGGATCGAGTCCGGAGAACCGGTGCCCCTCGTTGAAGAAGCGGCGGCGGGAGATCAGCTGCAGCATCGGGTGGGTGAAGAGGATCACGACCACGACGTCGATGAGCGTCGTCAGGAGCAGCGTGAACGCGAAGCCCTTCACGTCGCTGACGGCGAGGATGTAGAGCACGATCGCGGCCAGGAAGTTGATCGAGTCGGACGCGATGATCGTGCGGAAGGCGCGACGCCACCCGGCATCGACCGCTCCCTCGAGCGCACGGCCTTCGCGGAGTTCGTCGCGGATGCGCTCGAAGTAGACGATGAAGGAGTCCGCGGTGATGCCGATCGCGACGATCAACCCCGCCACACCGGCCAACGACAACCGGTAGTCGACCCGCCAGGACATGATCGCGATCACCAGGTACGTCAGCGCGGCAGCGACTCCGAGCGAGAGGACCGTGACGAAGGCCAGCGCCCGGTACTGGATCACCGAGTAGATGATGACCAGGATCAACCCGATCAGGCCCGCGACGAGACCGCCGATGAGCTGCGCGGTGCCGAGGGTCGCCGAGATGTTCTCGTTCGACTGCACCTTGAAGTTGATCGGCAGCGCGCCGTACTTCAGCTGGTCGGCGAGGGTCTTGGCGGACTCGGCCGTGAACGACCCGCTGATCTGCGCCTTGCCGTTCGTGATCGCGCTGTTGGTCGTCGGCGCGGTGATCACGTTGCCGTCGAGCACGATCGCGAACTGGTTCTGCGGCTGCTGGAGCTTGACCAGGCGGTTCGTGACCGTGGCGAAGTCCTTGGTGCCGGCACCGTTGAACGTCAGGTTGACGGCCCACTCGCCGGTCGTGGTGCCCTGCGACGAGGTCGCCAGGCCGGAGGTCGCGTTGCTGATGTCCGCCCCGGAGACCTCGACCGGCCCCAGGATGAACTTCGACGTGCCGTCCTGGTCGCACGTGACCAGGGGCTGGTCGTCGCGCGCCGCGGTGACGTCGTCCGGCGCCTTGCAGTTGTAGTTCGTGTACAGGTCCTGCAGTCGCGGCGACGCCCAGTTGAGGTCGCTCGCGTTGGTCGGCTTGGCGGTCGGCGTGGCCGGCAGCGACGCGGGCGGCGAGTACGGCGTCGGGGACGCGGTGGACCCGGACTTCCCGCCGACCGACGTGTCGGTCGCCGCCTCGGTGTAGAGCACCGGACGGAAGGTCAGCTTGGCAGCGGCCTCGATGCGCGAGATCGTCTGCTGGTCCGGCTTGCCCGGGATCGACACGACGATGTTGTTGGCACCCTGCGTGTTGATCTCGGACTCGGAGACACCGGTCGCGTCGATGCGCTGCCGGATGATGTCGACGGCCTGCTTGAGCTGGTCGGAGGTGACCGAGTCGCCGCTGGTGCTCTGCGCCGCCAGGGTCAGCTGCGTGCCGCCCTGCAGGTCGAGCGCGAGTTCGGGGACCCAGCTGGCCCCGGCGAACCACTTGCCCGTGGTGTCCTTGGTGGTGCTGGCGAGGATCGAGGCCGCCGTGTTCAGGCCGGCCAGGATCGCCATGATGATCACCAACCAGGTGAGCGAGCGCAGCGCTTTCTTGACGGGGGTCGGTCGTGCCACCGGCAGTCTCGTCTTTCTGTCAGTTCGTCGGCGCGCACGCCGGACGAAGCGGTGTCACCGCCGGGTCACGGTCGTGTCCCGGCGGCCCGGTGGTTCAGTCTTCGGTCTTGCGCTTGGTCTGCTCGGCGTCGTCGGCACGCTCGCCGTAGACGGGCTCGCCGTTGAGCTCGGCGACGGGCTTGTGCTCGTCTTCCGGCGTGGCGGTGGTCTCGATGTCGGATGCGCTGTCGTCCACGACGCGCGAGAGCGTCTGGCGGTGCACGGTCACGACGGTGCCCGGTGCGATCTCGACGTCGGCGGTGACCTTCTCGTCGTCGACGGACAGCAGCGTGCCGTAGAGACCGAAGGACAGCATCACGCGAGCACCCGGCACCATCTTGGTGGCGAGCTCACCCTGCTGCTTCTTGCGCTTGCGGCTGTTGTAGAACATGAAGGCCGCGAACGCCACGACGATGACGATGAGGATGACTTCTTGACCCATGATTGCGATGCCTTCTCTGGTATTTCGGTTTCGGGCCGTAGCAGTCTAGGGCACGTGGCTGTGGCTGACGGCTCAGCCGGGTTGGTCGTCGTCGAACAGCCCGGGTTGTGGGCCGACGCCCCCGGCGCCGGGGGTGAGCCCGAAGTGCCGCCAGGCCGCCGGTGTCGCGATGCGCCCGCGCGGCGTGCGCGTCACCAGCCCGATCCGGACCAGGAACGGTTCGACGACCGACTCGATGGTCTCGGCTTCTTCGCCGACGGAGACCGCCAGGGTGTTCAGGCCGACCGGTCCGCCGTCGAACCGGGTGAGCATGATCTCGAGCACGGCACGGTCGAGTCGGTCGAGGCCGTACTCGTCGACGTCGTACAGCTCGAGGGCGCCCTGCACCGCGGTCATGCCGTCGCGGGTGCCGTGCACCAGCGCGTAGTCCCGCACGCGGCGCAGCAGCCGGTTCGCGATGCGGGGTGTCCCCCGCGACCGCCCGGCGATCTCGCGCAGCGCGAAGCGGTCGAAGTCGAGTTCGAGCAGGTGGGCCGCCCGGATCAGGACCTGTTCGAGCTCGTCACGCTCGTAGAACTCGAGGTGGGCCGTGAATCCGAAGCGGTCGCGCAGCGGGTTGGGCAGCAGGCCGGCGCGTGTCGTGGCACCGACCAGCGTGAAGGGGGCCAGTTCGAGCGGGATGCTGGTCGCGCCGGCACCCTTGCCCACCATGACGTCGATGCGGAAGTCCTCCATCGCCAGGTAGAGCATCTCTTCTGCCGAGCGCGCCATGCGGTGGATCTCGTCGATGAACAGGACCTCGCCCGGCATCAGCGAGGACAGCACGGCGGCAAGGTCGCCCGCGTGCTGGATCGCCGGCCCGCTGGACATGCGCAGCGGGCGGGAGGACTCGTGCGCGACGATCATCGCGAGCGTGGTCTTGCCGAGACCGGGAGGCCCCGCCATCAGGATGTGGTCGGGCGTGCGGTCCTGCATCGCCGCCGCCTTGAGCAACAGGTCGAGCTGGCCCCGGACCTTGCGCTGGCCGACGAACTCGGCGAGTGACTTCGGGCGGAGGGCACCCTCGAAGGCGAGTTCTTCGGGTGACTGCGCGTCGGCCGCCGTGATGCCGCCGCTCACCGGCCGGCTCCGGTGGGACGGAGGGCGCCGAGCGCGGCACGGAGCAGCGCCTGCGTGCCCATCGCCGCCACACCGGGCTCGCTCGCGATGGTGTCGTCGACGGCGCTGCGGGCAGCGTCTTCGCGCCAGCCCAGTCCGACGAGGGCGATGACGACGTCCTCGGAGGCCGGGTGCGCGGTCGTGCCCCGGGGACCCGTGGGCAGCGTGGGCGTCTCGAAGGCGGCGAGCTTGCCCGAGAGCGCGACGATGATGAGCTTGGCGGTCTTCGGGCCGATGCCGGAGACCTTGCGGAACGCCCCGTCGTCGTCCTTCGCCACCGCGTTGGCGATCTGGGCCGGGTCCATCGCACCGAGGACGCCCAGTGCCGACTTGGGGCCGACACCGGACACGCTGCGCAGCAGGTCGAAGACGCGCAGTGCGTCGGTGGACTCGAACCCGAACAGCAGATGCTCGTCCTCGCGCACGATCATCGCGGTGCGGACGAACACCTCGGAGCCGTGGCGCATGGTGAGGGCGTGTGCGGGCGTGACGGTGACCAGGTAGCCGACCCCGCCGACGTCGATCACGACCGACGACCCCGCGATGTCGATGCAGGTGCCCCGGAGACTCGCGATCATGCCCCGAGCCTACGGGCACCCGCCGACGCGCCGGACCCGCCGCGCGGCGCGCCCGACGGGCCGCGAGGAACGCCAGAGCCACCACGCTGGGCGGCTGCTGCGGCTCGTGCCAGGGGTGACGCGGCCGTGCGCCCGCCGGTGCCGGCCTGCGCGTCCCGCCACGCGCGCTGCGCCGGCGTGAGCACCGCGGAACTCGCGCCGACCGCGTCGGGTGCGCCGAGCCTCCACGCGTGGCACACGGCCAGCGCGAGCGCGTCGGCCGCGTCGGCGGGCTTCGGCGCTTCGGCCAGGCCGAGGATCCGCGCGATCATCGTCTGCACCTGCGCCTTGTCCGCGTTGCCGTACCCCGTGACGGCGGCCTTGACCTCGGACGGGGTGTGGAGCCCGACGGGGATCCCGCGCGAGGCAGCGGCGTGGAGTGCCAGACCGGACGCCTGCGCGGTGCCCATCACGGTGCGGACGTTCGCCTGGGCGAACACGCGCTCCACCGCGACGGCGTCGGGGTGGTGCCGTTCGATCTGTTCGGCGATGCCGCTGGCGATGAGGACCAGCCGCTGCTCGAGCGCCATGTCCGACGGCGTGCGGACCACCGTGACGTGCACGAGCCGGGCGCGGCGGTCGGGCGTCACCTCGACCACGCCCACACCGCACCGGGTCAGCCCGGGATCGACCCCGAGCACGCGGAGCACGAGGGCTAGTCCTCGTCCTCGTCGAGCTCGGCCTGCACGTCGGCGGGGATGTCGAAGTTCGCGTAGACGTTCTGCACGTCGTCGCAGTCCTCGAGCGCGTCGATCAGCTTGAAGACCTTGCGGGCCGTCTCGGCGTCGATCGGGACCTTGAGCCCGGGCACGAACTCGGCGTCGGCGGAGTCGTAGTCGATGCCGGCATCCTGCAGCGCCGTGCGGGCCGCGACCAGGTCGGACGCCTCGGAGATGACCTCGAACCCACCGCCCTGGTCGATGACGTCCTCGACGCCGGCGTCGAGCACCGCTGTCATGACGTCGTCCTCGGACAGGCCGTCGACCTTGGTGACCGAGATGACGCCCTTGCGCGCGAAGTTGTAGGCGACACTGCCCGGGTCGGCCATGGTGCCGCCGTTGCGCGACATCGTCGTGCGGACTTCGGCAGCCGCGCGGTTCTTGTTGTCGGTGAGGCACTCGATGAGCATCGCCACACCGTTGGCCGCGTAGCCCTCGTACATGATGGTCGTGTACTCGATCGACTCACCGGTCAGACCGGCACCGCGCTTGATGGCGCGGTCGATGTTGTCGTTCGGCACCGAGGTCTTCTTGGCCTTCTGCACGGCGTCGACCAGCGTCGGGTTGCCCGACATGTCGGCGCCGCCCATCTTCGCGGCGACCTCGATGTTCTTGATGAGCTTCGCGAACGACTTGGCACGGCGACCGTCGATGACGGCCTTCTTGTGCTTCGTCGTCGCCCACTTGGAATGCCCGGACACGGTTCTCCTTGCGTCTTGCGGAAAGTCGACCTCAGTTTACCGGCCTGGAGGCGCGGTGTGCTCCCGGCGCGCTGGCCCGGTGGACAGGCGGGTGAGGTCTCAGGCGCTGTGGACGAGGTCGAGGAAGCGCCGGTGGAAGCGGTCCTCGCCGGCGACCTCGGGGTGGAAGGCACTGGCGATGACGTTGTCCTGCTGCACGGCGACGACCTGCCCGTCGGCCAGGGCACCGAGCACGTGGACCCCCGCACCGTGCTGTTCGACCACCGGCGCACGGATGAACACCGCGTGCACCGGGGCGTCGCCGAGGTCGGGCATCGGGATGTCCGTCTCGAACGAGTCGTTCTGGTTGCCGAACGCGTTGCGCCGGACCGTGGTGTCCAGGACACCGAGCGTGTGCTGCCCGGCGATCGCGTTCGTGATCCGGTCGCTCAGCATGATCATGCCGGCGCACGTGCCGTACGTCGGCAGTCCGTCGCGGATCGCCTGGCTGAGCGGCTCGGCGACACCGAACGCACGGGACAGCTTGTCCATCACGCTCGACTCGCCACCGGGGATCACGACACCGTGCAGCGACGCGATCTCCTCCGGACGCCGCAGCGGCACGACCTCGGCACCGAGCACCGTCAGCGACGCGATGTGCTCACGGAAGTCACCCTGCAGTGCGAGCACCCCGATGCGGGGCGCCGCACCAGCGGTCGGACTACCAGCCACGCTCGGCGAGGCGGTGCGGCGCGGGGACGTCGGCGACGTTGATGCCGACCATCGCCTCGCCCAGTCCGCGGGAGACCTCGGCGATGACCTTGGGGTCGTCGTGGAAGGTCGTCGCCTTGACGATCGCAGCGGCACGCTTGGCCGGGTCGCCGGACTTGAAGATGCCGGATCCGACGAACACGCCGTCCGCGCCGAGCTGCATCATCATCGCGGCGTCGGCGGGGGTCGCCACACCACCGGCCGTGAACAGCACGACGGGGAGCTTGCCGGTCGCAGCGACTTCCTTGACGATGTCGTACGGCGCCTGGAGTTCCTTGGCCGCGACGTACAGCTCGTCTTCCTTCAGGTGGCGCAGCGCCGCGATCTCCTTCGCGATGGTGCGGATGTGCTTGGTCGCCTCGGACACGTCACCGGTGCCGGCTTCACCCTTGGAGCGGATCATGGCCGCGCCCTCGGTGATGCGACGGAGCGCTTCGCCCAGGTTGGTCGCGCCGCAGACGAAGGGCGTGGTGAAGTTCCACTTGTCGATGTGGTTGACGTAGTCGGCGGGCGACAGGACCTCGGACTCGTCGATGTAGTCGACACCGAGCTCCTGCAGGACCTGGGCCTCGACGAAGTGACCGATGCGGGCCTTGGCCATGACCGGGATCGACACCGACGCGATGATCTCCTCGATCATGGACGGGTCGGACATGCGGGCGACGCCACCCTGTGCACGGATGTCGGCGGGCACGCGCTCGAGCGCCATGACCGCGGTCGCACCGGCTTCTTCCGCGATGCGTGCCTGCTCGGCGTCGACGACGTCCATGATCACGCCGCCCTTGAGCATCTCCGCCAGGCCGCGCTTGACCCGGGAGGAACCGGTGATCGAGGTGCCGTTGGTGCTGGGGTCCGGGGTGCTGGTGCTGTCGCTCATGATGCCGTCCATCCTAGTGCTGGACCGGCCGTGTGCGCCGCGGTCAGTCCCCCGACGGCCAGCCCTCGGCCACGAGCCGTCGTGTCTCGCCGAGCAGCTGGGACATCGACTTGGTGCGGGCGATGATCGGGAAGAAGTTCGAGTCCGACTGCCACCGCGGGACGATGTGCTGGTGGAGGTGGCCGGCCACCCCGGCGCCCGCGACCTCGCCCTGGTTCATGCCGATGTTGAAGCCGTCGCAGTGCGAGACCTGCCGCAGCACCCGCATGGCCGTCTGGGTGAGCTCGCCGATCTCGCGGAGTTCGTCGGGCGAGGCGTCGTCGTACAGCGGGATGTGGCGGTACGGGCAGACCAGCAGGTGTCCGTTGTTGTACGGGTACAGGTTGAGCAGGACGTAGGCGTGCTCGCCGCGCGCGACGATCAGGGCGTCCTCGTCGGACTTGGCGGGTGCCTCGCAGAACGGGCAGTCGTCCTTGTGTCCGCGGCCCTCGCCCTCGCGGCCGGCGTCGATGTACGCCATCCTGTGCGGGTTCCACAGGCGCTGGAAGGCGTCCGGCACCGCGGCGCCGGTGGCAGCGTCGCGGATGACCAGCGGGTCGGGACCGGTCACGTCGTCGACGTGACCGGTCCCGGGGACCTGCTCCGGGCCTCCAGACAGCTGCATCAGACCTGCGCGTGCTCGCGGATGGCGGTGAGGATGCGCTCGACGGCCTCGTCCACCGGCACGGCGTTGTCCTGTCGCCCGTCGCGGAAGCGGAAGCTCACCGCACCGGCGTCGCGGTCGTCGCCACCCGCGATCAGCTGGAACGGCACCTTGGCCTTGGTGTGCGTGCGGATCTTCTTCTGCATCCGGTCGTCGGAGTGGTCGACCTCGGCACGGACGCCGTGCGTCCGGAGCTTCGCGATCACCTGGTCGAGGTAGTCGCCGTACTCCTCGGCGACCGGGATGCCCACGACCTGCACCGGGGACAGCCAGGCCGGGAACGCGCCCGCGTAGTGCTCGGTCAGCACGCCGAAGAACCGCTCGATGGTGCCGAACAGGGCACGGTGGATCATCACCGGCTGCTGCCGGGTGCCGTCGGCGGCCGCGTACTCCAGGCCGAAGCGTTCGGGCAGGTTGAAGTCGAGCTGGACCGTCGACATCTGCCACGTGCGGCCGATGGCGTCGCGAGCCTGCACCGAGATCTTCGGACCGTAGAACGCCGCACCGGCGGGGTCCGGCACGAGTTCGAGGCCGGACTCCTCGGCGACCTCGCGCAGGGTGTTCGTCGCTTCGTCCCAGACGTCGTCGTCGCCGACGTACTTCTCCGGGTCCTTGGTCGACAGTTCGAGGTAGAAGTCGTCGAGACCGTAGTCGCGCAGGAGCGACAGCACGAACTGCAGCGTCGTGGTCAGTTCTTCCTTCATCTTCTCCTTGGTGGTGAAGATGTGTGCGTCGTCCTGGGTCATGCCGCGCACGCGGGTGAGGCCGTGGATGACGCCGGACTTCTCGTTGCGGTAGACCGTGCCGAACTCGAACATCCGGAGCGGCAGGTCGCGGTAGGACCGGGCCTGCGAGCGGTACGCCAGGATGTGCATCGGGCAGTTCATCGGCTTGAGGTAGTAGTCCGCGCCCTGGCGGGTGACGTTGCCGTCCTCGTCGCGGGCCTCGTCCATGTGCATGGGCGGGAACATGCCGTCCTTGTACCACCCCAGGTGGCCGGACTGCTCGAACAGGTCGCCCTTGGTGATGTGCGGCGTGTAGACGAACGAGTAGCCGTTCTCCTCGTGCCGGCGACGCGAGTAGTCCTCCATCTCGCGGCGGATGATGCCGCCCTTCGGGTGGAAGATCGCCAGGCCCGAGCCGATCTCGTCCGGGAACGAGAACAGGTCGAGCTCGGAACCGAGCTTGCGGTGGTCGCGCTTGGCCGCTTCTTCGAGCCGCACCAGGTACGCCTTGAGCTGGTCCTTGTCGGGCCAGGCCGTGCCGTAGATGCGCTGCAGCTGCGGGTTCTTCTCGGAGCCGCGCCAGTAGGCAGCAGCGACGCGCATGAGCTTGGCGGCGTTGCCGATCCAACGGGTGTGCGGCACGTGTGGCCCGCGGCACAGGTCCTGCCAGACGACGTCGCCCGACTTGGGGTCGACGTTCTGGTAGACGGTGAGCTCGCCGGCACCGACCTCGACGCTCTCGCCCGAGTCACCGTCGGCTGCGGCGCCCTTCAGGCCGATGAGCTCCTGCTTGTAGGGCTCCCCCGCCATCAGCTCGCGGGCCTGCTCGTCGGACACCACGACACGGCGGAAGCGCTGGGCCTGCTTGATGATGCGGTCCATGCCCTTCTCGATCGCCTTGAGGTCGTCGGGGGTGAACGGCTCGGCGACGTCGAAGTCGTAGTAGAAGCCGTCGGTGACGGGCGGACCGATGCCGAGCTTGGCGTCCGGGTTGATCTGCTGCACAGCCTGTGCGAGCACGTGCGCGGCCGAGTGGCGCAGGATGTCGAGCCCGTCCTGCTCGTCGAGGGTGACGGGCTCGGCGGTCTCACCGGCCTGCACCTCGGCAGCCAGGTCCTTCAGGACACCGGCAACCCGGATGGCGACGACGCCGCGGACACCGTCGAAGAGCTCCGTGCCCGTCGTCGCGGTGGTCGCGGTCACGGGCTCGGGCGCGGCGGGCGCTTCGTCGGGTGCGGGGGCGACTGACTCGGTCACGTGGTGGGACTCCTCGTTCTGGTGGTGGAGCAATGCTAGTCGGCGGGCGGGTCGACTCAGGCCGGGACGACGCCGAGCGTGGTGACGGGCAGGCGGGGCTCGAGACGCTCCCGTCCCTGCAGGCCGTCGAGCTCCAGCAGCGCGGCGAACCCGATCGCCTGGTACCCGGCACGTTCGAGCAGGGTGATGGTGGCGGCGCCGGTGCCCCCGGTCGCCAGGACGTCGTCGACGACGAGCACCCGGGTGCCCGCGGGGAGCTGGGCCGGCCGGAGCTCGAGCTCGGCCTCGCCGTACTCGAGCGCGTACTGCTCGCTGAGGACCTCGCCGGGGAGCTTGCCGGCCTTGCGCACGGTCAGCACGCCGACCTGGTGCTGCGCGGCGATGCCCCCGGCCAGCGCGAACCCACGGGCTTCGATGCCGGCGACGGCGTCGAACCCGGCGCCGATCGCGAACGGTGCCGCCAGGGCCTCGCACGCACGACCGAACGCCACGGCATCGGCGAACACCGGCGTGACGTCGCGGAACAGGATGCCGGGCTTCGGGAAGTCGGGGACGATCGTGGTCAGGCGCTGGACGAGGTCGGACGCGGTTTCGGTCATGCGTCAACCGTACGGGCGGTCGGCGGGCACCTCGCACCGTGCGGGGTTCGTGCTCGCGCAGGCGCGCACGGTGCAGGGTTGGCGAGTGCGCACGGTGCGAGGTCGACCGCCCGTGCGAGGACGATCGCCCCGTGCGAGGAACCATCCCCGCACGGGGCGATCAACCCGGCACGACGCGGCAGGGCAGCGCGGCCGGGCCGCGCGGCAGCGCCTCAGCGCCACGTGCGCAGGCCGATGCCGAGCATGGCCCACTCGGCTTCGCGCTGCGTGCGCTCGCGGTCGAGCTGCTCGCGCAGCGCGGGGTCGGTCTGGGGTCGCCGGGTACGGCGGCTCCAGATGATGAGGGACATCCCGATACGCAGCGCGATCCGGTCGGTCAGCGAGACCGTGCGGGGTGCGACGCCAGCGTCGGGGGGTCGGAGGACGGACTTGGTCGACATCGTGGTCACCGTTCAGGGAGAGGAGTGCGAGCGGAGAAACGGGCGCGACCGAATGATCCGTGCCCCGGAGGGAACAACCGCTCGATGCATTCGCACGGAACAGTGCGGATGGCATGGGAGAACGGTCGACGAATGACCTGGTGCGGGGATCGTCCCGGTCGCGATCGACATTCCCGCGCGCATTCCGACGGGCCCGCATCCCGACGGGCCCGCATTCCGCGCGACGGCGACGGTCGCCCCGGGCAACGCCCGAGCAGACCGATCGGAGCATCGACCGGAGGAACGGCGCCCGACCTGGATCAGGTCAGCGCGAGGGTGCCGCGCCCGGCGGACCGGACGTGAGCGGTTGCAGCGTGGCCGAACGGTTCAGGACGAACCGTGGCGCGACGCCGAGATGGGACGGGACGTCCCGCGTCAGCAGGAACCGGCGAACGGGGCGCCGAAAGCGCCACGGACTGCACGGAACGGCGTCTGCGTGGAGACTGCACGTGTGGTGGTCATGGTGATCATGGTCGGCCCCCTTTCGGCACGAGTTGCTGTGGTCCGTGAACCATATCGGCATTCTCGACGCCACCGCAAGCGTTCAGCCGGAATTCCTCGGAATGCATTCCGACGCATGCAGAACGCCCCGGGACCGATCGGGTCCCGGGGCGTTCTGGTGGGGTCGAGACGCTAGCCGGCCAGGGGCGCCCTGACCCCGGCCACGCGGGCGACGAGGGCTTCCCCGTCCACCGTGACCTGCACCGTGTCACCAGACCCGGCAACGCCGTCCACGACCAGGGTCGCGATGCGGTCGTCGACCTCGCGCTGGATCAGGCGACGCAGCGGACGGGCGCCGTACTCGGGCTCGTAGCCGTGCTCGGCGAGCCATTCGACGGCCTGGTCGGACACCGAGAGCACCATGTCCTGCGCGATGAGCCGCATCGAGGTCTCCCCCAGCAGCAGGTCGACGATCGCGCGCATCTGTGAGCGGTCGAGCTTGCGGAACAGGACGATGTCGTCGATGCGGTTGATGAACTCGGGCCGCATCGCCTCGCGCAGCTTGCCCATCACGCGCTGACGCAGGTCGTCGTCCGAGAACCCGCCGTCCGCCGACGCCGAGAACCCGAGTGCGCCGGACCGCGAGGCCAGGAACTCCGAGCCGATGTTCGACGTCATGATGACGACCGTGTTGCGGAAGTCGACCGTGCGACCCTGCCCGTCGGTGAGCCGTCCGTCGTCGAGCACCTGCAGCAGCAGGTTGAACACGTCGGGATGCGCCTTCTCGACCTCGTCGAGCAGCACGACCGAGTACGGGTTGCGACGGACGCGTTCGGTCAGCTGGCCGGCCTCGTCGTAGCCGACGTACCCGGGAGGGGCACCGACCAGCCGCGACACGGTGTGCCGCTCGCCGAACTCGCTCATGTCGAACCGGAGCATCGCCGACTCGTCGCCGAACAGCGACGCCGCGAGCGACTTCGCCAGCTCGGTCTTGCCGACCCCGGTCGGCCCGAGGAACAGGAAACTGCCCACCGGTCGGTCCGGGTCGCCCATGCCGGTCCGGCTGCGCCGGACGGCGGTCGCGATGGCGCGCACCGCATCCTCCTGTCCGACGACCCGCTCGTGCAGCTCGTCCTCCAGTCGGGCGAGACGGGTCCGGTCGCCCTGGGTCAGCCGGGTCGCCGGGATCCCGGTGGCGCGCGCCACCACCGCCGCGATGTCCGCCTCGGTGATCTCGGTCGTCGCGCGGTGCTGGTCGACGGCCGTCGGACTGGAGGCCCCACCTGCGTCCGCCTGTGCGGCGGCGGTGATCCGCGCCTCCAGTTCGGCCGCCTGGTCGCGCAAGCGCGACGCTTCTTCGTACTGCTCCGCGGCGACGGCACGGTCCTTGTCGGCGCGCAGCTCGGCGACCTGGTCGCGCAGGGCCTCGACGTCGACGTCACCGGACCGTGCCAGGCGGCGGCGGGCACCGGCCTGGTCGATCAGGTCGATCGCCTTGTCCGGCAGGTGCCGGTCGGTGACGTAGCGGTGCGACAGCTCGACGGCGGCGCGCAGGGCGTCGTCCGTGTAGGTCACGCCATGGTGCTCGGCGTAGCGCGGGGCCAGGCCGGTCAGGATCGCGACGGCGTCCTCGACGCTCGGCTCCCCCACCGTGACGGGTTGGAAGCGGCGCTCGAGTGCGGCGTCCTTCTCGATGCGGCGGTACTCCTTGAGCGTCGTCGCACCGACCATGTGCAGGTCACCGCGGGCCAGCCGGGGCTTGAGGATGTTGCCGGCGTCCATCGAGCCGCCTTCGCCGCCACCACCGGCGCCGACGACCGTGTGCAGTTCGTCGACGAACATGATGAGCTCGTCCGCGTGCGCCGCGATCTCGTCCATGGCGTTCGTCAGGCGCTCCTCGAAGTCGCCGCGGTAGCGGGTGCCGGAGAGCATGCCCGGCAGGTCGAGGGCGACGACACGCTTGCCCTGCAGCAGCGCGGGGACGTCGCCGTCCGCGATGCGCTGCGCCAGGCCCTCGACGATCGCGGTCTTGCCGACGCCGGGCTCGCCGATCAGCACCGGGTTGTTCTTGGACCGGCGGAGCAGGATCTCGACGGTCTGCTCGATCTCGTCCGCGCGGCCGATGACCGGGTCGATGCCGCCCTGGCGGGCACGTTCGGTCAGGTCGGTGCCGAACTGGTCGAGCGTCGGCGTCTCGGACTGCTGCTGGTCGGCCTCGGTGGTGCCGGGCATCGGGCGCCCCTCTCGTGCCGCCTCGGCGGCCTGCTGCGCGTAGGTCTGCATGACCTGCGGGGTGACACCGGCGCTCGCGAGGAGCTGGCCGGTGACGGTCTCCTGGTCCATCACGAGCGCGAAGAAGACGTGCTCGGGGTCGGTGTAGGTGCTGCCGAAGCCCCGCGCGGCCTGGGTGGCCTCGACGAGGATCCGCTGTGCGGTGGGCGTCAGCGCGGGTCGGCCCTGCACGGGTTCGGACGACGGAGCGGGCAGGCGCTGCTCGACCTCGTCGGCCAGGTGCTCGGGGTCGACCCCGGCCGAGCGGATGACGGCGTCGAAGGGCTCGGTCTCGACGAGCACGTGCAGGACGTGCAGCGCGTCGAGCTCACGCTGCCCCTGCGAGACGGCGTACTCGGCGGTGCGCTGGAGCAGGTCGTGGGTGCGGCGGCTGAGCAGCCGCGTGATGTCGACGGGGCGACCCAGCGGAGTGGACCGCTGGGCGCCGGTGTTCTGGGCCGCGAGCAGACGCGCGAGGAACTCGTCGAACGAGTCGTTGCCGTTGGTCGGACCGGACGGTGCTGGCAAAGGGACCTCCTGGGAACTTGAGTGCCTTCGACTCAATGCAACGCAGGAGGGGCCGGCTCATTCCCGGGCGGTGGAAGAACTTGCGCGGACCCGACTCAGGTCCGCGCGATCGCCGCCGTGGTGGCCTCGGTGACCGTCAGCAGGTCGGCCGGAGCGATCTCGATGTCGAACCCACGGCGCCCCCCGGACACGAAGATCGTCGGGTAGGCCGTCGCCGACTCGTCCAGCACGGTGCGCAGGTGGGCGCGCTGTCCGACGGGACTGATCCCACCGACGACGTACCCGGTCCGCTTCTCGGCCAACGCCGGGTCGGCGAGCGTGGCCTTCTTGCCACCGACCGCCGCGGCGATGGCCTTGAGGTCGAGGCGGTTCGCCACCGGGACGATCGCGACCGCCAGGGCGCCGTCGACGGACACCACGAGGGTCTTGAAGACCTGCTCCTCGCGCAGACCCAGCGCAGCCGCAGCCTCTTCACCGAAGTTCGTCGCGGTCTCGTGGTGCTCGTACACGTGGGGCGTGAAGGGCACCCCGGCGCGCTCCAACGCGAGGGTCGCGGGGGTGCTCGGGGCAGCGGCGGTCATGCGGCGATCATCCCCCGCCCGGGCCACCTGTCCCGAGCGGCACGCGGGCGTTAGTCTGAACCGACCATGGCCGTGATCGAGGTGTTCCTGCGCGCAGTCGCCGCGCTGGTCGTCGTCGACCCGGTCTCCGGAGCGCTGCCACTGCTCGCGCTGGCGGGGTTCGGCGCGGTGGTCGTCGCCGCTGCCGTGCTCGTCGCCCAGGTGCTGGCACTCGTGCTCGGCGTTGCCGGAACGGTGGGGCTCCGCGTGCCGAGTGCGCCGCGCGACCTGGTCACCCGGATCGCATGGAGCCACCCCGACGCCGACGGGCGCGCCCGACCGCGGGCACCGGGAGTCGTCCCCGCGACCTGACACCGATCGGTGTGCGGGTCGCTCGTCGACCCCTGCCACCACACTCGATCGGAATCGTCATGGACCTGTCCACCCTGCCCCTCGTCGGGCCGCTCGTCGGCGGCGCGCTGCACCTCGGCGCCGACCTGCTCGCCGCCCTCACCGCGACACTCGACCCCGTCGCGGGCCCCCTCGCCGCAGCACTCGCCGTGGTGCTGGCCACCCTGGCCGTCCGCGCGCTGCTGGTCCCCCTGTCCGTGCTGCAGGTCCGGGCCGAGCGGGACCGCCGCCGCCTGGCTCCGCAGCTCGCCGCCCTGCGGAAGCGGTACGGCACGGACACCGCACGGCTGCAGCGCGCGGTGCAGGAGCTGTACACGTCCGAGCACGTCTCCCCGCTGGCTGGATGCCTGCCGGTGCTCGCGCAGGCACCCGTCCTGTCGCTCGTGTACGCCCTGTTCACCCACGCCACCATCGCCGGCGCGACGAACACCCTGCTCGAGGCCACGCTCGTCGGCATCCCGCTCGGGCACTCGTTCGTCGCGGTGGTCACCTCGCCGCTCTGGGTGCACGCCTGGGTCGTCGTGCTGCTGCTCGCTGCACTGGCCGTGCTGGTCGAGCTGACCCGGCGCGCGAACCTGCGCTGGAACCCGCCCGCAGGCGCCGACGGGGCGGTCCCCGGATCGGCCGCGACGATGGCGATCACCCGGTGGGTGCCCTTCGTGACCGTCGTGTTCGCGGCGATCGCACCGCTGGCAGCGGCGCTGTACGTCGTGACGAGCGTGTCGTGGGCCGCCGGGGAGCGGGCCGTGCTGCGGCGGGTGCTGGCCTGAGCGGATCAGCCCTCGTGCTCGGGGCCCTGGTCGACCGGGTCGTACTCGGTCCCGCGACCCTGTTCCTCGTCCGGCAGCGGGTTGCGCCGTTCGACACCACTGCCGCCGGGGTTCGTCGCGACGTAGTCGGCTTCGCCCGAGGTCACGTCGTGGCTGACCGGTTCGACGACCTCGGGATCGGGTTCGCGTGCGTCTGTCATGCACCAGGCCTACACCGCCCGGATCCGGACAGTCCCCCGGACTGGGTGCGCACCGCACCGCGCCGAGTGCGACGATGAACACCGAGACAGCATCGACCGGACACCGGGAGTGCGCATGGCCGACGACGACCGCGACACCGAGCGCGATCGCGCGCGCCTGCAGGAGATCGCCTGGGGCTCCGGGTCGACCCCGGCCGAGGCGGCACGGGCGCGGATCACCCTCGCCGACCTCGGTCGTCGTGCCGGACGGCGCGGACCGTCCGCGGCCGGCACACCGCCGCAGCCCGAGGGGGCGAGCCGACCAGCCGTGGCCGCCGCGCCGACGGCAGGGCCGACGGCAGCCCCCGCGGCCGCGCCAGGGGTGACGCGTGCGTCCGTGGCGAGTGTGTCGTCGTCCGGCGACCGTCTGGCGGACGGGGCGGTCCCCGGCCAGCGTGATCCGGGCCTCCCGTCCGAGCGACCGGACCAGCAGGCCGACGCGACCGAGTCCGCTCCCGCGACCGCCCTGGTCGACACGACCCGGCAGGCCGACGCGACCCGTCGGGTCGACACGACCCAGCCGGCCGGGTCGGCTGACGGACCGAGCGCGCCCAGCCGGTGGGTCCGCGGGCGCGACCGAGTCCTGCGGGTGGTCCGCAGCGCACGGACCCGCCCCTGGCTGGCCGGGGGGCTCGCCGCGGCGATCGTCGTCGCGTTCGGGACCGGGCTGGTCATCGGGACCGTGCACCCCGCGGTACCCGGCTCGCCGTCCGTCACCCCGACGGCCGGCACGGTCACGCTGCAGCAGCTGCTCGACGCGCCGCAGACGTACGCCGACCAGATCCCGGGTTCGATCGAGGCACCGGTGCGGTTGCACTCGACGCGGTTGATCTTCACGAACCGGTCGCTGAGCGGCGACGACGCGGCGACGCCGTGGAACGTCTGGGCGGGTGTCGGGGCCGACCGGTCGATGGTCTGCCTGGTGGCGACCGCCAACCGGATGGAGGCGTCCACCTCGTGCTTCCCGCGTGACGACGCCCTGCATGGCAAGGTGTCGATGACCGCGCAGTCGCTGAGCGGGACCCTGACGCTGGAGCTGTCCGGCGGCGGTGTCGACGGGCGTGTCGCGCAGGCGTTCTGAGTGTCCGCAGTGCGTTGGAGCGCTCCCGTGACACTCGTCGGAGGTCGTGCCAGACTGGTCTGATCGCACTCGCCGTGGAGTGACCAACCACCAGTTCCACACCGAGCGCGCAGCCCGACCGATCCGGTCGTGGTGTCGTCGACGACGTCGCCCGTCGCGCGCTCCACCACGCCCCGAGGAGGTCAGCCCATGCCGACGAACACCGCGTCGATCACCACCGCGTCGAACCGTTCCGTCTCGTCCGACACCGCGTCCGTGCGGACACCGTCGGTCCTGACCTCGAAAGCGGTCATCGGCATCGCCGTGCTCGGGCTGGCGACGTTCTTCGCCATCACGACCGAGCTCATGCCGGTCGGGCTGCTCGGCACCATGAGCACGGACCTCGGGGTCAGCGAGTCCACCATGGGCATCGTGATCACGGTGTACGCCACCGCCGTCGCGCTGCTGGCGCTGCCGCTCACGTCCCTGACCGCACGGCTCCCCCGCAAGGGCGTGCTCGTCGCGACGCTCATCGGGTACGCCGTGTCGAACCTGATGGTCGCGCTGGCTCCGTCGTTCGCCGTGGTCTGTGCGGGCCGGGTCGTCGGTGGTGTCGCGCACGCGCTGTTCTTCTCGGTCGCGTCCGCCTATGCCACGCGGATCGTGCCACCCCGCCTGGCCGGCCGGGCCATCGCCTTCGTCTACTCGGGCAGCTCGCTCGGCTTCGTCATCGGCGTGCCGCTCGCCACGGGCGTCGGCCAGTCGATCGGCTGGCGTCCGGCCGTCGGCACCGTCGCGGTCTGCGCCGCGGTGCTCGCCGTCGTCGCCGCGGCGTTCCTGCCGGCGGTCAGCGGCACCTCGTCGCCGCACATCGGGTCGCCCAGGGCCTGGGCGCGGACCGGCCTGCTCGCCGTGGTCGTGGCCGACCTGCTGCTGTTCGCGGGGCACTACATCGTCTACACGTACATCGGTCCGTACGCGATCGACGCCGGACTCGACGCGGGCCTGGTGAGCGGTGCCCTGCTCGTCCTGGGCGGGACCGGCGTGATCGGGCTCTGGCTGGCCGGCACGTTCGTCGACCGAGCCCCCCGCCAGACGCTCGTCGTCGCCGTCGCCACGATGGCCGCCGCCTTCATCGCGCTGCCCTTCGTGCACGGGTCGCTCCTGGGCACCATGATGGTGGCCGGCGTCTGGATGGCCGCGAACGGCACGACCGGCACGCTCTTCATGGCGGCGGCGATCCGCGCGGGTGGCGTCTCCCCCGACATCGCCGGCGCGCTCGTCAACGGCGCGTCGAACATCGGGATCGCGGGCGGTGCGGCCATCGGCGGACAGGTGCTCGGGCTGACCGGCATGCAGTCGCTGCCGATCGCCGGCGCGGTCGTGTTGCTCGGGTCGCTCGGCGTGGTCGTCGCGGCGCGTCGGGGCTTCCCGGTGCACTCGACCCACCAGGAGCACCTGTCCACCTCGTCCATCGAGGCGATCACGTCCTCGCTCGCCGTCGTCACCACGTCCATCCCGACGATCAGCCGGGCGATCCAGACGATGACGGGGTCCGTCGCGACGATCACCGGCACGACGCGCACGCACCGCACGCGCTGAGCGGTGCCGCCGGGCCGGGCGGGCCGGGCGGCCGGGCGGCCGCCCGCCGCGTGCGCCGCGTGCGCCGCTTGCGTCCGCACAACGGAACGCCATCCGAACCACGGGGATCTGTGGTTCGGATGGCGTTCCGTTGTGCGAGCGGCGAGCAGGCCGCGACCGGCGGATGGCCGGCAGGCCGCGACGGGCCGGCGGACGGCCGGCAGGCCGCCGCGGGCGGGCCGGCGGACGGGAGGCCCGGTGCCGGTCCGCCACGCGGGCTCAGTCCTGCAGGTGCTCCGTCCGACGACGGTTGCGTGCCGCCCGGAAGGTCAGCAGCCCGCCGCCCAGCAGCACGAGGATGCCGGCAGCGATGGCCGCAGGGGTGATCTCCGCGCCGGTGAACGCGAGCGGGCCACCCGGGGTGGAGCCGCCCGCGGACGAGCCCGGCAGCGTTCCCGTACCCCCGCTCGACACCGGCGGGGCCGTCGGGCTCGGGGTGGGCGTCGGGGTGACGACGGCCGCGGGGACCACGATCGACAGCGGCGTGCCGGAGCCGGTCGCCACCGTGGTGACCACCTGCGGCGCACTCGCCTGGTCGCCGGTGCCCGCGACGACCGAGTACTCCGTCGACGGCGTCAGCCCGGTCAGGTCGAACGTGCCGTCGGCCGCGGTGGTGGTCGACACCGGGTCACCGGCGCCGGTCGGCGTGGCGACGACGGGCACGTCCGCAACCGCGACGCCGTCGCTGTCGGTCACCGTGCCGGGCTGGTCGACCGTCGGCAGCGACAGCACGAAGTCGACCGGCGTCGGGGCAGCGCCCGTGGTGACGCTCGTGACGAGCTGCGGGTCCGTCCCGGCGACCGTGATCCGGTAGTCGGTGCCCGGGGTCAGACCCGTCAGGTCGTAGGACCCGTCGGCGTTCGTGGTGACGACGATGACCGCTCCGGACCCGGCGTCGACCGGTCGTGCGGTGACGGTGGTGCCTGCGACGGGCGTGCCGTCGCTGTACGTGACCGACCCGGCCTGTGTGACCGTGACGGGCACGGGCGTGACGAAGGGGAAGTCCGCGGTGGAGGTCCCGCCCGCGGTGGTCGTCACCGCGACCTCGGTGGTGCCGTCCGCGCCTGCCACCGGGGCCGTGGTCCGCACCGTGTACGTCCCGGGCAGCACGCGGAAGTCGTAGGTGCCGTCGGCGGCGGCCTGGGTCGTCGCGACGACCTCGCCGTCCTGCACGAGTTCGACGTCGACGGCGCTGCTCGGGGCCGCGCCGTCCAGGGTGACCCGTCCGGAGATCGTCGAGAGCGCGGCCTGGAGGACGAGCGGCTGGACGACCACGGTCGCCGCTCCGTCGGCACCGGTCGTCGCCGGCACGGTGGTGGCTCCCGGCGTGCTCGCCTCGACGGGCGTGGCGGCCGGCAACCCGGACGCGGTGTACGCGCCGTCACTGTCGGTCACCACCTCGGCCAGGACCGTCCCGGTCGCCGGGTCCGTGATCGTGACGGGGACGTCGGCCACCGGGGTGCCCGCCGTGTCGACGACCGTGCCCGACACGGCGACGGTGCCGGGCGGCGTGACGAAGGCGACGTCGGCGTCCGTCACGTCAGCGCGCAGGGAGATCGTCCCCGGCGTGGCCTGCACGGTGGCGTTGTCCGGCGTGGCGATCGCGACCTGGTAGCCGTCCGCCTGCGTCAGCGCCGGGAAGGTGTAGGCGCCCTGGTCGTCGGTCGTGGTCGTGTACTCGGTGCCGTTCGGCGCAGTGACGGTCACGGTGCTGTTCGGCAACGGCGATCCGTCGAGCGTCGCGACGCCGGACAGCGACGAGGTCTTGTTGGCGAACCACGTCTGGTACACCGGCAGGCCGCTGCGCTGCTGGTAGGTGATGGTGAGCGTCCCGAGCGACACGGTCGGGGTGAACCACGCCGAGGCACCCGAGGTGTCGTTGGCCGCCGCGTTGCCGACGAGCACGCCGGTGCCGGCGTTCCAGGTCGGGGTGTCCTGACCCGGGGCGACCCCACCCGGGTCGGCCGGGCAGCTCCACCCGCCGGGCGACACCGTCGAGCACGAGTTGTACGAGCCCTGGTAGCCGAGCTGGGCGATCGACGCCGGCTGCCCGTTCGCCAGCGTCGCCGAGATGGTGGCCTGGTCGGCGTCGATGTCCCCGAGGACGAACGACCACCCGCCGGCACCCGGTGTACCGCCCGCGAAGGTGTAGGTCGTCACGGCGGCACTCTGCGCGTTCGTCTGGTCGAACGCGGGCCGCTGGTTCAGGTAGGTGTTGTTCCGGCTGTTGCCGTAGACCGCGCCGGGCGGGGTCGCGGGCCCCTGGCCGGTCGTCGCGCCGCTGATCACCTGGGCCTGCCGCGAGGTGGACGTGAAGGTCGTCTCCGGGAACCCCGGCAGTGCGACTGCGCCGGTGTACGCCCGGGCGGACCCGCTCACCTCGAAGGCACCCCAGTGCCCGACGGTGGCTGCCGACGCGCTCGTCGCGCCGCCCAGCGCCAACCCGGCTCCGAGCACGATCCCGGTCAACCCGGCTGTGACCATCCGCCAACGGCGCATGTGGCCTCCCCTGTTGCGGTGCCGACCTGCCTCGACACTCGCTCAGGTTATCCAGCGTCCGGCAGCACTGTCCGCTCTGCGTCGACGTCATCCAGAACACGTCCGCGCCACCGTCGGCAGGTCATCCCGACACCGTGTCGATCGCGGCACTCAGTGTCACGGCGTCGACGCGACGCTCGCAGTCCTCGCAGGCGACCCACAGCGGATCGACCGGTCCGGGCGGCGCGGTGGGCGTAGCTTCGCGGCAGGAGCGCCACCAGACGCCCCGTCGGATCTCAGCACGGAGGTCGATCGGGATGGACGAGCACTGGACCACGGTCACGCTGGCGGCAGACGCCGCACGACCGCACGAGGAAGCCCTGCGCTGGGTGGTGGCGCACGCCTCGGCCGGGATCGAGCGGATCCGGGTGGTCGGGGTCGACCCGGCGTTGGAGGGGCGTGTGGGTCCGGACGGCAAGCGCGTCGCCGAGCACGTCGCCGATGCCGCCCGCACGGCGCTGCCGGACGTCGAGGTCCGGATCGTCCGGCACGCGGGGCCGCTCGCTGCCGCGCTCGTCACCGAGTCGGACGCCGGGGACCTGCTGGTCGTCGGGACGTTCCGCAGTCGGCGCGGCTCCACGATCGGCAACGCGCCGTCCCGGGTCGCCGAACGGGCAGCCGTGCCGACGGTCGTCGTGCCAGACGGTGCGCACCCGATCGACGGCGACGTCGTGCTGGCCGTCGACGAGCCCCTGGACGAGCGCGCCGTCGCGATCGCCGTCGGCGAGGCGCTCCGACGGAACCGCCGGCTCACACTGCTGCGGGCGTGGGAGATGCCCGTGCTGACCCGGACCGGCCTGACCGACTTCGCCGAGGACCCGCTCCGCTGGCGCCGCCTGAACGAGGCCCTGCTGCAGCGTGCCACCGACCGACTGGTCGCACGCTTCCCGGACCTGCGCCTCCGGCCGCTGCTGGTCGAGGGGCACCCCGGTCGCGCGATCGCCAACCACACCCGGACGGCTTCCCTGGTCGTGCTCGGGCAGGGCCACGTGCACGTGCTGTCGGGATCGGTGTTGCACGACGTGCTGCGCGAGACGGTCTCGCCGGTGTGCGTGGTGCCGGCGACGGCGCACGTCGCCCCGTCGCGGTCGGTTCAGCCGTCGAGTGACCGCAGCGTCGCCGCGACCCGTCGGGCGAGGTAGGCGACCCCCGCGGGGTTCGGGTGCAGAGCCCCGGGTTCCATGTCGATCCGCTGCAGCCCGTCCCGCGAGTCGAGGGTCACGCCCGACACCAGGGCGCCCTTCCGCGCGCACGCCGACCGTGCCTGCGTCGCCGTGAAGACCTCGAGGTACCGCACGCCTGCTGCGGTCGACGCGGACCGTGCGACGTCGTCCAGGTCCTGCTGCACGCCGTGCAGGTACCGCACGTCGGTGTCGGTGAACGGGTAGGCGTCGCTCGGGAACGAGCCGGCCAGGGTCCCGAGGTCGAGCGCCGACCGGAAGCAGCCCTTCGCCGGGGTGTGCGCGGCGTCCGGGAAGATCGCGGGGTAGCCCAGGAACACGATCTCGGCGTTCGGAGCGGCGGTCTTGACGGCGGCCAGCGTGGTGGCGATGCCGAGCGCGACGCGGGACCGGATCTTCACTCCGAGCTGGTCGACGCCGTCCTGCACGAGCGTGCTGCGGCACGACGGGGCGTCACGACCGGAGAACACCGGCCCGGACCGCGAGAGTGCCAGGCAGGCTGCGGCCGTGCCGAACAGGTCGGCGTCGTTGCCACCGATCGTCAGGGTCACCAGGCGGGTGTCGTCCGACAACGCCTGGATCTGTGGGTCGACACCCTTGAACTGGTGTCCGCCCAAGATGTCCGCGCTGGTCGCCCCGGCGCAGGTGACGTCGTGCAGGGCGAGCCCGAAGCGGGCCGCGATCCGGTGCGGGTAGTCCTCGGCGGACTGCGCGCACGCGGACACCGGCAACCCGGTCGGGTGGCCCAGGCCGTACCCGGCCGAGTAGGAGTCACCGAGCGCGACGTACTCGCTGCCCGGTGGCAGTCCCGCCAGGGTCTCGGGCGGGTCCGCGGTCACCCGGTACGGCTGTGGGACCGGCCAGAGCGGCGCCGCCGACGCGGTCGTCGGGCCGAGACCGGACACCAGGACGCCGACGACCACCGCTGCGGCGAGCAGCGTGGAACGGACGGATCGGAGCAGGACGCGACCTCCGGGTGGGCGCGGGCGACGGGAGCGATCAGGCTACCGCCTGCGGGCTCAGCGTCGGCCGAGTCGCCGCTCTCCACCGCTGCCGGTCGTGTACTCGAGCCCGAAGTGCTGGTACAGCACCGGTTCGGTGTCCGCCTCGAGTTCGCCGTCGGTCGCGATCGACGGCGCGTCCTTGATGAGCTTCTTCGGGAACGGCACGCGCAGGTGTTTCGGCGCGACCGTCGCCCCGACGAGCGGCACGAAGACGAGCTTCTGGAAGCCGACCATGCCGGTCGTCACCGAGCCGAACGCCGGGTCGGACGTCGCGGTGTCGTAGTAGATGCTCTCGAGCGTGCCGACCTTGTCGTCGCGCTCGTCGACGACCGGCAGGCCGATCCAGTCCCGGATGTTGGCCGCTTCGAACACGGTGCTCCTTCCACGACGCCGGTCGTTCCGGGGCCGTCACGACGACGTTACCGACGAGCCGTGTGTGCCGCCCGCCCCACGCCGAGCCCGTCGACGGCCGCCAGCACGTCGGCCGGGTGCACGGCCAGGATCGCCGGGTCGGGTACCTCCGAGAACACGTCACCGCGACGGACGGACGCGTCGGTCAGCACGACGTGCGGGCCGGACGTCGGCGGGCCCCACGACTCGGGCGGCGCAGGACCGAACAGCACCACCGACGGGATGCCGTAGGCCGACGCCAGGTGCGCCGCGCCGGTGTCCACCGTGACGACGACGCGGGCCGCGGCGACCACCGCCGCGAACGGCTGCAGGTCGAGGACGCCCGCCAGGACCGCCTCCGGCGGCAGGCCGGCCGCGTCGGCGACGGCGGTGGCGCGCGCGACGTCCGCCGAGCCTCCCGTCAGGACCACGTGCTCTCCGCGCCCCCGCAGCCCGCGCACCACCTCGGCGAAGCGGTCGACGGGCCAGTGCCGGGCGCCGTGGAAGGCGCCGACGTGGACGACGGCCGCGCCCTCGACCACGGCGGCGTCGGCCGGACGGTCGATGGCGACGTCGTCGGGGTCGCCGGCGATGCCGTATGCCCACAGCAGACCGACCCAGCGTTCGCGTTCGTTGACCGGACCCTCGATCCAGGCCGGGCCGTCGGGTCTGCCGTGGCCGATCACCCGGCGCGCGTCGAGGGCGGCGACCAGGCCCTCGGACTCCGGTCCGGCGCCGTGCAGGTTGACGGCGACGTCGGTGACGCCGGCGGGCACCGGGATCGGGTGGTCGAAGCCCTGTTGCGCCAGGTGGACGTCCACCGCGGGCACGAGGTCGACGACCGGGGCGAGCCACGCCGTGGTGGCGAGGCTGATTCGGTGGTCCGGGAACGCGCGACGCAGGGCGCGGAGCGCGGGCACCGCAACCAGCAGGTCGCCGAGCTTGATGGCGCGTAGCACGACCAGTTCGGGGCGGCCGTCGGACGGGGGCAGGGAATCGAGGGCGGTCACCGCTCCGACCGTAGCCGTGCCCGTCACCCGGGCGACCAGCACCGCGTTCGCCGACCTTCCTGGCGTGGTGCTCGGCCGGGTTCCGGTAGGGCTGGGCCATGGCTCTCCTCGCGGACCGCGCCGTCGGCGGTCTCCTGTTCGACCGGGACGACACCCTGGTGGTGGACGTCCCGTACAACGCCGACCCGCACCAGGTGGTACCGCTGCCAGGTGCCCGACGGGCGGTCGACCGTGCCCGCGCTGCCGGACTGCCCGTCGGTGTCGTGACGAACCAGTCGGTCATCGCGCGCGGTGGGGCGACCCGTTCGCAGGTCGACGCCACCAACGCCCGTGTCGACGACCTCGTCGGTCCCTTCGACGTCTGGTGCGTGTGCCCGCACGGCCCGGATGACGACTGCGCGTGCCGGAAGCCCCGGCCCGGCCTGGTCCTGGAGGCCGCTGCCCGACTCGGCGTGCCCGCCGAGCACCTGGTCGTGATCGGCGACATCGGCGCCGACGTCGGCGCCGCGCGGGCCGCGGGAGCGCAGGCGATCCTGGTGCCGACCCCGCGCACCCGGCCGGAGGAGGTCGCCGCGGCCGACACCGTCGCCGACACGATCGAGGCGGCCGTCGCACTGGCGCTCGACCACGTGCCGGCGGCCTCGGCATGAGCCGTCCCGGGCGCGGCCCCCGCGTGCTGGTCGCGCGTCTGGACTCGTTCGGCGACGTCCTGGTCGCCGGGCCAGCGGTGCGCGCGGTCGCGGCAACAGCGTCCCACGTCACGATGCTCTGCGGTCCGCAGGGGGCCCCTGCCGCTCACCTGCTGCCCGGGATCGACCGGGTGCGGATGTGGGCGGCGCCCTGGGTCACCGAGACCGCCCGACCGCTCGACGACACCGTGCTGGACGAGTTCCGCGCGCTGATCGCCGAGGAGCACGTCGACGAGGCCGTCGTGCTGACGTCGTTCCACCAGTCCCCGCTCCCCCTCGCGATGCTGCTGCGACTGGCCGGCGTGCGGCGGGTCTCCGGCGCTTCGGTCGACCACCCGGGCTCGCTGCTCGACGTGCGTCTGCGCCCCGGCGAGGACCTGCCCGAGGACCTGCCCGAACCGGAGCGTGCGCTGCAGATCGCGTCGGCTGCGGGCTTCGGGCTGCCGCCGGACGACGACGGGAGGCTCGTGGTTCGTCACGACGCCGCCGTGCCACCCGAGGTGGCCGCCCTGGACCGGTACGTCGTCGTCCACCCCGGCGCGAGCGTCCCGGCACGGTCGTGGCCGCCGTCACACCACCGCGCGCTCGTGGCGGCCTACGGCGCGTTCGGGATCCCGGTCGTCGTCACGGGTGCTGCCGGCGAACGGGAACTGACCGCGACGGTCGCAGCCGGCAGGACCGACGACGGTGCAGCGGTGATCGACCTGGGTGGACGCACGTCACCGGCCGAGCTCGCAGCCGTGTTGGCCGGTGCCGAGGTGGTGGTCGTCGGGAACACCGGACCGGCGCACCTGGCTGCCGCCGTCGGTGCCCGCATCGTCAGTCTGTTCTCGCCGGTGGTGCCCGCGACCAAGTGGGCGCCGTACGCCGAGCACGTCGAGCTGCTCGGCGACCAGGGTGCCGCGTGTCGTCTCAGCCGCGCCCGTGCGTGCCCGGTCCCGGGGCACCCGTGCCTGTCGTCCGTCCGCCCCGAGGACGTCCTCGCGGCGCACGAGCGCCTGGTCGGACGCGCTCTGCGGATGAAGCCGAGCAGTCTGCGAAGCACCGCAGAAGGCGCTGCGTAGCGTCCGGCACTGCTCCTCCTGCTCCTGCTGTCGACGGTCCAGCGCCCTGTTGCGACCGTGACGGAGCGTGACCGAAAGGGACTGCATGCGGATCCTCGTCTGGCACGTCCACGGTGGCTGGATGGACGCCTTCGTCCGCGGCCAGCACGAGTACCTGGTGCCGACCACGGACGCACGCGACGGCTGGGGCCTGGGCGCCGGTGGTCGTCACTGGCCGAACGTGGTCGAGCTCGCACCCGAGGACGTCGCGGACGCCGAGGTCGACCTGGTGGTCCTGCAGCGCACCGACGAGGCCGAGGTCGCTGCGACCCTGCTGCGCGGGCGCCGGATCCCCACCGTGTTCGTCGAGCACAACGCCCCGCGCGTGGACGTGCCGGACAGCCTGCACCCGTTCCGCGACCACGCCGACATGACGATCGCGCACGTGACGCACTGGAACGCCCTGATGTGGGACTGCGGCTCCGCGCGGACCACCGTCATCGAGCACGGCGTGGTGGACCCGGGCCCGCTGTACTCCGGCCGCCTCGAGCGCTTCGGCGCGGTGATCAACGAGCCCGTCCGGCGCAACCGCGTCGTCGGCACCGACCTGCTCCCCCGCTTCGCCGAGGTCGCCCCCGTCGACGTGTTCGGCATGGGCACCGAGCGACTCGCCGACCTGGGTCACGGCGACCGGCTGGTCGGGCTCGGCGACGTCAAGCCGACCCCGATGCACGCTGCGCTGGCCGAGCGTCGCGCCTACCTGCACCCGAACCGCTGGACCTCGCTCGGGCTGTCGCTCATCGAGGCGATGCACCTGGCCATGCCGGTGCTGGTGCTGGCGACGACCGACGCGCCCCGGACGGTGCCCGCTGGTGCCGGTGCGATCGCGACCAACGTGGCGGAGCTGACCCGGGCCTCCCGTGTGCTGCTCGACGACCCGGACGAGGCGCGCCGTCGTGGCGCCGTCGCCCGCGAGGCCGCGCTGGCCCGCCACTCGCTCGCCCGGTTCCTGGCGGACTGGGACGACCTGCTCGACGACGTCGTGACCCGCCACGCGCGTGCGGGACGCGCGCCGAGGCCGACCCTGGAAGGGAGCACCCGATGAAGATCGCGATGGTCTCCGAACACGCCAGTCCCCTCGCTGTGCTGGGCGGGGTCGACGCCGGCGGGCAGAACGTCCACGTCGCCGCGCTGTCGTGCGCCCTGGCGGACCGCGGTCACCAGGTCACCGTGTACACGCGCCGCGACGACGCCGAACTGCCGGCTCGGGTGGCGCTGCGTCCGGGTGTCGAGGTCGCACACGTCGACGCCGGCCCGGCCCGCGTGGTGTCCAAGGACAGCCTGCTGCCGTACATGGCGACGTTCGCCCAGGTGCTCGCAGCGACCTGGTTCGTCGACCGGCCCGACGTCGTGCACGGCCACTTCTGGATGTCCGGACACGCCGCACTCGAGGCCGTCACGCAGGTCCAGGCCCGCACGGGCGGCGTCCGGATCCCGATCGTCCAGACCTTCCACGCGCTCGGTGTCGTCAAGCGTCGGCACCAGGGCTCGGCGGACACCAGTCCCGAGGAACGCGCGTGGCTTGAGCCCGCCGTCGGCCGCGGGGTCGACCAGGTCGTCGCGACCTGCTCGGACGAGGCGTTCGAACTCAAGTCGCTCGGCGTCCCACTGCACGCCATCTCGGTCGTGCCCTGTGGGGTCGACGTCGACCGATTCCGGCCGTCCGGCGCTGTCGAGGAACGCGGTCGCACGCACCGGATCCTGACCGCGTCCCGTCTGGTGCGCCGGAAGGGCGTCGGCACGACCATCGCGGCCATGGCACAGCTGGTCGCCGCGGGCCGTGACGTCGAGCTGGTCGTCGTCGGGGGTGCCGGCACCGCCGGGTCCGACCTGGCCGACGACCCCGAGTACCAGCGGCTGGACGCCCTCGCGCGCTCCCTTGGCGTGCGCGACCACGTGTCGTTCCGGGGGCAGCTCAGCCAGGACGCCATGCCCGCCGTGTACCGCAGCGCCGACGTCGTCGTGTGCGCACCGTGGTACGAACCGTTCGGCATCGTGCCGCTCGAGTCGATGGCGTGCGGCCGGCCCGTCGTCGCCTCACAGGTCGGCGGGCTCATCGACACCGTCGTCGAGGACGCCACGGGGCTGCACGTGCCGCCGCGTGACGAGGACGCCGTCGCCGCCGCGATCGCGGGACTGCTCGACGACCCGGCCCGCGCTGCGGCGTACGGCGCCGCCGGACGCGAGCGGGTCGAGTCCCGCTACGCCTGGAGCCGCGTCACCGCCGACACCGAGCGCGTCTACGAGCGCTTGGTCAACGGGGCAGCGGTCACCGGACCGGGCTTCACCACCAGGTCCACGACGTCGGGCCGGGCATCGCGCTCGACCCGCGCCACCGAGAGGACAGCACGATGACCATCGGACAGAGCAGACTCGGCACGACCGAGCAGCTGAGCGACAGCGCCCGCGCCGTGCACGACCACGTGACCGCCTCGGTGCCCGTCGTGGCCTCGCTCGTCGACCACGGGGACCACATCGCCGCGTGGGCCGACGACATCGCCGCGCGACTCGTTGCCGGTCGGCGGCTGCTCGCGGCCGGTAACGGCGGTTCGGCGGCCGAAGCGCAGCACCTGACGTCGGAGCTGACCGGTCGGTTCGACGGCGACCGACCCGCGTACTCCGCGATCTCCTTGCACGCCGAGAGCTCGGCCGTGACGGCGATCGGCAACGACTACGGGTTCGACGAGGTCTTCGCGCGGCAGGTCCGCGCACATGCACGCGCCGGGGACGTCGTCGTGCTCCTGAGCACCAGCGGTCGCAGCCCGAACCTGCTGCGTGCTGCCGAGGCCGCCCGCGTCGTCGGTGCCCGCACGATCGCGCTGACCGGGTCACGACCGAACCCGCTGGCCGACGCGGTCGACGACGCGATCTGCATCGACGGACCATCGGCGAACGTGCAGGAGGCGCAGCTGGTCCTGGTGCACGCGTTGTGCCGGGCGATGGAGCCGGCGCTCCGCCGCGGGGGCCGGCGATGAGCGCGGCACCGGTGTCGGCCACAGCCGCGGCACGGCTGCGCGTCGCCGTCGTCGGCGACACCCTGCTCGACGTCGACGTCAGCGGCACGAGCGAACGCCTGAGCCCGGACGCGCCCGTGCCCGTGGTGGACGTCCGGACGGACGATCGTCGTGCGGGGGGCGCCGGACTCGTCGCCACGATGCTCGCGAAGGACGGCCACCAGGTCACCCTGGTCACGGTCCTGTCCGACGACGCCCGGGCCGACGAGCTCCGCACGCTGCTGCCCGACGTGCGCGTCGTCGCCGGTCCGTCCGGCGTCGCGACCCCGGTCAAGACCCGCGTCCGGGTCGGGGACCACGCGCTGGTCCGGATCGACGAGGGCTGCGACACCCCGCCGGTGCCGACCGTCACCGCGGCCATGACCGCTGCGCTGACCGGTGTCGACGCCGTCATCGTCGCCGACTACGGCCGCGGTGTCGCCGCTGCCCCGGCGCTCCGGGACGCGATCGCCGCCGTCGCCGTGACCACCCCGGTCGTGTGGGACCCGCACCCCCGGGGAGGGGTGCCCGTGCCCGGCATCACCGTCGCCACGCCGAACGCGTCCGAGGCCCGCCGCTTCACCGACCTGGCCGGCGACGGCGTGCCGTTCGCGACCGACGCGGCCGCCGCACTGGTCGACGCGTGGGACGTCCGGGCCGTCGCGATCACCCTCGGTGACCGTGGCGCCCTGGTCGGCCGACGGACGCCCCGTGGCCTGGACGCCCGGTTCCTGCCGGCTCCCTCCGTCACCGCCGGCGACCCGTGCGGCGCGGGCGACCGGCTCGCGGCCGGAGTCGCGGTCGCCCTCGCCGGTGGCGCCGACGTCCCGGACGCCGTCGCCGCCGGTGTGGCCGACGCGTCCGCGTACCTGGCGGCCGGCGGCGTCACGTCACTGCTCGCCGGTGCTCCTGCCACCGTCCTCGCCGTCCCGGGAGCGGACCGCGACGCGCTGCGGGTCGTGCACCGGGTCCGTGCGGACGGGGGCACCGTGGTGGCGACGGGCGGCTGCTTCGACCTGCTGCACGCCGGACACGCCCGCACCCTGTCGGCAGCGCGGGCCCTGGGTGACTGCCTGGTCGTGTGCCTGAACTCGGACGACTCGGTCCGGCAGATCAAGGGGCCCGAGCGCCCGATCATGACCCAGGACGACCGCGTCGAGCTGCTGCTGGCGCTGGACTGCGTCGACGCCGTCGTGGTGTTCGACGAGACCACGCCCGACCAGGCCCTACGGCGGTTCCGTCCCGACGTCTGGGCGAAGGGTGGCGACTACACCGCCGACGAGCTGCCCGAGGCCGTCACGCTCGCGGAGTGGGGCGGACGCGTGGTCACGGTGCCGTTCCACCCGGGCCGGTCGACCACCCGCCTGGCGTCCGCGCTCGCGGCCGTCGGCTGAGCGCGGTCCCGGCGTAGCCCCGGCCCCACAAACCTGATCCACCACGGAAGGAACTCCATGCCCGTCCCCACCACCCCCATCGGCCGCGTCCTCGTCACCGGCGGCGCCAGCGGACTCGGAGCGGCCGTCGTCGACGCCGTGCTCGAGGCCGGCGGCACCCCGATCGTCCTCGACCTGCGGGTCGAGCACGTGGCAGACGGTGTCGACGCGGTCGCGGTCGACGTGACGGACACCGCCGCCACCGAGCAGGCCGTCCGCGACGCCGCCGAGCGTCACGGCGGCCTGGACGCGGTCGTCACCGCCGCCGGCATCGACAAGCCCGCGCCGATCGGTGCCCTGTCCGCGACGGACTGGGAGCAGATCGTCGGCGTGAACCTGCTCGGCACCGCGGCCGTCGTGCGCGCTGCCCTGCCGACGCTCGAGGCGAACCACGGCCGCGTCGTCACGATCGCGTCCTCCCTCGCACTGCGTGGTGTGGGCGACGGCACCGCCTACTCGGCGTCGAAGTTCGGCGTGCGCGGCTTCTCGCAGGCGCTGGCCGCCGAGACCGCCGGCCGGGTCGGTGTGACCAACGTGATCCCGGCGGGCATGCGGACGAACTTCTTCGCCGACCGCACCGAGCAGTACAAGCCGGGCCCTGACGCGCTGTTGATCGAGCCGTCGTACGTGGCGAACGCGATCCTGTTCGCGCTGGCGCAGCCTGCCGGCTGCGAGATCCGCGAGCTCTCGATCATGCCGGCCACCGAGCCGAGCTGGCCGTGAGCCCACCCCGCTGACGGACGGGAGGCCCGGTGCCAGCTGGCACCGAGCCTCCCGTCCGTCGCGGGGCCCGGCCGCGTGCGTCGCGCGCCCGGCGCCGCCCCCTCCCGCGCATCGCGATTGGTCACGACTCCCCGCTCAGTTCTGCCGACTGGTCGAGGATCGTCGCTCAGAGCCCGGTCGGTCGACGATTCGTGACCGGTCGCCGGATCGGCGGCGGGGTGTCCTGACCGGTCGGGACACCTGCGCCGGATGCATGAACGACGGTTCGTGACCTGTCGGCGGGTCGGCGGCGGGGTGTCGTGACCGGTCAGCGCGTGCGGAGCAGGTCCTCGACGTCGGCGAGCACCTGCTCTGGCGTGACCTGATCGACGTAGGACGGGTCGTGCTCGCACCGCTCGGCGGTCCAGCCGACCTGGGTGACATCGATCCCGCACACCGGGCAGCGGGTCACGAAGGACATGTGCACGCGGTGTCGGCCGCGGTCCATCGGCCCGGCGTTGACGACGTTGCCGAACCAGAACACGCCGACCGTGCGGGTGCCGACCGCGACCGCCAGGTGCCGCGGGCCGGAGTCGTCGCCGACCATCACGTCCGCCGCGCCGAGCACCGCGGGCAGCTCCGACAGCGGCAGCGTGCCGACCAGGTCGTGCAGACGCTCCGCCGTGCCACCGGTCTCCTGCTTCCGCACCGCGGCCACGATCGCGTCGGCTGCCGGACGGTCGGAGGCGTCCCCGACCAGCACCACGTCGTCCCCCGCTGCCAGACGGGCGACCGCGACGGCGGCGAACCGGTCCGGACTCCAGCGGCGTCGAGGGTCGGTCGCGCCGGGGTGCATGGCGATCAGCGTCCCGCTGACGCCGAGCCGTGTGCGGACCGCTGCACGCTCGTCGTCCATGACGGTGATCCGCGGGTCGAGCGTCACGGGCTCGGCACCGGCCAACGCGGCGACCTCGAGCCCGCGCAGCACCTCGTGTTGGTAGTAGACGTAGCGGACCCAGCGTTCCAGGACCTCGGCGTCCTCGGTCGCGGTGCCGACGGTGTGCGGTGCCTGGAGCCGCAGCAGGAACGGGTTCGAGTTGCGGCCGCCGCCGTGCAGCTGGACCGCCAGGTCGAAGCGACCCCGCAGCCGGTGTTCGAAGTCGGCGAGGGTCGGGGCGTCAGCGCCCGAGTCACGGACGCCGGGGTGCACGGGCAGCTCCTCGACCGCGTGGATGGCGTCCGTCCGGCCGGCGAGCAGGGCCTTCGCCGCCGGCGTACCGAGCAGGGTCAGCCGTGCGTCGGGGTACGCCGCCGCGAGGGCCTCGATCGCCGGCATCGCGAACATCAGGTCACCGAGCCCGCCGCCCCGGAGCACCGCGATCTCGCGGACCCCCTCGAACCGTTCGCCGCCCTGTCCGATCTGCATCACGCCCGTCGTCTCCCTCGTCCTGCCGTCGCTCCTGTCTACCGACGCGCACCCGGGAGCACGCTCGTGCGCCGCGGAACGCGGAGCCCGTGCCCCCGCCCAGGGACCGAGGAGCACCGTCGGACCTCCCCCTCCCGACCGTCGTCCCGGAAGGACCCACATGACGCTCGAAGCCCCCACCTCGACCACCGAGATCGTCGTCCTGGACCCGGTCAACGGCGAGGTCGCTTCGACCACGGCGGTCGCGACTCCCGAACAGGTCCATGACGCCGTCAGCCGCGCTCGTGCCGCGTTCCCGACCTGGTCGCGAACCGCCCCGGCCGACCGCGGGGCACTCCTCCGCACCGCCGCGGAGCACCTGCGTGCGCACGCGGACGAGCTCGCCGCACTGAACACCCTCGAGACCGGCAAGATCCCGGGCGACGCGCTGGGTGGTGTGGAGGCCGGCATCGGCACGCTCCTGCAGGACGCCGAGCTCGGTCCGCTGCACCGTGGCGAGGCCCTGCGCGGGCAGCACGGTGCTGCCGACTGGACGATCCCGCACCCGCGCGGCGTCGTCCTGGCGCTCACGCCGTGGAACGACCCGGTGGCCGTCGCGCTCGGCATCCTCGGTGCCGCCGTCGTGACGGGCAACACGGTCGTGCACAAGGGCAGTGAGCGGTGCCCTGCGACCATCGCCCGCCTGAACGAGCTGCTGGCCGAGGTCCTGCCCGACGGCGTGTTGGTGGGGGTCGACGGCGACGCCACCACGGGCGAAGCGCTGCTGGCCGAGGACGGCATCGCGGTCTACGCGCACGTCGGCTCGACGGCGACGGGCGACCGGCTCGCTGCGGTCGCGACGAGCACCCGCGCGCACGTGATCCGCGAGAACGGCGGCAACGACGCGATCGTCATCGACGCCGACGTCGACCCGGTGTGGGCCGCCGGTCAGGCCGCGCTCGGTGCGTTCGCGAACACCGGCCAGATCTGCACCAGTGTGGAGCGCGTCTACGTGCACCGAGCCATCGCCCAGGAGTTCGTCACGGCGCTCGTGGCCGAAGCGGACCGGCGCACCGCGTCGCCCGCGACGGAGTACGGCCCCCTGGTGGACGAGCGTCTGCGGACGACGGTGCAGCAGCACGTCGACGACGCCGTCGCCCGAGGAGCGTCGATCCGCACCGGCGGCGTCGTCCCCGAGGGCAGCGGCACGGCGTACCCGGCGACGGTCCTCACCGACGTGTCGGACGACGCCCTCGCGCTCACCGAGGAGACCTTCGGACCGATCGCCCCCGTGCGCGTGGTCGACTCCTTCGACGAGGGCCTCCGCCTGGCTGCCGCCGACCACTACGGTCTGGCCGCCACCGTGCTGACGAACGACACCGGTGCGGCGCTGCGGGCGGCGGCGACACTGCCCGTCGGCACCGTCAAGGTGAACGCGGTGTTCGGTGGAGCACCCGGTGGCAGCGCCGAACCGCGTGGAGCGTCCGGCGCCGGGTTCGGCTACGGCCCCCACCTGCTGGACGAGATGACGACGACGACCGTGGTGCACCTCGAGGCGGCGACCGCCCGAGCGACGACGCGCGACGCCGATACCATCGACGCACCCGACACCGTCGACGCACCCTGTACCGCTGCCGCGGAGGGGTTCGACCGATGACCGCCGACGTCCGCCTTGTCCGCGACGTCGTCGCGCGCATCGATGACCGCGAGCCACTCGTCGTCGTGATCGGCGACCCGATCCTGGACCGCTGGACCATCGGCGAGGCCGAGCGCGTCTCACGCGAGGCGCCCGCTCCGGTCGTCCGCGTCACCGAGACCATCGCGGTGCCGGGCGGCGCCGCCAACACCGCCGTCAACGCCCGCGCGCTCGGTGCCCGCGTCCGCATGGTCGGACTGATCGGGGACGACGAGGCCGGTGCCGTCCTCCGTGACCGTCTTGCCGCGGCCGGTGTCGACACCACGTCCCTGATCGCCGTGTCCGGAGCCACGACGACCACGAAGTCGCGCATCGTCGGCGGGGACCGGGTCGTCGTCCGCGTGGACGACCTGGCCGGATTCCCGACAGCCGGCCAAACCGATCAGCTCGCAGCAGCCGTGGCGCGTGCGCTCCGCGGGGCGGACGCCGCCGTCGTGTGCGACTACGGGCTCGGCGTGACGCCGGAGTCCGTGCTCTCCGTGCTCGACCGGGACCGTCCCGACGTGGTCGTCGTCGACGCGCACGACCTGCGCGGGTGGCACGATCTGCACCCCGACCTCGTGACGCCGAACGCCGGCGAGGCCGCCGCGGTGCTCGGTGTCGACCTTGGCATCGGTGCTGACCGGGCTGACGCCGTGGTCGCGCAGCGTGCGACGCTCTTCCGCGTCACCGGTGCCCGGGCTGCCGTCGTCACGCTGGACCGGAACGGCACGATCCTGCTCGAGGCGAGCGTCGGACGCGACGACGCGCGGCCAGACGGACCTGACGATCACCGCGGCTTCCGCACCCGCGCGACCCCGGCCTCCGAGCAACAGGCCTCCGGCGCCGGCGACACGTTCTGTGCCGCAGCCAGCGTCGCCCTGGCCGTCGGCTCGACCCCGCGCGAGGCCGTGCAGTTCGCGCAGGCCGCTGCCGACGTCGTGGTCCGCGAGGCCGGCACCTCGACGTGCGACACCGCATCGCTGCTCCGGTCGGTCGAGGCTCCGGCGGAGACGGTCGTCGACCATGACGACCTGGCCGCAGCTGTCGACGCCGCACACCGCGAGGGGCGTCGTGTGGTCTTCACGAACGGGTGCTTCGACGTGGTGCACCGCGGCCACACCTCGTACCTGCGGCAGGCGAAGGAACTCGGTGACCTGCTCGTCGTCGCCCTGAACGACGACGACTCCGTCCGCCGGCTGAAGGGCCCGGAGCGCCCGATCAACACCGCCGAGGACCGCGCCGGAGTGCTGGCGGCGCTGGCGTGCGTCGACCTGGTCACGGTCTTCGCGACGGACACCCCCATCCCGCTGCTCGAACGGGTGCGCCCCGACGTGTACGTCAAGGGCGGCGACTACTCCCCCGAGATGCTCAGCGAGACCGCGGTCGTCCGGGCCTACGGCGGCGAGGTCGTCATGGTCGACTACGTCCCCGAGCACTCCACCAGCGCGGTCGTCCGCCGCATCCGCGAGACCTCGCGCGGCGATGTCGACTGACGGCCGCTCGAGGGTGCAGAAGACGTCGGGCCGCGCGCATCAAACCGACGTCTTCTGCTCCGTGGATGCTCAGACGACGTGTGACGACGCAGCACGGAGCGGGTTGCCGCGACGACGTGCCACGACGATCGCGGCGGGGATCCCACCTACCACGGCGAGTGCGACCGTTGCGAGGAGCAGGATCCCGGCGGGCCCGGTGCCATCGAAGTCGTCGGGCAGGCTGAACACCGAGAAGTCCCACATCGCGTGCAGCACCACGGGCACCGCGAGGGTCCCGGTCACCCGACGTGACACGTACAGCACGCTGCCCATCCCGACCGACAGGACGATCTGTCCGATGGTGTCGCCGATCTCCTGCCCGTTGAACACGTTGCCGGCGTGGATCACCGCGAACGCCAGGGTCGACACCCCGTAGGCGACGAGTTCGGACACGTGCACCCGGAGACCGGTCAGCAGCACCCCGCGGATCAGCAGCTCCTCGAGCAGGCCGATGCACAGCGCCCAGAGTGCCAACGACGCCAGGCCCGGAACGTCGAGTGCGATGTCCGTGAACGGGTACTTCACCCAGATCAGCACGAACAGCAGCACCGGCACGACCAGCCACCACGACCGGCGAGGTGTGTCGGCCTCGAACAGGGTGTCACGGCGCCACGGCAGGGCGACGACCGCGGCGAGCAGCACGACCAGCGGGATCGCCTCGGGCAGGACGCCGAAGTGCAGCACGCCGGCGGCGGTCTGGAACGAGTAGTTGGCGGTCCCGCCCGGCGGCGCGATCAGCCACTGCATCAGGTAGACGAGGACCACCACCACGGCCGTGACGGTGACAGCGATCCAGAGTCGCGGCGTGCGGGTGTGGGTGTACATGGAGGCCTTCCGGTCAGATCAGAAGGTGATATTCTACATCTACAGTGATCGGGGCGGGACCCATGACGAACGGGAGGCTCGGTGCCAGCCGGCACCGAGCCTCCCGTCCGCGTGTGGTCGCGTGTCAGCGCACGCGGACCTGCGTCGCCGCCTGCTTGCCGGACTGCACCCCGGTGAAGGTGACCGTCTGGTTGCCGGCGACGCCCCTCCACTGCACGGCAGCGGTGCCGTCGATCACGTCGACGGTTCCCAGGTCGGTCGAGCCGATCCGCACGCGCACCTGCCGGTCGCCGTTGAAGCGGCTGCCGGTCAGGGTCACGCGCTGGTTCGGACGCGGTGCGCCGACGGACAGGTCGATCCGGGCACCGCGGCTCAGCGCTGCCAGATCGTCGTTCAGGCGCAACGAGTCGGACACCGTGAAGAAGGTGTCGGTCTGGTCGGTCAGCCCGACGACGTTCGCGGCACCGGGACCGAAGGCGGCGATGCGGACCTGCGTGCCCGTGTGCTGCTGCGAGGAACCCGCGCCGGCCGTGCCGTACGAGACCTTCATCGTGGTGCCGTCAGCGGTGACGAGTGCCGTCGACAGCGAGGTCGGCGGCGTGTTGTCGACGATCTGGCTGGAGTGCGCGTGGTCGGCGGTCGCGATGACCAGGGTGTTGCCGTCCTTCTTGGCGAAGGCGAGTGCCGACTGCACGGCCTCGTCGAAGTCGATCGTCTCGCCGATCTGGCCGCAGGCATCCGCGGCGTGGTCCTGCTTGTCGATGCTCGCGCCCTCGACCTGCAGGAAGAAGCCCTTGCCGTTCGACTGCGGGCGGTTGAGCAGGCCGATCGACTTGTTCGTCAGCGATGCGAGCGACAGCCCGGTGTCGAGCCGTGCCGGGTTCGGGGTGCACCGGACCGCTGCCTGGTCCGCGCCGCCGACGGTGGCGGTCGTGGGTGCGTAGCGCGTCGGGAAGTTGCCCGGCGTGAACAGCCCGAGGACGGGGTGCTGCTGGTCCGCACGGCGGACGCCGGCCAGACCGGCTGCGTCGCCGACGACCTGGTACCCGCGCGCCGATGCCTGGTCGAACAGGGTCTTGCCCTGGTACTGCCCGGCCTTGGCGGTCTGGGTGAAGCTGGTCGAGCCGCCGCCCAGGGTCAGGTCGGGGCGGGTGTTCAGCAGCTGCTCGCTGATCGAGCCGAGGCCGCCGTTCTGCAGCGCGTCGGTGCCGCACGACGCGGTGTCGGGGCCGTAGCAGCTGCGGGCGCCGACGTGGGCGACCTGGACGGCCGGGGTGGCGTCCTGGATCTCCGCCGTCGACACGTTGCCGGTGCGCAGGCCGTTCGCCTTCGCGAGCTCGACGAGCGTCTTCTGCGGGGTGTTGTCGATGTCGACGGAGATGGCGCCGTCGTAGGTCTTCGTGCCCGTCGCCCAGGCGCTGCCCGAGGCGGCGGAGTCGGTGACGTAGTCGGGCTTGCCCTTGTCGGCGCCGTCCTTGACCAGCGAGTACGTCGTGTACGAGCCCGTCAGCGGCAGCGCGTCGAGCCCGGGCAGTCGACCGGCCGCGCCGTACTGGTAGTTGCGGGCGACCGTGATCTCGGAGTCGCCCATCCCGTCGCCGATGAGCAGGATGACGTTCTTCGCGTTCGCGTTCTTGATCGCCTGGCGCACGGCCTGGGTCTGGTCGCCCGCGGCACGCTGAGCGCCACCGTGCTGGTTCAGGGCCAGCTGGCCGACGGCCTCGGCGGTGCCGGGCAGTGCGAGTGCACCGGCGATGAGCACGGCGCCCAGCGTCAGTGCGGTCCGGCGCCGCTTCGAGTGGTGCTGTTCCATGTCGGTTCCCCTCGTCATGTGCCCCCGTTCGGGTGCCATCCGAGGATGGCTGTACGGAGGTACAGCGAGGTGAACCGGAGACGTCCGGTCCGTGAACGGCTCGGCTACTCGCCGAACTCGACCTGGACCTGTGCGCCGGCGTCGGAGAGCTCGAGCTGCACCGCGGCACGGGCCTGGTCGATCCAGACGCTGTCCGAGCAGCCGATCCACACGCTCGTGGGCGGCTCGCAGTCGGGACGGCACCACTCGGTGGCCCAGCCGATCACGGCGCGTGCCAGGGCCTCGCCGTGGTCGGCGAAGCACAGCGGCGCGACGACCGACGGGCGCTCGGTGCGGATCAGCCACGACACGGTGACGCGCGGCGGGGCGGGCAGGATGCGGACCTGTTCGGCGAGGGCGACCTCGACGAAGACCTGCCCGTAGGCGGTCTCCGGCAGTGCGGCCAGTCGGCGGTGGATCTCGGTCAGGTCCTCGACGGCGCCGGCGAGCATGACCCGTTCGGTGGGCTGGTCGCCCGTCATCGCCATGCTGTCCACGCTAGGCCCCTCCTGATGTGCGGACAAGCCCGAGTTGGAGGGTCAGGAACTCCCACATCCACGTCAGTGCCACCGCGTTCGTCAGGCCCGGCGCGTTCTGCGCGATCTGGGTCGCCACGCCGTCGCTGTAGGCCGCGGTCTTGAGCGCGACCGCCGACGGGTCGATGCCGTCGGGACCCCGGTGGAACGTGCCGTCGGCGACCCCTCGGCGGATGACCCGGACCAGGCAGGCCTCCCACACGCGGATGCGCTCGGCGTACTCCTCCGCGACCTCGGGCCGACGTGCGACCGCCGTCCAGTAGTCCGACCAGATGCGCCAGTGCTGGCGGACCTGTTCACTGTCGTCGAACAGCGGCTCGACGAGCATGCCGAGCGCCCGGACGGCATCGGGTTCCAAGTCGACGGCTTCGACGATCGCACCGTAGAAGCGCTCCGTCTCGAGCACGACGACCTCGTTGAGGATCTCGGCGACGCTGGCGAAGTGGTACGTGACGGTGCCGACGGACACGCCGGCCTCGGCCGCGATGTCCCGCAGACCCGTCGCACCGAGACCGTTCCGGACGATCACCGAGCGTGCGGCGCGGACGATCATCGCGCGCCGCACCTCGGGTCGCTGCCGGGTGCGCGGCGTCTCCGGGCGACCGGCTGCCGCCGCTGCGGTGTCGCTCACGCCGAGGTCCGCGGCACGTCGTCGTGGAAGGTGTGCTCGGCGACCAGCTGCTCGGCAGCGCCGATGCCGTCCCGGGCGAACGCGCGCACGGTGTTCACGACGTGGAAGGCGTCGGCGGTCGCGGTGACCGAGGACGACGTCTCCAGACGCGCGGCCCAAGCGTCGTGCGTCAGGCCGATCCGCCACCGGGAGTCCGCCTGCGCCGAGGTCGGGTCGCCCGACCGGATGCGGTACGTCTCGCGGGCGTCCTCGTCGAAGACCAGCCCGTCCGGGTACACGCGGCCGCCGCCGTAGCCGGGGTCGACGTCGAGCGTCCACTCCCCCGTCTCGACGTCGTGCGTGACCGTGCGCTGCGGCAGCGGATCGGTCGGTGCCACCCGGGTGATCGCGAGCGGGGTCGACCGTTCCGGTTCGGCGAACGCGATCCCGTCGTCGGCGCCACCCGTCCAGACCGGCAGTGTGAGGGTGCTCGCCGCGGGGTCGACCACCAGGCTGGCGGCGGTGCCGTGCGGCCACACCCACGGCCAGTACGCGGTCGACACGGCGATGCGCAGGCGGTGGCCCGCGACGAAGCGGTGCCCGGTCGAGACGAGCCGGACGGGCAGCACCGCGGGGTCCCCGGGCGAGAGCGGGTCGTCACGGTCCATGCCCTGTCGTCGCGCGGCGTTCAGCACACCGCGCGTGACGAGCGTCGAGCTGCCGTCGGGCGCGACGTCGCACAGCCGCACGGTGACGGTCGCCCGCGGCTGGTCGCTCGTGACGGCCAGCGCGACGTCGACGTTCCCCAGCAGGTCGAAGTCGGTGTCGACCGGCAGGTCGAAGCACACCGACCGTCCGTCCTCGGCGCGCTGGTCCGGCGGCAGGTCGGTCGCGTTGCCGAACGGGAAGAACCGTCCGCCGTCGATGCCGGTCTCCTGCGGCGAGGCGACGACGACGCTGCCGTCCCGGCCGCCGCGCAGGGCGTCGAGGGACAGCACCCGCGGCGCGCTCGAGGTCGACGGCCACGACGTCGCGCCGACCCACCGGCCAGTGCGTTCGGCGTAGTACGACGCGGGCGGCTCGGGGTCGTTGATCCATGCCCGCAGCGCCGGGTCCTGCTCGACCCCGGTGTCGGTGCCGCGCAGCCAGCGGTCCCACCAGCGCAGGGTCTCCTGCAGGAAGCCGATCGCGGGGCCGGGAGCCAGGCCGCGGTCCGGGTACTGGTGCGACCACGGCCCGATGATGCCGCGCACGGGCGCCTCGACGTCGCGCACGAGTCGGAGCACCGCGTCGCGGTACGGGTCGGCCCACCCGCCGACGGCGAGCACCGCCGCACGCACGTCGCCGATGTCCTCGGTCGCGCTGCCGTGCCGCCAGTAGTCGTCGCGCGTCTGGTGCGACAACCACACCGGCGTCATCGGCCGGTTCGCGTCGAGCCGCTCGCGCCAGCGCTCGACCCAACCGGGACCCACGACCTCGGGTCGGGGCGGCCGGGAGTTGAACGCGAACATCGTCGCGCCCCAGGCGGCCATGTCGATGCCGAGCACCGCGCCGCCCATGTAGTGCACGTCGTTGTCGTAGCGGTCGTCCGTCGAGCACACGGTGACGATCGCCCTGAGGGCGTCCGGGGCGCGGGCGGCGAGCTGCAGCGCGTTGAACCCGCCCCACGAGATGCCGAACATGCCGACGGCACCGCTGGACCATGGCTGCGCGGCGAGCCAGGCGATCACGGCCTCGCCGTCGCGGAGCTCCTGTTCGCTGTACTCGTCGTCGAAGACCCCGTCGGACGAGCCCGTCCCGCGGATGTCGACGCGCACCGACGCGTACCCGTTGGCGGCGTACCAGGGGTGCCGCTCCGAGTCGCGCGGCGCGGTCCAGTCGTCCAGCCGGTACGGCAGGTACTCCAGCAGCACCGGCACCGGAGCGTCCGGCGATGCCGACACGGGCGCCCAGATCCGGGTGTGCAGCCGGACGCCGTCGGCCATCGGGATCCACGTGTCGCGGACCGTCACGCCGTCGGGCAGCCCGTCCGGCACACCGATCCCGGTGAACGTCGTGGTCATGCGTCCTCCCAGTTCCTGACGTGGTGGCCGTTCCCCTGGTCGGTCCACCCGTCGGCGTGCCGCCAGTGCTGGACACCGTCGTCGACGTCCGGCAGCTCGGTGATCCCGGGTTCGAGCGTCGCCGCCAGCAGCGTCCGCGTGTACGGGTGGTTCGGGCCGCTGAACACGCGTTCGGTCGGGCCGACCTCGATGATCTGCCCGCCGGTCATCACCGCGACCCGGTCGGCCACGCCGCGCACGACGGCGAGGTCGTGGCTGATGAACAGACAGCTGAGTCCGTCGTCACGCTGCAGGTCGGCGAGCAACGCCAGGATCCCGGCCTGCACCTGCACGTCGAGCGCCGTGGTGATCTCGTCCGCGATCACGAGGCGCGGCCCGGCCGCCAGCGCCCGGGCGATCCCGACGCGCTGTCGCTGTCCGCCCGACAGCTGCGCCGGCAGCCGGTCGGCGAACTCCGGTCCGAGGCCGACCTTGGTGAGCAGTTCGTCCACCCGGGCGCGTGACGTCGAGCCGGTGAACAGCCGGAGCGGTCGTGCTACGGCAGCACCGACCGTGCGCCGGGGGTTGAGCGAGGTGTCCGCGTTCTGGAACACGAGCTGCACCGCGCGACGCAGCTCCGGGCTGCGGGCCGCGACCGGGACGCGCAGGTCGCCCGATGTGGTCCCGTCGTCGTAGGTGAACGTGCCCGACTCGGCCGGTACGAGCCCGGCCAGTGCGGTCGCGAGCGTCGACTTGCCGCTGCCGGACTCGCCGACGACGGCGAGCGTCTCCCGCGGAGCGATCGTGAACGACACGCCGTCGACCGCGGCCGGCAGGCCGCGTCCGTACCGGATGACCAGGTCGCGCGCGTCGACCACGGGGCGGCCGTGCCGGACGGGAGGACCGGCTGCGGCGGGTGCGTCGGTGACCGTCTCGGGGACGGTCGCGTCGTGACGGCGGTGGCCCGCGCCTCCGGACCGGGTGCCGTCCGGTACCGCGGCCAGCAGTGCCCGCGTGTACTCGTGCTGCGGGTCGGCGAACAGCGCTGCGGTCGGCCGGTGTTCGACGACCTCGCCGCGACGCATCACGGCGATCTCGTCGGCCATCGCCGAGACGACGCCCAGGTCGTGGCTGACCAGCAGGACCGCCATGCCGAGTTCGCGCCCCAGGTCGGCGACCAGGTCGAGCACGGCCGCCTGGGTGACGACGTCGAGCGCGGTGGTCGGCTCGTCGAGCACCAGGACGCTCGGGCGTGCGGCGACGGCCATCGCGATCGCGACGCGCTGCTGCTGTCCGCCGGACAGCTGGTGCGGCCAGCGCCGGACGATCGTGTCCGGGTCGGGCAGCCGGACCATCCGGACGAGTTCGGCGACCCGCTCGGGCCCGTCGGGTTCGCCGTGGGCGCGGAGGGCCTCGCGGATCTGCTCGCCGACGCGCATCGACGGTGTCAGGGCCTGTCCGGCGTTCTGCGCGACGACCGATGCGGTGCCGCCCCGCAGGCGCCGGGTGGCGGACGGGGACAGCGCGAAGACGTCCTGCCCTGCGACGGTGACCGTGCCGGCGACGATGCGGGAACCGGTGCGCAGGTGCGCCAGCAGGGTCCGCGCGACCGTGGACTTGCCGCTGCCGGACTCGCCGACGAGCCCGAGGGTCCGACCGGCGGCGATCGCGAACGAGACGCCGCGGACGACCGGGACCTCGGTCCGGCCGGCGGCGTACGAGATCGCGAGGTCCTGCACCTGGACGGGCGGGGCGTCCGTCACGACCTGGCTGTGCGTGTTCGTGTGGGTGGCGGTCATGCGCTCGTCGCTCCCTGCGTGGCACGGTCGACGCCGAGCGACTTGCTCAGCCCGTCCGCGGCGAGGTTCAGGCCGACCACCAGCGTCGCGAGCGCCACGATCGGCGCCAGCGTGCCGAGCGGCACGACGGTCAGGGCGGTGCGGTTCTCCTGCACCATCAGGCCCCAGTCGGGTGTGGGCGGGTTCGCGCCGAAGCCCAGGAACGACAGCGATGCCACGAGCAGCACGATCCACGACGCCCGCATGGCGTACTCGACCAGCACGACGTCGAGCACGTTCGGCAGGATCTCGCGGAACACGATCGACAGCGGCTTCTCACCCCGGGCCCGTGCTGCCGTGACGTAGTCCTGCGTGATGACGGTCCGGGCGGCGCCGCGCACCACCCGGGTGACAGCGGGTGCGTAGACGACCGTGACCGCGAGCACGATGACCCAGAGCCCGGCGTCGAAGACCGTCACGACCACCAGCAGCGCCAGGATCGACGGCACGCTCAGCAGCGCGTCGACGACCCGCATCACGACCTCGTCGAACCAGTTGTCGGCGTACGCGGTGACCGCGCCGAGCACCGTGCCGACCGCGACGGCGATCGTCGTCGCCAGGAAGGTCACCAGCAGCGCGTACCGGCCGCCGTTGAGCGTGCGGGACAGGATGTCGCGGCCGTACTGGTCGGTGCCGAGCCAGTGCGACCACTCGGGTCCGGCGAGCACGTTGCCCGAGTCGGTGGCCACCGGGTCGTGTCCGGCGATGAGCGGCGCGGCGATCGCGAGCACCAGGTGCAGGGCGATCAGGCCGAGGCCGACGGACAGTGCCGTCGATGACCGCAGCGGGGTGGTGATGCGTCCCAGGCGGGGGGCGATGGCGGTCATGCTGCCGTCCCTTCGTCCGCGCGACGGGCCGCGCGGGTGGTGGCGTCCCCGCGCGCACGGGCTCGACGCGCTGCGGGGCGGACCCGGGTGCGTCGCTGCCGGGTGCGCAGTCGGGGGTCGAGCGCGAGCGCCACCAGGTCGGCGGCGAGGTTGCAGACGACGTACACGACGGCGCTCAGGAGGGCGATCGCCTCGATGGTCGGCAGGTCGCGGTTGAACACGGACTCGAGCATGAGCTTGCCCATGCCCGGGTAGTTGAAGACGTTCTCGACGACGACCACGCCGCCGAGCAGCCACGCGACGTTGAGCGCGACGACGTTGAGCGTCGGCAGCAGTGCGCTCGGCACCGCGTGCTTCCACACCACGCGGCGGAGCGTCAGGCCCTTGAGCTCGGCCGTCGTGACGAACTCGGACGCCATCACGTCGATCGTGGACGACCGGGCGGTCCGCACGATGTACGCGGCCATCGCCAGGGTCAGCACGATGATCGGCAACCAGATCGACGGCAGGAGCTCGCCGACCGTGGCGTCGCTGCCGCGCAGCACGACGGCCGGGAACAGCGGGATGCCGATCGCGAAGAGCAGCACCAGGACGGTTGCGACCATGAACTCCGGCACGCTCATCACGACCAGGCTGACGATCGAGATGACCCGGTCGGCCGGACGACCGCGGCGCACACCGGCGATGACGCCGAGGGTCAGCGACAGCGTGACACCGACCAGCATCGCGGGGACAGCGATCAGCATGCTGTTGCGGAAGGCGGTGAACAGGGTCGGTGCAACCGGGTTCCCGCTCACCAGCGAGGTGCCGAAGTCGCCGTGGGCAGCGCCGACGAGCCACTGGCCGTAGCGGAGCCACACGTTCTGGTCGAGGCCGAGGGTCTTCCGCAGCTGGGCGACGGCGTCGGGGGTGGCGTTCTGCCCGAGCAGCTGCTGGGCGACGTCCCCGGGCAGCGCCTGCACGGCGAGGAACACGAACAACGAGGCGAGGACCACCGTCAGCAGGGCGATCCCCACGCGGCGTAGGACGGGGAGCAGGACGTTCATCGGCGCAGTCCGATCCGAAGGTAGTCGAACTCGAAGCCGAACTCGGCGTAGTTGACGACGTCGCGGGACAGCCCGACCAGGCGGTCCCCGAACATCGGCGTCATGTCCGCGCCGCTCTCGACGACCAGGCGCTGGGCATCCTGGTAGAGCGTCCGGCGCTTGGCGTCGTCCATCTCGGCGCGGGCCTGGTCGAGCATGGTGTCGAAGCCCTTGTCGGACCACGCGCTCTCGTTGTAGGACGAGCCGGTGCGGAAGATCTGGTTGAGCAGCTGGTCGATCGGCCGACCGGTGAACCAGTAGCTCACCATCAGCGGCTTCTGCATCCAGATCTGCGTGTAGTACGAGTCCGACGACGCGTTCTTGATGGTCAGGTCGATGCCCGCTTCGGCGACCTGGTCGCGGTACGCGACCGCGAGCGGGGTGAAGACCGACTCGTAACTGGACGTGTAGATCGAGGTGGCCAGGCCCTCCCGTCCGGCCTGCTGCAGCAGGCGCTTCGCCTTGTCCGGGTCGTGCTCGCGCGGGACGTCGACGAAGGCGGCGAGCTGCGGCGGCACCGGGTTGTCCCAGCCGGGCGAACCGGTGCCCTGCAACGCGGTCTGCACGATGGACTTCGGGTCGTACGCCAGCTTCATGGCCTGCCGGACCCGGACGTCGCTGAACTCCTTGCTGGTCGCGAGCATCGGGATCGTGTACCACTGCGCGTTCACCGAGCGGGCAACGGTGGCGCGGTCGGACGCGGCGACGACCCGTGCGGTCGCGAAGTCCAGGTTGGTCTGCGAGATCAGGTCGACCTGCCCGGCGAGCAGGGCGTTCACCCGCGCGGTGGTGTCCTGGATCGAGAAGAAGTCGATGCCGTCGAGCGCGGGACGTCCGGCGAAGTGGTCATCGAACGCCTCGACGCTGCCCGCACCGGCGGGGGTGAACGACGACAGCCGGAACGGGCCCGTGCCGATCCCGGTCCGGCCGATCGTGCTGATCGCGGACGCCGGGACGATGTAGCACTGGTACGCCGTCAGCAGCGACGGGAACTCGGCGTTCGGCTTCGTGAGGTCGAAGCGCAGGGTGTACCGGTCGACCGCGCGCATTGACTTCGCCGTCATCACCTCGCCGAGCACGCCGGCCTGCGGTGAACCGGTCGCCTCGTCGAGGATGTGCTGGATGCTGGCGATCGCGTCATCGGCTCCGAAGCGGGAGCCGTCGTGGAACCGGACGTCCTGGCGCAGGTGGAACGTCCACACGGTGCCGTCGGCGTTGGCGGACCACTCCTTCGCCAGGTCGGGCACCGTCGTGCCGGACTCGTCGAGCTTGACGAGCCGGTTGTACAGCGCGCCGAGGTACTCGTACGCGGACAGCGAGCTGGCGGAGTCGAGCGTCTCGGCGGCGGACGCGGCCGGACGGGCGATGCGCAGCCGGCCACCGCGGCGGGCGGTGCCGGTCGCCGCCTGTTCGGGCAACTCGGACGTGCCGGCGCTGGCCCCGGAGCTGCAGCCGGTCAGGGTGAGCAGGCCGAGACCGGCGAGCCCGGCGGCTCCGGTCAGCAGGGTGCGACGGCTGGGACCGCGATGGTGGTCTTCGGGTGGACGGACGACGTGCTGCATTCGGGGTGACCCCTCCTGGTAATCGTTCCGGTGAACGATAGAGGGGTTCTCCGGCCCTGGCGAATCCTGTGACGCCTCCACGAGCAGAGTTCACAGAGCCGTTACACGCGGCCGCGGCCGGATCGGGCCATGATCGAACCACACACGACGGATCGGGAGCACGGCCATGGCGACCTTCACACGCGGTTTCGGCGGACGCCGACGCGACCAGGACGACGCGCGGATCCCACCCGGTCAGACACTCGTGCGGGACTGGCCCGTCCTGTCCGCCGGTGCCACGCCCGAGATCGAGCCCGCCGAGTGGAGCTTCTCGATCCAGACCGAGTCCGGGCTGACGGAGTGGACCTGGGACCAGGTGCAGGCGCTCGGCGTGCAGGACGTCACGGTCGACATCCACTGCGTCACGCACTGGACCAAGCTCGACATGCCCTGGCGCGGGGTCCCGCTCGACGCGTTCTTCGAGCAGGTCGAGACCTCGCTCGACTACTGCATGGTGCACAGCTACGGCGGCTACACGACGAACGTGCCACTCGACGAGCTGCTGGACGGCAAGGCCTGGGTCGCGTTCGAAGCCGACGGTGCGCCGCTCGAGCCCGAGCACGGTGGCCCCGCGCGCCTGCTCGTGCCGCACCTGTACTTCTGGAAGAGCGCCAAGTGGGTGCGCGGCATCGTCATGCAGTCCGACGACGAGCCGGGCTTCTGGGAGAACGCGGGCTACAACATGCACGGCGACCCCTGGAAGGAGGAGCGGTACTGGTGACCGTCCCTCCTGTTGCGTCCGTCGCCGGCGTCTCCGGTCTGGAGGCCCGGGCCGACTCCTCCTCGTCGGCGCCGCCCCGCAGACGGCCGGCCTGGCACGACGCCACCGTGGCCGCTGTCGCCACCGAGACCCCGAACGCCCGCCGGATCGTGCTGGACGTGCCGACGTGGCCCGGCAACGACGCCGGCCAGCACCTCGACCTGCGGCTGACCGCCGAGGATGGGTACCAGGCCACCCGCTCGTACTCGATCGCGTCCTCGGGCGACGACACCCGGGTGATGCTGGCCGTCGACCGGGTCGAGGACGGCGAGGTCTCGCCGTTCCTGGTCGACGCGGTCGAGGTCGGCGACACACTCGAGGTGCACGGACCGCTCGGCGGGTGGTTCGTCTGGCGTCCCACCGGGTCGTCGCGGCCCGTGCAGCTCATCGCCGGTGGATCGGGCATCGTGCCCCTGCTCGCCATGGTCACGGCGCACGCCGAGGTCGACGACCCACAGCCGTTCCGGATGCTCTACGCCGTCCGGACGCCCGACGACGTCTTCTTCCGCGACGAACTCGACGCCGCCGGAGCCGCAACGGCGCCCTTCGCGCTGACCATCGTGCACAGCCGTCGCGCTCCCGAGGGCTCGACCGTGCCGGCAGGTCGACTCACGCGCGACACCCTGGCCGGAGCGGTGCTGCCGCCCGAGGCCGGCGCGCTGGTCTACGTCTGCGGCTCGACGCCGTTCGTCGAGCAGGTGCTCAGCTGGCTCGGCGAGCTCGGGCACGACACGCGTGACGTCCGTGCAGAACGGTTCGGAGGAAGCTGATGACGGTCCTCGACGGCAACGCGCTGGCTGGGGAGCTGGCCGAGGTGCTCGGTCCCGACGCCACCCGTGCGCAGATGCGGTGCCGCGGGTGCGGTTCGGTCGGCGCGCTGGGCGAGACCCGGGTGTACCGCACGGCGATGGGGGCGGTCGCGCGGTGTCACGGGTGCGACGAGGTGCTCGTGACCGTGGTGACGAACGGACCGCACCGGTGGGTCGGGATGCCCGGCGTGCGGGTGGTCTCCCCGACCTGACCGGCGTCCCCGGTGCTGCCGGGGGCGGGTCCGTCCCTGGATGCACGTGCCCTGGAACCACGAAAGCCCCGACCGAGGTCGAGGCTTTCGTGAGGGCCGGGTGGAGCCGGTTGTTCCCGAGCGGATGACGAGATTCGAACTCGCGACCCTCACCTTGGCAAGGTGATGCGCTACCACTGCGCCACATCCGCATCGCACGCTCTTCCGAACGTGCTGCGTCGAGTGTACCCGTGTTCGTCCCGTTCGACGGACCCCCCGCTGTTCCGGGCGTGTCCACGGGCCGAGCGAGTTGAATCACGAGCATGAGCGAGTTCGTGAAGGAAGTCCCGGACGAGAACCCGAACGAACCCGACGCGCACGGCGTGGACCTGGTGGACGGGGACGAGCCGGCGGTCCGCATCCTCGTGCGTGGCGAGCTGCCGACGACGATCGAGCACGAGGGCCGGACGTGGCGGGCGACCGACGAGACGCACGATGCCGGCGTCGCTCCGGCGATCCGGGTGTTCCGGCCGCTGGTCTGACCCGACGGGTCGTCGTGCCGGGGTGCCGGTCAGTTCAGCCGGTTCTGCAGGTCGTCCTGGCGGACACCGGCCGCGACCGCGACCGCACGGACCTGCGCAGTGAGCTCCTCGTCCCGCAGGTGCTTCGCGAAGCCGATCACCGTGCGGTAGACGGGCACGTCGACCGTGGTCCACTGCCCGTTGTCGACCGTGATCCGCAGCGCATCGACCTTGCCGAACCGGTACCGGCCGGCGGCGCTGGTCTCGCCGTCGCCCACGGAACGGATGGCCGCGCGGGGGATGCCGAGCACCAGTCGTGGGGTGCTGCCGCCGACGTAGATGCCGATGCCGTTGTGGTCCGCGACCGCGGTGGCGTGCCCGCGCCGCGGGACCGTCTCGGTCAGCGACACGTTCAACATCGCGGCCGTGCGGCGGATGTCCGTCGCCACGTCCTTCTGCAGCAGGATCGGCACCAGGTGCGCGCCGGGGTGCTGCTGCGCCAGTGCGGCTTCACGACGACGGGTCGCGGCGTTCTGCACCCCGAGGACGATCTCGACGATCACGAAGATGCCGACCGCGTAGAGCACGAGCGTCCCGATCACCGCGGGCGTCGACATGCCGTCCTCGTGTTCACGCCACGCCAGGTAGCCGAAGCGCAGCACCAGGTACGCCCCCACCACGGCCATGCCGATCAGTCCGCCTCGACGCCGACCGGATCCGTTCTGATTCCCCATCCGGCCAACACTAGGTGCACCCTGGTCCGACCGGCGAGACCTGCGTGTCCTCTCACTCGGCCGGCCCGAGCCCTTGACGCCGGGAGATCCGCGCCGGACCATCACGGTGTGACCGCCACGATCCGACCAGCGCGTCCGAGCGATGCGGACGCCATCGAACAGATCGAGAACGACGCCGACCGCCTGCTGGTCGCCCACCTGCGGCCCGACACCTGGTCCCCCGCTCCCCCGGGCGCCGAGCGGCTGGCAACCGCCGGGTTCGTGCTCGTGGTCGAGTCGATGGACGGCGTGGTCGTCGGGTTCGTGGACGTCATCGAGGTCGACGACGTCTGCCACCTCGAGCAGCTGTCGGTCCGGCCCGAGCACTGCCGTCGGGGTCACGGACGTGCGCTCGTCGAGGCGGCGAAGCAGCGTGCGCGTGCCCTCGGACACCAGCGCATCTCGCTGCGGACCTACGCCGACGTCCCCTGGAACGCGCCGTTCTACGCCACCGCGGGGTTCACGGAGGAAGAACCGGTCACGCCGTTCCACCGGTCGCTCGTCGACGTCGAGGCCCGCCTCGGGATCGACCGCTGGGGGCGGCGGGTCCAGATGAGCGCGCCGGTCTCCTGACACCGAGACGAAGGTCGGACGGGCCGTCCATGCGCTCCGGCGCGGCGTAGGTTCTGGTCATGCGGACATCCCGGGACGTGGCCATCGCGACCGTGCAGGCGGTCGGTGCGCCGGCGGTGGTCGTCGCGCTGTGGTTGTTGCTCGTGCACGTCGACTTCCCGACGACGCCGACCGCCGCCGTGGTCGCGATCGCCGCACTCATCGCCGCCGGCATCGTCGCCGTGATCCTGACGATGTGGTGGCGCGTCGGGGGGTTCCGCAACGACCGAGCGCTGCATCGCTGGGTGCGGAACGGGCCGGAGCCGCAGTTGGTCTCGCCTGCGATCCGGTTGCGTTTCCTCCGACGGCTCGAACGGCGCAGTGTCGCCTTCGGCCGGCTCTACCTCGTGCTGGCTGGGCTCTGGCTGCTGCTCGCCTTCGTCGGCGCGCTCTACCACGACAGCGCACTGGTGCTGAACGTCGTCACTGCGGGATGCTGGCTGTGCCTGGGGATCGACAGCATCGCGTTCGGCAAGCGGTGGGGCGGACGGGTCGACCACCTGGTCGAGGAGACGACGGCGCAGTTGCAGGACGCTGCCAGACTCTGACGATGCGATTCCACGTCCGAGCCGAACGCCCCCTGCCGGACGAACTGCACGCGCTGTACGACGCGGTCGGCTGGACCGCCTACACCGACGTGCCCGGACAGCTCGAGCGTGCCGTCGACGGCTCGTTCCTGGTGCTCACGGCGCGCGACGACACGGGCGCGCTGGTCGGGCTCGTCCGCACGGTGTCCGACGGCGTCACGATCGTCTACGTCCAGGACCTCCTCGTGGCGCCCGCCGAACAGGGCCAGGGCATCGGCGGAGCACTGCTGGACGAGGTGCTGCGCGGGGCGACCGACATCCGGCAGGTCGTCCTGATGACGGACGCCGAACCACAGCAGCGGTCCTTCTACGAGGCGCACGGTCTCGTCGAGGTGCACGACGTCCGACCCCACGGACTCCGCTCGTTCGTCCGCCTGGCCTGAGATGCCTGCCGGTTCGGTTCGGTTCGGTCCGATCCGACTCGGATCGGCCGGTACGGTCGGGGAATGAGCGATCACGAGATGCCTGCGTGGGCGATCAGGGCAGCCACGATCGACGACGTCGAGGGCATCGCGCAGGTCCACGCGACGTCGTGGCGGCAGACCTACGGCCGGTTCGTCGACGACCCGGACACCGACCCCTGGTTCGACGTCGCCCCACGCATCGCCATGTGGCGCACGAACCTCGAACAGCGCCTGTACGAGACCGTGGTCGCCACGGACGACACCGGCATCATCGGCTTCGCTGCGGTCCGGCCCACGCCGGAGCCCGACGCCGTTCGTCCCGAGGAACTCACCATGCTCTACGTGCTTGCGCGTGCCCACGGGTCGGGCGCGGGCCAAGGGCTCCTCGACGCGGTGCTCGGCGACCGTCCGGCGTCGCTCTTCGTCGCGCAGGACAACCCCCGAGCGCATGCCTTCTACCAGCGGAACGGCTTCGTCGCCGACGGCGCGACCTCGAGCTTCGGCCCGATCGAGATCGCCGTGCGGCTCGTCCGGTGAGCATCGAGTCCTTCGACGTCGAACCGGTCCACCAGCGTGCCGCGCCCACCCGCGTCACCCCCGCGTCGCCTCGATCACCACGTTGTCGACCGAACGCCGGCCGTCGGGACGCTGCAGGCACGTGACCACCACGAGCCGTCCCGGGACGTCCGCCCACACGCCGGCATCGCTGCGGATGTCCTGCTTGGTGACGGTCTCCGCGCGCGTGACGCGGTAGGTCGTGCCGTCGACGGTGATCGGTGCACCGACGGCGATGCGAGCACGGGCATGCGCGACGTCGATCAGCGCGTTGCCGGGTCCGACCCCGCCGGCGCGGAGCGAGTGCATCGCGACGAACACCGTGCCGCTCGCGGGTGCGGTCGGGTCGACGCCCAGGTTCCGCACCCAGTAGGCCGAGGTGAACCCGGGCGGTTCGATGACGCCGTCGACGACGTCCAGCGAACCGAGGGGCACGTCGAGTCCGACCGACGGGGCCGCGAAGCGTCCGTGACCGGACGGTGCGGCGGACGCCGCTGGGGCGGGTGGCGGGCCGTCGAGCTGCACGGTGTTCCCCGCCAGGTCCACGCCGCCGGATCCGCTGCGCTGCTGCGCGCCCGGAACGGTCAGCATGATCGCCGCAACGGTGACCATGCCGGCCGCGAGCACGGCCGCGACGGCGGCGAGGACACTGCCCCGCCGCCACCGCGTGGTCGTGGTCGACACTCAGCGCCCGGTGCGCAGGCGCGTCCGGAGCCGCAGCGTCCCGAGCCCTGCAAGGATCGCCAGACCGAGTCCGCCGAGGGCCAGCCACGGCGCGGAGGTCGGGGCCGTGACGACGGCGCCGCCGGTCGCGACCGCGGGTCCGCTCGCCGTGGAGGCCCGCCCTGCTGCCGTCACGGTCGCTGCGGTCGTGCTCGTGGTGGCACCCGGCGCCGTGACGGTGAACGACACCGGCACCGTGACCGCGGCACCGGTCGGGTCGGCGAGGAACAGCACGTGCGTCCCGGCGGCGAGCCCGGCCGGCACCGTGACCGTGGCGGTGACGGAGCCGTCCGCCGCTGCCGTGACGTGGCCGACGGTGACGGGGTCCGAGTGCAGGACGATCCCGTACACCGACCCCGGGGTGAGCCCGCTGCTGCTGATCGTCACCGAGGAACCGGCGGGGACGCTGCTGCTGCCCGACAGCGTCACGACCGGGCGACGGAGTGCGATCCGGTACTGGTGGGTCGTCGTGCCGTCCTGCGCGGTGACGGTGACGACGGCCGTGTCGCCCTGCACGGAGACCGCAGAGGTGGCGGCGGCGTTCGTCGTCGTGACGTGTACGTCGCCGCCCGACAGGGTCGCGATCGGTGCGGTGACGGTCGCCCCTGCCGCGGTCGCAGCAGCGTCGAGGGCGACGGCCACCCCGGCGACGGAGATCGCCGAAGCACTCGCGTCGTCCGACACCAGGAACCGGCTGCGCAGCGCGGTCATCTCGCCGCTCGTCACCCCGATCGTCTTCGTCAGGTAGGAGTCCATCCCGGCGTACTTCGACGCGACGTCGCTCTCGAACGTCCCCTGCAGCAGCGCCGGTGTCGCCCAGGTGACGCCGAGCTGGGTGTTCGACAGCAGGTAGTCGTGCAGGATGTCCGCGCTGTCCACGCCGAGCACCCGGTCGAGCAGGTCGATCACGGTGCCGGTGCGGTCCATGCCGTGCGAGCAGTGCAGCAGGACCGTGCCGCTCGTGTGCGTCGCCAGGATCTGCAGCACCTGCGCGTACGCGGTGATCATCGGGCCACGGTCCGTGGCGCTGACGTACCCCTTGTCGACCAGGTCGTGGTACATCGCGGTGTCGTCGCTGTAGTCGCCGTCGGCGCCGAACATCGAGATGGCGACGTCCTTCGCACCCGGGATCGGCACGTCGGGCTTCGCCGCGATCTGTCCCGGCGTCCGCAGGTCGATGACGAGGTCGACGTGGTACTTGCTCGCGAGCGTCTGTGCTCCGGCGGTCGTCAGCTTGTCGAGCGACTCCGAGCGGATCAGCCGCGAGGAGTCGACCGTCTGCCCGCCGAGACCCGTGAACGAGCCCAGCGCTCGGCCGTTCACCATGCCCGGGACGTCGGTGACGGGGTGGTCGGTGGTCGTCATCGCGGGTTGCAGCGCGGAGTCCGCGTGTGCGGCCGTCGCGGAGCAGCCGATGACGCCGAGCACGGCGACGGCCGCGAGCGTGATCGTGGCCGCGTGGAACAGCGCACGTGCACGGGTGGGGTGGTTCGACACGGGTCTCCTCGTTCGGGAACCCTGCTCACAGCGCAGTGCGGGGTCGCAGCGCGGGCAGGACGAGGAGCACGCTCCCGAGGCCGGAGGTCGCCACGGTGAACGCCTGCGAGACGTCAGGTTGACAGGTCATGAGCCAGCCCACAGCCTGGCTGGTGCATTCACCCCCGCGAGGGCACGACCGCACTGACGCGCAGGTCGTCGAAGGTACTCGTGAACCCGGCACCACCGAGCGAGATCAGCCCGATGCGCGGTGTGTCCCCGAGGTCCGCGGTCCAGGTGCCACCGCGCACGAAGTGCCGTCCGTCCGCGCTGGTGTACGCCGTGTACCGGTCCTCGCCCCCGACGACCCGGTGCACGATCCGCAGCGTCGTGGTGTCGCCCACGGGACCGACCACCATGTTGCCGTACGTCGGCGCTCCGGCCGGCTGCCCAGAGGCCTGCTTGCCGAACTCCGTCTGCCGGGTGTCGTAGATCGAGTTGGACACGAGACGGACGTAATCGCCGTCGGAGCCGTACACGATCAGCCCGCCCTGCACGTAGTTCTGCACGCTGTCGCCGCTCGCCGGGGTGTCCACCGCCACGGTCGTCTCGACGACCCAGTCACCGCGGGGTGCGGGCTCGGTCAGCACGGAGGCGAGCGGCGTCGCCGGCGGGTGCAGGTCTGCGGCCTGCGTCTGCCACCGGAACGCCCCGCCGGACACCGTCCAGGTCGACGGGTCGGGCTCGCGCGTCCAGGTCAGCTGCGACGGCAGCGCGGTGCCGTCGAACGAGGTCGAGGCCGAACGGATCAGGCGCCCGGGCACGTCGACGGGCGCCGTCGAGGCGCGGTAGGTCGGACGCTCCCCCGGCTGCGCGACCGGTCCCGGCTGCACGGTGTCCGACGGACCGGCTCCCCCGCGCACGGACGGCCACCCGCCCTGCCAGTCGAGCGGATCGATCAGCACCGGCCGCTTGGTGTAGGTCGCCTGCCCGGCGTAGTACGGGTCGTTCCGGTCCACCGCGTGGTAGATGATCCAGTCCTGCCCGGCGAAGTCGGTCACCACGGTGTCGTGCCCGGTGCCCACCCAGCGGTTGCCGTTCTGGGCGAGGAGGGGCGTGCCGCCGACGCGCGTGCTCGTGATCGCGACGCCGTCACGGTCCGTGAACGGACCCAGCGGACTCCGGGACCGGGCGACGAACACGCCGTACCCGGTCAGCGCACCGTTGCAGCAGTTCGTGGCGGATCCCATGAACCACCACCACCCGTCGTGCTGCATCAGGTAGGCCCCCTCGTACCGGTTGTCGATCGCGATCAGCCGTTCGCTCGCCGGGTCGGAACGCAGCCCGTCGCGGCTGAGCGTCCGGACGTGCACACCACCGAAGTAACTGCCGAAGTACACGTACGTCGTGCCCCGGTCGGTGATGACCTCGGGGTCGAACTCCCACCGCTGCCCGGCCCCGTTCGGCGCCGCCTGTGGTGCGACGACCGGCCCGCCGGAGTCGGTCCAGGGTCCGGTCGGACTCGAGCTCGTCGCGACGCCGACCGCGGACCCACCACCCGTCGGAGCGGTCGCCGGCGGCGTGTCCGAGGCCGCGTAGTACAGGTACCACCGGCCGTTCCGGAACACGACGTCCGGCGCCCAGATGCCGTTCGCGTCGCCGACCCACGCCGGCTTGGTGCTGAAGGCGTCGCCGACGTACGTCCAGTGCGTCAGGTCCGTCGAGCGGTAGGTCGGGACGACGTGCTGCACGAGGGACCCGTCCGCCGCCTTCTCGGTCGCGGTCAGGGCGTCCGAGGTGCAGTAGAGGTACCAGTTCCGGTCGCGGCCGACGCCGTGCACGGCGCTCGGGTCTGCGCAGCTGGCAGCGGTCTGGCCGTCGGGCAGCGCGAGCGCCATCGGGTTCTGGTGCGTGGGCGCAGCGGTACCGCCCCGCGACGCAGGTGCGGCACCCGGGTTCAGGGCAACCGCCGGGAGGGCCGGTGTCAGTCCCACGACCAGGGTCGCCACCGCGATCAGTGCGGTCAGTGCTCGGCGCACGGTGTCTCGCTCTCGTCGTTGAGAACCCACCCCCTCGTCGTCGAGGCAGCGGCATGGTGCTCTGCTCCGGCGGAGCCTACGCCGACGGGCGCGCTCCGCCGAGACCTGTCCGGAATCGGCGCGTGGCCGACCGGGTCAGACGACGGGGGCCGGGTCCCCCTGCACCGGGACGGGTTCGACGCGGGCTGCCGGTGCGCCGACGGTCGGCACGGTGAGTACGAACGCGGTCGACGGACCCGGCGGACAGACCAGGTCACCGCCGTGCGCGCGGGCGATGCCGCGGGCGATGGGCAGACCGAGTCCCGCGCCGCCGCTGCGGTCGTCGCGCGCGGCGTCGAGGCGGACAAGACGGTCGAAGATGCGGGAGCGGTCGGCCTCGGGCACGCCTGGCCCGTCATCGGTCACGTGGACGGACGCCAGCTCCCCAGGACGATCGACCGCGATCGTGACCGTGCCGGTGCCACCGGTGGCCCGGGCGGCGTTCTCGAGCAGGTTCCCGATCACCTGCGCCAGTCGGTCGCCGTCCGCCGGCACCGTGACGGGCGACTCCGCTTGGATCACCTCGACGCGCAGAGCCGGGGCGCGGAGTCGGGCGCGGTCGGCTTCGAGCCGCACCAGCGCGCCGAGGTCGACCGGACCGAGCTCGAGCACGAGCCCCCGGTCGACCCGCGCCATCAGGAGCATGTCGTCGACGAGTCGTGACGCCCGCCCGGCCTGTCGCACGACGTGCACCGCGAGCTCCTCGCGCTCGACCGGGTCGAGCGGCGCACGCACCAGGGTGTCGGCGGCGGCGCGGATGCCGGCGACAGGGGTACGGAGTTCGTGCGCGGCGTCGGACAGGAACTCGCGCATCCGGGCCTCGGCCGCGAGCGCCTGCCGTTCGGCGCCCTCGACCGCGTCGAGCATCTCGTCGAAGGCGACCGCGACCCGACCGATCTCGGTGGTGCGCCGGCCCGGGCGCAGCCGCCGCCCACGGTCGCCGTGCGCGATCGACCGTGCGGCCTGCGTCATCTCGTCGAGGGGACGCATCGTCCGTCTGACGACGAGCACCAGACCGCCGGCGGCCAGCAGCATGAAGCCCGCGGACGCGCCGAGCATCACCCACCGCAGCTCGCCGAGGACCTCGTCCACCGAGCCGGTGCCGGCCGTGAGCCGGATGGTCGAACCATCGCTCAACCTGGAGACCAGGGTGACCAACCGGTCCTGCTCGGTGACCGTGGACGACGTGATCGCGACGCGCGCTGCGGCGGTGCCCGAAGCGGTGGTGCCGGCCGTTCCGCTGCCGGAAGCCGACGTGTCGGCGGCGGCCGAGCCTCCAGGCCGGGTGCCAGCCGGACCCGGCAACCCGCCCGGGTCGGGTGGCCCCTGCTTGAGCTGGTCCGGCGTCGGCCCGGCCTGCACCGAACCGCCGCCCGGCGTCGTGATCGTCACGGACAACCCCTGCATCGAGAGCCGGTCGGCCAGGTCGTCGGCGTCGACCGTGCCGACCAGGGCGGCTGCCGCCGATGCCCGGTCGCGCAGGCGGTCCTCGATCTGGGCTCGCAGGCGGCCGCCGAGGGTGGCCTCGACCGCGATCGACAGGCCGCCCAGCAGCAGCGCGAGCAACACGAGCACGGCGACGACGGTGCGCGCTCGCAGGGAGCCGGTACGCAGCGGGCGGGCGCTCACGCGGCCACCGCGCTCAGGCGGTACCCGATGCCTCGGACGGTGTGCACCAGGCGGGGCCCGTGCGCCTCCATCTTGCGGCGCAGGGCGCTCAGGTGCACCTCGACCAGGTTCGGGTCGACGCTGTCGTAGCCCCACACCTGCGTCAGGATCTGCCCCTTCGACATGGTGCGCCCGCGGCTCTCGGCCAGGAACGCCAGCAACCGGTACTCGGTCGCGGTCAGGTCGAGCGTCACCCCGGCGCGACGGGCGAGGGCAGCGTCGGGATCGAGCACCAGGTCGCCGACCTCGACGACGGCAGGGATCCGCCCGCGGCGTCGGAGCACGGCGGTGACCCGGGCGACGAGCTCGGCCATCGCGAACGGCTTCACGACGTAGTCGTCCGCGCCCTCGGCGAACCCACGCAGACGGTCGTCCACCTCGTCGCGGGCGGTCAGCATCACGATGGCGGCGTCCGAGCTGGTCCGCACCCGGGCGGCGAGCTGGATGCCGCTCGCACCGGGCAACATCCAGTCCAGCACGACCAGGTCCGGCACGAACTGCGTCAGGTCACGCTGCAGCTCGGACCCGTCCGGAGCGTCGAGCACGACGAGTCCCTCGTCGCGCAGCGAACGGGCGACGGAGACACGGATGGTCTCGTCGTCGTCGACGAGCAGGACGCGGGCTGGGGTGGACACGGCGGACACCGTACGTCGCCGCAGCAATCACCGAGCATGGAACGACCTGGGGAGAACCTGGGCTTCAGTGATGCTTCAGATTCGACTTCGAGCGTGGTCGTCACCGGCAGGAACGCCGGACCGGCAGTCGCCGGAGACGAACTGGAGACACCATGACGAACAACGACGAACCGACCCGCGAGTTCCCCCGCCACGACCCCGACCACCAGCCGACCGAGCAGTTCGCCCGGTACCAGCAGACGCCGGGCCCGGAGCCGCTGGCGTCGTCGGTGCCTGCCGGGCAGGGCGGTCGCCGCACGGGACTCGGTCGACGCCTGGGCATCGGTGCGGCCATCGTCGCCGTGCTGATCGGCGGAGTGGGGGTGACCGCGGCCGTGGCAGCGGGCAACGGCGGGAGCACGCCGGTGTCCGCGCCGACCGGCGCCCCCTCCGGAGCGCCCTCGGGTGCCCCGACCGGCGCGCCGACCGGTGGGCCCGGCGCTGGCGGCGCCCCGGCCGGTCCCGCGGCCGGTGGCCCCGCAACTGGTGGACCCGCCGGAGGGGCCGGCGCGACCTGTGGGCCGGCTGCCGGCGGCGCTCCCGCGGCGGGCGGCGACGCCCCGACACCGCCGAAGGACGCTCCGAAGCCCCCGGCCGCACCGGACGCGTCGGGGAAGGCCGACGGCAGCGGGAAGGCCGGCAAGGACGCGCCGACCCCGCCGACCGACGCACCGAAGCCGTCCGGTGCGCCGGCAGGACCGTCCGACGGGCCGACCTCCGGGTCCTGATCCGCGACGGGGGGCCGTGCTGGCGCAGCACGGCCCCGGCCGCTCCGGCGTCAGACGGCCAGGCCCCGGACCACGTCGTGCACGACCTCGGCGGCGCGGGCCGCGGCATCGTCGAGGTGCAAGCGGAACTCGTCGCCGTCGGGCGCACACAGGTCGCTGATGCCCCGCACCGACACGAACGGCATCGCGTGCACGTGGGCGAACTGCGCGATCGCGGCGGACTCCATGTCGACGGCCGCGACGGTCGGGAACGCGTCGCGCAGCACACGGGCACGGTCCTCGGTCACGAAGACCTCACTCGACCCGATCGTCGCCGACCGGAGCGGATGGGCTGTGCCGGAGGCCAGCGCCAGCCGCACCATCCGGTCGTCCGGGGCGTAGCCCGTCGGCATGCCGGGGACCTGGCCGAGCGCGTACCCGAAGGCCGTGGCGTCGGCGTTGAGGTTGACGTAGCGGTCCCCCACGACGACGTCGCCGATGGCCACCCCGCGCATCAGCCCGCCGGCGGTCCCGACGCTGATGACCGGCACGACCCCGAAGTCGTGGAAGCAGTGGGCGACCGCGGCGGTGGCGTTGGTGAACCCGATGCCGCTGCGGCGGACGGCGATCGTCGCACCGTCCACGTCGAGGAGCTGGTGTCCGTCGTGGCCACCGACCGGGCCGTACTCGGACGGGACCCCGCCGATGCGGTCCGCGAAGGCCGTCACCTCTTCGCTCATCGCCGCGATCACCACGGCGACCGGTGCTGCCCGATCGTCCACCCGACGATCCTTCCACACCCTCGAGTGCGCGCGGTCAGGCGCCGCGGCCACCGGCCCGCCGGGCATGCGCCCGGTGCTTGATCGCCTCGATCACCGAGGTCTTGGCGTCGGCGTACGCGTTCATGTCGTCCCACTGCCGGGTCATCAGCGCACGCTTCGTCTGCTCGTACAGCGCGCGATCGGCGTCATCGGCGCGCAGGTGGTCGCGCAGCAGCAGGTAGGCGTCGACGGCCGGGGTGCCCTGCTCGTACACGTGGACGTGCACGTCGCGCTCGGGCGTCCTGACGAGACGGTGGCCGGGCTCGCGCACGCGCAGCTGGTACCCGGCGACGAGCAGCGGCTCGAGGTACGCGGCCTCGTCGGTGACGTCCGGCACCGCGACGACCACGTCGATGATCGGTTTGGCAGCGAGCCCCGGCACCGCGGTCGACCCGATGTGCTCCACCACGACCGGCAACGCCCCGAGTGCGCGACGGATGCGCTGCTCGTGGTCGCGGTAGGTCGCGGGCCATGCCTCGTCGTACTCGTGCAGGCCGACGACGAGGGGTTCCGGACCGCCGACGATCTCGGTGGTCGTGACGTCGGGACGCGGGGTCGGTGCAGGTGCTTCCACGGGTCCATCCTGCCCCGGTCGGCTCTGGCCAGGACCCGCCCGCCCGCCTTCTCAGTGCCAGAGCACCAGCAGTCCGACCAGCCCCGAGAAGGTCAGGGCGATCGCGCTGACGAGCACCCCGACCATGACGTCGTCCTCGGGTACGTCGTCGGTGTCCACCGGCCCGTGCTGCCGTCGTGTCCTCATGAGAACCGTGCCACGAGGCCGGGGACCACCGCGTGCGGCTGGATCGCGACCAGGCGGTAGGACGCGCCGTCGTCGAACGTGAGCACGACGGTGTGCGGGCCGAACAGGTACGGCGACGCGGTCAGGCGGGGGCGGTTCGCGGTGAACTCGTAGACCACGGCCGTCCGGGCGAGCGACGACCCGCGCTCCTCGTAGAGCGACACCTCGTCCGGGGACGTCCCCGTGGCGCCGGCGCACGTGCTGTCGACGAGCCACTGCGTCGTGCCGATGCCGCGCAGGTCGCTCGCGCTGATGACGCTCGACACGACGTCGTCGCCGCAGATCTGCAGCCCCGGGTGCTCGGCGGCACGGACCGCCGCGGTGAGCCCGGGCACGGTGTCCGTCGACGGGTGAGCGTCCTGTTCTCCGGGCCGCGGGGGCTGTCCGGACGGGAAGTCCGCCGGCGTCGCGCTCGCCGTCGACGGCGAGGCCGGTGACGACGTCCGGTCGCCGGCCGTGGTGGACGGCCGGACGCTCTCGCGGCTGTTCCCCGTCCGCGGTGCGTCGCGGGCCGGGGACTGCGCGCACCCCGCCAGCAGTCCCGTGACGACCAGTGCTGCCGCCACGACGCCCGCGGTGGTCCTCGTGCGTTCCATGTCCTCATCCTCCTCGTCGAGCGCGACCCGGTGCGTGCTCCGACGACGGAACCTACGGAGCCCGGGTGTCGACGCCGTGACGCCCGGCGCGGCAGGATGGCCCTGACGAGGTCCGGACGACCGTGCCCACGCGGATCTCGTCGTCACCGAACTGTCACACGACTGCCGCCGACGAGCCACCGCGGCGTCCCAGGATCGGGACGAACCCACCTGGAGGACCACGATGACCACCGCAGCACCCCTCGATCCCCGCCCGCGGCGCGGCGCCGCCGCCACGGCGATCGCCGTCGCACTGGCAGTGGCCACGTGTGTCGCGGCGTCGCTCAGCATGGGTGCGCTCGGCACCCCCTCGGCCGACGCCGCACCGGTCGCGCAGGCGGCCAGCGCCTCGGGCGCCTTCCTGGCCGGGTGCGGCAGCGAGGCCGTCGCGTCGCCGCTCACCGTGCCGATCTGGTGCGCCTCGTCCGACCAGGTGCTGCAGGACCTGACGTGGTCCGCCTGGGGCGGCACGTCGGCCCGCGGTGTCGGCAGCTTCGTCGACAACCCCTGTGACTGCGCGAGCGGGCAGCTGCACCGGTACGCCGTCGCCGTCTCGCTGGACGACCGGGTCGCCGTCGCCGGCACCACCCGGTACGAGCGACTCCGCATCACGTTCGCCAACGGTCGTCCGGGGTGGGCCTCACGCCCGACGATGTCCTTCCGATGGAGCGACCAGGGCTTCGTCACCGACCAGGTCCTGTCGTGACCGACCCCGTCGAGGGTGGCGCGTCCGTCCTGCTCGCCGAGGACGACGACGACGTCCGTGAGACCACACGACTGCTGCTGCTCCGCCGGGGCTTCCGCGTGCAGGAGGCCGCGGACGGCGTCATCGCGCTCGACCTCGCCCGCGCGGCGCTGCCGGACATCGCCGTGGTCGACGTCGCCATGCCGCGGATGGACGGCTTCGCGCTGGCCCGGGAACTCACGGCGCTGTCCGTGCCCGTGGTGTTCCTGACCGCCAGGGACCTGCCGACGGACATCGCCGGCGGGCTGCTCGCCGGCGCTGACGACTACGTCACGAAGCCGTTCGACCCCGATGTCCTGGCCGCTCGGCTGACCGCGGTGCTCCGACGCACCGGGACGCGCCCGGTGCGGACCGAGCGGATCGGCACCATCGTCGTCGAACACGACGCCAAGCGGGTGCTGCGCGGTTCGACGCCGGTGCCGCTCAGTGCGACGGAGTTCCGCGTCCTGCAGGCCCTGCTGGCGAACCGCGGCGCCGTGTTGTCGCGCGAGCAGGTCGTCGCGATCGTCTGGGGTTCGACGTGGCAGGACCCGCGGATCGTCGACACGAACGTGCAGCGCCTGCGGCGGAAGCTCGGCAGCGACGCCGTCGAGACCGTCCGCGGCTTCGGCTACCGGATCGCGGCGGCCACACCGTGACGACCTGGACGTCCGGACCCGTTGCTCCCGCCGCGCGACCCGTCATCACGACACGGGTCGCCTGGTACCGGTCCCTCCGCGTCCGGACGGCCACGGCCATGGCGCTCCTCGCGCTCACCCTGGTGCTGGCCGCGGGTGCCGTGTTCGCCCACACCTCGATCACCGGTGCGCGCGAACAGCTCCGGGCGCAGGCCGTCGCGCAGCTGCGCGAGACCGCGGCGACCGACGCGTTCGGCGGTGCGCTGCCGTCCCGAGCCACCTCGGACCCGGCGGCGCTGCCGGGTCCCCTCCGCCGCGCACTCACCGGCGACCAGGTGGTCACGTACGACGACGGCGACGCGATGTGGGCCGCACGCGGGCAGGGCGACGACCTGCTCGCGACACGGGTGTCAGCAGCGCCGGTCCGCCAGCAGTGGAACGCGCTCGTCGAGACCTTCGCGGTCAGTGGCGCAGCGGCAGCGCTCATCGCGGCCGTCGCCTCGTGGTTCGTCGCCGGGCGGCTGACCGGGCGACTCCGACGTACCGCCAGCACCGTCAACGACGCGATCGGGGGGCGGCAGGCGGCGCCGGCAGCAACCGCCGAGGACGACGAGGTGGGCGTGCTGTCCCGCGGCATCGCCGACACGGCCGCCGCGCTCGCCGCCCGGCTCGAGCGGGAACGCGCCGTCAGCGCCGACGTCGCCCACGACCTGAAGACCCCGTTGACGGCGCTCAGCAGCGCGGCCGCCCTGCTCGGCGACGACGAGGACGCCGCACGGATCCGTCGGTTGGTCCGGCGGTTGCGCGACCTGGTCGACGACCTGCTGCGACTCGCCCAGGCACAGCACGACACACCCGCGGTGCAGGTCCGACCGACGTCGCTGGCGGGTGCCGTCGAAGAGGTCCTCGAGGACCAGGCCACCGGCGACGTCCCGCTGCGCGTGCTCGCCGACGCGACCGTGCCGCTCGACGCCGACCGACTCGCCCGGGCGCTGACGAACCTGGTGCAGAACGCCCGGCAGCACGGCGGCGGTCACGTGGTCGTCGAGGTCGACGGCCACGAGGTCCGTGTCGTCGACGACGGCCCGGGATTCCCCGAGGCGATCCTGCGCGACGGACCGCGCCGGTTCGGCGCGCTCGGCACGGCCGGCGGAACGGGCATCGGCCTGGCCATCGCCCTGCACCACGCCGAGGCGATGGGCGCGCGCCTGGTGCTCAGCACCACCGACGGCGGAGCGTGTGCGGCCCTGCGGTTCGGCTGACCACCGGACGGGAGGCGCGGGACCGGCCGGCACCGCGCCTCCCGTCCGGTGTCCTGGTCGCGTCCACCGCCCCTGGGAGCCCGCCGACACCCCGTGGACACGGGTCGCGGACCGTACTCGGGCCGTGTCAGGATGAGGCCGTGACGGCGATGCCGCTCCCGGAACGGCAGCCCACCTTCCGGAGGTACCGGGTGGTGACGATCAGTGAACACCGCGGTGCGGAGCTCGAGGCGACCTACGGGCTGTCCGACGGCGTCGACGGTTCGCTCGACCAGTTCCAGTACGCGGGTGCCGGTGACGCCGACCTGTCGATGCGCGGCGCGACGGTCGAGGGCACGCGCACCGGACGTATGCGGCACCGGCGCGACCACATCGTGTTCTGGATCGGCGACGGCACCGCGACACTCACACCGGAGTCCGGCGAGACGCTGACCGCCGTCCCGGGACGACCCATGATGCTCTCCGGCAGCGTGGCGTACGACTTCACGGCCGACACCCGCAAGGTGACGATGCTGCACGTGTCCGAAGAACTGCTGCGCCGGTGTCTCGCCGCCCGCGGTGTCGTGCTGCGCGGGCCGTTGGTCTTCGACGAGCAGCCCGACGGCATCGCGTCGCTGCGCGATCTGCAGGCGGAGCTGCGCCGGTCGACCCCCGACCTGGTCAACGCCGAGGTGACCGGAGCCGAGCGGGCGCTGCTCGACGCGCGCGTCGCGGATGCCGTCGTCCGGACGTTCCCGGTCCGGGCCGCCCAGAGCCTCGCCTCGCCCTCCGTCTCGCGTGCGGTCGACCTGATGCACCTGGACGCCCGGTCTCCGCTGACACTCGAGGACCTGGCCGACGCGTCGGGACTGAGCATCCGCGGACTGCAGAACGCCTTCTCCCGCGACCTCGACACGACCCCGACCAAGTACCTGCGCGACCTGCGCCTGGACGGTGCCCGGCGCGAGCTCGAGGACGGCGAGGCGTCCGCCGTGGCCGAGGTCGCACGCGACTGGCAGTTCAACCACCTGGGTCGGTTCGCGAGTGCCTACGGTGAGCGGTTCGGCGAGCGGCCGAGCGAGACGCTGCGGCGGCGGCGGGGCTGAGTCGCGGCGTCCACGCCGGCCCGGCGAGGGGTACTCCCCCAGTGCATCCCTCGGGTTCTCCGACCGGCCTAGCGTCGATCGTGCCGCCGGATCGGCGGTCGACGGAAGGACGCAGCAGATGACCACGAGTGACCTCGCGCCGGGTGACCTCACCGTGACGGACCCCGAGTTCGTCGCGATCCACCAGCACTTCGCGTTCGACGAGGTGCTCGCGCACACGTCGCTGTCCCAGGCCGACCGGTTCGTCGTCCAGCTCGGCGCGGTCGTCGCCGTGGGCGGACGGACCGAGTTCCGGGCACTGGTCGTGGCCGCGCTCGACGCCGGGGTCAGCCCCGTCGTCGCCAAGGAGGTCGTCTACCAGGCGACCGCGTACGTCGGGTCGGCACGCTCGACCGACTTCCTCGTGGTCCTCAACGAGCTGCTGACCGAGCGCGGCGTCGCGCTGCCGCTCGCGGGGCAGTCGACCACGTCCCCGGCGGACCGGCTGCCGGTCGGCCGGGCGAAACAGAGCGAGATCGTCGGCACCGAGGCGGTCGACCGGATGTACGACCAGGCTCCGGCCGACGCCCTGCACTTCCAGGAGTTCCTGTCCGGCAACTGCTTCGGCGACTGGTACACGCGCACCGGACTCGACGTGCAGCGCCGCGAGCTGCTGACCTTCGCGATCCTGGTCGGCCTCGGCGGTGCCGACGCCCAGGTCGCCGGCCACGTCGCCATGAACCTGCACGTCGGGAACACCCGACAGGACCTGCTCGACGTCCTCACCGTCCTGGTGCCGTACGTCGGGTACCCCCGCACACTCAACGGCCTGACGGCCATCAACGACGGCGCCCCCGCCGGCGCAGGAGAGGACCACGCATGAACATCGAGCCCCGCACCCCCACCCGCAAGAACCCGCCCGAGCAGTTCGCCGGCGACGTCTGGGTCGAGAGCATCGTGACCCCGCACGAGGACGGCCAGCACGCCACCGCCGCCCTGGTCCGCTTCGCACCGGGTGCCCGCACCGCGTGGCACTCCCACGAGAAGGGGCAGTACCTGCACGTCACCGCCGGGGTCGCCCGCTTCGGCACCCGCGACGGCGAGGTCATCGAGGTCCACCCCGGCCAGACGCTCTACACCCCGCCCGGACAGGAGCACTTCCACGCCTCGACCGAGGACGGCTTCATGGAGCACATCGCGTTCCTCGAGCTCGGTGACGACCCGAGCGTGGCGACCACCTGGAAGGAACACGTCACCGACGAGGAGCTCGCCGGACGCTGAGTCCGGGGAGCATCCCATGCGGTGCGCGCAAGATGGGAGGCGTGTTCATCCCCACCCGAGCAGCCGGCCTCGAAGCACTCGACGAGTTCGTGCCCCACGCGGGCGCCGAATACCGCCGCGACCGCAACCACGACCTCGGCCCCGCGCGGACCAACGTCTCCGGGCTGTCGCCGTACATCCGGCACCGCTTGATCACCGAGCACGAGGTGGTCGACGCGGTGCTCGCCCGTCACAGCCTGTCGGCCGCCGACAAGTTCGTGCAAGAGGTCTTCTGGCGCACCTACTGGAAGGGCTGGCTCGAGCAGCGGCCGGAGGTCTGGCGGCGGTACCGCGCCGAGGTCCGCGACCTGCTGGCAGCCGACCCGCCCGACGGGTACGCGGACGCGGTCGCCGGGCGGAGCGGCATCGACGCGATGGACGCCTGGGTGCGGGAACTCGTCGACACCGGCTACCTGCACAACCACGTCCGGATGTGGTTCGCGAGCATCTGGGTCTTCACGCTCGGGCTGCCCTGGCAGCTCGGTGCGGACTTCTTCCTCCGGCATCTGCTCGACGGCGATGCCGCATCCAACACGCTGTCGTGGCGGTGGGTCGCCGGCCTGCAGACGAAGGGCAAGACGTACCTGGCGTCGACGTCGAACATCGCGCAGTACACCGACGGACGGTTCTCGCCGTCCGGGCTGGCCACCACGGCTCGGGCGCTCGACGAGGAGCCCTTCCCACCGCCCACAGCCGTCCGGCCCGACGACGTCGACGGGACCGTCGGCGACCGCGTCGGACTGCTCCTGCACGAGGAGGACCTCGACGCGGCGAGCCTGCTCGCGGAGCACCCCGACCTGATGCCAGCGCCGACGGCCACGGCGGTGTCCGTCGATCCGAGCGATCGCTCCCCCGCAGCGGTCTCGGGGCTGGTGGCGGCGTTCACGGCCGGCGCGGCATCGGACGCGGCGGACCGGACCGACGACGCGCAGGGCGGAGCCGCCGAGGTGCTCACAGGCGCGGACCCCGCGTCCGTCGTCCGCTGGGCGGCCACCGCGGGACTCCACACGGTCGTCGTGCCGTACGCCCCCGTCGGACCGGTCAGCGAACGGCTCGACACGCTGCGGCCAGCACTGCAGGCCGAGGGGATCCAGCTCGTCACGGTGCGACGACGGTGGGACAGCCGCGCCTGGCCGCACGCGTCGCGTGGGTTCTTCCCGTTCCGCGGGCGCATCCCGGGGTTGGTGCAGGCGAGTACTCGGCCCTCGTGACCGAGGCCGGTAGTTCTGCTTGACTGGTGGCGTTGCCGGGTGGGGCACCCGGCCGCCGTGCCGTCCGGACGACGGCACGGACGTCCACACCAGCACCGGGGGGGACCATGACCACGCTCACCATGCGCGACCGTGACCGCCGCGGGCGACGCATCTTCGCCGGCGTCCTCGCGGTCATCGCCGCAGCCGCCACGATCGAGCTGCACCGCAACACCGTGACGACCCACCCGTCCGAGTTCTGGGTGCCGACCATCGCCGGGCTGGCCTTCGGTGCGCTCCTGCGGCCGGTCAGCCAGCGACTGTCGCGGCTCTGGTTGAACCTCGCCTGGGCGGGGTACCTCGGCGTGTTCCTCGCGCTCGTGTACACCCGGACCTTCTCACCGTTCGCGTGGATGCTTGCGGTGTCCGTCGGCGCGCTCCTGGCGGAAGCGTTCGTCCCCCGGACGAAGGCAGCGGGCGTCACGAAGCGCCCGATCGCGGACGTCGAGCCATGGACCGGGTCCGGTGTCACCGCGACCGCCGGAGTGCGGCCCTCCGGTCGGGGCACGACCAGGACGGCGGTCACCATCGACACGCGGGACGGGTCCACCGCCTTCCTGGTCAGCGACCTCGCCGCGTTCTTCGACGGCCAGGTCGGGACCGCCGAGTCAGCGAACGACGAACCGCTGACCTTCCTGACCCGGAAGGGCATCGCCGCGAAGTCGTCCATCGTCGACGACGCCAGCCCGGGCCTGACCGCTGGGACCCTGTTCCTGCACTCGGCCGTGAACGATTCACGACCGTCGGCCGTCTTCACCGCCGAAGACGCCAAGGCCTTCGAGCACTGGGTCCGCACCATCCCCGAGGACTGAGCGCACGAACGACGAAGCCCCGGCCGGTCCTGGTGGACTTGCCGGGGCGTTCGTGCTGGTGGGCGATACTGGGATCGAACCAGTGACCTCTTCCGTGTCAGGGAAGCGCGCTACCGCTGCGCCAATCGCCCAGAGTCTCTGCGGGGCAGAGCCTTGGAGGGTGTTGCTGGAGGTGGGGACGGGATTCGAACCCGCGTGGACGGCTTTGCAGGCCGCTGCCTAGCCTCTCGGCCACCCCACCATCGAGGTTCACGTCTCCGTGAGTACCCGAACGGTGGGATACCCTCTGGTGAGAAACCAGCCCCCGAGGGAACCGGTACTCGAGCGGATGACGAGATTCGAACTCGCGACCCTCACCTTGGCAAGGTGATGCGCTACCACTGCGCCACATCCGCAAGACGTGACCGAGGCCACATCCGTGTCGACCCGCTCTCGCGGCGACTCATGAACCTTATCCGACTCCGGGCGCTTTCGCCAAAATCGTTCCCGTTCACCGGGCGTGTCCCCCGAGTTCACGCCGAACGGGGCCTCCGGAGGGTCTGCGACGCGCGCGAGCAGAGCGCCTGGTTCGGCACGACGCGTGACATCCGCTACTATCGATCCGCACGCAAGTGCAGGGGGCGATTGGCGCAGTTGGTAGCGCGCTTCGTTCACACCGAAGAGGTCATCAGTTCGAGTCTGGTATCGCCCACGTACCCATGTACTGCCTGAAGAACACCAGCAGTGCCTGTAGAACACCCTCGCTGCGGAACATCCGCAGTCCAAGAGCCCGACGCCAGCGCGTCGGGCTCTTCGCATCCCGGCACCCGAACAGCACAGACCAGCAAGGGCAGCATGACCGACGTCGACCTGGAGTACGCCCGCGTCCGCGCGGTGCTCGACCGTCCGACGCTCCGGCTGATGTCCCGCCCCACCAGCGCCGTGGTGCTCGCCGTCTTCCGCACGGTGTTCGACCGCGACGTTCAGTACGTCCCCGCCGAGCGCATGCACCTGCAGGTCGAGGAGCACGTCACCCGGCTGCAGGCGACGGGCGCCCGGGTCCCCGCGGGTGACACGCAGCCGGACGAACCGTCCGGCACCCGGGCGAACGGCCGCGCGCTCTGCCGCGAATGGGTAACCGCGCAGTGGCTCGTCCGCTCGAACTCCCCCGACGGCGACGAGCAGTACTCGCTGACGAGCCACGCCCTCGAGGCCCTGAGCCTGGTCGACGCCCTGTCCTCGGACCGGGCACTCATCAGCGAGAGCCGTCTGGCGATGATCGTCGACGCCGTACACCGGTGGGCCGCCCGCGCCGAGCCCGACCCCGACGTGCAGATCCGCCGGCTCGACGCGCAGATCGCCGAGCTGCAGGCCGAACGCGACCGGCTGGCGAGCGGCGACGAACCGGCCGCGGTCGACGACGAGCGGATGCGGGACGGCTACACGAACATCACCGACCTGATCCGCCAGCTGCCGAGCGACTTCAAGCGCGTCGAAGAGGCGGTCGCGACGATGCACCGGCAGATCGTCGAGGACTTCCGGAACGAGGTCCGCCCGATCGGCGACATCCTCGACGACTACCTCGCGCGCACGGACACCCTGATGCAGGCCACGCCCGAGGGCCGCGCGTTCGAGGGCGCCTTCGAACTGCTCCGCGACGACGCCCTGCTGCTGCGTCTGCGCGAGGACATCACCACGATCCTGGCCCACCCGTTCGCCGAGTCCCTGAGCGGCACCGAACGTCGTGCCTTCCGCAACACGGTGGCCATCCTCCGGCAGGGCATCGAGGACGTCCTGGCCCAGCGACGCCTGCTCACCGGCACCCTGCGCGACCAGATCGTCGCCCACGACGTGGTGCGCGACCGCGAACTCGACGCCGTCCTGCGCAGCGTGAACCGCCGACTCGCGACCCTCATGGACGCCGGAGGCGCGCGCGACCGCGTCCCGCTGGAACTGCTCCCCCCGGTCGCCGAGGTCGGCACCCTGCGCGAGCGCCTGTTCGACCCCGACGCCGAGGCCGTCCCGCCACCCATCGAGGAACCCGACGACGACGTGTTCGACGACCTCGACGTCGAGTCGCTCCGGCGCCACGGTGGGCCCCTGCTCGCCGAGCTCCGTGCGGTGCTCGCCAGCGGCACGGCCGGCACGAGCGCAGCGGCCTTCCACGCCCTGCCGGCCGACCAGCGCCGACCGGTCGAGCTGTTCGGCCTGGCGCACCTGCTGACCGGCCGCCCCGACTTCGAGACCGCCGACACGACCGTCCCGCACGTCACGGTGCGGCCGGACGGCACGACGGTCACCTTCACCATGCCGACCGCCGACCTGCTCGGCGTGCGTCCGGCAGACGACACCTCGGCAGACGAAACCACGGCAGACGACACCACCCAGGAGGCCCGGTGAGCGACACGACGTCGACCGACGTGGACGAGACGGCCGCGTCCACCCACGACACCACGACGGACGAGACCGACCGGTTCGACGGCGTGGACCCCTTCGACGACGACGCGTCGGTCCCGCTGGTCGCGGACGAGCGCGACGACTCGAGCTTCGCGCTGTTCGAGGGCGACGAGGGTCGGCTCGACGAGCCCCAGCGCCGCGCCTTCGTCGCCCTGCTGCGGCACTCGTACGTCAGCGCCCGCACCCACGCCGACGAGTGGCGTGCAGTCCTCGACGCAGAAGGTCAGCTGCGCTCGCGTCTGAACGACCTGTTCCTCGAACTGCACGTCGACCGCGACCGCGAGGTGGCGTGGAAGCGTCAGGCCCGCTCGGAGAGCCAGCGCCGGACCTTCCCCACGCTCCTGCGCGACGTGCCGTACACCCGCGAGGAGACCATCGTGCTGGTCTACCTGCGGATGCGCCTGCGTGCCGACGCCCGGCCCGGTCCCGACCAGGTCGTGGTCGACCGGTCCGAGATCCTCGGGCACGTGGCCGGCTTCCGTCCGGCCACCGCGACCGACCGCACCCGTGACGAGGGCCGCGTGGCGAAGGCCGTCGAGCGCCTGGTCACCGCGCGGATCCTGCTGCGCACGACCGACCCCGACCGCTTCCGCATCGCGAGTGTCGTCGAGGTCCTGCTGCCGCTCGAGCGGCTGCTCGAGCTCGATCAGTGGTTGGCGAACGCGACCAGCGGACCGATGGGGCCGCTCGACGGAGCCGAGCCGGGCCTCCTGTCCGACAGCGACAGCGACACAGAAGCCGACACGACGACCGAGGAAGACGAGGACCAGGCGTGAGCGACCACCGGCTCGACACCGCCGGCATGCCGGCGCTCTTCGACACCGTCGCGCAGTGGCGCGCCGAGTCCATGCAGGTCGTCAACTGGGGCGGCTTCCACGGCCACCGTCAGGTCGAGCTCTCCGGCACCGCGACGCTGATCTCCGGCGCGAGCGGCACCGGCAAGTCGACGCTCATGGACGCCTACCTGGCCGTGATGATGCCGTCCGACGTGCCGTTCAACGGCGCCTCGAACGACGCGACCACCGGGCGTGCCCGGAGCGCCGACCAGCGCAACCTGCTGACGTACCTGCGCGGCAAGGTGGACACCCGGCGTGACCCCGAGTCGGGCGCGCTGCGCGACGTGAACCTGCGCGGCGACGACAGCATGACGTGGGGTGCGGTCGCGGTGACCTTCCGGAACGACGACGAACGGCGCTTCACCGTGCTGCGGGCGTACGTCGTGCCGAAGCGGGCGCGCGGCGTCGGGGACATCCAGATGACCATGGCGACGGTCGACGACGACTTCGACCTGCGCCGGCTCGAGGACTTCGTGCCCGGTCGGTTCAGCCACCTCGAGCTGACCGGACGGGTCCCCGGGCTCGTCATCCGCGACACCTACCACGAGCTGGCGTACACGCTGCAGACCCGGCTCGGGATCGGCGACTCGGGCGGCGGCAACCGGGCGATGCGGCTGCTCGCGCGCATCCAGGCCGGGCAGCACATGCCGACGGTCGACTCGCTCTACAAGTCGCTCGTGCTCGAGACCCCCGCCACGTACGAGGCAGCGGACCGGGCGCTCGCGCACTTCTCGGCGCTCGACGAGGCGTACGAGGCGATGGACACCGAGGAGCGCAAGGTCCGCATCCTGTCGCCCATCACCGAGCTGCACCTGGAGATCGAACGCTCCCGCTCGGCCGCAGCCGCCCTCGACGGCATCGCGACGGGCTCCGAGGTGTCGCCGTTCGCGCACTGGACCGCCACCCGCAAGCGGGCACTGCTCGACGACGAGGTCGACCGCAACGCCCGGTCCCGCACGGCCGCGCGCGCCGAGGTCGAGGCCGCGTCCGCCCGGCACGCCGCGGTCGAGATCGAACTGCGCGAGGCCGAGAGCCGGCTGCGCGACTCGGGCGGCAACGCGCTCGCCCAGCTCGAGGACCGGATCGACCGGCGCACGCGCGAGCGATCCACGGTGGAGCGTGCCCGCGCGTCGTTCGACGAGCGCACGGCCGTCCTCGGGACGTTCACCACGGAGTCGGCGTTCACCGCCGGACAGCGGGCGTCGCACGAGTTCCTCGGCACCTACGCCGACGCCCGCGCCGCGCTCGACACCCGCCGCGACGCACTGACGCGCGAGGAGTACCCGCTGCTCGACCGCGAACGGTCCCTGCGGCAGGAGCGCCAGTCGCTCGAGCACCGGCAGGGGGCGATGCCGCTGCCGATGCACGAAGCGCGGGTCGCGATGGCCCAGGCCGCCGGCATCGATCCGGACGACCTGCCGTTCGTCGCCGAGCTGCTCGACGTGCTGCCCGGCGAGGAACGCTGGCGCACGGCGATCGAGTCCGTCCTGGCCCCCGTCGCCCGCACGCTGCTGGTCGACCAGGACCGCCTCGACGCCTTCAGTGCCGCCATCGACGCGGTGCGCATCCCCGTCCGCGTGCAGTTCGAGGGCGTGCCGTCGGGTCCGCACCTGGACATCGACGGCGACCCCGCGATGGTGTCCGGCAAGCTCGCCGTCAAGGAGTCCCCGTTCAGCACGTGGGTGCGGTCGCGGATCGAGTCCGACCGGATCGACGCCCGCTGCGTGGCATCCGCGTCAGACCTCGGCGGTGGCGGACGACGGGTCACCGAAGCGGGCCAGCTCCGTGACGGCAAGCGCGGCGCGCACGGCGACCGACGTCAGGCGAACGTGATCGGTTTCACGAACGAGGCCCGGGTCGTCGCGGTGGAGGCCGAGCTGTCCGCGATCGCTGCGGACCTCGCCACGCTCGAAGCCCGTCGCACCGACGTCGCGCAGGACCTCACCGCGCTCGACGAGCTGCGGGCCGCACACCAGCACCTGGTGGACACCACGTGGCAGGCGATCGACCTGACCGGCGTCGACGAGTCCCTGGCACGCCTGTCGACCGAGCGCGAGGCCCTGCTGGCCGCGGACGACGGACTGCGCGCGCTGCGGGCCTCCGTCGCCCGTCTGCGCACCTCGCTCGACGAGGCGGCCGACCGTCGCGCCGCTGCCCGCCTGACGGTGCAGCGGCTCGAGGAGCGGCACGCGGTGCTGGTCGACGGGCAGGACGCCGCGGCCGAGATCCTGGCACGGTTCGAGGACTCCCCCGCGCTCACGCCCGACCCGCAGCAGGAGCAGCTGCTCGCCGAGACCTTCGACGAGGTCGGCGCGCCCGACGGGGTCGACGGCTTCGACGACGCGACCAAGCGGCTCCGACGTCGGCTGGAGGAACGGCTTTCCCAGGCGCTCGACGGCGCGGCATCGGCGTCGAACGCGCTGACCATGACGTTCCAGCGCTACCAGGACGCGTGGCCCGACCCGAACCTGGGCACCGGCGTCGCGTCGTACCCGGACTACCGCGCGATCCTCGACGACATCGTCGCCACCGGCCTGCACGCCCGCCGCAGCGAGTGGCGCCGGCGCCTGTCGCAGTGGAGCGGCGAGGACCTGGTCCCGCTCGCGGGGGCGTTCGATCGTGCCTACGTCTCGATCGAGGAGCGGCTCGAGCCGGTGAACGAGATCCTGCGGGACCTGCCGTTCGGGGCGAACCGGGACCGGCTGAAGATCGTCATCCGCCGGGTCACGCGCGAGGACGTCACCCAGTTCCGCCGCGAACTCCGGGCCCTGTCCGCGTCGGTCGACACCGAGTTGACCGACGACGTGCTCGAGACCCGCTTCCGGCGACTCCGACGGTTCATGGCGGTCATCCGGCAGGACCCGTCGGCGCCGCGTCGATCCGGCACCAGCCAGCGCGACGCCGTGCTCGACGTCCGACGCCACATGGAGATCACGGCCGTGCGGTACGACACCGACGGCAACGACCTGGGCGTGTACTCGTCGCTCGGCGACAAGTCCGGCGGCGAGACGCAGGAGCTCGTGGCGTTCATCGTCGGTGCCGCGCTGCGGTACCAGCTCGGCGACGAGACCCGCCCGCGGCCCCGGTTCGCGCCGGTGTTCCTGGACGAGGCGTTCATCAAGGCGGACTCCGAGTTCGCGGGGCGTGCCGTCACGGCCTGGCTCCGGCTGGGCTTCCAGCTCGTCGTGAGTGCGCCGCTCGACAAGGTCACGGCGTTGGAGCCCTCGATGGAGCGTCTGCTGTCGATGCGGAAGCACCCCGACACGGGCCACTCGTCGATCACCGAGATCCGGCGGACGGAGCCCGTGCCGGCCTGACGCCGGGGTGCGGGTGTGGGTGCGCGGGCGCATGGCGGGTGCGCGGCGGGTGCGCGACCGGTCACGACACCCCGTTCACGTGCGCCGAGTGGTCACGTTCCGTCGGTGCGCGGCGCCCACACCGACTTTCTGTGACCAGCCGACGGGCGGAGCTCGGGGTGTCGTGACCAGTCGACGGCGGTCTGGCGCGGGTGGGGCGCGACCACTGCCGGACGGGAGGGTCGTGGCCCGGCCGCCCCGAGCCTCCCGCCCGGTGGTGGGCCCGGTCCGACGCGCGCGACTGGTCACGACACTCCGCTCACGTGCGCCAGGTGGTCGCGTTCCGTCGGGCCCGGGCGCCGGCGGCCGCGTGCGCGTGCGCGCGACTGGTCACGACACTCCGCTCAGGTCCGCCGAGTGGTCACATCCCGTCGGTGGGCGGCGCCCACACCGACGTTCTGCGACCAGCCGACGGGTGGCGCTCGGGGTGTCGTGACCAGTCGACTCGAGGAAGGGACGCGTGATGTCGGTCGCTCGGCCCAGGGTCGTCGTCGGGCGCGCACGGTACGGTACGGGCGTGATGTGGAACCGGAAGCGGCGACCCGACCCCGGCGCCGATCAGCCTCGCGGGGCGCTCGGGATCGGTGCCCTCGTGCGGATCGTGTCGGTGTCGGACGGCGGCGAGGAGTGGGTCGAGTCCGACGGCAGCGCCGAGCCGATCGGCCTGATCGTGGCTCCCGGCGGCAACCAGATCGTCGGGTACCCCGGCGTCGGCGAGCCCCTGTCGTGGACCGTCGCGTTCGACGAGCCCGTGTACACGAAGGACGGCCGCGGCCCCTTCGAGCGCGCGACCGTCCTGAGTCGTCAACTGGTCCCGGTGGAACCCGAGCGGTCCGGGGCCGAGTAGGCCCGGGCCTAGTAGTCCTCGGAGCCGCTCTTGGCCATGGCGCCCAGGGCCATGCACGTGCCGACGCCACCCAGGACGCCGACTCCGATGATGATCGCTCCGACGAGTTCGAGCATGGTCTGTCTCCTGAGGTCTCGGGGCCGACGTGGCGGTGTCAAGGCTACCGGAACGGCTACCGGATGCCGCGCATCAGACGCAGCACCGGCTTGGCGATGACCAGCAGCACGACCCCCACGACCACGGCGACCAGCCCGAGGACGGTGAAGTACGGCGCCTCGTGCTTCGGGTCGTAGTACTTCGACAGCACACCCGTGACGGCCGTGCCGAGCGACACCGACAGGAAGAACAGCGCGACCATCTGCGTCTGGAACTTCGGCGGTGCGAGCTTGGTGGCGACGGACTGCCCGATCGGCGACAGCAGCAGCTCGGCGATCGTGAACACGAGCAGGATCCCGACCAGCACCAGGACCGGCGTGCCGTTCCGCCCGGTGCCGACGAAGGGCAGGAACAGCAGGAACGCGATGCCCATGATGCCGGTGCCGAGCGCGAACTTGGTCGGGGTGGACGGCTGACGGTCGCCGAGTCGGGTCCACAGCGCGGCGAAGACCCCGGACAGGATGATGATCATGATCGGGTTGATCGACTGCACCCACGACACGGGCATCTCGAACGTGCCGATCGACCGGTCGAGCCGCTGGTCGGAGTAGATCGTCACGACGGTGAACTGCTGCTGGTAGAGCGACCAGAACACGGCACTGCCGATGAAGAGCGGGATGAACGCGAGCACGCGGGAGCGCTCGTCACGGGTGATGCCGCTGGTCAGGATGACGACGAAGTACCCGATCGTGGCGACGACGACGATCGCGACGACGACCGTGGGCAGGTTGCCGACGTTGAGCAGACCGGTCAGCACCGCCGTCACGATGACGGCCAGGCCGATCACGACGCCGATCGCGACGACCGGGTAGCGGCGACGGTCGAGCGGGTTGGCCACGTGGTGCACGGCGTCGGGGAGGTTGCGGCGGCGGATGCCGTACTGCACCAGACCCGCAGCCATGCCGACCGCGGCGAGACCGAACCCGAAGTGGAAGCCGAGCGAGCTCTGCAGCAGCCCGGTCAGGATCGGACCGAAGAAGGCGCCGATGTTCACGCCGAGGTAGTACAGCGAGAACCCGGCGTCACGGCGGGGGTCGTCCTTCGTGTACAGGCTGCCGACGATCGTGGTGGCCGTCGCCTTGAGGCCACCCGACCCGACCGCGATGAGCACCAGGCCGACCCCGACCCCGGCGACACCGGGGATGAGCGCCAGGGCGATGTGTCCGGCCATCACGACGATCGCGCTGCCGAACAGGGTCCGGTCCGCACCGATCAACCGGTCCGCGATCCAGGCGCCCAGGATGGTGAACAGGTACACGGCACCGCCGTAGGCCCCCATGATGCCGGCCGCCACCGTGCGGTCGATGCCGAGGCCACCCTCGGAGACCGTGTAGTACATGTACAGCAGGACGATGCCCTGCATGCCGTAGAACGAGAACCGCTCCCACAGCTCGACGGCGAACGGTGTGGACAGCTCGAAGGGCTGGCCGAAGAAGGTCCGTTCGCGCTTCGTGGGCGGCTCGGACGCGGTGGTACGTGACATGCGGTCCAGTGTGCCCGCCGAGCCGTGGTCGCGCCCACTCGCTGAGGGACGCTCAGCGATGGGCTTGGAGGGTTCCCACGAGTCTCCCGCGGACGTGACCGCCGCGCGTTGTCGGCGAGACACCGCTCGCATGCGGTGCTCGGACACCGCGCCTAGCGTTGGCAGGAGCAACACCGCTGTTCAGGAGGACACCCATGGTCGACACCGCACCCACCACCCGTCCGACGCGCGCGACGACGGCCGCCGGCGCACCGGCCGCCGGCGCACCCAAGGCCGACGCTGCGGGCGACCCGGCAGCCGGTACCCCGGTCGCCGGCACGGACGCCGACCTGCACATCGACGTCGACCTGCTCGCCGAACACCTGCTCGGCCGCTGGGCCGAGGACCGTCGCATCTCGCGCAAGCTCGTGCTCGACCCCGCGCTGCACAAGGTCGAGGGCCTCACCAACGCCGACCACCGCGCACGCGCCTTCGACCAGCTCCGGATCCTGCAGGAGGCCGGAGCGATCCAGCGTCCGTACCCGCCGGAGTTCGGCGGCCACGACAACCACGGCGGCAACCTGGCCGCGTTCGAGGAACTGACCACCGCCGACCCGTCGCTGCAGATCAAGGCCGGCGTGCAGTGGGGCCTGTTCGGCTCGGCCGTCCACCACCTGGGCACCGAGCGCAACCACCGCGAGTTCCTGCCCGGCATCATCGACTTCGACGTCCCCGGCTGCTTCGCGATGACCGAGACCGGCCACGGCTCGGACGTGCAGAGCATCGCCACGAGCGCGACCTACGACCCGGACACGCAGGAGTTCGTCGTGCACACGCCGTTCCGCGGCGCGTGGAAGGACTACATCGGCAACGCGGCCCTGCACGGCAAGGCGGCCGTCGTGTTCGCCAAGCTCGTCACCCGCGGCGTCGACCACGGCGTGCACGCGTTCTACGTCCCGCTGCGCGACGACGACGGGGCGTTCCTGCCCGGTGTCGGCGGCGAGGACGACGGCGTCAAGGGCGGCCTGAACGGCATCGACAACGGTCGGCTGCACTTCGACCACGTCCGGGTCCCCCGCACGAACCTGCTCAACCGCTACGGCGACGTCGCCGAGGACGGCACCTACTCGTCGCCGATCGACTCCCCCGGACGCCGGTTCTTCACCATGCTCGGCACGCTCGTGCAGGGCCGGGTGTCGCTCGACGGCGCCGCGGTCGTCGCGCAGAAGATCGGGCTGCAGATCGCGCTGACGTACGCCATGCAGCGCCGGCAGTTCCCGACCGACGGCGGCGACGAGGGCGTCCTGCTCGACTACGGCCGGCACCAGCGGCGACTTATCCCGCGTCTGGCGACCGTGTTCGCGCAGTCGTTCGCCCACGAGCAGCTGCTCCGCACCTTCGACGACGTGTTCAGCGGCCGGCTCGACACCCCCGAGCGCCGCGAGGACCTGGAGACCCAGGCCGCAGCGTTCAAGTCGATGTCGACCTGGTACGCGCTCGACACCCTGCAGGAGTGCCGCGAGGCCTGCGGCGGCGCCGGCTTCCTGGCCGAGAACCGACTGACCAGCCTGCGCGCCGACCTGGACGTCTACGTGACGTTCGAGGGCGACAACACCGTGCTGCTGCAGCTGGTCGGCAAGCGGCTGCTGACCGACTTCCGGAAGCGCGCTCCGCGGGACGCCACGTCGACGGCGAAGTTCGTCGCGGCGCAGGTGGGGGCGAAGCTCGCCGACGCGTCGGGCATCCGCCGGCTCGGGCAGACCGCCAAGGACCGCGGCTCACTTGCCGCCAGCGTGGCCGACCTGCGCGACCCGTCGGTGCAGCGCGAGCTGCTGGCCGGTCGCGTCGACTCGATGGTGACCGAGATCGGGATGCGTCTGGCGACGGCGGGCAAGGACCGCGCCCGCGCCGCGAAGCTGCTGAACCGCTCGCAGCACGAGCTCATCGAGGCCGCGAAGGCCCACGCCGAGCTCATGCAGTGGGACGCGTTCACCGCGGCGATCGACGAGGTCGCGCCCGGCGACACCCGCCGCGTGCTCGTCTGGTTGCGCGACCTGTTCGCGCTCGGCCTGCTCGAGTCGCACCTGGAGTGGTACCTGATGCACGGGCGCCTGTCGGCGCAGCGTGCCCGCGCGGTGTCGGCGTACATGGACCGGCTCATCGCCCGCCTGCGCCCGCTGGTGCCGCAGCTGCTCGACACCTTCGGCTACGAGCCCGGACACGTCCGCGCACCGATCGCCCTCGGCGAGGAGCAGGCCCGGCAGGACGAGGCACACGCCTGGTTCGCTGCCGAGCGGGCCGCCGGACGCCTGCCCGAGCAGGAGAAGAAGCCCCGCGCGTAGCACCGCGGCGGCATCGCACCCCGACGCACACATCGCGCCCCGGTCCTCCGGGGCGCGATGTCCGTCAGGGGATGCGACGCGTCAGTGGTCCTCTGACGCCGACGACGAAGTCCCCACCGAACCACCCAGCGCGGCACGCAGACGCGCCTCGGCGTCGACGTCAGCGGCCTGCGCTGCCTCGACGTTGGCCTCGGTCACGGCACGGACGACCTCTTCGCGCTGGATCTTCACGCCGCGGGGTGCGTCGATGCCGATGCGCACGCCGTCCCCCCGGGAGTCGAGCACCGTGATGACGATGTCGTCACCGATGAGGATCCGCTCGCCGACCTTCCGCGTGAGTACCAGCACCCGCTCAGCCTAACCACCGCGGGGCACCGATCGCCGCAACGGCACGTCAGAGCACGTGCACCGGCAGCCCGAGCGCGTGCACGGTGTCGGGCGTCGCGGTCTCCGACGTGCCGATCGCGACGATGCCCGCGACGTCGACCGCCGACACGACGGCCGTCACCATCGCCAGGCTGTCCTCGTGCTTGCGTCCCGCATCGACGACCACCCACACCTGGTCCGGCACGAGTCCGGCCAGCGCGGCGCGGTCGTCCCACCCGGCGAACCCGAGCAGGGCGTGGCCCTCGCGGACCCCCTCGGCGCGCGCGAGGATCCCGGCGCGGCGGTCCTGGGCATCGGTGCCGCGCAGTCCGTGGCGCGCGGCGAACGCCCCCGCGGCCGCGTCGACGTCGCGCATCCGCCCGACCAGCAGCACGAGGTCGCCGTCGGCCGACAGCACCGCCGGCACCGGCGCCCGCACCGCGGCCGGCGCGGGGCGCGGCACGAGTGCGATGACGTCGGCGAGCGTGGACGCGCCTCCAGGCCGGTCGGACGGCAGACCCGACGACGCACCGGCCGGCGGACCGGCCAGCGGACCGGACGGGAGGCCCGGCTCGCCACCCACGGGCGATCCCACGTCCGACAGATCGGACGCACCAGGGGCGTCCAGGGCGACCAGCGCGGGCGCCGGTGTCGGCGCGATCCCGTCGGCGACGAAGCCGTCGAGCACCGACGCGAACGCGTCGGCGCGCGCGGTGGACGTGCCGTCGGCCACCGCGATGCGCGCCTCGGTCTCCTCGGCGTCCGCCAGCAGCGCCGCGATGCCGATGCGCTGCACCGGGCCGTCGGCGATCGCGACCCGCGCGACCGGCGGGTCGGACGGCGCGGGCACCTCGACGGTGGCCTCGACGTGGGCCTTGCGGAACAGGCCGCCGATGCCGCCGGTGGTGACCCGCTCAGCACTGACGATGCGGGCGCCCGGCCCGAACTCGGCGCGGACGGCCTGGCGGACGCCCTCGAGCGTCGCGGCGCTACGCTGCAATCGGGTCGGCGGCACGGACCACTCCCACGGTCTCGATGGTGGAGCCCGCGGCGGTCGCCTCTTGGTAGGAGAGCACCGACAGGCCGTTGGACTGGGCCGACACCATGCGGTGCACGGCGGGACGCAGCTGCGGTGCGCAGACGAGCACGGCGGACAGCCCCTGCTCCTCGACGCTGCGGACGGCGTCACGCACGGAGCCGAGCACCTGCTCGATCCGGTGCGCGTCGAGCATGATCTGCGATCCCTGCTCGGACGGACGGAGCCCCTCGAGCATCGACTGCTCGAGCAGCGGGTCGATCATGATGACGCGCAGCACGCCGTCGTCCAGGTGCCGTGCGGGCAGCGCCGGGCCGAGGGCGGCGCGGGCGGCCTCGACCAGGCCCTCCGGGTCGGTGGACACCTTCGCGCGCAGGGTCAGCGCCTCGCAGATGCGGCCCAGGTCGTTGATCGGCACCCGCTCGGCCAGCAGCCCCTGCAGCACGCGTTGCAGTTCGGCCATCGACAGCATGCCGGGGACGAGTTCCTCGACCGCGGCGGGGTTGACCTGCTTGACCCCCTCGGTCAGTACCTTGACGTCCTCGCGGGTGAGCAGGCGGGCGGCGTTGTCACCGATGACCGCCTGCAGGTGGGTGACGAGCACGGAGACGCGGTCGATGACGGTCGCCCCGGTCATCTCGGCGGCGTACCGCAGTTCGGCGGGGACCCACTTGCCCGCCAGACCGAACACGGGCTCGACGGTGGCGTCACCGGGCAGGCCCTCGAGCTGGTCGCCGAGCGCCAGGACACTGCGTGCGGGGGCGGTGCCGCGGCCGGCCTCGACGCCCGCGATGCGGATGGCGTAGGTGGACGGCGGCAGCTCGATGCTGTCGCGGGTGCGCACGGGCGGCACGACGACGCCCATGTCGAGCGCGATCTTGCGGCGCAGGGCACGCACGCGGCCGAGCAGGTCGTCCGACGCACCCGACACCATGTCGACCAGGTCGGGGGCGAGCAGGATCTCGAGCGCGTGGACCCGCATCTGCTCGATGAGGTCCTCGGGGGTGTCGCCGGACGGTGCCGCCGCGGCCAGGGCCTGCTGCGCGTCGGCGGCCTGGGCGGCGCGCTGCGCGTTCCGGCCGATCTTCCACCCGGTGAACAGCAGCGTGCCGCCGACCAGCAGGAACGCCAGGATCGGCATGCCCGGGATGAAGCCCATCGCGATCGCTGCCACGCCGGCGATGAGCAGCGCGTTCTTCGACTGCCCGAGCTGGTCGGCCGCCGACGAACCCATGTCGGACTCGGCGCCCGAGCGGGTGACGATCATGCCGGTCGAGACGGCCATCAGCAGCGCGGGGATCTGCGTGACCAGGCCGTCGCCGATGGTCAGGATGCCGTACTTCGACAGGGCGTCGGTGACGGAGAGCCCGTTCTGCAGCATGCCGATCGCGATGCCGCCGATCAGGTTGATGACGATGATCAGGATGCCGGCGATGGCGTCGCCCTTGACGAACTTCGAGGCGCCGTCCATCGAGCCGTAGAAGTCGGCCTCGGCGGACACCGCCGCGCGGCGCTCCTTGGCCTGCTCGTCGGTGATGAGTCCGGCGTTCAGGTCGGCGTCGATCGCCATCTGCTTGCCCGGCATCGCGTCGAGGGTGAAGCGCGCCCCGACCTCGGCGACACGTTCGGCACCCTTCGTCACGACGACGAACTGGATGACGATCAGGATCAGGAAGATGACCGCGCCGATGATGATCGACCCGGACACCGCGACGTGCCCGAACGCCTGGATGACGTCGCCGGCGAAGCCCTCGCCGAGCACGAGCCGCGTCGACGCCACGTTCAGCCCGAGCCGGAACAGCGTGGCGACGAGCAGCAGCGACGGGAACACCGAGAAGTCGAGCGGCTTCTTCACGAACAGCGTCGTGAGCAGGATCACCAGCGCCAGCAGGATGTTGCAGATGATCAGGAAGTCCAGCAGGAACGACGGCACCGGCAGGATCAGCAGCAGGATGATGCCGACGATGAAGATCGGCACGGCGAGCTTCGGCAGGTCCTTGCGGTTCATGCGGGGACTCCCTGGGTGGGTTCGGGCTGGTGACGGGCGGGCCGGAGCCGGCGGGGCCGGAGGTCCCCGGTCAGGGTGGCCGGGTCGATGACCGTGGCGACCTCGTCCGGGGTGGTGGGCCTGGGTGGCGCGTGGGTGCCGGCGTGGGTGCCGGCGGCCTTGAGCGTCATGACGAACGACAGCACGCGGGCGACCGGGGTGTACAGGTCGACCGGGACCTCGTGGCCGAGCTCGCACGCGGCGTGCAGGGCCCGGGTGAGCGGTACGTCGCGGACGATCGGCACCCTCGCCTCGAGCGCGCGTTCGCGGATCATGTCGGCGACGGGACCGGCACCCTTGGCGACGACGCGGGGTGCCGACTTGCCCGGCTCGTACGTCAGTGCGACGGCGTAGTGCGTGGGGTTCGTCATCACGACGTCGGCTCCGGGGATCGCCTGGATCATCCGGTTGCGGCTCATCGCGAGCTGGCGCGAATGCCGCTGGCCCTTGACGAGCGGGTCGCCGTCGGACTGCTTGTTCTCGTCCTTGACCTCGCGCTTGGTCATCATCGTGCGCTTGCGGTTCCGGCGGATCACGACGAAGACGTCCAGCGCGGCGAGCACCAGGCCGGCGGCGATCGCGGCGCGCAGCAGGGTCCCGGCGCCCTCGCCGGCGGCGGACAGCACGGCGGTCAGGGGCAGCGAGCCGCTGGTCATGAGCACGGGGACGAGCCCCTGCACCGCGGTCCAGAGCACCAGGCCCACGACGACGGTCTTCACGAGGGCCTTGACGCCGTTCCACAGTGCCTGCGTGCCGAACACCCGCTTGATGCCCTGCACGGGGTCGAAGTGCTCGGGCGTCGGGGCGAGGGACCGGAAGTGCACGCCGCCCTGCGCGACTGCGGCCGCGGCGACGCCGACCAGCACCACCAGCAGCATCGGGCCGATGGTCGCGCCGATCGAGCCCATCGCGTCGTCGAACACCCCGCGCATGGTGCCGATAGTCGGATCGGCGATGACGACCCGCACGCCGTCGAGTTGCGACTGCCCGGCCGCGGCGGCGCGGCCGATCGTCGACGGGACCATGAGCGCGGCGACGGCGATGCCGATCCACGCGCCGAGGTCCTGGGAACGGCCGAGCTGGCCCTTCTTGTGGACCTCGCGCATCCGCTTGTCAGAGGCCTTCTCGGACTTCTCACCACTGTCGGACATGCTCACCCCCGCCCCGAGATCGCCTGCACGGCGTCTCCGGTCAGGCTCGACACGACGGCGGGCAGCGCCATGAACAGCGCCCCGGCGAAGATGACGGTCAGCCCGATCTTGATCGGGAAGCCCATCTGGAAGGCGTTCAGCGCGGGGGCGACCCGGGTCAGCAGGCCGAGGCCCACGTCGGCCAGGAACAGCACGACGACCAGGGGACCGGCGATCTGCAGCGACGACAGGAACATCTGCGACAGCGCGGTGACGAGCATCGACGCGACGCCGTCCATCCGGAACGCACCGTCGACGAGCGGCACCGCGTCGAACGACCGGACGAGCCCACCGACGATCAGCTGGTAGCCGCCGCTGGCGAACAGCAGCGCGAGCGACGCCATCTGGAACAACCGCGTGAACTGGGCGCCGTTCACCTGCGACTGCGGGTCGTACGCCTGCGCCAGGGTGAAGCCGCCGAACAGGTCGATGAGTGCACCGGCGGACTGCACGGCGGCGAACACCAGGTACACCAGGAACCCGAGCACCAGACCGACGACCAGTTGGGTGACGAGCGCGACCAGGAACGCCCCGGTGTCGAGCGCGACGTACCCGGCGGTGACCTTCGGGGCGACCCCGATGGCCAGTCCGAGCGCCAGGATGAGCTTCACCGTCGCCGGGAACGCCTTGTACGAGAACGGCGGCGCGATGATGAAGAACGCGATCATGCGCACACCCGCGAGCATGGTGCCCTCGAGCGCGTTGAAGTCGATGGCGAGCTCCATCAGCCCACCCCGAGCAGCTTCGGGATCTGGTCGAACGCGAAGTGCGTGAACCCGATCATCTCGGAGATCATCCAGTTGCCGCAGACGACCAGCGCGACGGCGACGGCCAGGGCCTTCGGCACGAACGACAGCGTCACCTCCTGGATCTGCGTGACCGACTGGAACAGCGAGATCGCGAACCCGACGACGAGCGACGTGACGAGCACCGGGGCGGCGAGCTTGCCGGCGACGATGAGGGCCTGGAGCACCAGGTCGATGACCGCTTGCTGGTCCATCAGTGCACCACCTGGTAGCTCTCGATGAGCGACTTGATGATGAGCCCCCACCCGTCGACGAGCACGAACAGCAGGATCTTGAACGGCAGCGAGATCATCACGGGCGGCAGCATCATCATGCCCATCGACATCAGCGCCGCGGACACGACCAGGTCGATGACCAGGAAGGGGATGAAGATGACGAACCCGATGATGAACGCGCTGCGCAGCTCGGAGATGATGAACGCCGGGATCACGGTCGTCATCGGGACGGCGTCCAGGTCCTTCGGGTTCGGCAGGCCGGCGGCGCGGGTGATGAGCGCCACGTCCTCCTCGCGCGTCTGGTGCAGCATGAACGTGCGCAGGGGCTTGGTGCCGATGTCGACGGCCTGCTGGAAGTCCAGGTGTCCGGCCAGGTAGGGCTGCAATGCGTCGTCGTTGATGTGCCCGATGACCGGTGCCATCACGAACAGCGACAGGAACAGGGCCAGTCCCGCGATGACCTGGTTCGGCGGGATCGACTGCAGGCCGAGCGCGTTCCGGGTCATCGCCAGGACGACGAAGATCTTCGTGAACGACGTCATCATGAGCATGAGCGCCGGCGCGATGCTCAGCAGCGTGATGCCGATCAGCGTGACGACCGCCGACGAGGGGGTGCCGTCCGGCCCGTTCACGTTGACGTTGAAGCCGCCGGTCGCGGGCCCCGCGGGTGCGGAGGGCGTCGCGGGAGCGGTCGGCTGGACGACCCCGGCGGCGTGCGCGCCGGTCGCCGTGAGCATGAGGAAGCCGGCGACCATGGCCACCCCGAGGATCGCGAGGAGCAGGACGCGGCCGCGCGCGGCGGTCACCCGGCCCGCCGTGAGCGCAGCGCAGCGGCGGCCTGGCGCCAGGTGCCGGCAGACAGGATCGATCCCTGCAGGGTGGTGGCGGCCGGCACGGCGGTGCGGCGGTCGCGGTTGCGGGGGCGCATGGGCAGCGGCTCCGCCGCGTCGGACGGGAGGCCCGGCGCGGCCTGGGACTGTCGGTCCAGTTCCTGACGGAACTGCTCGGCCGACGGGGTCGGACGCACCGGCAGCGTCACGGGACCGGTCACGATGGTGAGCTCCGGCGCCGGTGCGGCGCCGCTGGTGAGCAGACTGACGCCGGCCTCGGTGACCCCGAGCACGAGCCGCTCGCCCTCGACGTCGACCACGACGACGCTCGCCTTGCCGCCGATGCCCTGGCGGCCGACGACCTCGACCGACGCCGAGCGGCGGCCCCGGGTCTTCTTCCCCGCGCCGAACTGCCCCTTCGACACGCGTCGGTGCAGCACCCACATCAGGGCGAGCACGACGCCGAGCGAGAGCGCGACGCGGAGGGCGATGACGAGCGTGTCCACAGCCGGGCTCAGAGGCTCTCTGCGACGTCGAGGATCTTGGTGATGCGGACGGCGTAGTCCTGGTCGACGACGACGACCTCGCCGTGCGCGATGAGCCGACCGTTCAGCAAGACGTCGGCGGGTGCCCCGGCGGAGCGGTCGAGCTCGACGACAGCGCCCGGTTCCATGCCGAGCACGTCGCGGACGGACATCCGCGTCCGCCCGATCTCGACGGTCAGCGTCATCTCGACGTTGTTGATGCGGCCGAGGTTGCCGGCCGGGATGCTCGTGACCGGCTGCGCGGCGGGGGCGCCGACGGTGCCGTTCTGGCGGACCCGCAGCCCGAACCAGCCGCTCGGCTGTCCGCCCGCGGTGAGCTCGAAGACGACGGTCTCGGGGTCGGCGAACAGCGATGCGGCGGACTCGCGGCGAGCATCGCCGAGGACTCCGACGCCCAGGACGGACGCGGCGGCCTCGAGCGAGGGGCGCAGCACGTCGGTGACGTCGACCAGTCCGTGGTCGGTGCCGCCGGCGGCGGTGATCGTGCCCAGGTCGGTCAGGACCAGGGCGATGTCTGCGGACACGCCGCCGACGAAGGACGCGACCACACCGTCGACCGCAGCCTCGAGGACGGCGGAGGTGGCGCCTCCCGTCAGAACCCGTGCACCGAGTGGCGCGGCCGTCGGGAGCTGGAGCGCGAGGGCCTCGGCTGCCGCGGTGTGGAGGGTGGTGGTGGCGGTCATGCGGGCTGCTCCGATGTGGTGGTGACGACGATGCCGGCGAGGCGCGAGCCGTTCGCGCCGACGGCGGCGGTGCCGACGGGCTCGCCGTCGACCGCGATGGTGAGGGGGCGGTGCTGCGGGTGCGGCAGCGGCAGCACGTCGCCGACGGCGAGGCTGAGGACCTGGGACGGCAGGACCGACGCGGGCGCGAGTCGCAGCGAGACGCCGACGGGGACCCCGGCGAGCTGCGCGTCGAGCAGGGCGCGGGCGTCGGCCGGGGTGACGGTGGCGGCGGTCTCGCCGAGTTGCGGCAGGACGGTCTCGGCGGGCAGCGCGAGCGTGCCGGGCGCGATGCGCTCCCCCACGCGGATGCTGAACGACGCGACGATCATCAGGTCACCCTTCTGGGCGGCCTGGGCGAACTGCGAGTTGTACTGGAATGCGCCGACGGTGACGTCGTGGACCAGCAACCCGCCGAACGAGTAGCGCAGGTCGTCGAGGGCGTCCTCGACGATCTTGCGCACCAGGGCCTGCTCGATGGGCGTGAACGTGCGGTCGGGCGTCGGCAGCGGCTTCGCGGCGCCGAGCGCGTGTGACACCCAGGTCAGGGCGGCGTCGAGCGGCACCTGCAGCACGCCCTTCGGGGTCGTGTCGGCGATCGGCAGCAGGGCCATGCCGGTGAGCGCGGGCAGCGATGCGGCGTACTCGTCGTACGTCATCATCTGGACCTGCTCGCTCGTGACCTGGCTCACGACGCGGACCTTGGCGGTCAGCTGCGTGCCCCACTGCCTGGCGAACGTCTCGAAGGCGAGCTCCAGCACCCGGGCGTGCTCGCGGGCGAGCGTCGACGGGCGCGCGAAGTCGTACACCTCGGGCGCGGGCAGGATGTCGGTCACGGAGGGGCCTATCGGTCCCCTGAGTGCCACCCGTCAGTGCTGTACCCCGGAGTGGGGCCGTCGTCCGGGTGGTGGGGTCGTCGCCCGGGCTACCCGGTCGTGCTCCCGTTCGCCGTGTCCTGTGCCTGGGCCAGCGCGGGCATCAGCGCGCTGACGTCCTGGTCCTGGTTCGACAGCACCACGATGTCGACCCGGCGGTTCAGGGCGTTGTCGGCGTCGGTCGCGCCCTTGGCCAGCGGGCGACTCGATCCGAAGCCGACGCTCTGCACGTGCTCCCCCGGCATCCCGCCGCGTTCGACCAGGTCGCGGAGCACCCCGGTCGCCCGCGCCGCGCTGAGCTCCCAGTTGGTGGCGTACGGCGCGGTCGAGTTCCGCTGGTCGGCGTGGCCCTCGACGCTGACGTCGTGGCCGGCGCCCTTGAGCACCGGGGCGATGGCGTCCATGATCGTCCTCGCCTGCGCGGACAGGTCGGCGCTGTTCGTGCCGAAGTACGTCTCGCTGCCGACCAGCCGCACGGTCAGCCCGCGGGAGTCGACCGTGAACTGCACGTTCGCGGTCTGCCCGGCCTTGTCGAGGTTGCCGGTGATGGCCTTCTGGATCGCCTTCAGGTCGTCGAGCTCCTTGGTGGCCGCCGCGACGTCCTGCTTGCTGGCCGTGGCCGGCACCGCCGTCGACGCCGGGTCGACGTTGGTGTCCTTCGCGCCGGACGCGGCGGTCGAGTGGTCGGCCTTCGCGTCGTCCGTCGAGTAGCCCTTGCCGTCCTTCACCTGGTCGGCCTTGACGACGGTACCGCTGGCCGTGTCGATCTTGGCCGTCTTGACCTCGCCGAAGCCCGTCGCCAACGAGTTCTTCAGCGCGATGTACTTCTGCTGGTCCACCGTCGACATCGCGAAGAGCACCAGGAACATGCACATCAGGACGGTGATCATGTCCATGTAGGACGCCATCCACCGCTCGTCGGGGTGCTCGGCGTCGTCGTGGCCGCCCTTCTTGCGGCCGCCGCGACCGCGTCCGTGCCCGCGGGGGTTCGCGCTCATCGTCAGGCCGCCAGCTGCTCGTCGTCGGCGTCGGCGCTGCCGCCGCCCTTGCCGGCCTTGCCCTTGCCCGCCTTGCCCTTGCCGGCCGCCGCCTCGTTCCGCGCGGCCGGCGGCACCATGGCCTTCAGACGCTCCCCGAGCAGGCGCGGCTGGCTGCCGGCCTGCACCGCGAGCAGTCCTTCCATCAGCAGGGTCTGCCGGTCGGACTCCAGCTGCGCGAGCTTGCGGAGCTTGCCGCCGATCGGCAGCCACATGAAGTTCGCCGTGAGCAGGCCCCAGAGCGTCGCGACGAACGCACTCGCGATCAGCGGGCCCAGTTCGTCGGGTTTGCCGAGGTTCGCCAGCACGTGGGTCAGCGACACGACGGTGCCGATGATCCCGACGGTCGGGGCGAAGCCGCCCAGGCCCATGAAGAACGAGCTCGCGCTGCGCATCGGTGCCGCGTTCGACTCGATCTCGTCCTCCAGCAGGATCCGCAGCTCGTCACCGTCGGTGCCGTCGGCGATGTTCTGCAGCGCCCTCTTCATGAACGGGTCGTCGTGCTTGTCCGCCTCTTGTTCGAGGGCGAGCAGGCCGTTGGACCGCGCGACCTCGGCCAGGCCGACGACGTCGTCGATGACCGCGGCGGGCGGCGTGACCTTGCCGGTGAACGCCTTCGGTGCGGCCTTGAAGCTCGCGATGGCGTCCTTGAGCGTGGTGCTCGCGACCCCGGCGCCGATGGTGGCGCCGAAGACGAGCAGGATCGGGGCCGGCAGGAACAGTCCGCCGAGCTCGACGTGCTCCATCTCGATCATGCCGAACAGGGCACCGAAGGCGAGCAGGATCCCGATGATCGTCGCGATGTCCACGTCAGCGCCCCCCGTCCAGCGAGCGCGGGGCCGGAGCGGCGTGCAGCGGGGCCACCGCGGCCAGGGTGGGCTGCGGGCCGGTGGCGGTGCCGACGTCCGTGCCGTACGCCATGGTGACGATCCGGGCGCGGTACGCGGCGATCCGGTCGATGACCTCGGCCATGGACTCGCGGACGATGTACTTCGCCCCGTCGACCATGATGAGCGTGGTGTCCGGCGTCTCCTGGATGCGTTCCACGAGGTCGGGGTTGACAGCGAATGCACTGTCGTTGAGTCGTGTGACGACGATCATCTGGTCCGTCCCTGGTGTGTCGTCCCGCCACCGTCCGTGGGGCAGGTCCTGCTGGCCGCCCGTCCGTGGGTGGTCAGTGCGCTCTATCGGCCGGGACCGCCACGCCGTAAGTCACGACCGGGTGCATCCGATCAGGGTGGTGCGCCGGTAGTGGGGGTAGTGGGGCGTCGACGACGACGTCCCCGAACCCACCACCAGGAGGAACACCATGCGGAAGAACCTCGTCACCGGCATCAGCGCCGGTGCCCTGCTCGCAGCCCTCGCGCTCGCGGTCCCGACGGCCACGGCGTCCGCGGCGACGTCCGACGCCACGCTCTCCGTCCTGCACGCGGTCCCGAACACCACCGTGGACGTCTACCTCGACGGCAAGCGCGCCATCGACGACTTCAAGCCCGGCACCCTCGCGGGCCCGATGATGGTCCCCGCCGGAGCGCACACGCTGGCCATCACGGCGAGTGACGCCACCGACGACTCCAAGCCGATCATCGGCCCGGCGGACGTCTCGTTCACCGCCGGCGGCAACTACACCGCCGTCGCGCACCTGAAGGCCGACGGCACCCCGACCGCCACGGTCTTCACGAACGACACCTCGGCCGTCCCCGCCGGTCAGGGTCGTCTCATCGTCCGCCACGTCGCAGCAGCACCCGCGGTCGACGTGCTCGCGGGCGGGAAGGCCGTGGTGTCCAACCTGTCGAACCCGGACGAGAAGGCGCTCGTGCTCCCCGCCGGCACCGTCTCGGCCTCGGTCGCAGCGACCGGCACCACTGCCCCGGTCATCGGCCCGGCGGACGTCGCCGTGCAGTCCGGCACCGACACGATCGTGTACGCGTGGGGCAGCCTGAACGACAAGAACCTGGCGCTCGCCACCCAGACCATCACCGGCCTGGGCAACCCGAACGGCGTTCCGGCCGGCAACGCCGGACTCGTCGCGACGAACCGTCCCGACAGCACCACCCCGCTCGCGATCGGCGGCGGCGCAGCGGTGCTGCTCGCCGGTCTCGTGGTCGTCGTCCTGCGTCGTCGTGGCGCAGGCGACCGGGCAGCACGGCGCTGACCGTGCGGCTCCGGGTCGGGGCGGCGGTGGCGGTACCCCTTGCCGCCGCCGTCGCCCTGACCTGCCTGACCGGGTGTTCGTCGGTGGCTCCGTCCTCCGGCGGGCACCCGCTGCCGACCGCGATGGCCTCCAGCACACCGACTCCCGTCCCGTCGGCGTTCTCCACCGCGGTGCCCCAGCAGAGCGCCGCACTCCCGCGTGACGTGGCACCGACGGTCGCTCCCGCACGGATCGCCGTCGCCGGCCTGCCCATCGACCAACCCGTGCAGCCCGAGGGGGTCGACGACACCGGCGCGATGTCCCTGCCGGCGGACCCCGCGACCGCCGGGTGGTGGAAGTTCGGCCCCGGACCGACCTCGACCACCGGGACGACCGTCATCGCGGCACACGTCGACGCGGTCGGGTACGGCATCGGCCCGTTCGCCCACCTGGTCGACGTGCCGAGCGGCACCGTCATCACCCTCACCGGCGCCGATGGCTCGACCACCCGCTACCAGGTGCAGAGCGTCGACCTGATCCGCAAGACCGGGGTGCCCTGGGCGAGCATCTTCGACCAGGACGGACCTCGGCGGCTGGTGCTCGTCACCTGCGGCGGGGCCTTCAACACCACCACCCACCACTACGACAGCAACCTCGTGGTCACCGCCACACCGCAGTGACCGATCCCCGACTCCCGACCGCGACCCGGCCCGACGCCCTAGCATCGGGACAGGTGCCCATCGCGGTCACCGGAAGGCCCCACGACGACGTGACGATCACACCACCCGACGACACCGCGCTCGCCGACGCGTTCGGCAGCGGCGACGAGCGTGTCCTGCGCTCGGTGTACGAGCGTTGGTCGCCCCTGGTGCACACGCTCGCACTCCGCTCGCTCGCCGACGTCGCCGCGGCCGAGGACGTCACCCAGCAGGTGTTCGTCCGGGCGTGGCGCAGTCGCTCCACCTACGACCCGGCCAAGGCGCCACTCGGTGCCTGGCTGGTCGGCATCGCCCGGAACTGCATCACCGACGCCCACACCGAACGCACCCGGCGCCTGCGACTCACCCTGGCGGTCGCCGGGGAGGAAGCCGCGGCCCCCACGGCCGAGGACGTCACCGACGGACTCGCCGAGCGGGTGATGGTCGCGGGCGAGCTCGACCGGCTGGACGAGGTCCCCCGCACGGTGATGCGACTGGCGTTCTACGAGGAACTCAGCCACCGTGAGATCGCCGAACGGCTCGACCTGCCGCTCGGCACCGTGAAGAGCCACATCCGTCGAAGTCTGGCTCGGCTCCGAATGCGATTGGAGGTGATCGAATGAACCACATCGACGAGGAGACCCTCGCGCTGCTCGCCATCGGCGAGGTGGGCCCGTCGGGCGCGGAAGCCGAGCACCTCGCGGCATGCCCCACGTGCCGGGACGAACTCGACGACCTCCGACGCGTGGTGTCCGTTGCACGCAGTGCCGAGGGCGTCGCGATGGAACGCCCGGCCCCGGCCGTGTGGGACCGGATCGCCACCGACCTCGGCTTCGACACCCACCGCACGGACACGGCGTGGGAGGAACCGGCTCCCGTCGTCCCGGCGCCCGTCGAACAGGAACCGACCGACGCCGCCCCCGCAGCGACACCGGCACCCCCGTCCGACGTCGCACCCCGACGCCGTGGTCGCATCCGCCGCCGCACCGTCGCCCTGCTCACCGCGGGGGTCGGGATCGTGGCGCTCGTGGCCGGGATCGGTGTGGGCGCGGTCCTGTTCCGCAGTGACGACCCCGCGGCCACGGTCGTGTCGCGCACGGCCCTGGACCCGCTGCCCGGGTGGAACGGTGCCGCCGGCAGCGCCGAACTCGAGCGCGACGCCCAGGGCCGACTCATGCTCGTCGTCGACCTGGACCACAAGGCGACCGAGGGCCAGGCACCGCTCCGCGAGGTCTGGATGATGCGCTCGGACCTGCGCGGACTGGTCAGCGTCGGGTTCCTGGACGGCGACACCGGACGGTTCGTGGTGCCCTCGGGCGTCGACCCGTCTCGGTACCCCGTGGTCGACGTCTCCGCCGAGGCCGACGACGGCAACCCGACACACTCGGGCGACTCCGTCGTCCGAGGCACCCTGCGCACCTGACCCGCGCGCGGGGCGCGCGGCGCGTCCACGCAAGGGGGGACCGGGCGTCACCCGATCCGGGGAACCGGCCCGGACCTCCCGGCCCGCGCCCAGCGCCACCGCACGTCCTGCCCAGCTCGGGAGCGCTCCATGGGGCGATGGCCAGATCCCTCCTGACCCTCCCGCTCCTCGTCACCGTCGCGTGCGCCGCGCTGGCGTGGACCGTCCTCGGTCCCGCCGCCGCGGTCGCGTTCGTCGCCCTCGCGATGCTCGAGATCGCGATGGCGGCCGACTCCTCGGTGCCGATGGCCGGCATCGCGGGCCGCCTGCACTCCCCCGCCAGACGCCTGTTCCTGTCGCTCGGGATCGTCGCCGGTGTCCTCGCGATGCGGCTGATGCTGCCGCCCGCCGCCGTCGCGGTCGGTGACGCCACGGACCCCGCCCAGGCCGTCACCGAGGCCGTCGTCGCCCCGGGCGCCTTCAGCGCCCACTTGCAAGAGGTCCGGCCCGCACTGGCCGCCTTCGGCGCGTCGTTCATCTGGATGGTGTTCGCGGAGTACCTGTTCAACACGGACCGTGCGGCGCGCAGGGCGTGGCTCGGCCGTCTGGAGGCCCGGCTCGCCGCCGTCGCCCGGCCGCGCGCCTGGTCGCTGGTCACCGCCACGGCCGGGGTGGTGCTGACGGGCCTGCTGGTCGGGTCCGACACGGCGTGGGCCGCCGGCGCGGTGCTGCCGGTCGCCATCGGGGGCGCAGCGGGCATCGGGGCGTACCTGACGTCGAAGCGGATCGCCGCGTGGTCGCTCGGCTCCGGGTCCTCGCTGCGCTCGTGGCGGGTCCACACCTACGCGTCGACGGTGGTGTTCGAGCGGGGGCTCGTGGTGTTCATGCTGTTCGAGATCCTGGACGGCGTGTACTCGCTGTCCGGGTCGGGTGTGCTCGGGTCGGACGGGCTCGGCGCGCTCGAGCAGGCGGCCGTCGGTGCGGCGGCGATCGGCGTCGGGGCGCTGTTCCTGGCACGGCTGACCTCGCGCTTGGACCAGGCGGCGGGGCTGAAGCGGCTGCGCCACCTGAAGGCCGGGGCGGCCTACGTGCTCGGTGTGCTGGCGGTCCTGCTGTGGATGAGCCTGCTCGTGCCGATCCCGGGCGTGCTGGTCGGGTGGTTCGGCACCGTCGTCATCGGGTCGGCCCTGGCGTCGTCCCTGCCGTGGCGGGCGTGGGCGCGCCGCGCAGGACTCCAGCGGGCACGCTCGGCCTGAGCGTCGACGCGACGCGGTGCGATGCTGCGCGCCGGGACGCTCAGTCGCGCTCGCCCTGGCGCAGCAGCCGGGTCTCCTCGGCGTCGTACTCGGCGCGCACCTGCCGCAGCACCAGGTCGTCGATGTCCCCGTCGTCGCGCATGCGCAGCACGGTGGCGGCCTTGAGCCGGACGAGCTCCAGCTCGAGCTCGACGGCCGCGCCGCGTTGCTGCAGCAGCGGGTGGTCGTCGTCGTCGCTCTGCTCGGCGCGGACCAGGGCCAGGTGGCCTTCGTAGTCGTCGCGGATGCGCTGCACGAGCTCGGCGTCGACACCAGAGCGCTTCGCGAGCCGGGGCAGGGCGTCGAGTGCCGCTTCGATCGCCCGTCGCTCGGCGGTCCGGCGTTCCTCGATCACCTCGTGGCTGCCGCCGAAGTCTGCCCACCGCACGACGACGGGCAGCACGAGCGACTGCGCGACGATCGTCACGACGACGACCCCGGCCACGACGAACACGATCAGGTCGCGCTCGGGGAACGCGGCGCCGCTCTCGACCATGCGGGGCACGGCGACCGCGGCAGCAAGTGACACGGCGCCCCGGAATCCGGTGAAGCCACTGACGACACGGTCCCGGTGTCCCTCGCGCGGAGACCCGCCGGTGCGGAGGGTCACCAGGCGGACCGCTCCCCACGACAGGTTCAGGAACGCGAACCGCAGGACCACCACCGCGAGCGAGACCAGCCCGATCATGCCGAGGCCGACCAGCAGCTCGCGGGGTTGCAGCTCGCGCACCGCGATCGTGGCCTCGATGCCCACCAGGACGAACAGCGCACCGTTGAGCAGGAAGGTCGCGAACGACCAGAACTGCCGGGTCTGCTGCCGGGTCTCGGCGCGGTCGAGCTTCGGCGCCACCTGGCTCACCACCAGGCCCGCGACCACGACCGCCAGCACGCCGGACGACCCGATCGCCTCGGCGGCCAGGAACGCCACGAACGGCACCAGCAGGGTGAGCAGGTTCTCGAGCACGACGGCGGAGATCCGTCGCAGCACGAGCATCCCGAGCCACGCCACGACCAGTCCGGCGGCGATCCCCCCGGCGTACGACAGCAGGAGCATGCCCGAGACGTTCCACACGGTCAGGGTCTGCTCGCCGGCGGTGACCGCGACCGCGATGCCGTAGATCACCAGGGTGGTGCCGTCGTTGACCAGGCTCTCGGCGCGCAGCACGGTGGTGTTCCGCCGCGGCAGCGAGCGGGTCAGGGCACCGACGGCGGTGGCGTCGGTCGGGGCGACCGCGGCACCGAGCACCCACGCCGGCCCCCACGGCATGCCGAGCAGGTGCAGCAGCGTCGCGACCCCGCCGGCGGTCAGCACGACGAGCAGCGTGCCCATGAGCAGGATGCCGCGGAAGTTCGCGCGGATCTCCCGCAGCGAGATCGTCAGGCTCTCCCAGTACAGCAGGGCTGGCAGGAACAGCAGCAGCACGGCGTCGGCGGGCAGTTCGAGCTTCCCGAACACCGGGATGAAGGCGATGGCGGCGCCGAACGCCAGCAGCAGGACGGGTGGGGCGATCTTCAGACGCCCGGCGACGGCGGCGGTGACGGCGATCGCCGTGGCGAGCACGACGACGAGTTCGGGTGCGAAGAGTTCCATGTCTCCGGCCAGCCTGGCAGGCGGTGCCTGTGCACGGGGAGCAGGATCGACGTGTGGACATCCCGGCGACGCTGCCCTCGACCCGACTGCACCGAGTCGCCCTCTTCGCGACGTCGACCATGACCGGGTTCGGCATCGCGTCCTGGATCACCCGGACACCGTCGGTGCGCGCCGACCTCGCGGCGTCGATCGAGGCGATGGGCTTCGTGCTGTTCGGCCTGTCGATCGGATCGATGCTCGGGATCCTCGGCGCCGGCGTCCTGCTGCGGCGGATCGGCCCGAAGCCGCTCATCCTGGCCGGTGGCGCCCTGCCCGTCGTCGGCACGCTGCTGGTCGGGCTGCTCGCACCCGCGCAGCTGGCGGCCGGGGTCTGGGTGGGGCTGTTCCTGATCGGGTTCGGCGCCGGGATCGCCGAGATCGGGCTCAACGTCGAGGCTGCCGCGGTCGAACGCGTCGTCGACAAGCCCGTCGTCCCCGTCCTGCACGCGTGCTTCAGCCTGGGCTCGGTCGCCGGCGGCATCGTCGGGATCGCGATGACCGCGTGGCGCGTCCCGGTCGTGGTGCACCTGCCGATCGCGGCCGGTGTGATGGCGGCACTCGCCCTGACGGCCGTGCTGACGATCCGCCCGATGCCCCGGCTCGACGAGCCCGTGACCGACAGCGCCGCGACCAGCACCGCGGCACCGTCGACGCGCCGGTCCGTCATCACCGTCCAACTGCTCCTGATCGCGGTGATCACGCTCGCGATGGCCTTCGCCGAGGGCGCCGCGAGCGACTGGCTCCCGCTGCTGATGACCACCGACCACGACGCCCCCGAGGTCCTCGGGTCGCTCGTGTTCACCGGCTTCGCCCTCGCGATGCTGATCGGCCGGTCGGCCGGCACCCCGCTGGTGACCCGCTTCGGGCGCGGTGCCGTCGTCCGGGCGTGCGGCGTCGTCGGACTGGTCGGCGTGCTCGCGGTCGTCGTCTCGCCGACGCCGATCGTCACCGCTGCCGCCGCCGTCGTCTGGGGTCTCGGGATCGCCCTCGGGTTCCCGCTCGCCGTGTCGGCCGCCGGCGACCACCCGACCGACGGCGACCGCCGCGTGTCGGTCGTGGCGACCGCCGGGTACGTGGCGTTCCTGGTCGGCCCGCCCGCGCTCGGGTTCCTGGGCGAGCACCTCGGACTGCGTCTGGCGATGCTCGTACCCGCCGTCCTGCTCGCCGTCACGGTCGTCGTCGCCCGCGCCGCCGGAGCGCAACGCACCGCCGCCTGACCAGTCACACGACGACACGTACCGTCACACGACGACACGCACCGCCACCGGACGACACCGACGGACGACACGCGACGTCACACGGCGACCACCTTCGTCACCTGGCGCCGCAGGCCTTCCGACGGCCGTGATCCGCTCGCTAGCGTCCCCCGCATGGCGCTCATCTGCTTGGTCCTGTCCGGGGCAGCACTCCTGGTCAACGGTCTCACCCTGCTCGGGCATGTGCCCGGTCGCGACAGCGGCGTGTTCAACGTCCTGATCGGCGGCCTGCAACTCGTGCTCTGCATCGCCGTCGCCGTGTCGGCCGACGGTTCCCTGCCCGCGCTCTTCGCGATCGCCGGCACCTTCCTGTTCGGGCTCACCTACCTGTACGTCGGGTTGGACGCACTGTTCTCGCTCGGCTCCGTCGGGCTCGGCTGGTTCTGCGGCCTGGTCGCCGCGCTCGCCGTCGTGTTCGCGGTCGTCCACGTCAGCGACGACCCGGTGCTCGCCGTGCTGCGGGCCGGGTGGGCGGTGCTCTGGACGCTGTTCTTCGTCCTGCTCGCCCTCGGCCGCAGCGCGATCACGACCTACACCGGCTGGGCACTCGTGCTGGCCAGCCAGGTCACCACGACCGTGCCGGCGGTGCTCGGACTCACCGGGCACTGGCCGACCGGCCCGGTCGCCACGAGCACCGCGCTGGTGGTGCTGGTCGCGGTGTTCGGCGGCGCCGCCCTGCTCGCACGACGCACCGTTGCACGCACGGCCCTGACCACGACGACACCCGGTGACGGCGACACCGTCACCGCATCCCCCGCCACGGCACCTGCCGCAGCCTGACGACGAGAACGGACTCCACCATGACCACCACCACTCCCGCCCCCGCGACCACGGACGCCCCGAGCGACGAGGCCCTGTCCGCCCGCTTCCGACCGGTCTTCGACCGCATCGCCGCTGGAGCCTCGGAACGGGAACGCGCGCACCGCCTGCCCACCGCCGAGATCCGCGAACTCGCCGACGCCGGGTTCGGAGCCCTGCGCGTCCCCGTCGAGTTCGGCGGCTCCGGCGCGACGCTCCCCCAGCTGTTCCGCCTGCTCACCGAGCTCGCGGCCGCCGACAGCAACCTCCCGCAGGCCCTGCGCGGCCACTTCGCCCTGGTCGAGGACCGCCTGGTCGCTCGATCCGGCCCACGTGACGTGTGGCTCGAACGCTTCGGCCGGGGCGAGATCGCCGGCAACTCGTGGACCGAGGTCGGTTCCGTGCAGATCGGCGACGTCATCACGAAGGTCACGCCCGACCCCGAGGGTGGCTTCCGCATCACCGGGCAGAAGTACTACTCGACGGGCAGCATCTTCGCCGACTGGATCGACACCTACGCCGAGCGCACCGACACCGGCGAACGGGTCATCGCGATCGTCGACGCCCACCAGGACGGCGTCACCCACACCGACGACTGGGACGGGTTCGGCCAGCAGACCACCGGGTCCGGCACGAGCACGTTCCGCGACGCCCGGGTCGGGGCCGACGACGTCGTGCTGTTCGACGACCGGTTCAAGTACCAGACGGCGTTCTACCAAGCGGTGCTGCTCAGCGTGCTCGCCGGGTCCGTGCTGGCGGCCGAGCGCGAGATCGCGCTCGAGGTCAGGAACCGCACCCGGGTGTTCTCGCACGGCAACGCCGACACCTTCGCCGCCGACCCGCAGATCCTGCAGGTCGTCGGCGAGGTCTCAGCCGCCGGCTTCGCGGCCGAGGCCATCGTCGCCCGCGCGGCCGAGGCGCTGCAGGGCGCGTACGAGGGCGCGTTCCTGGACCCGGCCGAGGACGAGCGCCGCAACGACCGCGCCGAGCTCGCGACCGCGCAGGCGCAGGTCGCACTGACGTCGCTCGCGACCCGGGCGACGTCGCACCTGTTCGACGCACTCGCTGCCTCGGGCGTCAGCACCACGAAGAACCTCGACCGGCACTGGCGGAACGCCCGCACCGCGGGCAGCCACAACCCGTGGGTCTTCAAGGCCCGCATCGTCGGTGACCACGCCGTCAACGGCGTCGAGCCGCCGAGGGTCTGGGCGATCGGCGCGACCCGGCGCTGAGTCTGCGGACGGCTGGACCGCCGGACGGGAGGCACGGTGCGGGCCCGCACCGTTCCTCCTGTCCGTCTCCACCCGGCCACCTGGTTGCAGGCACGCGTCCGCGGTGCCAAGGTGTGGTCACACCGCGCGAAGGAGCGTCCACATGCCCATGGTCTTCGTCAACCTGCCTGTCACCGACCTGGACCGGGCGAAGGCGTTCTACGCCTCGCTCGGGTTCACGATCAACCCGCTCTTCACGGACGAGAACGCCGCGTGCGTGATCGTCGAAGACGACCACAGCGCGTTCATGATCCTGCGGCGGGAGTTCTTCCAGAGCTTCACCGACCGACCGGCGGGCGACCCGTCCCAGGCGGTGTCCGTGCTGACCGCGGTGATGCTCGACTCCCGCGACGCCGTCGACCAGGTCGTGGCGTCGGGTGTCGGTGCCGGCGGTTCCGAGGCCCGGCCCGCGACCGATCTGGGGTTCATGTACCAGCGGCAGCTCACCGATCCGGACGGCAACGTGCTGGAGTTCGGGTGGATGGACCCGAAGGCCGCCGAGCAGGGCCCCGACGCAGCAGCTGCCGAACAGGCCTGACGCCACTGCTCGGGTCGGGGCCGGACGGGGCGCTAGCATCGCGCCATGACCGCCGTTTCCGAACCGTCCTCGCCCGGGCGGGCGATCGCGTTCTGGCTCTGCGGAGCGCTCGGTGTTCCCGTCACCACGCTCGGATGGCTGTGGATGTGGGGCGTCTCCGAAGAAGCCACACGGGGAACGGCGAGCGGGGCGACACAGGGCGCGTCGATCACCTTCATGGTCGCGCCGCTCGTGGTCATGCACCTGGTCGGGATCGTCGTGCTGGCGTCCGTGGCACGAGGTCGACCGTACGGACGCGTCCTGCGGGTGGCGCTCACCGTCGTCGTCGCCTCGGCGCTCGGCCTGGCGATCGCGCTGTCCGTGACCGGCGGACAGCTCGTCGTGCCCGGGCAGCTGCCCTTCAGCCCCTGACGGGCGGTTCGGCGCGGCGGTCGAAGGTCAGGTGGACGACGCCGGTCGGGGACGGCTCGGCGACGACGTCGAAGCGGTCCTCGAGCCCCTCGAGACCGTCCCACAGACGTTCGCCACGGCCGAGCACGATGGGCACCACGACCACGTGCAGGTGGTCGACCAGGTCTGCCTGCAGGAACTCGCGGACGGTCTCGACCCCGCCGCCGATCCGGACGTCGGTGTCCGGCGCGAGCGCACGTGCCTGTGCGAGCGCCTCGGCCGGCCCGGCATCGACGAAGTGGAAGGTCGTGCCGCCCTGCATGACGAGCGGCTCGCGCGGGTGGTGGGTCAGCACGATGACGGGCGTGTGGAACGGCGGCTCGTCCCCCCACCAGCCGGTCCAGCCGTCGTCCGGCCACGGGCCACGCTGCGGGCCGAACTTGTTGCGGCCCATGATCTCGACGCCGATGCCGGGCGTCCACCTGCGGGCGTGGACGTCGTCGACGTCGGTGGAGCCTCCAGACGCTCCCTGCATCCCGCGGAACGTCGCTGTCTGCATGAACCAGCTCATCAGCCGGCCGTCGGCGTGCCCGAAGGGCCGGTCGGCCGACTGGTCCGCACCGGCACCGAAGCCGTCGAGCGAGACCGCGAAGTTGTGCACCCTGACCGTCGACATGCCGCCACAGTATTGCCGCGCGGCGTCGGGCGTCCAGCAGGTCAGCGTCGACGGATCGTCCCGGAACCGACCGGCAGCAGACCAGCGCGGTACTCGAACGCGTCGCCGTCAGCAGCGGCGGGGACGTCGACCGACGCCGAGCCGAACCGCCAGGCGCGGTTGTACAGGTAGACGCCGATCACGGTGCCACCACCGTCCGGCACCGCCCACGTGCCGTCGCCCCACTGCGCGGGGTGGCCGACACCGTCGATCGTGACGGTCGGGCGGGCGAACCACGTCAGGAGCGGTCGGACGAGTCGGAGCTCGACGCGTCGTCGCGTCGTCCCCGAGGGCAGCGTTGCATCCACCGCGGCAGCTTACGGGGTGCGTCGACGACCAGTGACCCGGCCGACCACCACGCCGAGCAGGAACAGCAGCACGCCCCGTGTGCTGCCGAGAGCCAGGCGGAGCAGGGCAGCCGTGAGCACGAGCAGTCCGAGGGCGATGAGCCCCACCACCGTCATCGCCGACACGACCGTCGCCCAGTTCAGCGCGAGGACCACCACCAGGGCGATCAGGGCGACGACGCCGGCGACCACCAAGAGTCGGCCGGCGCTCGGTGTCGGGCGGAGGTGCTGCGAGTCCGCAGCCGGGTGCGGGGCGACCACGACGGGCAGGGGTTGGGTGCGGGTGTCCATGACGGCAGTGTCCTGTGCCGGCGCCGGCCTGAGCGTCGGTCGTCGGTCGCACCGATGTGGCACCTGGGTACCGACCGGCGATCGCGTCGATGGCGTCAGACGGACGATCGCAGACCGGCCAGACCCGTCCGGAGCTGGTCGACGAGCACCGCGGGCTGCTCGAGAGCGGCGAAGTGCCCCCCGTGGTCGGCCTCGGCGAAGCGGACCAGGTCGGTGTACGCCTGCTCGACCCAGCTCCGTGGCAGCCGCGGGACGTCGTGTGGGAAAACGGTCACCGCGACCGGCAACGACAGCCTGGGTCCGGCCATCGTGGCGGTGCGGTTGTCCCAGTAGATCCGCGCTGACGACGCCGCGCTGTTCGTGAACCACGCGAGCGACACCTGGTCGAGGATCGTGTCCAGATCGATCGCGTCCTCGGCGCGTCCCGCGTTGTCCGTCTTGGACTGGTACTTCTCGTAGAGCCACGCCGCCTGTCCGACGGGCGAGTCGGCCAGGGCGAATCCGACCGTCTGCGGCTTCGTCCCCTGCAGGTGGTTCGATCCGCCGAGCTCCCCCGCGTACCGCGCAAGCCCGTCGACCGCGCGCTGCTCGTCGGCGGTCATCTGTTCGGGCAGAACCGACGGGAACGCGTAGGGCGTGCTGAGGTGGATGCCGAGCAGTCCATCCGGCCGCTGGGCCCCCAACGCCGTGGTGACTGCTGCTCCCCAGTCCCCTCCGTGTGCCGCCCAGGCCTCGTACCCAAGCCGTTCCATGAGCGTCGTCCAGGTCCGGGCGATCCGGTCGACCGTCCACCCGGTGTCGGTCGGCGCGGTGGTGAACCCCGCTCCGGGCAGGGACGGGACGACCACGTCGAAGGCGTCCGCCGGGTCACCGCCGAACGCCTGGGGATCGGTGAGCGGTCCGACCAGACGGAGGAAGTCCGCGTTCGATCCGGGCCAGCCGTGCGTCAGGAGCAGTGGCATCGCGCCGCGGACCGCCGAGCGGACGTGCAGGAAGTGCACGTCGACACCGTCGATCGGCGTCGTGAACTGCGGGATCGCGTTCATCGCGGATTCGAAGCGACGCCAGTCGTACCCGGAATGCCAGCGCTCGGCCAGCGCACGCAGGTCCGCCGTCCGGACCCCTTGCGACCAGTCCCCCACGGTCTCGACCGAGGGCCAGCGGGTCCGGTCCAGGCGTGCGTGCAGGTCGTCGATCGCCGCGTCCGGAACCGCGATGCGGAACGGACGGATGGCGGTGGGTGCTGCCGGTTCGGTCATGATGACTCCTCGATGGCGGTGGTCGGTGTCGGGTTGCACACCGGTGTGCAGCGTAGTTCGTTGCACAGGCGTGTGCAATGATGGGGTCCATGACGCCCAGCACCACGGGTCCCGGCTCGCCCGAGACCGAACAGCGCATCCTCGACGTGGCGATCGACGTGCTCGGGGCACGTCCGGATGCCGGCATGGGCGACGTGGCTGCCGCGGCGGGAGTGGTGCGACGCACGGTCTACGGGTACTTCCCCACCCGGGCGGACCTGGTGACGGCCCTGGCCCGATGCGCCGTCGACGAGATCGCTCGGGTGCTGACCACGTCCCACCCGCCGGAGGTGGCGGCCGACGCGGCATGGGCAGACTTCGTCGGTCGGCTGTGGCCGGTCGCGCACCGGTACCGGGTGCTCATCGTGCTGCGCCGTGGCGAGTTCGGTGCCGACATCCACGCGATCCTGCGACCGATCGAGACCCGGCTCACCGAACTCGTCGAACGTGGCCAGCGAGCGGGCGCCTTCGGGGACCACCTGCCCGCCGACGTCCTCGGCCAGCTGGCCTGGTCCGCGGTGTTCACGATCGCGGACGGCGACCACGATGACCGCCCCGTCCCGGTCGATGCCGCCGTTCACGCGACCCTCCTCCTGCTCGGAGTGGCACCGGAGCGCGCGCACGCACTCGCGCGGGACGCGGGCTGATCCATGCTCGAACTCGTCAGACCCCGTGCCGACCTGCACGAGCAGTGGCTAGCCGCTCACCGCGAGTGGGGTCCGGGCCTGCACGAGGACGGCTTCGGGATCGCGGCCGAGGACGACGTCGACTCGGAGCAGGGGTTCCGCCGCTGGGTCGACCTGCTCCGGCGCGACCCGACCGCGACGTGGTGGATCGTCGACGGCGACACGGTCCTGGGAGGCATCGCGCTGCGCGCCGCCCACGACCCTCGTGTCCAGCGCGACGGCCACCTGGGCTACGGCATCCGTCCGTTGGCGCGTGGTCGTGGCGTGGCCTCGTGGGCCGTGCGGCAGGTGCTTGTCCGCGCATCGTCGCTCGGGATCGACCCGGTCGTCGCCGTGTGCCTCGCCGACAACGCCGGCTCGGTCGCCGTGCTCGAGCGCTTCGCCTCGGCGTGGACGGCATCCGAGCGGCATGACGGCGTCGCGGTCCGCCGGTTCGGACTCATCGCCACGGGCGCTGGTCCGCTGCGACCGGGGAGCGCGGCGGACGTCGACGAGCTGCGGGCCTTCCTGCAGCGGGCGGACCTGACCATCGCGGGACTCGACGACCCGGGCCTGCGTGTGTGGGTCGAGCACGGACCCGACGGCGCGATCACGGGCAGCACCGGCTTCGAACGGAGCGCCGATGGCCAGCACGTGCTCGTGCGGAGCGTCGCGGTCGCCGAGGACGCACGTGCCGCCGGCGCGGGAACACGGCTGGCACGGTTCGCCCTCGCCGAGGCCGCCCGGAGTGGGGCGGAACGCGCGTGGCTCTTCTCGCGCCGGTCGGGTCCGTTCTGGAAGTCGCTCGGGTTCGTGCCCGCCGACCGCGACGAACTGGCGTCGAGGCTGGCTGACACGCAGCAGGTGCGGCTGTTCGCGGAGACCGGGCAGCTGGATCGGGAGATCGCGTGGACGATGCCGCTGACGGAGACCCCGTGCTGACCGTCGGGGCGGTACGCCGCGCGCTGACCAGGCGCGGATCGTTCCGCCGCGGCAAGGACAGCGCCCGGGCGGTGGAGCTCGGCGCACGGTGGGACGCTGCCTGGGACGTCCCGCCGCTTGGACACCTCCTGCGTCAGCGCCACGAGGACCGCTGGTTCCGAGTGTGGAGCCTGCCCGACGGCAAGCGGTACGCCGACACCGCGGACGAACACGCCGAGGTGCTCCGCCGGCACCGCACGGTCCTGGAGGCGCTGCTGCCCCCAGGCGGATCGGCCACCGTCATCGCCGCGGACTTCGGCGCAGAGGACATCGAGAGCGGCTGGACACGGTCGGCCTTGCCGGACCGCTGGCCGTGGCGCAGGTCCGATGACCACTGGGGGCTCGACGAGGATGACGACGTGCGTCGGTACTTGTGGGTGCAGGACATGCCGTCGGTCGACGCGCTCACCGAACTGCTGGTGGCAGCGGCTGACGACCGTGCGCAGTTCGTGGCGACCGGTCCGGACGCCACGTGGGTGTACTGCCCGTACGACGGCGGTGCCGACGTGATCGTGGCCGACTCGTCGATGCGTGACCGGCTGGCCGCGCGGTTCCGGAGCTGGGCGCCCTCCACGGCGCAGGGCCTGTAGGCCGGCAGCCAGCCGGACAGGTGCCCACCCACCGGAGCCGAGCCGGGCCTCCTGTCCGACGGCGCGTCAGCGCAACCAGCGGTACTCGTACTCCGGGCGGCCGGGGCCGCTGTGCCGGACGTCCTTGTCGGCCTGCCCGGCGGTGATCAGGTGCTCGAGGTACCGCCGCGCCGTCACGCGCGAGGTGCCCGTCGCGTCCGCCACCTCGGTCGCCGAGACGCCTGCGGCGGACGCCATCAGGACCGCCTGCACAGCGTCGAGGGTCTCACGGGCGATTCCCTTTGCCAGCTCGAACGGCGCGGACGGACGCAGGCTGCCCAGCCGTTCGTCGATGTCGGCCTGCGACAGTGACCGGCGGTCCTCGAAGCCGCGCCGGAACTCGCGGTAGGTCGTCAGCCGCTCGGCGAAGGTGCGGTAGCTGAACGGCTTGACCAGGTACTGCACGATGCCCAACGCGATCGCGTTCTTCACGCCCCGTGCGTCGTGCGCGGCGGTCACCGCGATCACGTCAACGGCGGACCCGGCGGTCCGCAGGGCGCGGACGAGCTGGAGGCCGTGGGCATCGGGCAGGGTGAAGTCCAGCAACACGAGATCCGGCTGTTCGGCCTGCACCGCCGCCAGCATGGCGCGTCCGGTGGCAGCGGACCCGACCACGGTGAACCCCTCGAGTCGCGCCACGTAGGCGGCGTGCGCCTCGGCCGTGAGCGGCTCGTCCTCGACGATGAGCACGCGGATCGTCTCGGTCATGCGGGCACCTGCTTCGCCGCGATGTCCACTGTGAAGCTGCTGCCGGCGGGCCCGGTGACGACGGTGATGTCGCCGCCGATCCGGGCGACCGTCGAGCGCACCAGGTCGAGGCCGATCCCCCGGCCCTCCGGGCCCGCCTGCTTGGTCGACCAACCGCGTTCGTACGCCGTGTCGACGTCGTCGATGCCCGGGCCGTTGTCTGCGACCGTGAGCCGGGTGCCGCCGTCCATCGTCGTCGCCACGGTGACGGTGACGCGCGAGCCGGGGCGGCCCCCTGTCGGCAGGTGCTGCTGATCGGTGACGGCGTCGAGGGCGTTGTCGATGAGGTTGCCGACCACGGTGATGAAGTCCGCCGCGGCGATCGGCAGCGCGCCGTGCAGGGCGGTCGTGTCGATCGCCAGGTCGACCCCGCGCTCGTGCGCCTGGGCGCGCTTGCCGTGCAGGACCGCGACGACGACGTCGGCGGTGGTGACGTCGTCGGTGGCGTGGGTGCCCGTGTCCGTGCTGACGGTGGCGTGGTCGCGTGCGTCCGCGTCCGCGCGGGGGTCGGTGTCGCCGTTCCGGTCGATCTCGTCGGACGCGAACCGGATCGCCTCGTCCACACGTCCGAGCTCCATGAGCGCCACGACGGCGTGCATCCGGTTGGCGAACTCGTGCGTCTGCGACCGCAGGGCGTCGGTGAGGGTCCGTGTGGCGGCGAGCTCGCCGGACAGGTGCAGCAGCTCGGTGTGGTCGCGGATCGTCGCCACCGTGCCGATCGGTCGGGCGGACCCGCGCGCGAACGCCATCTCCTGGTTGACCACGAGCACGCGATCCGTGGACACATGGGTCTCGTCGACGGCACGGTCGCCGGAACCGAGGACGTCGCGGAGCCCCTCGGGGACGTCGAGCGCCGCGACCGGGATCGGCTGCTGGGGGTCGGTCGGCTCGGGCAGGCGCAGCAGTTCCGCGGCCCGGTCGTTGTACAGCACGACCTGGCCGGCTCGGTCGATCACGACGAGTCCCTCGTGGACGGAGTGCAACACGCCCTCGTAGGACGCGAACACCCGTGCGAGCTCCTCGGGCCCACGTCCCGCGGTCACCCGGTTCAGGTACCGACTGAGCAGCCACGAGAACAGCGCCGACACCGCGACGATCGCCAGCGCCAGGGCGATCACCGACACCAGGCGGGGCACCAGCGCGGCACCGATGTTCGCGACCGTGACGCCGGCCGCGACCAGCCCGACCACCCGACCGTCCGAGTCGGTGATCGGTGTCACCGCCCGGACCGACGGCCCGAGCGTGCCGGCGAACGTCTCAGTGAACGTCCGACCGGCAAGCGCCGGTGCGATGGTGCCCTGGAACGGCCGACCGATCTCGGACCGGTCCGGATGCGTGTACCGCGTGCGGTCCGGCGCCATGATCGTGATGAAGTCCGTGTGCGTCGTCCGCATCAGGTCGAGCCCGTAGGGCTCGAGCCGCTTCGACGGGTCGCTGCCCTCGACCTGGTCGACCACGAACGGGTTGCGGGCGATGGCGACCGCGATGACGGTCGACCGGTCGGCAGCGTCCGCTTCGAGGTCCGCGCGGGCCGAGTGCCAGCTCCAGGCCCCGCCGACCACCACCCCGACGACGACGAACAGCAGTTGCAGCGCGAAGAGCCGCATGGCGATGCTCCATCGTCTCGGTGCCACTGTCCGACCCTCCTCGCTCCGTCGCGGGACCACCATTCTCGTGCACCGGGGACGTTCCTGCTGCGATCCGTGAACGCAATGAACGCAAGTCACGGACCAGGACCGATCCGCGCGAAGGTGGACCCGCTCCCGACGAGCACGAGCGGACCGGTGCGACGCAGCCCCGGTCCTGAGGACAAGGAAGTCTCATGGCATCGACGCACGCGTCCCCCGCACGGCCCGGCAGGCGCCGCGGGCTGGACCGTTCCCACTGGCTGTACATCGCTGTCATCGTGGCGGTCGCCGCCGGGATCGTCGTCGGACTGACCGCGCCGACCTTCGCCGTCGGGCTGAAGCCCATCGGCGACGGGTTCATCGCGCTGATCAAGATGATGATCGCGCCGGTGATCTTCTGCACGATCGTGCTCGGCGTCGGCTCGATCGCCAAGGCAGCGACGGTGGGCAAGGTCGGCGGGCTCGCGCTCGGGTACTTCATCGTGATGTCGACCTTCGCGCTCGCGATCGGGCTGGTCGTCGGCAACCTCATCCACCCCGGCGACCACCTTGACATGTCGAACGCGCGGTACGAGCTGCCGGCCGGCAGCAGCGAGGACGCGTCCTCGACGAGCGGCTTCCTGCTGGGGATCATCCCCGCGACGCTGGTGTCCTCGCTGACCAGCGGCAGCATCCTGCAGACGTTGTTCGTCGCGCTGCTGGTCGGGTTCGCGCTGCAGGCGATGGGTCCCAAGGGTGCACCGATCCTGACCGGTGTGCGCCACCTGCAGGCGCTGGTGTTCCGCATCCTGGCGATGGTGATGTGGGTCGCTCCGGTCGGTGCGTTCGGCGCGATCGCGGCCGTGGTCGGCGCCACCGGGGTCTCGGCCCTCGTCGCCCTCGGCACGCTGATGATCGCCTTCTACATCACCTGCATCGTGTTCGTCGTCGGGGTGCTCGGCACGCTGCTGCGGGTCGTCACCGGCGTGAACATCTTCCGGCTCATGAAGTACCTGGGCCGCGAGTACCTGCTGATCGTGTCGACGTCCTCGAGCGAGGTCAGCCTGCCCCGGCTCATCGCGAAGATGGAGCACCTGGGCGTCTCGAAGCCCGTCGTCGGCGTCACCGTGCCGACCGGATACTCCTTCAACCTCGACGGCACGGCCATCTACCTGACGATGTCCTCGCTGTTCATCGCGAACGCCCTCGGCACACCGCTGAACATCCCCGAGCAGATCTCGCTGCTGGTCTTCATGATCATCGCGTCGAAGGGCGCCGCCGGCGTCACCGGGGCCGGACTCGCGACCCTGGCCGGCGGACTGCAGGCGCACCGCCCGGACCTGGTCAACGGCGTCGGCCTGATCGTCGGCATCGACCGGTTCATGTCCGAGGCGCGTGCGCTGACGAACTTCACCGGCAACGCGGTCGCCACGGTGCTGGTCGGCACGTGGACCCGGCAGATCGACAAGGACCAGGTCGAGCGCGTGCTGTCCGGGACGGCACCGTTCGACGAGCGCACCATGTCGGCCGACGACCACGGCACACCGACCGACACCGAGTCCACCCCCGGTGCTGCCGGAGAACGGATCTCGACCGAGGCCGTCCGCACCATCGTCGAGCCGGAGCACTCGTCCGCCGCACCAGATCGTCGCTGACCGGCTCGGTGACCGCGGTCGGCTCCGCGCACCGCGTGCCCGTCACGAGCGGCAGCTGACACCGCGCGGACGCAGCGTGCGGGGATCGTCCTACACCGGGCGTCGCACTGGACGGACGGTGTTCGATGGGCCGCATGCTGTCCCTGACCTACTCCAGCGTCGCCACGAGCACCCTCGAACCCGCCGACCTGACCGCGCTGCTCACGCAGAGCCGTGCGTCGAACGAGCACACCGGCATCACCGGCATGCTGCTGTTCCGGAACGGCTACTTCCTGCAGGTGCTCGAGGGGCCTGACGCCCAGGTCCGGCAGAAGATGCGCACCATCCGCGACGACCCCCGGCACACCAAGGTCACCGTGCTGCTGGAGGAGGTCATCGAGGACCGAGAGTTCCCAGAGTGGACGATGGGCTTCCCGTCCGAGCAGGAGCTCGAGGACGTGCCGGGGTACCGCGCGACGTTCGACGACCTGGACTCGCACGACGGCGACGCCATGTCCGCGGTTCCCGCGGTCCGTCAGCTGGTGCGCTGGTTCCGCCAGCGCGCCGCCTGACCTGACCGGTTCAGGCGCTGAGCCACACCGCGCGGACACGGTCCAGCTGTTGGTCGACGCTGAGATCCCCGACGTCGAGCACCACGTCGACGGGCGGCGGCGAGGCCGTCATCCGGTGCAGCAGCGTGAACTCGTCGTCCGTCAGGTACCCCGGTCTCGTCGCCGCACGCTCGCGGGCAGCGTCGAGGGTGATGGCCAGGTGGACGACGAGGCACCCCGGCAGACCGCTCCGGTAGCGCGGGAGCGTTGCGTGCGTGACCACGTCCGCCACCACGACGTCGAACCCGTCCCTGCGCAGGTTCCGCCCGACGGCGCTGACGTTCTCCGTCGCCAGCAGGTGCTGCGCGCGGCCCTCGTCCGCGGACCAGAGCGGCGCATCGCCCGCGACGACGAACTGTCGCACGTCGTCGGCGTCGATGAACGCGGCGCGCTCACGTTCGAGGGCCAGGGCACGCCCGCAGGTCGTCTTCCCGACGGCGGGACTCCCGGTCAGGATCAACGGTCGCATCGCGTCGAGTCCTTCCGTGGCGTCGAGGACGGCGGTACCGTCCTCAGCATGGACTGCTTCGCGAGCTGGCGCACCCGCCACTGAAGGAACGGCCGAACCGGCCGCACGGCCTCCCCGCGACCCCGCCGGGAGGACTTCTTCAGCATGCTCACGAAAGGCTCAGCCCCATGCACGTCCGCGACTGCACGACGTCCGATCTGCCAGCGCTCGTCGACCTGACGATCGAGGTCTTCCGGCCGCTCTTCACGGGATCGCTCCTGGAACTCCGTCCCGAGGTCACCCGGCACGACCACGGGCAGTGGGAGGACGACTACCGGGCAGAGGTCCCGTCCCTGCTCGACCCCGAACACGAGCGCTTCATCACGCTCGCCGAGGTCGACGGTCGCATCGCCGGGTACGTCGGATGGGACGTCATCGACAGCACCTCCGGGCGACTCGAGATGGTCGCCGTCCATCCCGCAGCTCGGCGCACCGGTGTGGCACGGACGCTGTGCGCGACCGTCATCGACCGCCTGCAGGAGCGCGGCGTCGAGGTCGTCCACATCGGCACCGGTGGCGACGACTTCCACGCACCGGCCCGAGCGCTCTACGAGTCGCTCGGGTTCACGGCGCTGCCGACGGTCGACTACGCGCGCGCACTGTCGGGGTCCGGCAGCGGCCGCTGACCGCGACCAGCTGACGGACAGGAGGCGCGGTGCCAGCTGGCACCGGTCCTCCTGTCCGGTGGTCAGCGCGACCCGATCACCGGTCGCGTTCGATACGGACCGAGAACGTGCCCTGCTGGTCCGCGACCAGGTCGGTGGGGCCGTCGAAGGTGCCGATCCGGATGATGCCGGGGAACGCTCCGACGTCGCCGTTGTAGAGCACCAGGTCGGCCTGGGGTGCGTAGTACCCGATGTCGCCCGGTTCGGGGTCGCCGCGTTCGGGGGCGCCGGTGGTGTCGAGCGGGGTGTCGAGGTGGCTGGTCTTCTCGAGGTCGTCGTGGGGGCCGAACCGCAGAGTGACCGGCAGGCGTGAGACCAGGTCGCGCGCGGTCGGGTTGTCGGCCAGCGTGCCGGTGGTGGTCGTGCCGCCGATCGTCAGGCGGATCGGGGTGGTGCCTCCTGGCTCGGGAGCCGCGCTGCCGCTCGGTGTCGCGCTCGAGGACGGCGCACCGGGGGCGGGATCACTCGGCGACGAGCCGCTCGCGGTCGAGCACCCGGCGACAGCGATCGATGCGGCGGCCACGGACAGGGCGGACAGGGTCCGAGCGTGACGGGAAGGGGTCATGCGTCCACGGTAGGAGTGCGCCAGCGGGTGCTGGGGTTCCCCGTCGTGGCACCCTTCCGGACCCGCATCGGGCCTACGGTCGGTGGCATGACGAACAACCCAGAGGTCCGCGACTTCCTGACGTCGCGTCGCGCCCGGGTGCGACCGGAACAGGTCGACCTGCCCGGCGGCCCCGGACGACGCGTGCCGGGGCTGCGTCGCGGCGAGGTCGCGATGCTCGCCGGTGTCAGCGTGGAGTACTACGCCCGGATCGAACGTGGCGAACTGGGCGGGGTCACGGACGTCGTCCTCGAGGCGATCGCCGCAGCGCTGCGGTTCGACGAGTCCGAACGCGCGCACCTGTTCGACCTGGCTCGGACGGCGAACAGCTCGCCGGTCCGCCAGCGTCGTGCGGCGTCCGGTGCTGCTGCCCTGCGCCCGTCGATGCGGTTCGTCGTGGACGCGATCACCGACGCCGTCGCCTTCGTGCAGAACGGCCGGCTGGACATCGTCGCCGCGAACCCGCTGTGCCGGGCGCTGTACGCGGACGTCTTCGCCGCCGAACCGGACCAGCCGAACTTCGCGCGCTTCAACTTCCTGCACCAGGACCGCTCGCGCCGCTTCTACACGGACTGGGACGGCGCTGCCGACACCTCGGTCGCGATGCTGCGGACCGCGTCGGGGCAGAACCCGCACGACAAGGGGTTGCAGGAGCTGATCGGTGAGCTCAGCACCCGCAGCGACGACTTCCGGGCGAAGTGGGCCAAGCACGACGTCCGGCTGCACGGCTCCGGGCTGAAGACATTCCGGCACCCGCTGGTCGGCGACGTCGAGCTGTCCTTCGAGAACCTGGCGCCGATCGAGGGTGCCGGTCTGAACCTGCTCGTGTACACCGCCGAGCCGGGATCGCGGAACGCCGAGGCCCTGCAGCTGCTGGCGAACTGGAGTCGGACCGAGGCCGTCACCGGGGCGCAGTCGTGACGCGGCTGCCGTTCCTGGTCTACGTCCTGGCGCTCGGCACGTTCCTGATGATCACGTCGGAGTTCGTCGTGGCGGGGATCCTGCCCGAGATCGCCGGCGACCTGCGGATCTCGTTGGCGCACACCGGTCTGCTGATCACGGTGTTCGCCGTCGGGATGATCGTCGGCAGTCCGACGATGACGCTGCTGACCCTGCGGATGCCGAAGCGCCTGACGCTCGTGCTCGCCCTGGTGGTGTTCATCATCGGCCACGTCGTCGTCGCGACCGGGTCGCACTTCGGCACGCTGCTCGCCGCCCGGTTCCTGACGGCACTGGCTGCCGGGGCGTTCTGGGCGGTCTCCGCCGTGGTGGCCTCGGACGCCGCCGGCCCTGGGCTCGGTTCACGCGCCCAGGGCATCGTCGGCGCAGGCGGGTCGCTCGGCACCGTCATCGGCGTGCCGGTCGGCGCGGTGCTCGCGCAGCTGCTCGGGTGGCGCGGGACGTTCTGGGCCATCGCCGCAGCCGCCGTCGTGGCTGCGGTGCTGGTCGCCCGGTTCGTGCCGCACAGCCGCGTGACGGGCACGGTGTCGATCCGTGGGCAGTTCGCCGGGCTGCGGTCGGGGCGGCTGTGGCTCGTGCTGGCCGCCTGCGCGACGACGACCGGCGGTGTGGTGGCGGCCTACTCGTACATCGCGCCGCTGCTCACCGACCAGGCCGGAGTCACCTCGGCCGCCGTACCGCTCGTCCTCACCGGCTTCGGTGTCGGCTCCTTCGTCGGCACCGTGCTCGGCGGCCGGCTGGGCGACCGGCACCCGCACCTGGTGACCGTCATCACGCCGGCGGTCAGCACGGTGCTGCTGCTGGGCATCGGGACGGTGTCCGGGCTGCCGTGGGTGACGACAACGCTGATGGTCGTGCTCGGGCTGTTCGGCCTCAGCGCGAACGGGGTGCTCATCCACCTGGCGGTCCGTGCTGCCGGGTCCGCCGCGACGCTCGGGTCGGCCTTCACGGTGTCGTCGTTCAACCTCGGCACCGCGGTGGGCACCGCGATCGCCGGCGCGACGCTCGGCGCACTCGGGGTCGCGGGGCCGGCGCTCATCGGCGCGGTGATCGTGGCGCTGACCGTCGTGCCGACGCTCGTGCTGGCACGGGTCGCGCTGCGGGACAGCCGTGGTGCCGCCGCTGGCGAGCCAGCGCAGGACACGATCGACGCCCGGGCCTGACGTCAGGTCGCGTGGTCCTCGAGCGTGACCCACTCCTCGTCGCGGACGTACCCGAGCGTGTCGCCCGCAGCCAGGATCGCGGCGTTGTCCATCGATCCTCCCGTGCGGAACCGGACCACGCCGTCGTCCAGGAGCGCAAGCAGTGACGCCGCCTTGACGGCCGTCCCCAGGCCCCGCCCGCGCCAGTCGGGGTGCACCACCGTGAAGTCCGTTTCAGCCCGCCGACGCGTCTGATCGACGTCGACGTCGACGTCGACGTACGTCATCGCGACGAGCTCGCCGTCCGCCTCGACGGCGCCGAACGCCCGCCGGGAGGCCGACGGCGTCGCACTCCGCTGGTCGAGCGGCGTGTGCTGGGTCGCCACGCTGCCGGGGTAGTCCCCGATCGTCGCGCGGTCGAGCCGGAGCACGGCGTCGACGTCTGCCGGCCCGAGCTCGCGGACGGTGCAGACCGCGTCGGCGACGAGCTGTCGGAATCGCGGGCGGTCGATGCGCGCCGCATCCAGGTGCGCGCCGAACGACCGCGCGACCACGACCCACCCCTGTGACTCCCGCGTGATGTGTTCCACGCTCTGCGCCGGCACCACGATCGTCTCCCCCATCCCACGATCCTCGCACGCGGTCCGCCGTCGCCGTCCCCTGCACCGAGACGACCGGAACGGCTTCGCTACCGTGGCGGGATGACCGTGCAGCTCACCCGGATGGACCCGGCCGGCGCGGACCGGCAGGCGCTGGTCGCGTTCCTGACGACCGAGGAGTTCCCGTTCCACGTCCGGCGCACGATCAGCGTCGAGGATGCCCAGCGGGCGATCGACGACGGTGCCTGGCGCGACGACGACCACGACTCGTTCTGGCTCGACTCCGACGAGCACGGCCGGTTCGGTGTGGTCCGGTTGGAGGACGTCGCCGACCCCGTGCCGCTGTTCGACCTGCGCATCTCGGGCACGCATCGTGGCCGCGGTCTCGGGGTGCCCGCGCTCCGAGCGACCACCGACCACGTGTTCCGGACCATGGTCGACGCGGAGCGGTTCGAGGGGCAGACGCGCGAGGACAACACCGCGATGCGGCGCACGTTCCTCGGCGCCGGGTGGGTGAAGGAGGCGCACTACCGAGCGGGATGGCCGGTCGAGGGCGGTCCCGCGCTCGCCTCGGTCGGGTACGGCATGCTCCGCGCGGACTGGGAGTCCGGCACGACGACCCCGGTGCCGTGGGACGACGACCCGATCACCGGTGGTCGCGGCACTCGCTGATCCGGGTCCGCCGAGGGACGATCACTTGACGACTGGTTGTCAGGATCCGCCGCGGTCCGACATCTCCAAGTGAGCACATCTCGTCTCGATCACCGGAGGGCCGCCATGCACCGCACCACTCGCACACTGACCGCACTGTCCGCCATGGCGCTGCTCGCGGCGTTGGCCGGCTGCGCCACGACGACCGCGGCAGTCTCCGGACCGACCGCCTCCAACGCCGACAGCGCGACCCCGACGGCGACCGCGGCGGCAGACCCGGTGACGGCGCGCCCCACCACGCCGCCGACCCCGACTCCCGTGTCCGCACCGACGCCGACTGCGGCACCGGCGGCCCCGGCCGCTGTCCCGACGCTCGCGCAGCACGTCTACCAGGAGTGCAGCAAGGGCGCAGAGGACGCCGGTGTCACGCTGACCTTCACCGCCAACCCCTCCGGGTACACGGCAGCAGACGGCCACTACCAGCTCGTCTACCCGTTCACGTTCAACGACGGGCACACCGATCCGTGGGCGATCTACAACTGCGGGCTCACCGACGACACGGCGCAGTCCACGTTCCTGGGCGGCGGGCTCTCCGACAGTCACTGACGTGGACGCGACGGACGGGAGGCGGGGTGCCAGCTGGCACCGCGCCTCCCGTCCGTCGCATCACCGGGTCAGAGCATCGCCCGGCGTCAGAACGACGCGAGCGCGCTCGTCCTGAGCTGGTGCACGCCGGTGGACGCGCACGCCTCGAACGTGGACCCCGACGCGCCGACGAACAGCGCCTGGCGCGACCCCGGCGGGATGACACGGAAGCCGTCGATCACGCGCGGCTCGCAGGTGGCGGAGTCCCAGTTGCCGGCGTGCGCGATGGTGACGATCGCCTGCACCTCGCCGCCCGGGTGGAGGGTCTGCGTGGTGTGGGGCGTCGATCGGTCCAGGGTGGCCGCAGTGCCGATCTGGGTGCCGTTGCCGCCGCCCACGAACGAGACGCCGGGCCAGCCCTGCAGGGTGCAGGTCGCGGCGGACTCGTTGTGCAGGATGATCGCGACGGGCTGGGCGCCAGCCGTCGCCGGCCCTCCGTCGGCAACGGAGCCGGACAGCTGCGACGTGGCGCACCGACCCCCGGCCGAGGACCCGCCGGACGACGAGCCCGCCTGCGTGCCCGACGCCGCCGAGCCGCGCGTCGCCGAGGTCGGCGCTGCGGCGGCCGACCGGGTGGGCGCAGCGGTGGGCGTTCGGGTCGGGGTGCTCGCGGCCGACGTGGCGGTTGCGGGCGGTGTGGTCGTCGGCTGCGCGCCGGCATCGGCGCCGGAGCACCCGGTCAGCAGGACCGTCAGGGCGGCGACACCGATGGCCGGCAGGATCATGCGCGTTCGCTTCGTGGTCATGCTCCGACCCTGCCGGGTGGGCGTGGCGCGACCGCGGCAGCCGTGTGTCAGTCCGGTGGCAGGACAAACAGGAAGTCCGGGTCAGCTGCGCTTGGCAGTCGCGAACCGCTGCTGGTACGTGGTCGGCGGGACACCGACGCGCGCGACGAAGATCCGTCGGAGCGTCTCGGGATTGCCGAAGCCGGACCGTTGTGCCGTCTCGGTGACCGAGTACCCAGAGGCCAAGGCGGCCTTCGCGGCGTCCAGGCGGATGCTCTCGACGAACTTCGACGGAGTCGTCGCAAGCTCGACGCGGAAGACCCGGTTCAGTTGGCGCACGCTCATGCTCGCCAGCTCCGCCATGATGCCGACCGAGTACTCCCGAGCAGGGTCGCTCTTCACCAGGTCGGTCACGTCACGGAGCGCGGACGAGCGCGGAGCCGGACCCTGTAACGACGCCGAGAACTGCGACTGGCCGCCGGACCGCTGCATGAACACGACGAGGGACTGCGCCACCCGCCGAGCCAGGTCGGACCCCAGGTCGTCCTCCACCATCGCCAGTGCCAGATCGATCCCCGCGGACACCCCGGCCGAGGTTTACACCTGCCCGTCACGGACGTAGATCGAATCGGGCTGCACGTCAACGTCAGGGTAGAGCGACGCGAGCAGCTGCGTGTGTCGCCAGTGGGTCGTCGCCCGCCGTCCGTGCAACAGTCCGGCTGCCCCCAGGACGAATGCACCCGTGCAGATCGAGGCCAAGCGGTCCGTCGTCTCGGCGAGCAGGCGCGTCGCCTTCCGGAGCTCGTCGCTGACGGGTGCAGTCGGGAAGACGTCCCCTCCGGAGACCAGGACCGTGTCGACGCGGTCCAGGTCCGCTGCGGCCGCCGCCACCGGCAGCTCGATGCCGATCGACGTGCTGACCGGCCTGCCGTCGGGCGAGACGATCACCACGTCGTACCGAGCACCGAACGCGTTCGCCTCCGCGAAGACCTCGGCAGGTCCGGAGACGTCCAGCATCTTGATGCCGTCGAAGACCAGGATCCCGACGCGGTGACGGCGGGACGTGCCGTGGTGGTCGGTCATCTCCGGACACTCCGTTCTCGCGCTGTCGTCGGCTCGTTCGGGCTGCCCGGTCTGTGCAGCAGGAGGGTCATCCTCGCACGCCCGCCCGACCACGTGGTCGTCACGGCACTCTCGCGGCGGCGGTCAGTCGGCCCAGGCGGAGTTCGTGATGACGTCCACGAAGTCGACGTGGCGGAAGCCGCTGTCGAAGTACTCGAGGACGTCGGCGTTCACGGTGCCGAAGGTCGTGTCCGGGCGGTGCTGGAAACCGTCGTTGAAGGCCGAAAGGATCTGCCGCTTGAAGTCGGGACGCGGGTGCGCAGCCGTGACTTCGTGGATGTGTGTTTCGGAGATGCGGTCGAGGTGCAGGCCGAGCACGTCTGCCTCCACGCCCGCGGTGGTCGCCGCGATCTCCGGCGCCAGGTGGTATGGCACCTCTGGAGTCGTGTGCAGGGCGATGGCCGTCCATACCGTCAACGCATCAGCGTCGCCCCGACCCTGTCGGCGGAGGAAGTCTCGCGCATGGTCGGCGCCGTCAATCTCGAAACGCTGGGTCATGTCCTGGTACTGGGGCACGAGTCCGAGGTCGTGGAAGAGCGCGGCCACGTACAGCAGCTCCGGGTCCGGAGCGATGCCGAGCGCCTCGGCCTGCAGGCTGCCGAACAGGAAGACACGGCTGGAGTGGTGGAACAACAGGTCCGGCGTGGTGTCCCGGACCAGTTGCGTGGCCTCGGCGGCGAGGGTCGAGTCCGGGATGGTGATGCCTGCGATGGTCGTGCGCATGGTGGTCCACTTCCGCTGGTGGTCTCTCCGGGCACGGTGCCGCGGTGATCGACCATGGCCACGATCGCTCGGGCGGGCCAGCGGGCGCACCAGTCGACAGGCCAGGCATCCCACACATCTGGCCATGTCCGGCCGGTGGCTCGTTCCCGACGGTTGTGGGCCGGATTTGCGGGGCGGGGTCGGCCGTCGTTCGTGACCCTGAACCTGGTCGCCCACGACCCGGATGGTCAGACGGACTCCGACACGCCACGTTGCACATCGCCGTCGGCCGGACACAAACAGGTGAACGACCGAAAGGAACCCCCCTTGGCCCCCGATTTCACAGCGCTCTACCGTGAGCACTACCCGGCCGTCCTGCGCTTCGTCAGGCGTCGGGCAGCGCTCGCCGAAGTCGACGACATCGTCGCCGTGACGTTCACGACCGCTTGGCGCAAGCAGGACGAACTGGCCGTCGCGCCGCTCCCTTGGCTCTACCGGACCGCTCGCAACACGATGCTCAACGCAGCGCGTGCAGCAGGACGACGCTCAGCACTGCACGTGCAGCTCGCGCAGGACGCGGCGATCGACGTCGTCCGCGACCCGGCGGTACTCCTCGGCGAACGGCAGCGTCTGACGGAGGCCTGGCGTCACCTCGATCCGCTCGATCGTGAGGTCCTGGCGCTGCAGGCGTGGGAGGGCATGACCGCCGCACAGTCGGCAGCCGTCATCGGCATCTCCCGCGCCGCGTGCTCGATGCGCTCGTCTCGGGCACGCCGGCGGCTGGCGACCCTGCTCGCCGCCGCGGATGCGGACGCGTCTGGCTCTCAGCCCCCGACCGACCGTCCGGCACCGACCAGCAACCATTCCACGTCCACATCCACATCCACATCCACATCCACCGCCACGAACGGAGCCGACACCCATGTCTGACGTCCTCGAGACCCTGCGCCGCCACGACCCCGACCCGGCCAGGTCGCTCACCCCGGCGGAGGCTGACCGAGCGGAGCGACTGCTCCGCCAGATCATCGCGGGCCCGCCAGCGCTGGCCGTCACCACCCTCGGCTCGTCACGCTCCGGGCCACGTCGTGTTTGCACGTGGGTCCTCGTCGGCGCGATCACGGCGACGGCCGCGGTCGGCGGTGTCGCGATGGTGAACGGGGGGCCGCTCACGGATCTGGTGCACGTCCTGGGCGGCTCGCACACCAACCCGTCGCTCACCAGTGCGGACATCGGAAGCTGGACGCCCACGCCGTCAACTGTCCCCAGTCGGGTCGACGTGCACGGGGTTGCGTTGCAGTGCCTCGAGCGGCTCAGCGACACGACCACGCCTGCGGCGACCCGCGCCGACACGACCATCACCAACGTCGAGCAGCGCGGGTCGGTGACCAGTCTCATCGCCGCGAGCAGCACCCAGGGCAGACGGGTCTGGTGCCTCGCCGACGCGTCAGGCGTGGTCACGGTCGAGCTCATCGACACGACGAAGAACCCCCTTCCGGCAATCAGTGCTGACCGGGTTGAGCTGGAGACGTTCCAGCAACACGGCGACGACGACACCGGGACGATGAGTGCCTACGGGCAAGCGGGCTCGGACGTCACGGCGCTCACCGTGACCGTGCCCGGCCGGCCGGCCACAGCGACTGCGGTCGACGACGGCATCTGGTCGCTCTGGTGGCCGGCGTCGCGATCGGGCGCGGCGATGGACCTGCGTCAGGTGCAGCTGCGCTGGACGACGAAAGACGGCGCGCGGCATGCGGGGAATGCGCAGGACCTGGTCTGGGACGCCGACCGGAAACCGGCTGACTGACGGACAGGAGGCGCGGTGCCAGCTGGCACCGCGCCTCCTGTCGGTCGTCTGGTCGCGTCGCGACCCGCGTGGCTACGGTCGCTCGTCGACCAGGGCGACGAAGCGGCTGCCGATGCCTTCGACCTCGCGGCGGGTGAGGCCGGCCGTCGGATCCGGTGCCTGGTACGGGGCGTGGTAGTCGCACATCAGGTGGTCCCAGTCGGGCCACCACTTCTTCGGCCGCGCGGTCTCGGCGTAGCCACACACCACGCACTCCAGCTGGACCCAGACCTTCTTGGTGCCCGTCCGGTTGGCGCGGGACTGGACGAGCCACGCGGGCGGGTCCTGCTCGATCGCCGTCAGGTCGGCTTCGCTCAGCCGTGCGGGGAGCCCGTGGTGCGTCGCCATCTCGAGCGGGATGTCGAGTCGAACGGCGGCGTCACGTCGGGAGAGCATCCGACCAGCGTAGATCAGGACGACGAGCCGAGGTCGTAGACGGTCGTGCCGCCGATGGTGGTGGCCTCGAAGTGCGCCTCGACCCACGCGGTGATCTTCGCCGCGGCGGTGTCCGAGCTGCTCGACGTGCCGGGGACGAAGTAGTGGATCTCCCCCGCCGCCACCTCGCTTCGGAACTGCGCCAGGGTCGGGGACGGGTCGGTGCCGTTGTAGCCACCGATCGCCATCACCGGGTCGCCGGTCGCCAGCTGGTAGGTCGCGGCGCTGTTCGACCCGACAGTTGCCGCGACCCAGGTGTAGTCGTCGGCGTCCTTCGACAGGGCCTCCTGCAGCGCCGTCGCCACGGTCGTCGATCCGCCGAGCAGGTTGCCGGCGGCGCCACCGGTCCCGCCGCCGTCGCCAGCGGGTGTGCTCCGGCTGCCGGCAGCGCCCTGCCCGCCGGGTGTGCCCGTTCCGCCGGGCCCACCGGCCGCGCCGGGCCCGCCCTGCGCACCGGGTCCGCCGCCCGTACCGACGGACGGGCCGGCGGAGGGCAGGGCGCCGGTGTGGCCGACGGTGACGGTCTGCACCGAGAACGCCGTCGGTCCGAGCAGTGCGGTCACGAGCACGACGCTGGCGGTGACCACGCTGAGCGAGCGGGTGCGTCGCGGCAGCAGCACGAGGACCGCGGCGACGACGGTGGTCACGAGTACGGTCCAGCGGATCCAGGGCTGCCACGTCGAAGCCAGCGACAGCAGGTGGAACGACCACGCGCCGGTGAGCGCGACGGTGACCGCAGCGACGACACGCCATGCCAGCCGTTGCCGGCGCTGCCACAGCAGTCCGGCGCCGATGCCGACGAGCCCGGCGATGTACGGAGCGAGCCCGACCGTGTAGTACGGGTGGAAGATCCCGCCCATGAAGCTGAACACCAGGCCGGTGGTCAGCAGCGACAGCCCGAGCACCAGCACCGTGGCGGCACGCGGATCGGTGCGGCGGCGCAGCCCGACAGCGGCCAGCGTGACGACGAGCAGGACCAGAGCGGTCGGCAGTAGCCAGGTGATCTGCGTCGCGAACTCCGACCCGAACAGCCGAGTGAGTCCGGTCGACCCCCAGGATCCGGCGCCGGTGGTGCCGCTTCCCGGCACGACGCTGCCGGTCTCGTCGCCGGTGACCCGACCGAAGCCGTTGTAGCCGAACGTCAGCTCGAGGAAGTCGTTGGTCTGTGACCCGCCGATGTACGGCCGCGCCGACGCGGGAACGAGTTCGACGATCGCGACCCACCACCCCGCCGAGACGACGAGCGCTCCGGCCGCGGCGAGCAGGTGCCCGATCCTCCGCAGCAGCGGTCGCGGCGACGCCCACAGGTACACCCCGATCAGCGGCGGCAGCACCAGGAACGCCTGCAGCTGCTTGGTCAGGAAACCGAGGCCGACCAGCACGCCGGCCCAGACGATCCACCGCATCGCGCCCGTCTCGATGCCCCGCAGGGCGAGAGCGATCGCGCCGACCGTCAGCAGCGTCAGCAGCGCGTCGGGATTGTCGTACCGGAACATCAGCGCCGCGACGGGGGTGGTCGCCAGGGCACCGCCCGCGAGCAGCGCAGCTCCCGCGGAGAATCGACGACGGACGATCCGGTACAGGATCGCGACCGTGGCGACGCCCATCAGCGCTTCGGGCACCAGGATCGACCACGAGCTCAACCCGAACACGCGGACCACGATGCCGATCACCCACAGGAACGCCGGCGGCTTGTCGACGGTGATCGCGTTCGCGGCGTCGGACGAGCCGTAGAAGAACGCCTCCCAGCTCTGGCTGCCGGCCTGCACGGCGGCGGCGTAGAACGCGTTGCCCCATCCGTTGACACCGAGGTTGACCAGGTACAGCGCCGCGGTCCCCGCCAGCAGCCCGAGGTACGCGGGCCGTTCCCACGCGGCCGTTCCCACGCGACCGCGGATCACCCTCCGGAGGATCGCGTGGGCCGGCGGGATGCGTCGTGAGGACGGGGCGTGTGGTCGTCCCGCAGTCGTCGTCTGAGCCATCACCCCACCGTGATGTGCCTGGTTGCGTGCAGCGTTGCCGGGTCCTTCGCATCGCCTAAGGGCCTTCCGTGCCACCGCGGGACCGTGCCATCATCGCGGCATGGCCACGCTCGTCAGCGGCAACCCCGGGTCCGGGACGTCGAGTTCCGTTGGAGGCGTCCATGGACCTGCGTGAGGCAGCGATCCGGAACAACGTCACGTGGTGCGCGACCGTCGCGGGGGCGCCCGGAACGATCGACGACGCGAACGGGTTCTGGTTGCTCGACACCGCGCCGCCACCGTTGTTCCCGGACCTGGTCACACTGCGCCCCGGCGTGGCACCGGACGACGTCGCGCAGGCGCTGACCGGACGTGACCGGTGCTCGGTCAAGGACAGCTTCGCCGACGTCGACCTGACGGCGCACGGCTTCGCGGTCGCGTTCGAGGCGCAGTGGATAGGTCGTGCACCGCGGTCCAGCGGATCGGTCAGCCGTGGGTGGTTCGTCGCGCGCGATGCCGAGCAGTTGGCGTCGTGGAACCGAGCGTCGGGGCTGCCGTCGCCGCTCCCCGACCACCTGCTCGACGACGCCGGCACCGCCGTCGTCGTGTTCGGTTCGGTGGACCAGATCACCGCGGGTGCAGTCGTGATGCGGGGTGCCGACGTCGCCGGGCTGTCCAACGTGTTCGACCACGGCGACCAGGTGACGACGAGCACCTGGCGGGACCTGCTGGCGGTCGCGGACCTGCTGTGTCCGGGTCTGCCCGTCGTCGACTACGAGCACGGGGTCGACCTTGCGACGGCGCTCACCGCCGGGTTGCGGACGACCGGTCCGCTGCGGGTGTGGGTGCGCCCGCACTGACCGGTGGCGCTCAGCGCGGAGCTCGTGGGTTCCGGTCGTCGTCGTGCAGCGCCAGGAACGCCGCTTGTGCTCGGCGGTTCGTGGCCGGCGACGCTGCACGGTACCGCCGTGAACCCGACCCACGCTCGGGATGCAACACCTCGACCGCGAACTGGTCGCCGAGTTCGACGGCCAGAGCCCATGCGAGCCGTTCGCCCTCGCGCTCGTAGGACTCCCGGTGTTCGGGGAGCACGGCGTACCCGTGGCGGTCGTCGAGCACCTCGTCGTACCGGGCTTCGAAGGCGCGGAGGTCCCGTTCGAGCTCGGGTGACAGGTGCATCTCGTCGTAGTCGAGGGGTCCGCGGTACCAGACGGGCGAGTCACCGTGATCGATGAAGACCCGCACGAGCCACTCGGCATCGTTCGTCACGATCGTCATCCCGCTCGGTGCGGCCAGCACATCGGGAGACCCGGCGTGACGGGAGCAGCGTCGCTCGCCAGACGTGCATGGGTCTCGACGTCGAAGCGCTCCGCGCCGTACAGCAGTTTCTGGCGCTCGACACCCTCGGCCACGAAGCCCGCCGCGGTGGCGACCCGGCACGATGCCGGGTTGTTCACACGGTGTCCGAGTTCGAGTCGGAACAGGCCGGCGTCGAACGCCCACGCAGCAACGGCCTGCACGGCACGCGACGCCGAGCCATGCCCTCGGGCACCGGGAGCCAGCCAGTACGAGACCCACGCTGTCCGGTGTCGCATCTCGATCGCCGTGAGCCCCACGTTCCCGACGGCGACCCCGTCCTGGACGACCGCCCAGTGCTTCGCGCGCTCGCCGAACGGCAGGAACGTGCTGATGTAGTCGGTCGCCGCGAGTTCGTCGTGGATGTCTGCGCCGGCGAACTGCGGGTCGAGGTCGGCGCTCGACCGCCGGGCGACGAGCAGCGCCGACGCGTCGTCGGGCGACCACGGTCGGAGATGCACGGGCACAGTTCATCTTCTCAGGTGGGTCGCGCAGCGGGACACGACGCCGCAGTTCGTGGTGAGCTGGGTCGATGCGCATCAGGTCAGCGGCCGTCGTCATCGGGAACGACCGTCTGCTCGTGATCGACCGGCACAAAGACGGTCGTCACTACTGCGTCCTGCCGGGTGGTGGTGTGGAGGACGGCGAGGACCTCCGCCAGGCGTGTCGGCGTGAGTTGTTCGAGGAGACGGGGCTCGAGGGCACCGTCGATGACCTGATCGACGTGCCGATCGACCACGACGTCCCGGTTGCGTACTTCGCGGTCCGGGTGGGCCGTGAGGCCGTAACCCTGGGCGGCCCGGAGCGCGACCGAGCGTCGGCAACGAACCGCTACGAGCCGCGGTGGGTCGCGGTCGACGCGCTCGCGACGATCCCACTCGTGCCGGAGACCGCACGACGGGCGGTCGAACTGGCGGTCGAACTGGCCTCGACCATGCAGAAGGACGCCCCGTAGCCTGGGCGCATGACGGCTCTGCGCGCAGTCTGCTTCGACCTGGACGGGACCCTGTTCGACCACCGGGGCGCCGCCCGGACGGGTGTCGTCGCGTTCCTCGAGCGCCTGGGCCTGCAGCCCACGGACGCGGCCGTGGACGCGTGGTTCGCCGCCGAGGACGAGCAGTACGAGCGATGGCGATCGCGACAGATCAGCTTCCAGGAGCAGCGGCGAGCACGCTTGCGCACGGTCTTGCCAGCGCTCGGTCGCCCGGTTCCCACCGACGACGACGGACTGGACGCCCTGTTCGACGAGTACCTGCAGGGGTACCGGACGTCGTGGCGTCTGTTCCCTGGGACGCTCTCCCTGCTGCAGGACCTCCGCTCTCGGGGCTTCCGCCTGGGCCTGCTGACCAACGGGTCCGAGGAACAACAGCGCGACAAGCTCGCGCGGACCGGTCTCGACACCGCGTTCGACGCCGTGTGCATCTCCGAAGCCATCGGTGTCCAGAAGCCCGACGCGCGGGCGTTCCTGACGGTGGCACGTGCGCTGGACGTCGGTCCCGCCGAGTGTCTGTTCGTCGGCGACGACGTCGCGCGCGACATCGTCGGTGCGCGTGCTGCCGGTATGCGTGCACTGCTGGTCGACCACGACGTACCCGGTTCGGCCGACATCCGGACCGTCGTGCTGGGTGCTGTCGACGCTGCGGCGATGCCGTGAGACCCGCCGACCTGACGACCCGTGTGTGCCGCAGTCGTGCTGCAGCACACCGGACCCGATCCACCTGACGTGCGCGGGGACGCCCGATGTAGCCTCCACATGTGACCCGGTCCACACGTGCTCGACGCCCGCACCGCGGTGTGGTCCTCGTCGGCATCTGCGCGCTTGCAGTCGTCCTCGCCGGGTGTACGGCTCCGCCCACCACGCCGACACCCTCCGCCTCCGCCTCCGCCACGAAACTGGGCTACCAGGGCCATGCCGTGACGAAAGCGGCTGAGCCAGGGTCCGCACCCGCTCCATCGACGCCACCCGTCGGCCGGGTGGTCGCGTTGCCCGAGGGCACCCACCCGTGGGGTGTGGCGTTCGTCGACTCCGTCCACACGGTGTACCTCGCCGCGCGCAAACAGGACGCGTTCGCCGTCTACGACATCGCCACAGGATCGGTCACCACCAAGGCGGTGCCCGGTGCCGGCCGGATGATCGATCTCTCCGCCCCGAACGGGCCACTGCTGCTGCCCGCCGAGGACAAGGCGACGCTGTTCCGACTCGCGGTGCCCTCGCTGAAGGTGGAGAGCTCCGAATCGACGAGCACCCAACCGCATCAAGCAGTCGAGGTCGGCGAGACGACGTTCGTGACCGAAGAGTACGGCCATGCCGTTCGTGCGCTGCGCGACGGCAAGACCGTGGCGCACTTCACGCAGCCGGTCCAGCCCGGCGGGATCACCGCCGTCGGTGACCGCGTCGCTGCGGTCGACGTCGCAGCCAACCTGCTCTTCGTGTACGACGCGACCACCCTGCGACTGGTCGCAGCGCTCCCCGCCGGCAAGGGCCCGAGCCACGTGGTGCCCATCGGCGGCAGCCGGGTCGCCGTGTGCGACGTGCGCGGGAACGCGGTCCTGACCTACGACCTGGCCGGCACCCCGCGACTGCTCGGTCGAGCATCTGTGCCCGGGCGTGCGTTCTGGATCGGCTCCGATCAGGACGGCACGGTGTACACGGCTCTGGCGAACACGAACAAGATCGCGGAGCTGAAGGTGTCGTCGGCAGGCAGGCCGACGCTGGTGAAGACGGTGCCGACCGTCCGGAACCCCGTCTCGTTCGACCGGGATCCCGTCACCGGCGACCTGTACGTCGGTGGCTACGCAGACTCGCAGCTGCAGGTCATCCCCGCGTCCGCCTTCCGATGACAGGAGGCGCGGGTGCCAGCTGGCACCGCGCCTCCCGTCCGACAGGTCGTCGCCGCGGCGACGTCGACTAGCGCTTCAGGTTCGTCAGCTCCTGCAGCACCTCGTCCGAGGTGGTGATGATGCGCGCGTTCGCCTGGAACCCGCGCTGCGCCACGATCAGGTTCGTGAACTCCTGCGACAGGTCCACGTTCGACATCTCGAGCGTGCCGGCCGCCAGCGATCCGATGCCCGCCGACCCGGGGACGCCGACCTGCGCCTGGCCGGAGTTGGCCGTCGCACGGTAGCCCGATGCGCCGGCCTTCTCGAGGCCACCGGGGTTGGCGAACGTCGCCAGGGCGATCCGGCCGAGGGCCATCGACGACCCGTTCGAGAACGTCCCCATCACGGTGCCGTCCTTCGAGATGGTGTAGTTCTGCAGCGAGCCGGCCTCGTGGCCGTTCTGCGACGAGATCGACGCGGTGTTCAACGAGGCGAACCCGGACAGCTGCGTCATGTCGACGGTGATGCCACCGACGGCGAGGGTCGCACCGGCGGTGATCTTGCCGTCCGGACCGAAGGTGACGTTGCCGGTGGCCGAGGTACCCTGCCCGTTCGAGGCCGCGACGGACCAGCCGCCCGCGGTGCGGGTGTAGGCCAGGGACAGCGTGTGCTTCGTGCCGTACTGGTCGTACACGGTGGCGTCGCGGTTGAGCGTCTCGCCGACGGCGGTGTCCGAGGGCAGGTTGCCCGCGACGGTCGCCGAGGTGGTGGCGGTCGCCGGGGCAGCGGCCTGCAACGGCAGGGTGATGTCGGACAGCGCGCCGCCGTCGTTCACGACGCCGTTCGTGGCGGAGTAGCCCTGCACGATCTTGCCGTCCGAGCTGACCAGGCGCCCGTTCGCGTCGAAGTCGAACGCGCCCGCGCGGCTGTACACGGTGTCGTTGCCCAGGCGGGTGACGAAGAAGCCGTCGCCGGAGATCATCAGGTCGGTGGCCTTGCCGGTGGCCTGCGCCGAGCCCTGCGCGAAGTTGGTGGAGACGCCGGCGACCTGCACACCCAGACCGATCTGAGCGGGGTTGGTGCCACCGATGCCGGTCTGCGGTCCCCCGGCACCCTGGGTCATCTGCGACAGGGTGTCCTGGAACACGGTGGTCGAGGCCTTGAAGCCGACCGTGTTGACGTTGGCGATGTTGTTGCCCGTGACGTCGAGCATCTCCTGGTGCGAGCGGAGGCCGGAGATCCCGGAGTAGAGCGAGCGGAGCATGGTGTGTCCCTTTCAGGGAGGAGAAACGGAAGGAGGAGCGGGAAGAACGATCAGGAAGCGGTCTTGATACCGGAGATCACGTCGAGATCGACCTCCTTCCCGTTCACGGTCACGGTCGGCACGCTCTTGGCGTACGACACGGCGGTCGCGTTCCCGGTGATCGATGCACCCGAGGTCGCGTCCGTGTAGCTGACCTGCTTGCCGACGAGGTTCGCGGCAGCGATGCGCATCTGCAGCGAGAAGTTCTCGTTCCCCGTCGTGGTCTGGTTGGTGACCTGCTCCATCATCGCGAGCTGCGTCTGCTGGCTGATCATCTGGTTGGTGTCCATCGGCGAGGACGGGTCCTGGTTCTGCAGCTGCGTGACGAGCAGCTTCATGAAGACCTCGGAGTCCATCGTCTGGGACTTCTTCGTCGTGTTCGCAGCGAGGGCGGCGGCCTGGGTGGCCTGGTCGACACTGCCGGTGATCCCGTCGAGGGGCATGGTGGGTTCCTTGTCGTGATCCGGATCAGGCGAGGACGTCGAGTCCCGCGGTGCGGACGGTGGTGGTGGCGGCCCGAGCGGACTCGGCGGTGGTGGGTCGGGCCTCCCGGTCGGACGGCGGAGTCGCCGGTCCGCCGGTCGGACGCCCGTCGCGCGCGGCCGACTGGCCGGCCGACTGCCCCGGGTTGTTCTGCCCCGGGTGGTTCTGCGAGGACAGGTCGAGGGTGGTCGAGACCGCGGTGCCCTCGCGGCGCAGGTCCGGCAAGACCTGGCGTACCGCCTCGCGCCCGGCGTCCGAGGCCGCGAACAGCTCGACGTGCATGCCGTGCGCGGTGACGTGGGCCCGGACCGTCACCGGACCGAGGGCGTCCGGCACGACCTGCACCGTCACGACGTGATCGCCGGGGCCGGCCTGGGCGAGCGAGAACACCGGTCGTGCGAGCTGCTGCGCGAGGGGTGCCGGGGCGGAGGCGGTCGGCTGCGCCGACGTCGTCGCCGTGGCGGTCGGGGCGGCGGTCGGCAGCGCGAACGGCACGCCTGACGTCGTGGTCGGCTCGGTGGTCACGACCGTCGCGGCCGTCGCGGCCTGGAGGCTCGACTCACCCTGCGCGGGTCCGCTCGCGCCGCCGACACGGCGGGGTTGCAGGGCGGTGGTCGCTCCGGCCGTCACCGTCGCGGTGGTCGTCGGGGTCGCGGTGGTCGTCGGGGTCGCGGTGGGTGCCGCGGTGGTCGTCGGGGTCGCGGTGGTCGTCGCGGTCGCGGTGACGGGTACGGGTGCGGCGGCGGGTGCCGGACTCGCCTGAGCGGCCGACGGCGCGGTCGGCGTCGGCGCCGCCGACGCGGCCGCCGCAGCCCCCGCCGCACCCGCCGCGCCCACGCCTGCCGAGACTCGGCCCACCGGACTGTTCGCGGCCGCGGCAGCGCGAGTTTCGTCCGCCCGGCCGAGACTCGGCGCCGCATCCGCGGTGGCGGAAGCGGCGGCGGTACCCGTGCCGGTACTGGCTGCGGACATGGCCGCGCCCGCAGGGGTGCCGGCCGAGTCTCGGCTGGCCGGACGACCTGCGGCCGCTGCACCATGCAATGTGTCCGCCGCGCCGAGACTCGGCGCAGCAGCAGCAGCGGCACCCGCAACGGCCTGCGCCGTGGCACCCGCCGACGAACCGGCCGTCGTGCCGAGCGCGCCGAGCGTGCCCGCACCGTTGCCGGCCGCCGAGTCTCGGCCAGCCGGACGCTCTGCGGCGGTTCCGAGCCGAGTTCCGTCCGCCTGGGCGAGACTCGGCGCAGGGCCACCGGCAGCAGCAGCCGTCAGGCCGAGCAGCGCGGCCAACCCGGCGGGCTGCCCCGCGGGTGCGGCGGTGTCGTCGGCCGACGCGGCGGTCGTGTCGGCGTCCGCGCCCCTCCGCGGTGCGGCCTGCTGCCGCTCGGGGCGCGCACCGACCGCCGTCATCGCGGCGTCGAACCCGCTGCTCGTCGCGGCGGCGTCACCGGACGGCGCGGCGGAACGGCCGGTCGACGCCGGTGCCGCTACGGGACCGGGCGCCCCCGGGGCGACGGTCATCGTCGGGCTCATGCGCCACTCCCCGACTGCAGCAGGGACATCAGCGCAGCGGTCTGCAGATCGGTGCCCGACCCCGACGCGCTCGGTGCCGAGACGGCCTTGGTGGCGGCAGCCTCCTGTGCCGACGGCACGATGCGCCGGATGGTGGCGATGTCGGAGTCCTTGTACCAGTTGTCGACGATCCGGACGTCCTTGCCGGGGCGGGGCGCATGCAGCACCTTGCCGTCGCCGACGTAGATCACCACGTGGCCCTCGCCCTTCGGGATGATCAGGTCGCCGGGCTGCGCCTGCGCCAACGAGGGCACGGCGACGCCCATCTTCGCCTGGTCCGGCACGACCCGCGGCATGGTGACGCCGAGGTCCTTGAACACGGTCTGCACCAGGCCCGAGCAGTCCATGCCCGCGGTGGTGGTGCCACCGAACACGTACGGCACGCCGAGGTACTTCTTCGCGTCGGCCACGACGTCGTCGCCGGTCTTGCCGCTGCCGGTCGCGACCGTGCCCTTGCCCGCGTCGACGGACGTGGCCGGCGCGGTGGTGGTGGCCGCGGTCGATGCACTGGCTGCGGCACCGCCGGTGGCGGTCGCGGCCATCGTCGCGTCGAACGCCGACGACGACGCGGCGGCAGCGGCCGACGACGAGGACGTGCGGGTCCCACCGCTCTGCAGCGTGTCGATCTGGGAGCGGATCTCGGAGATCCGGCTCAGCACGGCATCCAGGCTCATCGGGTCCCCCCTTCGGTGCGGCTGCGTGCCGCGATCTCGTCGAGTGCGTTCTGTTCGGTGCGGAGCTCCTCGGCGCGGGCGGCGACCGTGTGCTGCTCCTCGAGCTTCTCGAGCCCCAGGGCCGACCGGCGTGCGGCGGAGTACTCGCCCTGCGCGCGCTCGGCGTCCGTGCGGCGGTGTTCGACGACCACGTCGAGCTCGCGCAGCATCCCCCGTGTCGCGGCCCGGGCTGCGGCGACGGCGCTCAGGGTGGCGGCGTCCTCGATCGGCATCGCGGTGGCCGAGTCCTCGAGCGTGCGGCGTGCGGCGATGCGGGCGTCGGCGGCCTCACGGACGCGGTCGTTCGCGGTCGTCAGCGTTGCCGCAGCGCGGTCCTGTTCGGCGTGCCGCAGGCGCAGGAGCCCGGCGAGCGGGAAGGTCCGAGCCATCACGCACCCCCGAGCTGGCGGACGAGCGCGTCGAGCCGCTGCCACGAGTCCGCGGCGGTGACCCGCTCGTCCATGCCCTGGCGCAGGAACTGGTCGATCGCGTCCTGGTGGTCGACGGCCGCGTCCACCAGCGGGTTCGATCCACGCTGGTACGCGCCGACGTCGAGCAGGTCCTGCGCGGCCTTGCGAGCGGCCATCACCTTTCGCAGGCCGGTCGCGGCGGCACGCTCGGCGGGCGAGGTGACCTTCGACGCCACGCGGGAGATCGACCCGAGGGCGTCGACGGACGGGAAGTGCCCCGTGACGGCGAGCTTCCGGTCGAGCACCACGTGCCCGTCGAGGATGCTGCGCGCGGCGTCGGCGATCGGCTCGTTGTGGTCGTCGCCGTCCACGAGCACCGTGTACAGCCCGGTGATGCTGCCCACCCGGTCGGTGCCGGCACGCTCGAGCAGCCCGGCGAGCATCGAGAACGTCGACGGCGGGTAGCCCCGGGTGGCGGGTGGTTCGCCGACGGACAGGCCGATCTCGCGCTGCGCCATCGCGACGCGGGTCAGCGAGTCCATCATGAGCACGACGTCCTGACCCGCATCGCGGAACGACTCGGCGATGCGGGTGGCGACGAACGCGGCACGAAGGCGCATCAGCGCAGGCTCGTCCGAGGTGGACACGACGACGATCGACCGCGCGAGCCCCTCGTGCCCCAGGTCGTCCTCCAGGAACTCGCGCACCTCGCGGCCACGTTCGCCGACCAGCGCGATGACGTTGACGGCCGCGTCGCTCCCCCGAGCGATCATCGACAGCAACGAGGACTTGCCGACACCGGACCCGGCGAACAGGCCCATGCGCTGCCCGCGTCCCACGGTGGTCAGGGTGTCGAGCACGCGGACCCCGAGCTGCATCGGCGTGTCGATCCGGGTGCGGGCCATCGCGTTCGGCGTGGCGTGGTCGAGCTCGACCCAGTCGTCGGCGTCGAGCGGTCCGCGGTCGTCGATCGGCAGCCCGAGCCCGTCGAGCACCCGCCCGAACAGTCCACGTCCGGTCGGCACCAGCACGGGACGGCCCGTCGGTCGTGCGGGCATCCCGGCGGTCACGCCGGTCAGCCGTCCGAGCGGCATGCAGCGCACACCGCTGGCGTCGGTGGCGACGACCTCGACGGCGGTCTGCGGTCCGTCCTCGCGGCCGACCATGACGACCTCGCCGACGCTGACGTCGAGCCCGGCGACGGTCAGCCCCAGGCCGACGGCGCTCGTGACGACCCCGACGCGCTGCGGTGCGGCAAGGGCCACCGCGGCGTCGAGCGCGCGCGGTCGGAGCAGGGTGGCGGTCATGCGCTGACCCCCAGTGCGGCCTTCGCGCGGGCGAGCGCGGCGCCGATCCGGGCGTCGAGCACGCCGTCCGGCAGGTCCACGACGGCATCGCCGTCGGACAGGGTCGCGTCGGTGCGGACGGCGACCGGCAGGTCCAGGACCGCGACGGCGGCCGCGTCCGCCGGGCTGAGCCGTACGGCGATCGCGAGCGTGTGGTCGACCAGCGCGAGTGCACGACGGACGGTCGCCTCGGCGCCGGGCTGCACCCGGTCCTCCAGGCCGTCGTCGACCACGCTGTCCGCGGATGCCGGACGGGAGGCCCGGATCGCGTACCCGACGGCGGCGTCGGCCAGTTCCATGGCCGCGTCCACCACCGACTGCTCGGCGGACGCCAGCACAGGTGCGGTGCGCGCGAGCAGCGCGTCCGTCGCGGCCGACATCGCGGCGAGCCGCCGCGCGGTGTCGGCTTCGAGTCGCTCGAGTCGGGCGACGTGCGCCGCCTCGAGTTCGGCGCGCAGGGCCTCGGTGTCCGTGTGCGCGGCGCGCAGTCCGGCCGCGTAGCCGGCAGCGTGTCCGCGGACCTCGGCGCTGGCGGCACGGCTGGCTGAGCCGGCGTCGGCGACGACCGGGAACGCGACCCGCGCGAACGTGGTGGTGTCAGTCAACGAGCTCGTCCTCCTCGGCGCGGTGGACGGTGATGACGCCCTGGGCCTCGAGCTCACGGACGGAGCGCACGACCTCGGCGCGGGCCTCCTCGACCTGCGACACGCGGACCGGGCCCATGGCCTGGATCTCGTCGTCGAGCAGCGAGCGGTTGCGTTCGGAGACGTTCGCGCGGATGGTCTCGACGACGGGTCCGGCGGCGCCCTTCATGGCGGTCGCCAGGATCTTCGAGTCGATCCCGCGCAGCACCTGCTGGATGTCACGGGACTCGAGCTTGACGATGTCCTCGAACGTGAGCATGCGCGAGCGGATGTCCTCGGCGAGCTCCGGGTCGCGCGCCTCGAGCCCGTCGAGCACGGCCTTCTCGGTGGCGACGTCGGAGCGGTTGATGATGTCGACCAGGGGCGCGATGCCGCCGACGACCTCGACGCTCTCGCGCGGGGACACGACGGCGCCGGCACGCTGGCGGAGCACGCCCGCGACGATCCCCACGGCCTCGGGCGTGGCGCTGCCCATCGTGGCGAACGCCTGCGCGACGTCGGTGCGGGCGCGGTCGTCGACCCCGGCGAGCACGGCGCTGGCCTGGGCGGGCTGCAGGTGGGCGAGCACCAGGGCGATGGTCTGCGGCAGCTCGCCCTCGAGCAGGGTGATGACCTGTCCGGGTTCGGCGTCGTCCAGGAAGTCGAAGGACTGCCCGGCCAGGTTCGAGGCCAGGCGGTCCATGACCCCGGCCGCGCGCTCGGAACCGAACGCGGCGTCGAGCAGGCCCAGCGCGGTGTCCTTGCCGCCGCGGCGGTGCGTGCGCCCGGTGCGGGTCATCCGGTGGAACTCGGTCAGCGTCGCGTCGACCACGGTGTCCTCGACGCGGCGCATCCGGACGATCTCGGCGGAGATCTCCTCGGCCTCCAGCTCGGAGAACTGCTTCATGACCTCGGCGGCGCGGTCGGTCTCCATCTGCATGAGGATGAGCGCGACCTTCTGCGCGCCGCTCAACGACCGCGGGCCGGAGGCGGCGACGGGGCCGTTCACACCGAGGTCCGGTCGTCCAGCAGGCCGCGCAGCAGCTCGGCGGTGCGCTTCGGGTCCCGCTCGGCCAGGTTCGAGATGTCCTGGCGGCGGCGCTCGGCACTGATCTCGTCGGTGGTGAGCACCTCGGTCGGCGCGTCGTCGTGCGGCAGGGTGGACAGCGCCACGGTCGGCGCGTCCGACCCGGCTGCGAGTCCGCTGCGCTGGTCGGCGGCGTCGACGGCGAGCGGCAGCTCGAACGACGAGCCGAAGGCGTCGAGCTCGCCGACGTCGACGCTCTCGCGTTCCTGACGGCGACCGCGGCGGGCCAGGAAGACGATCAGCGCGATCAGTGCGAGCGCGATCCCGACGACGATCCCGGCGGTGCGGATCGAGGACCACAGGGCCTCTTGCTGGTCGGCCGCCTGCTGGGTCTTCAGGGCCTTGGCAGCCTGGTCGGCGGCACTGGTGTCGAAGTCCATCATCGCCACCTTGACCTGGTCACCGCGTGCGGTGTCGGCACCAGCAGCGGCGGACACCAGGTCGTTGATGCTCTGCAGGTTCGCGTTCTGCACCGACGACGCCTTGCTGTTGAGCGCGACGGACACGGTCTGCCGGTCGACGCCGCCCGACGGCAGCTGCGTGGTCTCGGTGGTCTTGTCGACGGCGTTGTTCTTCGTCGAGGACTCGTTGTCGTACCCGCCGTCACCGCTCGCAGCGCCCGACGCGGTGCCGTTCGGGACGGCGATGTTGTCGGGGCCGAGCACGCCGGTCGCGCCGTTGGCCGCACCCGAGCCGGACCCGTACTGCTCCTTGGTCGACGACTCGTTGAGCGCCACCGGCCCGGTCGTCGGCGTCGTGAACGACTCGGACGTGCGGGTGCCGGTGTTCTGGTTCATCGTCGCCGACACGACGACGCTGGCGTTGCCGGCACCGAGCGTCGTGTCGAGCAGGTCCTGGATCTTCTTCGAGGTGGTCGCGTCGTAGTCGGCGGCCTGGTCCGCGCCGGACCCGGTGGCACCGGTGCCGACCGCGGACAGGGTCTGGCCCTTGGAGTCGACGACGGACACGTCGGTGGGCTGCATGCCCTCGACCGCGGCGCTGGTCAGGTGCACGATCGACTGCACCTGGTCGGTGGTCAGTTGCACGCCGTTCTTCGTCGCGATGAACACCGACGCGGTGGGGTCCTTCTCCTCGGACACGAACACCGACTTCGCCGGGATCGCGAGCTGCACGCTGGCGGTCTGCACGCCGTCCATCGCCGAGATCGTCTTCGCGAGCTCGCCCTCGATCGCGCGCTTGTACGTGACGTCCTGCTGGAACTCCGAGCTGGTGACGCCCATCTTGTCGAGCAGCGAGTAGCCGCCCTCGTTCGATGACGGCAACCCGTTCGACGCGGCCTTCAGGCGCTCCGTGTACACCGACGACTGCGGCACCAGGATGGTGGCGCCGCCGTCGGTCAGCTGGAACGGCACACCGTCCGTGGTGAGCTGGTCGGTGACCGAGGACGCGTCGGCAGCGGCCAGGCCGGTGAACAGCGGGGCGTACGACGGCTTGCCGAGCCACGAGGCCAGCGCGATCCCACCGAGCACGAGCGCCGCGACCGCCAGGATGGCGATGGTGCGCTGGGCGGCGGAGAAGCCCTTGACGTAGGCGCCGAGACGCCCGAACAGGTTCTGCAGTGCGGCGGGCATCAGGCCTGCATCCTCATGATCTCGTTGAAGGCGTCGACGCCCTTGTTGCGGACGGCGGCCACGAGCTCGAGCGTGACCTGCGCGCGGGTGGACGCGATGGTGGCGTCGTGGATGTCGTCGAGGTTGCCCGTGACGGCCTTGACGGCCAGGGTCTTCGACGTGCTCTGCAGGTCCTGCAGCCCGTCGACGGCGTTGCCGAGGCTGGCCGCGAACGACCCGTCGGTGCCGGTCGTGGGCTGCGTGCTGGTGGCGGGCGTCGTGGCCTGGGACGTGCCGAACACACCGGAGAGCGCGTTCGTGGTCACGCCGTTGACGGCGTCGATGGGCATCAGTTCTTCCCGATCTGCAGTGCCGCCTCGTAGGCGGTCTTGGCACGGTCGACCACGGCGGCGTTCGCCTGGTAGCCGCGCTGGGCCATGATGAGGTCCGCCATCTGCGTGCCGAGGTCGATGTCCGGCATGCGGACGTAGCCCTCGGGGTTCGCGAGCGGGTTGTCGGGGTCGTAGGTCACGCGGCCGGCGGCGCTGCCGAACGCGGCGCCCTTGACGTAGGCACCGGAGACGCCGGCGCCCTCCTGCACCTCGACGTAGCGGGCCTGGAACGCGGAGTCGTCCATCGACCGGACCGTGTTGACGTTGGCGATGTTGTCCGAGATGGCGTCGAGCCACTTGCGGTGCACGGTGAGCCCGGTGCTCGCGATGCCGATCGCGTCGAAGGTCGTCACGAGTTCGTCCGCATCGCCGCACGGACGCTCGTGAGCTCCGAGTTCATCGCCTGCGTGGCGAACTGGTACCGCAGCACGGTGTCGATGTTCGACAGCGTCTCCTCGTCGAGGTTGACGTTGTTGCCGTTGGTGTTCGTGGGCTCGAGCGAACGTGCGACGGTCGGCGTGGTGCGGCCGGACCCGTCGACGACGGACTGTGCGAGGGCGTCCTCGAACTGCACCTTCTCGGCGTGGTAGTTCGTGGTGTTGACGTTCGCGATGTTGTTCGCGATCACGCGCTGGCGCATCGACAGCCCGTCGAGCGCACTCTGCAGCGCGGACGACGTCACGGAATCCAACACGGGGGTCCCCCTCGTCAGGACGACATCGCCGGTCCGGTGATGACGTCGTGCGGTGGTGGCCGATCCGTGGCCGGGTGGTCGAGCGATCCGTGCTCGTGGTGCGCTATCGGTGGGTCGCGTCGGGCTCGTTAGTGCTCGCCCCGAACGGGGGCCGGGAGGGCGCCTACGCGCTGGCGTCGAGGTAGACCGAGCGCTGCGGCTCGCGGGTCGCGTCGACCTGGCGCAGGGCGCCGAGGTGCTCGAGCGTGGCGCGGCGCTGCAGTTCCAGGGACTGCATGCGGTCGTGCTGGGCGGCGAGCAGCCGGGAGGCCCGCCCCATCAGTGCGCGCGGCACCGGTCCCAGCCCGGTCGGCGCGTGCCAGGGGGCCGGGTCGTCGTCGACCGCCGCCCGTTCCAGGACGGTGAGCACGGCCTCCCACTCGGCGCGGTGCGCCGCGTCCCGCTGTTCAGGCGACACCGAGGGCTCCGCCCGATGCGACCGGTGCGGTCGCGGTCATGGTGCTGGCCGCATCGTGCCAGGCCTGGCGCAGCGGCTCGAGGATCCGGATGCAGTCGCGGGTGGCCTGCACGTCGCGGTGGACGTTCGCGGTGATGAGCGAGGTCGACGCGTAGTTGTAGATCGCCAGCAGGCCCTCGCCGCCGTCCCACGCGTCGATGCGCAGCGTGGACGACAGCTCGCCGACGATGGCCTGGGCGTGCAGCAGCTGGTCGCGAGCGGCATCCCAGTCGCCCGTCGTCTGCGCGGCCTCGGCACGGTGCAGGTCGAGCAGCAGCCGGTCGTACAGCATCGTGACGAGCTGCGCCGGCGTCGCCGACAGCACGGACTCGTTCGTGTACTGCGCACGGCGGCGCTGCGAGAGGTTGTCGTACGTCATGGTGGTGTCCCGATCAGCTCGACATCGACGCGATCTGGCTGGAGAGCCAGCTCGACTGCGACTGGAGCTTGCTGAGGTTGGTCTCGAGCGCGGCGTACTGCGTCTGCAACGCCGACTTGCGCGATGCCAGGCGGTCCGTCCAGCGGTCGATCTGGTCGTTGAGGTCCTTGACCACGGACTGCTGTCCACTGATCGCGGTGGTGAGCGACCCGGTGTACTTGTCCGAGATCGCGGTGGCGGCGGCACCGACGGTGGTCGCGAGTCCGGAGACGACTGCCTGCGTGCCCTCGGGGTCGGCTGCCAGGGCCTTCTGGAAGGCGTCCGGGTCGAAGGTGAAGTCGCCGTCCTTGGTGATCGAGATGCCGATCGACGACGGGGACCTGCCGTTCACGGGTGCCGACATCGTGCTCGACAGGCGCTGCATGGCGTCGCGCGTGGTGGCGTCACCGAGCAGCACACCGGCCGTGGTCGTCGTCGTGCCCGAGGTGGCGCTCGTCGTGTTCGTGACGCCGGTGTTCGACCCGTAGTACTTCGCGATGGCGTTCATCGCGTCGACCAGGCCGGAGGCGACCGACTGTGCCTTCGTGGTGTCCCGGGCGACGGTGACCGTCACCGGGTCGGTGGTCGCTTGTGAGACCGTGACCGTGACACCGGGCAGCAGGTCCGTGAACGTGTTCGACGCGCTCGTCACGGTCTGCGCCGCGGCGGTGCCGGCCCAGAGCGTGACCGAGGCGTCCGAGGCCGTGCGGACGACGGCCGCACCGGGCTCGGCGAGGACGTCCGTGCCGGAGCCGGCAGCGACCTGGTCGGCCGTGCCGCGGTGGACGGTGAACGCCCCGGCGGCGCCGGTCGAGGTCGCGGTGAGCTGCAGCCGCCAGAGCTTCGTGCCGTCGGCCGCGGTGCCGGCGGCCACCTTGGTCGCCGTGACGCCCGCGGCGGACTTGGTGATCGCCGATGCGACGTCGTCGAGCGACCCGGACGCGGGCGTGACCGTGGTGGTCGTGCCGTCGGCGCGCGTGATCGTCACCGGCTGTGCGCCGGTGGACCACGTCGCCATCGCGGCGGTGACCCCGACCTGCGCGGCCGCTGTCGACCCGACGGTGAACGACACCGAACCGGGTGCGGCGTTCGCACCGGTCGCCACCGTGGCGCCGGGGCTCGAGCTCGTGCCGGTGTACACGTCGAGCGACGAGGCCTTCGCCGCGTCCGCCGCCTTCGACGCCAGGGTCTGCACCAGCGAGTTCATCGTCTGCAGCGACGAGATAAACGAGTTGGTCGTCGTGACCTTGTTCTTGAGCAGGGTCTGCGGCACCGACTCGACCGACATGAGCGAGTTGATGAGGTCCGTCGTCTTGAGCCCGGACACGAGACCGTCGATGGCGAAACTGCCACTCGACACGGACGACGTGGACATCCTGGCTCCTCGGCGCAGTGGTGGTCAGGGGTGGTGCGCCGCTCCCCGGGAGGCCTGAACTGTCCCGGAGAGCGGCGCGGTCGCGACTAGCGGAGCAGCGACAGGACGCCCTGCGTGCTCTGGTTCGCCTGCGCGAGCATCGACGTGCCGGCCTGGCTGAGGATGTTGTCGCGCGTGTACTTGACCATCTCCTCCGCCATGTCGACGTCGGTGATGCGCGAGGACGCCGCGGTGAGGTTCTCCTTCGCCACGTTCGTCACGTTGATGGCGTGGTCGAAGCGGTTCTGGATGGCACCGATGTTCGAACGAGCCGAGGAGACGTACTTGATCTGCGCGTCGAGTGCGGTGATGGACGCCTGGGCGTCGTCAGCGCTGTCGAACTTCAGGGCGCCGACCGCGGTGGCCACGTCCTTGACGCTCGACTTCGACAGGTCCACGTCGATCTGGCTGGCCGCGTCACCGTTGGCGCCGACCTGGAACTTCAGCACGCCTGCGGTGCCGGCGGAGCCGTCGAGCAGGTTGATGCCGTTGAAGTTGGTCGAGGCCGAGATGCGGGTGAGCTCCTGGGTGAGCTGCCCGACCTCGGTGCTGATCGCGGTCCGCGAGTCCTCGTTGTTCGAGTCGTTGCCGGCCTGCACTGCCAGGTCGCGCATGCGCTGGAGGATCGAGTGGGTCTCGGTGAGCCCACCTTCAGCGGTCTGCACGACGGAGATGCCGTCCTGCGCGTTGCGGGCGGCGACCGTGAGGCCACCGACCTGGGACTTCAGTCCCTCGGAGATCGTCAGGCCCGAAGCGTCGTCAGCGGCACGGTTGATGCGGAGGCCGCTCGAGAGCTTCTCGAGGGACTTCGACAGGTCGCCCTGCGTCGCGTTGAGGTTCCGGTACGTGTTGAGTGCCGAGAGGTTGGTGTTGATGGACATACCCATGGTGGTTTCCTCCGTGAATTCTGGGTCTTCGTCTGCCCGTCCGTGGGCTGACATGGATGCCTGTCGGCCGAACGACCGGAGGCGTTAGGAGAACCGGCACGATTTCCTCGGCGCCGGTCCCCCACGATCAACTGGCGACGACCTGGTGGCCGCTCGTCGCGTCCTGCACCGCGCGGGCGACGCCGACCGCGGCGTTCGTCGCGACCCGTGCCAGGTAGGCGCTCCGGCGCGCGGCGGTCGTGCGCGAGACCGGCTCGGGAGCGGCGCCGCCGTCGCCGTAGTGCGTGGCGAGGCCGTCGCGCAGCAGGCGCATCGCCTCGGAGCGCTGCTGCGACACCGCGGAGTGCGTGATGCCGAGCTCTGCGGCGACCTCGGTCACGGACCGGTCGCCGAAGTAGACCGCCTCGACGACGTACCGCATCCGCTCCGGCAGCGCCTGGACGGCAGCGCGGAGGTAGCGGCGACGTTCGGTCTCGACCAGGTCGTCGCCGGGCAGCGGCAGGTCGGCGGCGACGGTGTCGTGCACGGTCTCGTCGATCGCGGTCACGGTGCGTCCGGCGTCGCTCATCGCATCGAGCGCGGTCTGACGGTCCACGCCCATCGCGTCGGCGACCTCCTGCACGGAGACGCTGCGGCCGAGCTGGGACGTCAGCGCCTCACGCGTCGCGAGGGTCTCGCGGATGCGCTTGCGGGTCCCGCGGCTGGCCCAGTCGGCGGAGCGCATGTCGTCGGCGATGGCACCGGTGATGCGGGTCCGGGCGTACGCGCCGAACGGCACGCCGAGCGTCGGGTCGAACGCCTCGGCGGCGGCGACCAGGGCGAGCGAGCCGACGGCGGCCAGGTCGTCGCGGTCGAGGTGGGTGGCTCGTGCACGGACGTCGGACACGATGTAGCCCACGAGCGGCAGGTGCTCGGTGATCATCGCGTTGCGTTCGGTGCGGTCCATGCGCTTCCCCTGGTCGTCTCGATCGGTGTGTCCCCGTCCGTGGGGCTCGCCATCGTCGTGTGTCCCACCCGGTCGGTGGGCACGACGAACACCGGCCGCGTCGTGGCCGGTGAGTACGCCGAAGACCACCCGGTTCCCTCCGGGCGGTGCACTCCGCGCCCCCGTGGCGCGTCCCGGGGTGTCCCCCGGTGTGCATCTCGAATGTATCGGCTGGCAAAGCGCTGAACACCCCTGTGATCGTCCCCAGTGCGGGGGGACGAGGGCGTTTCGGGTGTCCGCACTTGGGGGGACATGACCGATCCGGGCTGCGTGTTTGTCCCCCGGAGTGGAGGTGGCGGCCGATCGCGTGACCGCACTCGAGGGCCGCGCGCTTACGGGGCGCCCGCCCCGACCGATAGTCCCCGGTGTCCGCAAGACGACCGACACCGGGAGGAGATGATGAGCGTGAACGACCTGTCCGCCGTGCTCTGGCGCGAACGAGAACTGCTCGAGCTGCTCACGTTCAAGCTCGAGGAGGAGCAGCTGCTGCTCGCCGCCGGGCGCTCCCGCTGGGTGTCGCACGCCAGCCGCGAGGTCGAGCAGGTGCTCCAGCGGCTCCGCACGACCGGGCTCGAGCGCAGCGCGCAGAGCGCCGCCGTCGCCGAGGAGTGGGGCGTCGACCCCGCGGCTCCCCTGCGTGACGTCGTCGCTGCTGCCCCCTCGGGTCCGTGGGGCGAGATCCTGGCATCGCACCTGCAGGCGATGCTCGAGCTCACGACCCACATCGGCACGCTCCGCGACGAGAACGACCGCTTCCTGCGCACCGCCGCCCAGGCCACCGAGGAGACCCTCGCCGGCACGGTCGGCGACACCGCGACGTACGACGCGACCGGCACGTCCGGGCGCGCTTCGGGCGAAGCACGCCTGTTCGACGGGAGCCTGTGACACCGTGGTCAGCACCTTCGGCTCCCTCGCCACCGCGTACTCCGGCCTGAGCGCCGCCCGCGCCGGCATCGAGGTCACGGGCCAGAACATCGCCAACGCCGGCACCGCCGGCTACACCCGTCAGCGTGTCACCCAGTCGTCGGTCCCCGCCGTGCAGACCGGGTTCATGCGGGGCACCGCGGCCCTGGCCGGACAGGGTGTGTCGATCGACGGCATCGCCCGGCTGGGGTCGATGACGCTCGACGCCGGTGTCCGCGCCGCCGCCGGTTCCTCGGCGTACGCCACCACCCGCGCGACCGCCCTCGACCAGCTGGAGTCCGGGCTGCACGAGCCGGGCGCCGACGGGGTGGCCACGAAGCTCGACACGATGTGGTCCGCGTGGAGCGACCTCGCCACCCACACCGACGACCCGGGAGCCGCCACGGCGCTCATCGGCGCCGCCGGTACGGTCGCCGCGGCACTGTCCAGTGGCTCCAATGCCGTCGACGCGCAGTGGACCTCCGTCCGCGCCACCGTCGCCGGACAGGTCACGCAGCTGAACGACGCCGCGAAGCAGGTCGCCGACCTGAACGGCCGCATCCGCACCACCGTCGCCGGCGGCGGGAACGCCAACGAGCTGATGGACCAGCGGGACCAGCTCACCCAGCAGATCGCGTCGCTGGCCGGCGGGACGACCCGCACGAACGCCGACGGCACCGTGGACGTCCTGATCGGCGGCAACCCCCTGGTGCAGGGCAGCGACGCCCGCTCCGTCGCGCTCGGCGGCGGCACGCGCCTGGGAGACGCCACGGGCGTGACGCTCACCTGGACCTCCGGCTCCGCATCGGCCGTGGCCCTGACCGGCGGATCGATCGCCGGCAACGTGTCGCTCCTGGCGCCCGCGACCGCCAACGGCACCGGCGGCGCGCTCGCCCAGGCCTCGGCCGCCTACGACCGGGTCGCCACCGCCCTCGCCACGCAGGTCAACGCCGCACACCGCGCCGGCACCACGCCGGCCGGCACCACGGGCGTCGACTTCTTCGCCCTGACCGCCGGCGTCCCCGCGGCGCAGGGTCTGACCGTCGTACCGACCGAAGCGAGCGGCATCGCGACGCGGAACGCGGCGGGCGACCACGACGGCCGGGTGGCAGACGCCATCGGCCAGCTCGGCGCCGCCGTGGACGCACCCGATGCGTCCTGGGCGACGTTCGTGGCGGGGGTGGGCACGGCCTCCCGGTCGGCCACGTCCGAGGCGACGCTGTCCGGACTCGCCCTGACCAACGCGCAGAGCCAGCAGCAGTCCGGTGCCGGGGTCGACCTGGACGAGGAGAACGTGAACCTGTTGAGCTACCAGCACGCCTACCAGGGCGCAGCCCGCGTCCTGACCGCCGTCGACGAGATGCTCGACACGCTGATCAACCGCGTCGGCCTGGTCGGGAGGGGATGACGATGATCACCCGGGTCACCACCCAGATGTCCATGGCAGCCGCCACGTCGCGGCTGCAGGCCGGTGCCGCCAAGCTCGCGCAGCTGACGGACCAAGCCACCACGCTCAAGGCGATCGGGCGTCCGTCGGACGACCCCGTCGGCACCGCGTCGGCGATGCAGGTCCGCAAGGACCAGGCAGCGAACGCGCAGTACGCGCGGAACGCGAACGACGCCGCCGGCTGGCTCGCCACGACCGACAGCGCCCTGGGCGACGTGTACTCCGTGCTGTCGAAGGTGCGCGACCTGACCGTGCAGGCGGCGAACTCCGGCACGATGGGCGACACCGACCGTGCTGCCATGATCACCCAGTTCCAGGGCCTGGCCGCCGACCTGGCATCGAGCGCGAACACGAAGTACGGCACCCGCTCCGTCTTCGCCGGCGCGTCCACCGCCGCCACCGTGTTCGACCCGTCCACCGGCTGGACGGCCTCGACCGCACCCGTCGACCGCCGCATCGGGGACGGCACCTCGGTGCGTGTGGACACCACCGGCACCGCCGTGTTCGGCTCGGGCGCCGAGTCCGTCTTCGCCACCATCTCCTCGATCGTCACCGACCTGCAGAACGGCGTGAACGTGAACCCGAGGCTCAACGACCTCGACGCCCGCATCGACACGGTGCGCGGGGCCCAGGCCGACGTCGGTGTCCGGCACGCGGCCGCCCTCGCCGCGCAGTCGTCCCTGAAGTCGGCATCCGTCGACCTCGAGGCACGGCGCTCGTCGGTCGAGGACAAGGACCTGGCCAAGGCCGTCCTCGACCTGCAGGTGCAGCAGACCAACTACCAGGCAGCCCTCGCCGTCACCGCGAAGGTCCTGCAGCCGACCCTGATGGACTACCTCCGATGAGCATCCCCCTCACCTTCTCCGTCGCACCCTTCGGCCTCGAGCCGCTCGACTCCTTCACCCTGACGCCGGTCGTCGACACCGACGGGCTGTTCACGCTCGTCGGGGCGGGCACCACCGCGTCCGGTGTCACCGAGCCGCGGCTGTACCTGCTCGACGCCGCCGTGCACCTGCCGTCGTACGCACCGTCGCTGTCCGACAGCCAGGCGGCGTCGATCACGCTGACCGACCCGACCGAGGCGATGCTGCTCGTGGTCGCGACCCCGGGCGCCTCCGGCACGACGGTGAACCTGCTCGCACCGGTGGTCGTCAACGCGCGGACGGGTGTCGGTGCGCAGTTCATCCTCGAGGACCAGGACCTTCCGCTGCGCGCGGAGCTGGCGCGGGCGTAGGGGGGGGGCTGGCGCGGATTCGGCCCGCCGCCCGCCCCGCCGCTGACTCGGAACGACATGGTCGATGTCGTACGACATCGCACATGTCGCACCCGCGGATGCTTGCCGCCCGTGCGACAACCTCGCTGTCGTACGACATCGTCCCTGTCGTCCCAGCGGATCCTCGCCACCCGCGCGACATCGTCGCTGTCGTACGACACCGTCGCTGTCGTCCCAGCGGACCGTCGCCACCCGCGCGACAACCTCGCTGTCGTCCGACACCGTCCCTGTCGCGCCGGCGGCGCACGACTCTCCTCCACATCCTGGAGGCTCGGGGCATCATCCACAGATCGGCCTCCGGCGACGCGGTCCAAGCCCCGGAAGCGCGACAGTGTCGTCATGTCTGCAGCTCCGACCGTCCCGCTCATCCGCATCGCCCACCACGACAGCGCTGAACGCCGCGCACTCCAACGAGCAGTCCATCGTGGGGAGTACATCGCGATCCGACCCGGCGTACTCGTCCGGCCAGCCGACGTGGCAGGGCTCTTCCCCGAGCAACGCCACCTCGTGCTCGTCCGCGCCACCGCTCCGCTCGTTCTCCCGCCGCGGGTCATCTCCCACGCCTCGGCCGCGGCGGTCCACGCGCTGCCGTTCGTCGAGCCGCCACCCGATCAGGTACACCTGACCGACCCGCGCCGTGCTCGGCCAGACGGCAGTCGCTTCCTCCGGGTCCACCACGGGGTCGTCGAGCTGCCCCCCGACGAACATCGAGAACGGCATCCGTCTACGCTCCCCGTCGAGTTCGCCGGCGCACGGGTCACGTCGCTGGTCAGGACGCTCGCCGATGTCGCTTGCACGGCGACCCTGACGGCGGCGGTCCCGATGATCGATGCCGCGCTCGGGCAGGGGGCCACAACGCGCGCACTGCTCAGCGAGGAACTCGACCGAACGGCACCGAAGGCCTTCGCACGAGCACGTACGGCGATCGCGATGGGATCGACGCGGTCAGGGTCTGCGGCAGAGTCGGTCGCCCGCGTGCGCTTCCGCCAGCTCGGCACCACGGATCCGGTCCAGCAGCACGAGTTCTCCCGCCCCGGCGACCAACGGGCCATCGTGGACTTCTGGTTCCCGACCCAGGGCGTCGTGGTCGAGGTGGATGGTCGCGCGAAGTACCAAGACCCCACGATGCTCGACGGCATCTCGACCGCCGATGCCCACTGGCGCGAGAAGCAGCGCGAGGACTTCGTCCGCTCCTTCGCCGAAGTCCGCCGTGTCGTCCGACTGACCTGGGCCGACCTGATGGACCCGGAGGTGGTTCGTGCAAAGCTCGTCAGCGCCGGCGTGCCCTGTCGCTGAGCATCGTGGCGCTCGTGCGCCCCTCCCACGACCCGAGCCACGTCCCGAGCCACGACCCACGGTTCCCACTTCCACTGACGCGTGTTCCGGAGCCATCCAGCGACCCTCCCACGTGCCCGGCGTAGCGTTGCGGCATGGCCCCGAAGCAGAACGACCGGTCGGGCGAGCGGGACCAGGCGATCGTCCCGTTGCCCTCCGCCCCCCTCGACCAGTCCGCACCCCCCACCCAGGTCCCCGCGACGTCGAAGGGCTGGGCGAAGATGCTCGACCGCATCCTCGACGTCCAGCACCCGGCAGTCGTTGCGCACGTCAACGGCATCCGGCGCCGCAAGCCCGACGCCACCCCGGCCGAGGTCATCGAGATCCTCGAACGCCACTACCTGACCGCGGTCACGACCGGTGGTGCGGCAGTAGGCGCGAGTGCGGTCGTGCCGGGCATCGGGATGGCCGCCAGCTTCGGCCTGAGCGGTGCCGAGACGATCGGGTTCCTCGAGGCCACCGCCCTGTTCGCCCAGTCGGTGACCGAGGTCCACGGAATCACGCTCGACGACCCGGAACGCTCGCGCACGCTCGTCATGGCGATGATCCTCGGCACGCCCGGCACGCAGCTCATCAAGCAGCTCGCCGGCCAGGCCGCCGGCGGTCAGGCGCGCACGGCCTTCTGGGGCGAGATGGTGGCGTCGTCGCTGCCGCAGCAGGCGGTCAGCGGGATCGCGAAGCAGGTCCGGGACTCGTTCATCAAGCGCTTCGTCGCACGCCAGGGCACGTCGATCCTCGGTCGCGCGCTGCCCTTCGGCATCGGCGCAGCGGTGGGCGGGCTGGGCAACCACGCGCTCGGCCGCAAGGTGATCCAGGCATCGAGGACCGGCTTCGGCGAGCCGCCGGCGCACTTCCCGATCGTGCTCGAGCAGTCGTCGGGCACGCCGAGTCGCGCGGACAAGCCGAACCGGCGCGAGCGGAAGCTCCAGCAGAAAGCCGACAAGCGCCAGCAGCAGGCAGACAAGCGTGCCGTGCGCGACGGACGGCCCGGCGGCCGAGCCCTCTGACGACTCGGCACACGGGTCGCCGGCAGCACGGACCGGAGGTCCGTGGCGAGGCAGCCACGGGCCTCCCGTCCGTCAGGCGGTCGAGCGCATCACGTCTACCGTCCAGCGCATCGCGCCGACAGTCGGGCGCATCGCGCAGACACTCGAGCGCATCACGCAGACGTCCGACTCACCGCGCGCGCACCGGCGTGGTGACCACCTGTCCAGCGTGGGCGAAGCCCCCGCCGAACCCGAACAGCAGCGCCGGCACCCCCTCGGGCAGCTCGCCGCGGGCCCACGCCTTCGACAGCCCGAGCGGCACGCTCGCGGCGGACGTGTTGCCCGACTCGACGACGTCGCGCACGACGTACTTCGACTCGCCGCCGAGTGCCGTCACCAGCGGCTCGATGATCCGCAGGTTCGCCTGGTGGAACGCGAACACCGCGATGTCGTCCATCGTCAGCCCGGCCTGCTCGACGACCTTGCGCGCGTGTCCCTCGGCCTCGGTGATCGCCCACCGGTAGATCGAGCGACCCTCCTGCGAGAACCGCTCCGGTTCGCCGCTGACGCGCACGGCGTCCTGCAGGTGCGGGACGCTCCCCCACGACACCGGCCCGATCTCCGGGGTGTCGGACACGCCGAGCAGGGTCGCACCGGCCCCGTCGCCGACGAGCACGCACGTCGAGCGGTCGGTCCAGTCGACGATGCCGGACAGCACCTCCGACCCGATCACGAGGGCGGTGTCGGCGCTCCCGGTCCGGATGGCCTGGTCCGCGATGCCCATCGCGTACTCGAACCCGCTGCACGCGGTGTTGATGTCGATGGGCGCCGGGCCGTTCGTCATGCCGAGGGCTGCCGCGACACGGCCGGCGGTGTACGGCGCACGGTCGCGGTGGGTCGTCGAGGCGACGACGACCAGGTCGACGTCCGTCGGTGCGAGCCCCGCGTCGGCGAGGGCCGCACGGCCGGCCTCGGTGGCCATCGACGTGACGGTGTCGCCCTCGCCCGCGATGTGCCGGGTCCTGATCCCGGTACGGGTGACGATCCACTCGTCGTTCGTGTCGACCATCGTCGACAGTTCTGCGTTGTCCAGCACCCGCGATGGCTGGTGGTGTCCGAACCCGAGGATCCGGCTGCCGCGGAGGGAAGGGATGTTCATCCGACGAACGGTACTCCGGGCGTCGCGCCGTGCATGCGCGGCGCGGAATGCGTCACCGCCGTGCGGCCGCGCTCGCCGCCCGGTTCGCCCGCTTGATCGCCTCGATCAGCTGACCCTTGTCCATCGACGACCGTCCGCGGACGTCCAGACGCTTCGCGATCTCCATCAGGTGCGCCTTCGTCGCGGTGGCGTCGACGCCCTCCTGGGTCGTACCGGAGTCCGACGGCCCCGAGGACTCCTTCGCCTCCCAGTGGTCCCCGACCTTCTCGTACTCGTGCTTCACCGCCGCCCAGGCCGTGCGGCCGGCACGTTCCCCCTCGCCGTACTCGGCCTCGGCGGACTTCCGCGCCGCGGCGTAGATCGCCTGGGCATGCTCCGGCGAACGCAGCAGCGTGCCGGGCAGGTCGTCGTCAGCGGGCATGGTGTGCTCCTCCCTGTGGCGGCGGCTCGGATGTCCGTCGTCTGTCGTCACCGGTACTCGCAGGGCCTGTCAGGACGCAGCGAGCACGGGGTAGACCAGACACATGGACTACACACACCTCGGACGGACAGGGCTGTCGGTGTCACGAGCAGTGCTCGGCACCATGAACTTCGGACCGGAGACCAGCGAGGACGACTCGCACGCGATCATGGACCGGGCACACGAGCTCGGCGTGAACTTCTTCGACACCGCCAACGGCTACGGCGGCTCGGTGGGCAAGGGCGCCACCGAGGAGATCATCGGCCGCTGGTTCGCCAAGGGCGGCGGACGTCGCGAGAAGACCGTCCTGGCCACCAAGGTCTACGGCGAGATGATCGAGTGGCCGAACGGCGGCAAGCTGTCGGCCTACAACATCCGGCAGTCGCTCGACGCGTCCCTGCGGCGCCTGCAGACGGACCACATCGACCTGTACCAGATGCACCACGTCGACCGGGACACCCCCTGGGACGAGATCTGGCAGGCGATGGACCTCGCCGTCCAGCAGGGCAAGGTGCTGTACGTCGGCTCGTCGAACTTCGCCGGCTGGCACATCGCCCAGGCGCAGGAAGCAGCGAAGCACCGCAACTTCCTCGGTCTCGTCAGCGAGCAGTCGATCTACAACCTCGTCGTCCGCGACGTCGAGCGCGAGGTCCTGCCCGCCGCCCGCCACTACGGTCTCGGCCTGATCCCGTGGTCGCCGCTGCAGGGTGGCCTGCTCGGCGGCATCATCGAGAAGACCGAGCAGGGCTCGCGCCGTCTGTCCGGCCGCAGCGCCGAGTACGTCGAGGGACACCGTGACCAGCTGACGGCGTACGAGGCCCTCGCGAAGGACCTCGGTCACACCCCCGGCGAGCTCGCCCTGGCGTGGCTGCTCCACCAGCCGGGTGTGACGGCGCCGATCACCGGCCCGCGCACGATGGAGCAGTGGGAGTCGGCCGTCCGCGCGACGGACATCCATCTCGACGACGCGGCGCTCGCGCGCCTGGACGAGCTGTTCCCCGGCCACAAGACGTCGCCGGAGGACTTCGCCTGGTGAGTCACGGACGCGACCGGCGGACGGGAGGCGCGGTGCGGGCCCGCACCGCGCCTCCCGTCCGCGCTCTGGTTGCGACCTGGCCTGCAAGGACCGCACCATGAGCGAACACCGCGAACTCCTCGTCGCGCTGGACGTGCCGTCCATCGATCAACAGGCCCTGGCCGACCGCGTCACGGCGTGGCTCCGTTCGACGGGGTGGGCGCGACCCGACCCGGCAGCAGCGGCGATCGAGTTCCCGTCCGGCGAGCCGGACCTCCTCGCTGAACGGGCCGACGACTTCCTGATGGACCGGCCCGGCCGGGCTCGGGACTCCCTGATCGGCACGGTGTCCTGCGGCATCGGCACCCCGATGTGGGACGCGGTCGACTCGATGGAGGGGCCCTCGTGCTGGTCCTGTCGCACGACCGTTGCTGACGACGACGACGTGAGCCGACTCGGCGACTGGATCGACGGCGACGAACCGGTCTACACGTGCACCGGGTGCGGGGCTGTGTCCCTGGCCGGCGACATGGACGTGTCGGCCTCCCTCGTCTTCGGGAACCCCGGCCTGGTGCTCATCACGCCGGACCACGACGGGCCGGCGATGGCGGTCCGGCTCATCGACGAACTCCGACTGGCGTTTCCGAACCGGTGGGCGTACGTGCACCAGCACCGCTGAGCGTCAGGTCGGCGTCCAGGTCGCGAGGACGACATCGCTGCTCCGCACCTCCACGGCGCCGACCCAGACCGTCCCGAGCGCGGCGGCGAGCCGAGGCCACACCGACGACGACGGCAGGTCCCACGCTGAGGGATCCTGCACCCGGTGTGTCGACACCCGCACATGGTCCGGCCTGACGGCGACCTGGACCCATGCAACGTTCGTCAGTCCCACCGTGTACCCACCGGACTGCCCCTGGTCGACCCGGTCGAGGTGGTCCCGCTCCGGTCGCCGTCCGACCGCCGCGACGAGGTCCGCCGGAGCGAGTGCCTCGGCGTCGGCCAACTCCGGTTCCCACCGCTCTGCGCCGAGCCGCCACGGCCCCTGGTACGCCGGACCAGCCTCGCGGAGTGCAGCGAGGGTCGTCCGGAGACGGTCCGCGACGTCGGAGGGACGGACGACCCGGCCGCGCTCCCACCGCACGATCACGGACGGCAGCGCACGCTCCATCAGATGTCCCCCGCCTCGTCGTCTCGCGCCCCGGACAGCACGGCGCCGCGCGGTGGCACCACTTCGGCGACGACCGTTCGTCCGTGGTGCGCACGCGCGGACTCGCCGTCCCAGGTCGTCACGAGGGTCGTCAAGAGGTCCGTCGCCGCCGCGACGACGGCGTCGTCCACGACGCCGTCCCCGCGCGCCGCCCGGAACGGCGCGACGGTCACGGACGGCCACGTCCTGGTGGCGGACACGCGCAGGGTCACCGTGCCGTTGTCGAGCGCGAAGCGGTGTCCGTGCTCCGGCAGCGCCCGGTCGTCGACGTCGCGGACCGGGCGTGAGCCGACCTCGACGACGAGTCGTTCGAGCGGCACGGCCGCGACGTCCTCCACCGCGGGCCGGAAGCGGTCGTGCCGCAGCTGCCACGGGCCGGCGTAGCAGCCGCCGATCGCGGTGAGCACACGGACGCTCTCGGCGAGCGACCGCGCCAGGCGTTCCGGCTCAGCCGACGACCACGCCGCCGTCCCGCCCACGTCGAGTTCGAGCTGGGTCGCATCCATGGCCACCATCATCGCCCACCGCCGCGGAGCCATGTGGTGCAATGGACGGGTCGGAGCGGACCGGGACTTCGTCGTGGCGTTGGACGTGCCGGCGGCGCAGCAGGAGGCCACCGCGGACGCCGTCGGGGCGTGGCTCCGCGCGCACGCCTGGGCAGCGCCCGACCCGGCAGTGGCTCGGCTGCGCTTCCCTGCGCGTGAACCCGATCTCCTCGGACCGGTCGCCGGTGCCGGCGCGGACGACGACCGCGGCACCATCGCCTGCGGGGTGTCGGACGGTCTGTGGCTCGCGATGGAGGACATGCGCGGCCCTCGTTGCCCGACGTGCGGCACCGAGGTCGACGGGGACGTCGCGTTCCCGCAGCTCTTCGCCTGGGCAGACGGTGCTCCGGAACCGGTGTTCGTCTGTGCCGGCTGCGGCACTGAAGCCCGTGCCGGCGACATGGACGCCGAAGGGTCCTGCACGGTCGGCAACCCCGGCGTGGTCATCGTGCCGACGGTGCAGACCTCCTCGGAGGCCGTCGCGCTCGCTCGGCGACTCCGCGACGATCTCCGCGTCGCGTTCGGCGGCCGGTGGGTGCATGTGCACCAGCACGAGTGAGCCCGGGCACTCCCGAGCGCGCTAACGCGGCCTCTCCTTGCTCGCGACCTTCCAGAGCTCGAACGCCGCGACCTTCTCGAGCACCGGCACAGCCGCCACCGCCATCGCCCGGAAGGCGTCGTCCTCGCCCGCGAGGACGTACGAAGGCCGATCGAGATCGACGTCCGGGACCACGACAGGACTGACGAGGCCTGCTGCCGCTGCATCGCGCATCAGGCGCACGAAGTGGAGCCCCTGTGTCGCTCCGAGGACCTCGGACAACACCGAACTCGCGACCTCTTCCTCGTCGAGGTCCTCTGTACTGCCACCACTGGCGAGAGCATCGATGGTCTCGCGGGTGACCGTTCGGACGAGACCCCAGTTGCTGCTGGCGGTGAGCCCGCTGAGTTCACCGTCGAGTTCCCCGCCCTCGAACTCGACGACGTCCGCGGCGATGCGCTCCCGGAGCCACGTCGGCTCTTCCGACCGAGGGTAGCGACGGAGGTCGTCGCGGAGGTCGGGGCCCACGACGGGACGCGACTCGAGGAGGCGACCGTCGACGTCGATGGTCACAGGCCAGGCCGGTTCCTGGTCCCAGTCGAACTCGAATCGGTACCGGCCGCTGACGTCGAGCAGGAGACGCGCCGTGAACCATGCGCCCCGGGCGGGCTCCGCCATCTGCTCCCGCAGAGCCGCCCACGCATCGGACTCGGCGGCTGTCGGCAGGCCAGCGGTCGAGAGGGCACCGGCACGCTCGACGGCGTACTCCAACTTCGCCGTCACGCCCAGTTCCACGTACACCGCTGCCGCGCGCGACCAGGGCTGCTCCAGGCGGTCGAACGTCATGATGGCGATCCGGTTCTGCAGCGCGAAGTCGTCTTCGAGCGAAGTCACGTAGAAGCTCCTCTCTGTGTGGGCGACGACGAAGGCGCCCGCGACCTGCACGAACGGCGGTGTCCGGCGGGTGCAGGATCGCTCCGCGAAGGTGTCCGCGGACGAGGACGCTACCGTTCTCAGATCACCGGATGGACATCGCCGATCACAGCTCGAACTCGTTCGAGGAAATCCGACCAAGACATGTCGAAGTCAGTCAAAGGGTCCAGGTTCAACTCGAGTTTCCTCCCGAGGAAACTCAGCTCGTTCTGAGCCCGCGCAGGACCGATGAGAGTGCTGATTTCTCGTTGCACGGCACTGGCCTCCGCGGGTGAGTAGCCGCCCGCGCTGTCCGAGAATGCTTCCGCCGCTGTTGCGTAATCATCGCGCCAATCCTGGTGGAACGTGCCGGCGAGCAGGTTTGCGAGGGCAGGCAATGCCTGCCAGAGGTCGGTTCCAGAAAGCTCTTGGAGGTTCACAGGGGTCACTTCGCTCTGATCGGGAAGGCGGACTTCAAGTAGAAGCCCAGCGGAGATTGAATGTCCCGGCGGAGGATTATCCGGAACGACGCTGTCGGCTGCAGAGCACCACCGAAGTGGACCCCGACTGGAGCAGTCGCCTCGAAGTTCCTCACGAACAACTTCGATGAACCACCGCTCACCCAGCTCTTCACATCGCCACCCGCCGCCTCGAGTGCTTGACCGATGACCTTGTTCAGATCTCCTTCGGCAAGCCGGAAGGCACCGTGCCCTTCCAACGGCATGGGATCACGACCCATGACCTGCGCATCGGTCTGAAGCACTCCGGGCTCGTCGCCCCATAGGTGGCGGCTTGCCGGCGAGGGCCTCGAGCAGTTCCTCGGTGGCCCGACCGAGGACGACGCCCTCGGTGGCCCGGTGCAGCACTGAGACAGAACACTCGGTCCACGGGACTTCGTCAGACGCCGGGAGCACGCGTCGGACCGGCGCGGACGACGAGGTCCATGCCTCGCCGACCGTCCCGGCGACCGTGTCCGGATCGACCGCACGGTAGGCGTTGCCGACACGGACGACCCACGTCCCGCCGGCACCGCGGAGCGCGGTCAGCAGTGCGACCGTGACCCGGCTGGTGGCGGGGGTGAGCAACACGGTGGCGAGGCCCGCACTGGCGGTTCCGCGCAGCAGGCCGCTCCGGGCGCTGGAGAGGTCCACGACCCGGGCGTCGCTCTCGGTCACGACGAAGCCCGTCCCCACGGCGTCGACGAGCGGATGTGCGATGGTCCCCTGGCCCATCGGGCCAGCCTACCGATCAGGTGGCGAGGACGCCCGGGAACGACGACGCGGCGCTCGCGCGCCTGGACGAGCTGTTCCCCGGCCACACGACGTCGCCGGAGGACTTCGCCTGGTGACGTCACCAGACCGACGGGAGGCTCGGTGCGCGTCGGACGCGCACCGAGCCTCCCGTCATGTGGTCGCGATCAGAGCGCACCGATCTCATCGGCCGTCAGCCCGAGCCACCGCAGGTACGTGTCCACGCTCCCCCACCGCCGCTCGACGTGGGCGATGACCGTCGTCATCGTCTCAGGCACACATCGCTGCGCGCGAGCCGTCGCTGCCGGGTCGTCACTGACGGCACGCTCCGCCGCGAACCGGTCGACCAGGCCGGCGGCACTCGCGGCGTAGTCCGTCCCGATGCGCTCGTCGCTCGCGCCCCAGTGTCGCGCGAGCAGCGCGCTGATGATCCCCGTGCGGTCCTTGCCCGCCGAGCAGCACACCAGGACGTCGCCCTCGGTGGATGCGATCACCCGGAGTGCTGCGGCGATGCCCGACCGGTGCCGCTCGAGCCAGTCGATGTACTGGTCCTCGAGCTCGACGGCGTCCGCGGCCGACTCAACAGATGAGGTCGGGTCGAACAGCGGCACAGCGCGGTACGCCGCGGTGTCGGCGAGTGGGTGCCGGAGCGCATCGGCCTCGTCGTCGCGGCGCAGGTCGATGACCGCTGCCAGGTCAGGCGGGTACGCCTGGTGTCGGACGGGCTCGGAGTTCGCCCGGTACACCGTTCGGGGGCGGTCCGACTGCAGCATGGGTCCCCCGACCGGGCGGAGGTTGCTCAGGGTCGTCGACGTCGTCGTCATGGGTCCACGGTACCGAGCTGTCCGAGCTGTCCGAGCCGTTCGCCGACCTGCCGGAGCAGCTGCCGACCTGGGTCCGGACCCGAATCGATCCGGTAATTGGCATTCATCCGGCGCAGGAACGTCCGGACCTCGTCCTCCGTCGCCTCGTCGACGCCCAGCGCCAGGTACTCATCCCGCATCGCAGCGGAATCCGATCCGCGTAGTCGCGGTAGCTGAGTTCAGCGATCGAACTCATGGCATGCCTCCCCGTGTCACGATGTTGGCGATCTCCTGGATCGCCAACTGGCCCAGGAGCGAACGCAGCACGTGCACGTGCTCACGGAATGCGTCGTCCCTGCCGATCACCACTCGAGACGGACTTCTCTCGTCGTGCGTGAGTCCGTTCGGTTCCTCGACGACCCCTCCTGCCGCCGCGTCGCGCAGCAGGCGCATCAGCTGACTTGCGCGCGTGGATGCCAGCAGTTCGTTGTAGACCGCGTCGGCGACCACATCACTGTCGAGCACTGCATCGCGGTCGTCTCCGAGCACCTGAACTGTGTCTCGAACCATCTCTCGGATGATCGACCAGTTGTCGCTCGCTTCGAGCGGTTCGAGCATTGCGGACCAATCATCCGAGAAATCCAGAGGGTATGCCCCCAGGCGTTCGACAAGCCATCGCGGCGTGACTGTTGCATCCCGCGGGTACTTCGCCATGTCCTCGCGGAGCTCCGAGTTCTCCACGGGCAATGACTCCACGAGACGGCCGTCGATGTCGACCATGAGTGGCCATCGCGGCTCTTCGTCCCAGGAGAAGTCAAAACTGTAGGCACCGCTGGAGTCCAATCGGAGACGTCCGGTGAGCCATGCTCCGCGTTCTCGGTCGGCCATGATCTCGCGCAGCTGGCTCCATGCTTCGAACTCTGCGAGATCTGCAGGCGGAGTCCGCACGACAGTGGAGTCAGTCTCGACCGCCCGCTCGAGTCGCGCGGTCACGCCGAGGTTCACGAACACGCTCGTGCACCGCCGCCACCCCGGAGCCAGCCGATCGAACGTGAGAACCGCCAGCGCGTTCTGCAGTGCAAGTGCGTCACTCAATCGACCATCCCCTCCGGACTGTCGTGGGGCCCGTGCGGACGCTCCATGGTGCCAAGCCCACGCATGGCTGGATTCACAGTGGGGCGGTCCTGGTCCAGAGGCCCGCTCGTGAGGGTGTGGAGCAGTTCCGCGAACGCTCGACCGCTGATGCCCAGCTCGGACTCGACCCAGAGGTCCGCTCCAGAAACGTCGAAGAACCGCGAGAAGTGCTCGTCCGTGTGATGGCCAGCGAGGAGCCCTGACACCTCGTGATGAACACGACTGAGGTCCGGTGGGGAGTAGCCGATCAGGGCTTCAGCCAACGCAGAATCGGCTGATTCGAAGTCATCGCGCCAGTCCGCATGGAAGGTCGCATTGAGGAGATTCCACAGCTCGGGCAGCTCTTGCTTCACCGCCCGTTCGGTCATGTGGTCCATCTTCATCACCGTCCGTCCCCGTGCCGGACCGATGCCGACCATCTGACGAGGCTGCACACCGTCGAACCGACTGCCTGACGTCGCGCGCAGCTCATTCGAACCCGACTCGCAGGTCGGACGCCCCCGAGAACAGCGACGATCTCATCTCGAATCGTCCATGTCCCGTTACGCGTTCTCGGTTGCAGCAAAAGAATCCACCAGACGCGAGGCGATCTCGTCTGCGGATTCCGGTCGCGCATCCCAATCAGCCACCAGGAACCAGTCAGTGACGTCGATCTCCACGTCCACCATCCTCCGAGTTCACCAAGACCAAGTGCGCGAGCACCCTCAGCGGTCTGCGTGCGACTGCGACAGCTTTCGCGATGCGTCGACGAGGCGCTCGACGCGCGCGTTCAGTCCCGATGGGACCCCTACGTTCAACACGTGGATCCAGGAGTCCTTGCCGGCATGCTCCACTTGGTACTCAGGCGTCGACGCAACAGAGCATTCCGCCAAATAGGTGACCAGTCCGAGTTCTTCGGCCAAGTCGAGGGTGATGTACGCATCGAGTGCTTCGGCGAGGTACACACCCGCACGCTTTGGTCGCCACAGAGTCACGAGATCTCGAAGCACTGCATCCCCACGATTGGACATGAACAGCCCTGTGTCGACGTGATCTGGGGAGAAGTCCTGCGACACCGACAAGCTCAGCGTGTTCCCGGCGGAGAACTGGGTGCGAGTCGCACCGACGTGGATCGTCAACATCGCAGAAGCCAACTGCCCAGGCGCTGACTCGAGGTGCGCGAAGTACCCATCCTGAGGGAGCGGAGAGCCGTCACTGTTCGTCGCGACGTGCAGGCGGAGGTACTCAACGAGATCGTCGTCCGAGAGCGAATCAAGGTATCCGCAGACTCGTTCTCCGTCCAACAGCGCCAGGTCATGGTCGAACAGGCCACCCAACAGACGGGCGAGACCAGCAGTGCTGCGAAGTTTCCGCGCGACTTCCTCAAGGGACTCTTCTCGAGGCCCCCAGGACAGTCGGATCATCAGCTCTCCGTCTTCGGGCATATTCTCAGCCATAGAGGACACTTCCTACTCGAGCGGTCGGAAGACCACTTGTGCCGTGACTCCCGCTCGTCGGAAAGCCGATCGTAAGGCGCGTGCAAAAACACTGTCGGGCGTGATGTAGACCAAGTTTCCACCACCAAGCGAGTCTATCACCGCTGACTTTCTCAAAGCATTCGCAGCCTCCGCGGTGGCTTCGGCCCTGAGACTCGTAGCCACCTGCTCGGGCGATTGGAATTTGTGGAAGAAAGTGTGATCTCCCTTGACTTCGAGGAACGTGTTCTTCGATTCCCCAGGAATGAATCCATCAAACTCAGCGCGAGTGCCGTCTTCCATTCTGCCGATGAGCTCGGGGACTTCCTTCGGGAGCTGATGAATCCCTGTGAAGTATTGCTGTGCAGACATGCCGGCGGCCGAACGCGTTCGCAGCTCCCAAGTCGCGGAGCCGTGTTCTGTCTGAATCTCTACGTGGCCGATCTTCGGCTGCTCGTCGCGAGCTCGAGCGAATTGCGGGTCGCGAGGCGGGTCGCCGAGCGGGTCGACGTGACGCCACGCTGCCGGCACGTCCCGTACCGTGCGATCAGTACCGGACGGGCTGCTGTCCGCGGTCGAGTGGCCGTCGAGGTCGGCGCTTGTCTCGTGCGACCCAACATGCGGCGAAGAAGACGAGCTGCCGCCATCACCGTCCACCCGATCCGCTACCGAGTGCAACCAGTGCGACCCCGGCTCCGGGTGTCCCACCTCGATGTGGGGTCGCCCCAGCCCCACCCCGAGCCCGTCCGGCGTCGCCATGGCGTGCTCGACGCTGACCTTGAGCGTGGGGATCTTGTCACCGAGCCCCCGCAGCGCGTCCGCGAAGCCCCCGCGACCACGCTCGAGCAGGTCGCCCACGCCGGACAGCGCCTTGCCGGGCAGACTCGACAGCGCGTCCCCGACCCGGACCATCGTCGTGCCGGCCGAGGCGAGCTTCGAGCCGAACGCGGCGAGCTTGGAGCCGTCGGACCCGAGCACGGCGAGCCGGGACCCGAGCGCAGCGACCTTCGCACCGGCACCGACCTCGCCCGCGCCGGGGATGAAGAGCGTCCCGATGTTGAACGCGGCACCGCCGGCGGCGTGCGCCGGGTCGTCCCGCCAGTCGTCCGGGGACCCGACGAAGCCCTCGACCAGGGTCTTCTGCTTGTCCGTGATGTTCCTCGCGGTGTCACCGACGACGTCCGGCAGGATGCCCTTCGGCAGCGCGGCGGCGATCATCAGCGGCGGGCTGCCCATCAGGACGATGAGCCCGAGGGACTCCGCGAAGCCCTTCCACGACTGCGCGGCCCAGTCTCCGTCGCCCCACTCGCCGGTCTGCGAGTTGTACCCGATGAGCCCGCCGAGCCCCTCGACGGTGCCCTTTGCGGCGTCGTACACACCGGAGTCGAAGGACTCCTGGCACGACTGGTCGCCCCGACCGGTGCTCCCCCACGGCATCGGCTGGTTCGCCTTGACCGCGGCGGTGTAGTCGACCGCCTGCACCGGGGCCAGGCACATGTCGGTGCGCAGCCCGTTGATCGCGTTGACGCAGTCGGCCGATGCTGCCGACAGCTTGGTCTCCTGCTCGGCGACCTTCGTGAGCAGGTCGTTGTTCTCGTCGACATACGGCGTGTACTGGTCCCACGGCAGGTGGACGTCGTCGAGGACCTCGCCGAAGTGCTGGACCAGGCCGACGATGCCCTGGTTGGCGGGGTGGTCGGGGTCCCACGGGCCGACGGTCTTCCCCCGCAGCGCCTTGGCGACGAAGGTCTCGGCATCGGCTTTCAGCTCGACGAGTCGCTTGGCGATCGGCGCCACGGCGGAGGCGTAGTCGCTGAGGTGGGTCGACACCTTCTGCAGGGTCGCCGCCAACGACGCCGTGTCCGTCTCGACGCCGTCCATGACCGACAGCAGCTGGGCCGAGTCCGGTGTGGTGTAGCTGGCGCCGAGCTTCGACCACGCGGCAGTCACCTCGGAGCCGCGCGTCTGCACGTCGGTGGCCGCTGTCGAGAACGCCGTACCGGCGGTGTCGACCTGTTCGGCCTTGATGTTCGTGCCGGGGATGGCATCCGGGTCGATCAGGCCGTCGGCCCGGCACTGCCCCGTCACCGGTCACCGCCCAGGTCGACCCCGGAGAAGTCACCGGTGCCGGAGGCACGGATCGCGGCCGCCTGTGCCGTTGCGGCCATCTCCTCGTCACCTCGGTAGTAGGCGAGCGTCGCGTTGGCAGCGCCGGCGAGTCCGGCCGTGATGTGGTTGCCGACACGGGTCAGCAGCGCGCTGTGGCTCTCGATGAGCGCGGCCACGGCTCCGGCGACGGCCTGGTCGTCCCCGACCGCCGTGGTCAGGTCCGCGTGTGCGTCGGCGAGTCCGTCGAACGCGGTCGACAGGTTCGTCGCCGCCGTCTCGGTGTCGGTGAGTGCCGCCTGCACGCCCGCGGGCTCGATCCGCCAGCCGTTCGTCATCCCGCTCCCCCTGGTCGTTCCGTCGGCTTCGGTCAGTGCCCTGCTGCGGCGCGGGACACTGCCGTTCCTCCGGCGGCGTCCGCGGTGTTCCGCACGATATTCTCGGCCGTTCCCCGGAACGGCGCGTGCGCAGCCGCGTGGATCTCCGTCCACCATAACCGATCGCCCGTCCCGGGCAAGGGCCGGCCGAGCAGGCGTCTGGCGTCGACGGTGTGATCGAGCCGGCGCGACTGGAACAGTGTCAGCAGCACGTCGCCGCCCTCGGTGACGAGCTGCACCGCGTCGCCGTCCCAGAGCTGCCGGATGCCGATCGCGGGGTCCACCGCGGCCGCACCGTGCAGGACCGCGACCGCGTCGACGTGCCGGTCGGACAGGATCACCCACTCGGCGCTCATCGTTCCTCCCCGAAGCCCAACAACGCGACGACGCGGGGGCCGAGCGCAGTCCCGACCTCGGCGAGCCGCCGCCACCGTGCCTCGACCTCGACACCACCGGTCAGGTCAGGGCTGCTCGGCGTGAAGTCCAGGACCAACGACGGGACTCTGGGCGACCCGACCAGCGTGGCGCCGGCCGGCAGGACGGCCGGGTCGACGCCGAGGTCCCGGACCGCCGCCGCACCGACGACCGCGCCGAGCGGAACGGGAATCCCGAGCTGGCGGGCAGCGAGCGTCGCGTCCGGGTGCCCACCGGACCGCCATGCGGTGCCCAGCAGCACGCGCTGACGACGGGCCAGGTCGGCGAGGACGTCGGCGACCGGACCATCCACCACGGGTGCGCCCGTCGCGGTGACCCGCGCCGCGCCTCCTGTCCGGGGCAGGGCCAACCGCGTCTCCTCCGTCACCCCGGTGGCGGACCGGTCGACCCGGATCTCGACGGCGGCGAATCCGCCCGCCACGGCCGCAGACGCGACGACGCGCGTCGGGCGGGGTGCGCGCCGACGGGCGAAGTCCGTGACGGCGGCGACGCTCCATGGCAGGGTCGCGGGCTCGACCGAGCCCCATGCCGACGGCGTCACACCCGCGAGTCCCCCGAGCAGCAGTTCGGCTGGACGGCCGATCGTGGTCTGCTCGGCAGCCCGGTGGTGGACCGAGACGACCACCTCGGTCCACGCGACCTCGTCCGTGCCCAGGCGGGACGAGCGCGGCGACGACTGGGGTGCCAGCATGGCCGTCGCGACGTCGTCGGCGACCGTGATCGAGCCGGCAGCGCGGTACCGGTCGCCCTCGCGGACGACCCAGACGCTGCTCGTCCGACGCAGCATCGCGAGCATCGCGGTCGTGATGCGGCTGGTCGACGGGGTGAGGAGCACCACGGCGACGTCGGCGGCCCGGGCGTCGAGCACGAGTCCCATGCGTGCGGAGGACAGCGCGACGACCGCGGCATCGGTCTCGCTGACGACGAAGCCCGGACCGACGGCGTCGATCAACGGGTGCGCGATGCTGACGTCCACGCAGGCACCCTACCGACCCCGGCACGAGTCCGACCCGCGTACGACGAAGGCCCCCGCACTGCTGCGGGGGCCTTCGTCGCGCGGTGGAACCGGGTCAGCGAACCCCGACGGGGGTCTTGTCCGCCTCCTCGTAGAGCACGTAGCCCTCTTCGCCGTGGACCGCGGTGTCGATGCCGGCGACCTCGTCCTCGGTCTTGATGCGGAAGCCCATCGTCTTCTCGATGATCCAGCCGATGAGGAAGGCCAGGACGAACGAGTAGGCGCCGACGGCCCCGGCTGCGGCGGCCTGCTTGCCGAGCTGGACGAACGACCCCGAGTAGATCAGGCCGGTGGTGTTGGCGAAGAAGCCCAGGTACAGCGTGCCGAAGATGCCGCCGACCAGGTGGACGCCCACGACGTCGAGCGAGTCGTCGAAGCCCAGGCGGTACTTCCAGTCGATCGCGAAGCAGCAGACGATGCCGGCCAGGAAGCCGAGCAGGATGCCCCAGCCCGGGGTCAGGTTGGCGCAGGCCGGGGTGATGGCGACGAGACCGGCGACGGCACCCGACGCAGCACCGATCGACGTCGCCTTGCCGTCCTTGAGCTTCTCGATCAGCAGCCACCCGAGGACCGCGGCGGCCGGAGCGGCGAGCGTGTTGATCCAGGCGAGCGCGGCCGTGCTGTTCGCCGCGCCGGCGGATCCGGCGTTGAAGCCGAACCACCCGAACCACAGGATGGCCGCACCGAGCAGGACGAAGGGCGGGTTGTGCGGCTTGTGGGCGCCCTTGGCGAAGCCGACGCGCTTGCCCAGGACCAGCGCGAGTGCGAGTCCGGCGGCACCGGCGTTGATGTGCACCGCGGTGCCACCGGCGAAGTCGATCACGCCCCACGTCGCTGCCCAGCCTGAGGTCAGGTTGAACACCCACGACGCGACCGGGAAGTAGACGACCGTGACCCAGACGCCCGCGAAGACCATCCAGGCGCCGAACTTGGCGCGGTCGGCGATCGCGCCCGAGATCAGGGCGACCGTGATGATCGCGAAGGTGGCCTGGAACCCGACGAACGCCAGGTCGGGGTAGGTCGCGGCCAGCTTGGTCGACTGCGACTGCTCGAACGCCTGGCCGAGCCCGATCTGGTTCCAGTCGATGCTGAAGAACCCGACGACGCCGGAGATGGCGGTGTGGTCACCGGTGTTGGCGAAGGAGATCGCGTAGCCGTAGAGCACCCAGAGGACGCTCACGAGGGCGATGGCCCCGAACGACATCATCATCATGCTGATGACGGACTTGGCCTTGACGAGACCGCCGTAGAAGAACGCGAGTCCCGGCGTCATGAACAGCACGAGTGCCGCCATGATCAAGATGAAGCCGGTTTGGCCCTGATCAAGCATTGTTCACCTCTCGGTTGCAGAAGCGGCTCGGGACCGCGTCGGGTGGAACCGAGTCTGGCGAGGTGGTGTTTCACGACGGAGCACGCTGTGTTTCGCGGGTGTAACGCGGCGGCCCGCCGTGTGAACAGTGTGTTACCGGGACCTCAGGAGGCCCTGCTCAACGCGACGACACGGCTGGCGGCCCGCAGGTACTTCTTCCGGTACCCGCCCTCGAGCATGACCTCGGGGTAGACCCGATCGAGCGGCGAGCCCGATGCCACGATCCGGACCTGTGCGTCGTACAGGCGGTCGACCAGCGCTACCCACCGCAGCGCGTCGGTCTGGTCGGTGAACGGCTGCACGTCGGTCAGCCCGACCGCGTCGAGCCCCTCGACGAGGGCGACGTACTTGGACGGGTGCACGGACGCCAGGTGCGCGACGACGGCGCGGAAGTCGTCGAGCGTGACCGAGCCCTCGGGCAGCGCGGCCGGTACGTCGTCGACGACCCGGGCGGACTCGTCGACCGCGCGGCGCCGGTAGTCGAGGCCGTCGATGCGCATGGTCTCGAACCGGTCGGACATCGCCTGGATCTCGCGCAGGAAGTCCTGCGCGGCGAACCGCCCTTCGCCCAGTGCCCCGGGCGGGGTGTTCGACGTGGCGGCGAACCGGGTGCCGGTCTCGCTCAGTTCCTTGATCAGACGCGTCATCACCATCGTGTCGCCCGGGTCGTCGAGCTCGAACTCGTCGATGCACACGAGCGCCGTGCCGCGCAGCAGGTCGATCGTGCCCTGGAACCCGAGCGCGCCGACCAGTGCGGTGTACTCGATGAACGTGCCGAACGTCTTGCGTCCGGACGCGGCGTGGTACGCGGCGGCGAGCAGGTGCGTCTTGCCGACACCGAACCCGCCGTCCAGGTACACGCCCGACCGCGCAGCGCCCTCGGTCGAGTCGGTTGAGCGGCGCCGCCCGAACAAGCCGCGCCTGGCCGGCTCTGGCCGGGTGGCGACGAACGCGGCGACGGCGTCGCGCACGGCGGCCTGAGACGGGTAGTCCGGGTCCGGTCGGTACGACTCGAACGATGCGGTCGCGAATTGGGGCGGCGGCACGAGCGCCGCGGCCATCTGCGCGGGGGTCACCTGCGGGTCGCGGTCGACGAGGTGCTGGGGCATGCAGGGCCTTCCGGGGACGAGTCGTTCGGTGTCACGGTGCACCGGGCAGACAGTGGGTCCGCGTACCGTTGTTCCCGACGCCGACCACTGATCCTAGTCCGGCGCCACGACCCGCAGAGAGGCACCGCGATGACCGCACCGGTCGACCCGTCCGACACCTTCCGCGACTACGCACACCCGGAACGACTCGTCTCGACCGCGTGGCTCCAGGAGCAACTGGACGCCGGCGCCGTCGGGCAGCCCGGACCTGCCGGGCCGGCGGACCTGGTGGTCGTCGAGTCCGACGAGGACGTCCTGCTCTACGAGACGGGTCACGTCCCCGGCGCCGTCAAGATCGACTGGCACACAGACCTGAACGACCCGGTGCAGCGCGACTACATCGACGGCGACGCCTTCGCACGCCTGGTCGGCGGCAAGGGCATCGGGCGCGACACCACCGTGGTCATCTACGGCGACAAGAACAACTGGTGGGCGGCCTACGCCCTCTGGGTGTTCACCCTGTTCGGGCACCAGGACGTCCGGCTGCTCGACGGCGGCCGGGCGAAGTGGATCGCCGAGGACCGCCCCGTCACGACGGACCGACCCGACGTCACCGCGGTCGACTACCCCGTGGTCGAGCGGAACGACGCGCCCGTCCGAGCGTTCAAGGACGACGTGCTCGAGCACATCGGCAAGCCGCTCATCGACGTGCGCAGTGCCCCCGAGTACAGCGGCGACCGCACGACGGCACCCGACTACCCGGAAGAAGGGGCCCTGCGCGGCGGTCACATCCCGACCGCCGTCAACATCCCCTGGGCCACGGCCGCCGCGCCGGACGGCACCTTCAAGTCCCGCAGCGAGCTCGACGCGGTCTACCGCGAGGGCGCGGGCATCGGCGACGCGGACCAGGTGATCGCGTACTGCCGCATCGGTGAGCGCTCGAGCCACACCTGGTTCGTGCTGCAGCACCTGCTGGGCTACGAGAACGTCCGCAACTACGACGGCTCGTGGACCGAGTGGGGCAGCGCCGTGCGCGTGCCGATCGTGCAGGGCGCCGAACCCGGAAGCCTGCCGACCCGATGACCGACGCCCTCCCCCAGGCCCTCGCCGACATCCGCGACGAGTTCCTCGAACTGTCCCAGCAGGACCGCCTGCAGCTGCTGCTCGAGTTCTCGAACGAGCTGCCCGCGCTGCCCGAGCGTCTGCAGGGCCACGAGGACGAGCTCGAACGGGTCGAGGAGTGCCAGTCCCCCGTGTTCATCACCGTGACCGTCGGGCAGGACGGCGACGCCCCCGACGTGGTCCGGATGCACGCCACCGCCCCGCGCGAAGCACCCACCACGCGCGGGTTCGCGTCGATCCTGGCGCAGGGGCTCTCCGGTCTGACCGCCGAGCAGGTGCTGGCGGTGCCGTCCGACTACCCGCTCACACTCGGCCTGAACGAGGCAGTGAGCCCGCTGCGCATCCGCGGCATGGTCGGCATGCTCGGCCGGGTGCAGCGCCAGGTGCGCGCGCAGGTGGCGGTGCAGTAGACAGCACCACCGACGGACAGGAGGCCCGGTGCCAGCTGGCACCGGGCCTCCTGTCCGATCCGGCGAGACTACCGGGCCGCGCGCTGGTCGCGCGGCTGCACCACCTCGGTCAGCCACGCCAGGATGCGGGCGTCGAACCAGTCGGCGTCGTGGTTCCAGAGCTTGGTGTGCCGCGCGACGTGGGCGACCTCGAGCCGCACCAGGTCCGGGCGGGCTTCAGCCAGCGCGTGCGAGGCCGACGAGGGCACGAAGCCGTCGTCGTCGCTGTGCAGCAGCAGGATCGGCACGGTGAGTTCGTCGGCGCGGGCGACCATGTCGAGCTCGCGCAGGTCGACGGGCTGCTGCAGACCGGCCAACCGGTGCAGCACCGGCGTCCGCAGCACCCGCTGGGCCACCTTGCGCACGACCCGGGGCAGCCGGAGCGCCCGGCTCTGCGACTTCAGGACCGCGTGCCAGTCGACCACGGCCGACTCGAGCACGACACCGTCGACCAGCTGCGCCAACGGTGACCGGACCAGGGTCTGCAGGACGACCGCGCCACCCATCGACCAGCCCATCAGGACCACGCTGGTGGCGCCCTGTCCCTCGACCCAGCGGAGCGCCGCGTCGACGTCCTCCCACTCGGTGGAGCCCAGCCCGTACCGGCCGTCCACGCTCTTGGGCGCGACACCGTCGTTCCGCCACGAGGCGAGCAGCACCGAGTACCCCGCTGCCCGGAACACCGGCAGCGCGCGGATCGTCTCGGCACGGGTGACACCGCGGCCGTGCACCAGGACGGCCCACGGGGCGGCGGGGTCGTCGGCACGCACGACCCAGGCCGGAGCCGGGCCGTTCGGGGTCGGGACGTCGATGTCCTCGACGGGGACGTCGAGCTCGCCGGGGGTCAGGTAGAACCAGCCGCCCCACCGACCACGACGGGCCGTGGTCGGGTCACCGGCGTCGACGGCGATGATGCGCCGGGTGACGGTGGCGGTCGTGGTCTCGAGGACGTCGCCGACGCGCATGTGCCCGGTCCCGCCGCCGAACCACAGGCTGTAGCGGCCCTGCAGCTCGGTGTCGGGCGTGCGCTCGAGCACGACGGTCGCGCGCTGCAGGTCCACGGCCAGGATCGGGACCCGCTCGGTGCGCTTGCGGTCCGGGGTGACGACCATCCGGGCGATCGCGGCGACGAAGCCACCGACCACGGCGGTGCCGACGACGGCTGCGGCCAGACCGGCGCCCAGGGCGACCAGGCCGGCGGAGCGTGCGGTCTCCTGCACCACGTCCTCGGCGGGTCGCACGGAACGGGACATGGTCCGGAGCCTAGTCTGCATCCGTGTCCGAAACCCCTGAGCCCGAGGCCTTCGCGCAGCTCCGCGCGTACGTCGCCGCGGGCGGGACCCGTGCCGAGACGACCATCACCGAGATCCCGTCGCCCTCGCGCCTGGCGCCGTTCTCGATCGCCCTGGCCGCGGACGTGTCCGGCGTCGAGCACGGCGTCGACTCCGACCTGGGGACCGGCCGGTTCATCGCGTTGTACGACCCGTCCGAGCCCGAGGGCTGGGCAGGGGCGTTCCGCATCGTGACGTTCGCCCAGGCGCCCCTGGAGCCCGAGATCGGTGTCGACGAGTTCGTCGCCGACGTCACGTGGAGCTGGCTCGTCGACGCCCTGGCAGCGCAGGGTGCCGAGTACGACCGGGCCTCGGGCACCGCCACCAAGATCATCTCCCGCGGCTACGGCGAGCTCGCGGCGCAGGGCGACGGCGCACAGCTGGAGCTCCGGGCGTCGTGGACGCCGCGCGGCACCGACCTCGTCGCGCACGTCGAGGCGTGGGAGGAGATCGTCACCATGCTCGCAGGACTGCCACCGTCGTCGGACGGCGTGACGCTGCTCGGCCCCAGGAGGCTCGCCCGTGACTGACCCGAACAACCCCTTCCTGGCGCCGAGTGCGCCGCCGGCGGCTGAACCCGTCGCCGCTGCTGCGGCGGCGCCCGTCGCTGCTGCTGCGCCGTCGGCTGGTGCCGTGCCCTCGTTCGAGGCCGGGCACGACGCCGTCAAGGTGATCGAGGACCGGTCGGACTACCTGGCGGCCGTCGCGGCCATCGCAGCGGGCCACGGGCCGGTCGCGGTCGACGCCGAGCGGGCCAGCGGCTACCGCTACTCGCAGCGGGCGTACCTGATCCAGGTGTTCCGACGCGGAGCCGGGGCCTTCCTGTTCGACCCGATCGCGATCGGCTCGTTCCAGGAACTGCAGGACGCCATCGTCGACCAGGAGTGGCTGTTCCACGCTGCCTCGCAGGACCTGCCCTGCCTGCTCGAGGTCGGGCTGGTCCCGACCCGCATCTTCGACACCGAACTCGGGGCACGCATCGCCGGCTTCCCGCGCGTCGGACTCGGCGCCGTCGTCGAGCAGCTGCTCGGCATCACGCTCGCCAAGGCCCACTCCGCTGCCGACTGGTCGACGCGCCCGCTCCCCCAGTCGTGGCTGGTGTACGCCGCGCTCGACGTCGAGCTGCTGCCCGACCTGCGCGACGCCCTGGCTGCCGTGCTCGACGACGCCGGCAAGTCCGACATCGCCGCGCAGGAGTTCGACGCCGTGCTGCACCGCGCGCCGAAGCCGCCGTGGGCGGAACCGTGGCGGCGCCTGTCCGGCATGCACGCGCTGCGCGGCACCCGGGCGCTCGCGATCGCCCGGTCGCTCTGGAGGGCGCGCGACGCGTTCGCGCAGGAGTCTGACACCGCGCCCGGCCGGATCATCCCGGACGCCGCGATCGTGGCCGCCGCCGCAGCGGCTCCCGAGACCCGCAAGGACCTGGCCGCGCTCAAGGCCTTCACGGGTCGCGCGAGCCGCTCCGAGATCGACCGCTGGTGGGCCGCCGTGGACGAGGGGCGCACGACCGACGACCTGCCGAAGCTCCGCGGCAAGGGCGAGCCCACGCTGCCCCCACCTCGCGCGTGGGCCGACCGGAACCCCGCTGCCGACCGTCGGTACAAGGGTGCTCGCGCAGCCGTCACCGCCGTCGCCGAACAGCTGGACGTCCCGCTCGAGAACCTGCTGACCCCGGACACGCTCCGCACGATCGCCTGGGAGCCGCCCGCGGCCGTCGACACGGCATCGGTGGGCGCTGCGCTCGCGGCCCTCGATGCCCGCCCCTGGCAGGTCGAGGCCACCGCCGGCGTGATCGCCGACGCGTTCGTCGTGGCAGCGCGCGGGAGCTCCGGAACGACGCCCGCCGCGACGTCCTCCGCGCTGGAGGACGACCGTTCCCCGGTTGTGGCAGAAGGACAGGACGACGCCGCTGCGGGTCCCGCTGCGTCGTAGGAACCGACCAACCGAGGTGCATGCCCTCAGCCCGGGGGCATAGCGTCGGGACCGTCGTCGGGGTACGCCCCGACCAGGGTCGGAGCGCACCTGTCGCCCCGACTCGATCGATGTGGATCTGTGGAGGCCAGCTTTGCCAAAGGCATCAGACGTCGTCTTCGTCGACGGCGTGCGGACACCGTTCGGACGCGCCGGGGAGAAGGGGGTGTTCTGGCGGACCCGCGCCGACGACCTCGCCGTGCACGCCATGCGTGGACTGCTCGACCGGAACGCGTCCCTCGACCCCGCGGCCGTCGACGACGTCGCGGTCGCTGCCACGACGCAGCAGGGTGACCAGGGCCTGACGCTCGGACGCACCGTCGGCATGCTCGCCGGGCTGCCGAAGACCGTGCCCGGCTACGCCATCGACCGGATGTGCGCCGGCGCCATGACGAGCGTGACGACCCTCGCGGGGGCCATCGCCTTCGGGGCGGCCGACATCGCGATCGCCGGTGGTGTCGAGCACATGGGCCGGCACCCGATGGGCTTCAACTCGGACCCGAACCCCCGCTTCATCGCCGAGCGCATGGTCAACGCCGACGCGCTCGTGATGGGCAAGACCGCCGAGCGCCTGCACGACCGGTTCCCGGCGATCACGAAGGACCGCACCGATGCGTTCGCCGTGCAGTCGCAGCAGCGCTACGCCGCCGCGTGGGCAGCGGGCAAGCTGCAGCCGGACCTGGTCCCGATCGAGGTGAACACCGGGCAGGGCTGGGACATCGTGACGACGGACGAGCCGCCGCGCCCGGGCACCACGCTCGAGGCACTGGCCGCGCTCAAGACCCCGTTCCGTCCGCACGGTCGTGTCACCGCCGGCAACGCCGCGGGACTCAACGACGGTGCGACCATGAGTCTCATCGCCTCGGACGCCGGTGCCAAGCAGTTCGGCCTGACCCCGAAGATGCGGATGGTGTCCTTCGCCTTCGCCGGCGTCGACCCCGAGGTGATGGGCATCGGTCCGGTGCCCGCGACGGACAAGGCACTGGCCAAGGCCGGGCTGTCCATCGACGACATCGGGCTGTTCGAGATCAACGAGGCATTCGCCGTGCAGGTGCTCGCGTTCCTCGACAACTACGGCATCCCGGCCGAATCCACGAACGTCAACGCCTGGGGCGGCGCGATCGCCGTCGGGCACCCGCTCGCGTCGAGTGGCGTCCGTCTGATGAACCAGCTCGCCGCGCAGTTCGCCGAGCGTCCCGACGTGCAGTACGGCATCACGACCATGTGCATCGGTCTGGGCCAAGGCGGCACCGTCATCTGGGAGAACCCGGGCTACAGCAAGTCAGCGGCACGGAAGGCGGCCTGATCATGACCCTCGTCGACAACGACCAGCTGCTCGCGCTCTCCGAGGACGAGGTGGTCACGCACTCGTACCTCAAGCACGTCCCGCTCCCCTCGGGCGGCACGCTCGGGCTCATCACGCTCGACAACGACAAGGACTACAAGCGTCCGTCGACGCTCGGCCCGCGCACGCTCATCGAGCTGTCGGGTGTGCTCGACACGCTGAAGACCGAGGCGGCGAACGGCACCGTGCAGGCCGTCGCGATCACCGGCAAGGAGTACTGCTTCGCGGCCGGAGCCGACCTGTCCCAGGCGGCGTCGGTGCCTTCGCGTGCGGTCGCCCACGACCTGGCGGCACTCGGACACGCGACCCTGCGCAAGCTCAGCGACCTCGGTGTGCCCTCGTTCGCGTTCATCAACGGGATCGCGCTCGGTGGAGGACTCGAGGTCGGGCTGCACTGCACCTACCGCGTGTTCTCGTCGGCTGCGCAGGGCATCGGCCTGCCCGAGGTGTTCCTCGGCATCATCCCCGGCTGGGGTGGTGCGACCCTGCTGCCGCGCCTGATCGGTCCCGAGAAGGCGCTCCGCGTCATCGTCGAGAACCCGCTGAAGAACAACCGCCTGATGGACGGGGCTGCAGCGGTCGACCTCGGCGTCGGCGACGTGCTCATCCCCTCGGTCACGTTCCTGCCGTCCGCGGTGGCGTGGGCCGACGGCGTGGTTGCCGGCCGCACCAAGGTCGTCCGCAAGAACGAACCCGGCATGCTCGAGAAGGCCGCCTGGGGCACGGTCGTCAAGGTCGCCCGCTCGCAGGTCGCGTCGAAGATCGGCACCGTGCCGAAGTCGCCGTTCCGGGCCCTCGACCTGGTCGCCGCGGCGAAGAGCGGCAGCCTCGACGAGCGCTTCGCCGGCGAGGACGACGCGCTCGCAGACCTGCTCTCCGGCGACCAGTTCGCGGCCTCGATGTACGCGTTCGACCTCGTGCAGAAGCGCGCCAAGCGTCCGGTGGGCGCTCCGGCCGACGTGGAGCCGAAGAAGATCACCAAGGTCGGCGTGCTCGGCGCCGGGCTGATGGCGTCGCAGTTCGCGCTGCTGTTCGCCCGTCGTCTGGGCGTGCCGGTGGTCATCACGGACGTCGACCAGACCCGTGTCGACGCCGGCGTGGCCCGCATCCAGGGCGAGGTCGCGAAGCTGCTCGACAAGGGCCGCGTGTCTCCGGACGACGCCAACCGCATCACCGCACTCGTCAGCGGCTCGGTGTCGTACGACGCCTTCGCCGACGCCGACTGGGTGATCGAGGCCGTGTTCGAGGAGATGAGCGTCAAGCAGGACGTCCTACGGAAGATCGAACAGGTCATCGCGCCGGACGCCATCCTGGCCACCAACACCTCGTCGTTGTCGGTCGCCGAGATGGCTTCGGTGCTGCAGCAGCCGGAGCGCCTGGTCGGGTTCCACTTCTTCAACCCGGTGGCGGTCATGCCCCTGGTCGAGGTCGTCCGTGCCTCCGACACCTCGGACCAGGCGGTCGCCACCGCACTCGCGGTCGCGAAGACCCTGAAGAAGACCGCGATCGTCACGGCCGACCAGCCCGGCTTCGTCGTCAACCGCGTGTTGGCTCGGGTGCTCGGCGAGGCGATGCGCGGGGTCGAGGAAGGCACCCCGTTCGACGTCGTCACCGCCGGCGCCCAGCCCCTCGGCCTGCCGATGTCACCGTTCGAGCTGCTCGAACTCGTCGGGCTGCCCGTCGGCGCGCACGTGCTCGACTCGCACCACGCGGCCTGGCCCGAGCGGTTCTACCCCGGAGACGGGCTGAAGCGCATCGCCGAGCACGGCACCATCCTGACCCGCGACAAGAAGGGCACGGTGACGGGCTACGACCCCGCGGCGGTCAAGCTCGTCGCCCCGGCCAAGAAGGACGCTGCCCCGGTCGACGCTGCCACCATGCAGCAGCGGTTCGAGGACGCCCTGGCCGACGAGGTGCACCGCATGTTGGAGGACGGCGTCGTGCAGCACGTCGAGGAGATCGACCTCGGGCTCATCCTGGGCGCGGGCTACCCGTTCCAGGCCGGCGGCATCAGCCCGTACCTCGACCGCTCCGGCGCTTCGGAGCGCGTGTTCGGCGGCACGTTCCACGACCCGCGGATCGTCGGCCCCGAGTCGCGCTGACACCAACGCACCCCCGTACGACCATCGCGCCCCGTCCCCACGGGGCGCGATGTCCGTCCGGGGATGCGGTCCGCGTATGCTGTGGCGGCGTAGCGTCGACCGCGTGCAGGACTGGTGGGCACCGCGGGCACCGAGCGGACCGAGCGTCGTGCTCGCCGTCCCGCTCGTCGACCTCCCCGACGTCCTCCAGCATGCGGTGGACATCGTCCCGGGGGCAGCTGCGATGGAGATCCGCGACGACGGGGCGGTGATCGCTCGCCGCACCTCGTTCGCGGCACGTGCGGAGAACATCGTCATCCGCTTCGAGCCGGTCGATCCCACACACAGCCGGATCCGCATCGTCCGCGAGGGCCGCGAAGCACCGCTCGACCCGCTGCCCTGAGGCGTGGATCGCGTTCGCACAACGCAAAGCACTGCGCGCCACGTCGGTGTGTGGTGCGGGGTGCTTTCCGTTGTGCGAAAGGTCGCGGCGACCGACAACAGACCGCGGCGGACGGGAGGCCCGGCGCGGGTCCGGCGGGCGGGCCGCGGCCCGCAGCAGCGCGGCCCTACCGCTCGGCGGACTCCCGCGAACGGGACCGTGACGGCTTGGCCTGCGGCAGCTTCGTCCCCACGACCTGCTCGAACACGTCGCGCGCGATCGCCTCGGCCGTCAGCCCCACGTCGGCCAGGATCTGCGACCGGGTGGCGTGGTCGATGAACGCGTCCGGCAGACCGAGCTCGTTGACGCCCGTGTCGACCCCGGCGGCGCGCAGGTCCTGCCGCAGACGGGTACCGACGCCGCCGACGCGCACGCCGTCCTCGATGGTGATGACCAGCCGGTGGCTCCGCGACAGCTCGATGAGCGACCCCGGGATCGGCACCACCCAGCGCGGGTCGACGACGGTGACGCCGATGCCCTGCGCCTCGAGCAGCGCCGCCGTGTCGAGGGCGACGGGCACCATCGACCCGACCGCCACCAGCAGGACGTCCTCGTCCGACGCATCGGGCCGGTGCAGGACGTCGACGCCGTCGGACAGACGGGACAGTGCCGGGATGTCCGGCCCGACCTGGCCCTTGGACCACCGCAGGACGGTGGGTGCGTCGTCGATGGCCACGGCCTCGTGCAGTTCTTCGCGCAGGGTGGTCGCGTCGCGCGGGGCCGCGATGCGGATACCGGGGACGACCTGCAGCAGTGCCAGGTCCCACATGCCGTGGTGCGAGGGGCCGTCGGGACCGGTGACACCGGCGCGGTCGAGCACGAAGGTCACACCCGCACGGTGCAGCGCGACGTCCATCAGGACCTGGTCGAACGCCCGGTTGAGGAACGTGGCGTACAGCGCGACCACGGGGTGCAGCCCGCCGAACGCCAGGCCCGCGGCCGACGTCACCGCGTGCTGCTCGGCGATCCCGACGTCGATGACGCGGTCGGGGTGCCGCTGCTGGAACAGGTGCAGCCCGGTGGGCCGCAGCATGGCCGCGGTGATCGCCACGATGCGCGGGTCCGCGTCGCCGAGGTCGGCCAGGGTGGTCGCGAACACCGAGGTCCACGACGGCCCCGACGCGGTGTCGAGCGACTCGCCCGTCTCGGGGTCGATGTGCCCCACGGCGTGGAACTGGTCCGCCTGGTCGCGGAGCGCCGGTTCGAAGCCGTGGCCCTTCTCGGTGATCGCGTGCACGATGACCGGGGCGCCATACTCCTTGGCCTGGCGCAGGGCACTCTCCATGGCCTGCTGGTCGTGGCCGTTGACCGGGCCGATGTACTTGATGTCGAGGTTCGAGTACAGCGCCTCGTTGTTGGTCAGCCGCGACAGGAAGCCGTGCAGGCCCCCGCGCACGCCCCGGTAGACCGCACGCCCGGGCGCACCGAAGCGGGCCGCGACGTCGCGGGACTTCTCGTACAGGGCGCGGTACTCACGCCGCGTGCGCACGGAGTTCAGGTAGCGGGCCATGCCGCCGATCGTCGGGGCGTAGGAGCGGCCGTTGTCGTTGACGACGATCACGAGCCGACGCCCGTTGTCGTCGGAGATGTTGTTGAGCGCTTCCCACGTCATGCCGCCGGTGAGCGCACCGTCACCGACGACCGCCACGACGGTGCGGTCGGACTGCCCGGTCTGCGCGAACGCCCGCGAGATGCCGTCCGCCCACGACAGCGACGACGACGCGTGCGAGGACTCGACGATGTCGTGCTCGGACTCGCGACGCTGCGGGTAGCCGGCGATGCCGCCACGTTCGCGCAGGTGCGAGAAGTCCTGGCGCCCGGTGACGAGCTTGTGCACGTACGACTGGTGCCCGGTGTCGAACACGAACGGGTCGTGCGGGGAGTCGAACACGCGGTGCATCGCCAGGGTCAGCTCGACGACGCCGAGGTTCGGGCCGAGGTGTCCGCCGGTCTTGGCGACCTCGGCCACCAGGAAGCGCCGGATCTCGGCGGCGAGTTCGGTCATCTGCGCGTCACTGAGACGCTTCAGGTCGCGCGGGGACGTGATGCTGTCGAGCAGGGTCACGGGCGCTCCTTTCGTCGTGCTGTCGGCCCACTCTATGCGCGTCCCCCGACAGCAGACGGAAGGCCCGTGGCGGGTCCGCCACGGGCCTTCCGTTCGGTCCGGAATGCGTCAGACGAGCGACCGCAGCACGTACTGCAGGATGCCGCCGTTGCGGTAGTAGTCGGCTTCGCCGGGGGTGTCGATGCGGACCACGGCGTCGAACTCCACGGTCTGCTTGCCCTCGGGCGAGTGCGCGCTCGGCTCGGCGGTGACGTGCACCGTCTTGGGCGTGGTGCCCTCGTTCAGTGCGGTCAGGCCCGAGATCGAGACGACCTCGGTGCCGTCGAGCCCGAGGGACTCGATCGACTCGCCCGCGGGGAACTGCAGGGGCACGACGCCCATGCCGATCAGGTTCGAGCGGTGGATGCGCTCGAAGCTCTCGGTGATGACGGCCTTGACGCCGAGCAGGTTGGTGCCCTTCGCCGCCCAGTCGCGGGACGATCCGGAGCCGTACTCCTTGCCGCCGAAGACGACCAGCGGGATGCCCTGCTGCTGGTAGTGCTCCGAGGCGTCGTAGATGAACGCCTGGTCGCCGTCGGGGGTGGTGAAGTCACGGGTGTACCCGCCCTCGACCCCGTCGAGCAGCTCGTTGCGCAGCCGGATGTTGGCGAACGTGCCGCGGATCATGACCTCGTGGTTGCCGCGCCGCGAGCCGTAGGAGTTGAAGTCCTTGCGGTCCACGCCGTGCTCGGCGAGGTACTTGCCCGCCGGGCTGTCGGCCTTGATCGAGCCGGCCGGCGAGATGTGGTCGGTCGTGACCGAGTCGCCGAGCTTCGCCAGCACACGCGCGCCGGAGATGTCGGAGACCGCGTCGGGCGTCATCGTCATGCCGTCGAAGTACGGGGGCTTCCGGACGTAGGTCGACTCGGTGTCCCACTCGAAGGTGTCGCCCGTCGGGGTCGGCAGGTTCTTCCAGCGGTCGTCGCCCTCGAACACGGAGCCGTACTCGTGGGTGAACATCTCGGTGTCGATCGAGGTGTCGATGACCTGCTGGACCTCGGCCGCGTCGGGCCAGATGTCCGCCAGGTAGACGTCGTTGCCGTCCTGGTCGGTACCGAGCGCGTCCTTGTCGAAGTCGAAGTGCATCGACCCGGCCAGGGCGTACGCGATCACCAGCGGCGGGGACGCCAGGTAGTTCATCTTGACGTCGGGGTTGATGCGGCCCTCGAAGTTGCGGTTGCCCGACAGCACCGCGGTGACGGCGAGGTCGTTGTCCTGCACGGCCTGCGAGATCTCCTCGGGCAGCGGGCCCGAGTTGCCGATGCACGTGGTGCAGCCGTAGCCGACCGTGTAGAAGCCGAGCTGCTCGAGGTAGGTGGTGAGACCGGCCTTCTCGTAGTAGTCGGTGACGACCTTCGAACCGGGCGCCAGCGTGGTCTTGACCCACGGCTTGGCGGTCAGGCCCTTGTTGGCGGCGTTCCGCGCCAGGATGCCGGCGGCCATCATGACCGACGGGTTCGACGTGTTGGTGCACGAGGTGATCGCGGCGATCGCGACGGCCCCGTGGTCGATCGTGAACGGCGCACCGTCGGCGATGGCGACCGACGTCGGCTTGGAGGCCGTCGTCGGGGCGCTCGACGCGTGTGCGGGGACCTCGGAGGGCTGGGCGTAGTCGGTGTCCTCGACCGCGTGCTCGTCGCCGGGAGCAGCGGCGACCGGGTCGGACGCCGGGAACGTGTCCGCGACGGCCTTGTCCTGCTCGGAGTGGTCGGCGGTGGCGTAGTTGGCCAGGTCGACCTCGAACTGGTCCTTCGCCCTGGACAGCTCGATGCGGTCCTGCGGGCGCTTCGGGCCGGAGATCGAGGGGACGACCGTCGACAGGTCGAGCTCCATGTACTCGGAGTACGCCGGCTCGACCGAGGGGTCGTGCCACAGGCCCTGGGCCTTGGAGTAGGCCTCGACCAGGGCGATCTGCGCGTCGTCGCGACCGGTCAGGCGCAGGTAGTCGAGCGTGACGTCGTCGACCGGGAAGATCGCGGCCGTCGAACCGAACTCGGGGCTCATGTTGCCGATGGTGGCGCGGTTGGCCAGCGGCACGGCGCTGACGCCCTCGCCGTAGAACTCGACGAACTTGCCGACGACGCCGTGCTTGCGGAGTTCCTGCGTGATGGTGAGCACCACGTCGGTCGCGGTCACACCGGCGGGGATCTCGCCGGACAGCTTGAAGCCGACGACCTTGGGGATCAGCATCGACACGGGCTGGCCGAGCATCGCCGCCTCGGCTTCGATGCCGCCGACGCCCCAGCCGAGCACGCCCAGGCCGTTGACCATGGTGGTGTGCGAGTCGGTGCCGACCAGCGTGTCCGGGTAGGCGTAGGTCTCGCCGTCGAAGTCACGCGTGTAGGTGACCTTCGCCAGGTACTCGATGTTGACCTGGTGGACGATGCCGGTCCCGGGCGGGACGACCTTGAAGTCCTCGAACGCGGTCTGGCCCCAGCGCAGGAACTGGTAGCGCTCCCCGTTGCGCTCGTACTCCAGGTCGGTGTTGCGCTGCAGGGCGTCCTCGCGACCGAACAGGTCGGCGATGACGGAGTGGTCGATGACCATCTCGGCCGGCGACAGCGGGTTGATCTTGTTCGGGTCGCCGCCGATGTCGGCCATCGCCTCGCGCATGGTGGCCAGGTCGACGATGCACGGCACGCCGGTGAAGTCCTGCATCACGACGCGGGCCGGCGAGAACTGGATCTCGGTGTCCGGGTCGGCCTCGGGTCGCCACGACCCGAGCGAGCGGATCTGGTCCGCGGTGACGTTCTTGCCGTCCTCGGTGCGCAGGAGGTTCTCGAGCAGCACCTTGAGGCTGTACGGGAGCTTCTCGTGTCCGGGGACGGAGTCGATCCGGTGGATCGCGTAGTCGACACCCCCGACCGACAACGTGTCCTTCGAGCCGAAGCTGTTGACTGCAGCCACTGTGCCGCCTCCTGAGTTGATCGGTGAGCCCCCATCCAAGCGGGCCGCCGAGCGTCCCACCAGCAAGGCAAACCTAATCCCGCGAGCGGTGGACCGCCCGGAGAAACTGTCTTGATGTCGAGAGAACTCTACACCGCGGCAGCGTCGTCGGCGGTGTCCTCGCGGTGGAAGACCGTGCGCACCAGCAGCCACGTGACCCAGAGCAGCGCGGCGTAGAGCGGCACACCCGTGATGAGCTTGATGCCCGCCAGCAGTTCGACCTGGGCGGTCAGGTACAGCGGGATCTCGATGACCAGCCGCAGCGCGAACAGTCCGACCCACATCCACGTCGCGACCGCCAGCACCCGGCGCTTGGCACGGTCGGCGCGCCAGTCCTGGGGGGAACCGTCCTCGGCCGGCGGCAGCAGGAACCCGACGATGACACCGATCAGGGGCCGTCGGATCGCGAGCGTGACGAGCAGGACGACCAGGCACGCCACGTTGATCAGGATGCCCGGGATGAAGTTGCTCTCGGCCCGGCCCGTGATGAGCGCCAGGCCGGCGGAGATCGCCACGCCGAGGATCCCGGCGAGGGACATCGCGAGTGACTGCCGCTGTGCCAGACGGACCACCACGAAGACGGCTCCGACGGCGACCGGGATCAGCACGCTCGGCACGAGTTCCTTCGTGATCGCGTACACGACCAGGAACGCGAACCCGGGCAGCACCGACTCGGCGATGCCGCGGGCTCCGCCGATCGCGGTCATCAACGCGCGGCCGGTGGGGGCCTCGCCGGGGGCGACCTGCCCGATGCCCGCGTTGCGGGCCGCGTCGCGCAGCTGCGCGTTCAGCGAGACGGGCGCCTCGCGCTCGTCGGCGTACGGGTCGGGGGTGACCCCGTCCGGGTCAGCAGGGTCGGGACGGTCCGGCACCGGGCCTCCAGGATCGGGTCGACGACAGGTCGAGTCGCCGACAGGTCGAGTCGCCGACAGGTCGAGTCGCCGACAGGCAGCGTCGCCGACGAGTGGCGTCGAGCGGGTCAGATGGCCGACTGGGTCGACTTCGGCATGTGCAGGGGGATCAGGTCGCGCGGCGGCATCGGCGTGCCACCGCGGACCACCACGACGCTGCGGAACAGGTCCTCGATCTCGTCGGCGTCGTCGGGCTGCTCGGCGGCCTTGCCGGCGATGACACCGCGCAGGAACCAGCGCGGACCGTCGACACCGATGAAGCGCGCGGGACGTTCACCGGCCACACCGCCGTCGCCGTCGACCACCACGGGGACCGACGCACGGAGCTCGGGGCCGAACGGACCGTCGACCTCGGTCACGGAGCCGCCCTGGCGCTCGATCTGCTCGGCGATCTGCGCGCGGATCTCGTGCCACAGCCCTGTGGAGCGCGGTGCGGCGAAGGGCTGGACCTGCAGCGTCGACTCGTCGTAGTCGAGCCCGACCGCGACGACGCGCTGCGAGCCCTCTTCGACCTCGAGGCGCAGGTGCAGGCCCTCGCGCGGCAGGATCTTGACGCCACCCAGGTCGACGTACGGCCGGACCGGGTTGGCCTCGGTCTCGTCGAGCGGGCCGTTGTCCTCGCGGTCGTCGGGTGCGGACTTGCCGGTGGGCGTGACCGCGACCACCTCGTCGAGGTCCGCGTCGGCCTGGTCAGCGAGGTCGACCTCCGCCGAGGTCTCCCCCAGTTCGACGTCGGCAGTGGCCTGTCCGGCCACCTCGACCTCGTCGCGCTTGCGTCGCCCGATCCTCATGCTTGCGTTCCTTCCTGCTCGCTGGTGACACCGTAGCCCGACGACCCGAACCCGCCCTGGCCACGCACGCTGTCCGGCAGCGCGTCCACGCGGGTGAACACGGCCTGCGCCACCGGCATGACGATCATCTGCGCGATGCGGTCACCGACCCGCACCGTGTACGGGGTCGTGGCGTCGGTGTTGAGCAGCGCGACCTTGACCTCGCCGCGGTAGCCCGAGTCGACGGTGCCGGGGGCGTTCACGATCGTGATGCCGTGCTTGGCGGCCAGGCCGCTGCGCGGGACGACGAACGCCGCGTGCCCCTCGGGCAACGCGATCGACACGCCGGTCCCGACGAGTCGGCGCTCACCCGGAGCGAGTTCGAAGGACTCCGTCGACACCAGGTCGGCACCGGCGTCCCCGGGGTGGGCGTAGCCGGGAGGGTTCTCCCCGGTCCAGAGCACGTCGACTGGTTCGGTCACGTGTCGAGGGTAGTGCAGGGCGTGACCGTACCGTGACCTGGCACGAGTCGTGGTCGAATGGTGTCGTGACCCTGTACCGCGAACGCCTCTGGGCGCCGCCGAGCCTGTACCTGGCGACGGCGCTCGTCATCCCCGCGAGCCTGCTCGTGTTCCTGCCGATCAGCATCGTGACGGGGATCATCGTCGCCGTCCTGATGGAGGTCGCCGTCCTCGTGCTGCTCTGGGTGCTCGCACCGGTCGTCGAGGTGACCGACACCGAGTTCCGTGCTGGCCGGGCGCACCTGCCGCGGGGGCTCGTCGGCCAGGCCGCGGCGTTCACCGGCGCCGAGGCCACCACGCAGCGCGGGCCGAAGCTCGACGCCCGGGCGTGGACGCTGTTCCGCGGGTACGTGCGGAACGTCGTGCGCGTCGAGGTGCGCGACGACGCCGACCCCACGCCGTACTGGCTGGTGAGTGTGCGCGACCCCGACAAGGTCGTGCAGGCACTGCAGTCCTGAGGGACTGGAGGCGCGGGGCGGGCCCGACCCGCGCCTCCAGTCCGACAGTCCGACAGTCCGACAGCCGAACGGCCCGCCTCCCACGCGGGAAGACGGGCCGTTCGGCTGATGCGTGCCTAGAGCGCTGCGCACTCCGCGCAGACCGGGCCGAGCTTCGACTCGTGGTCGAGCTGTGAGCGGTGCTTCACCAGGAAGCACTCGACACAGGTGAACTCGTCGACCTGCGGAGGGAGCACGACGACGTCGAGGTCGACGTCGCTGAGGTCCTGTCCGGCGAGCTCGAAGCTGCCGGGGTTGTCGGAGTCGTCGTCGACGACCCCCGACATCTTGTCGGGCACGCGCTCCTTGAGGGCCTCGATCGACTCAGAATCAGAGTTGTCGTCGGTCTTCCGGGGGGCGTCGTAATCGGTGGCCATGCCCATCCATTTCTCGTATCGAGAGGTCGTCGCCGGAGATCGGCGGCGACAGTATGCAACACGCGCCACCCCGATGCAAACTGAACGGCGAGTGGCTCGTCTGGCCGTGCAACCGGGCGATGGTGCGGTCCATTCCCGCAGTCCGCAGAACGTCCACGGCACGCCCGTGCGCCTCCCCCGGATCGGCGCCGACGCGCTGCATACTTCCCGGGTACGACGCACGACCACGTGACGCTCGGAAGGCGGAACCATGCAAGACGTGAGAGTCATCGGAGTGGAGTCCGGGTCCCTCCTGCTCGCGACCGACGGCGGCAGCGAGTTCCGACTGCCCGTCACCTCGGCACTGCCGGGGCAGGTCCGGCAGGCGAACCCCGACGGCACACCGCACAAGCGTGTGTCCCCGAAGGACGTCCAGGCACGGATCCGTGGCGGCGCCGACGCGGTCGATGTCGCAGCAGCGCTCGACGTCGACGTCGAGTACGTCCGTCGCTTCGAGGGTCCCGTGCTCGCCGAGCGCGCGTTCATCCTCGACGCAGCCCGCCGCGTGCCCGTGACGCCGACCGACGACGGTGCGCCCGACGTCTTCGGCGAGGCCATCAGCGCCCGCCTCGAAGCCGGTTCCGCCACGACCGTGTCGTGGTCGAGCTGGAAGCACGTCGAGAACGGCTGGACCGTGCAGGTCCGCTACACGGCGACCGAGGTCGAGCACGACGCGCAGTGGCACTTCGACCCGAAGACCTCGACGCTCACGCCCGAGAACGGCGACGCGCACCGGCTGTCCCACACCGAGGACGACGGGATCGCGCCGCGACTGCGGGCCGTCGAGTCGACCGAGCAGGACACCGACGGCACCCGCTTCGACTCCGGCGCCTTCCGGGTCGACGAGCCCGACGAGTCCGTCACGAACCCCGACGTCGCCGAGCGTGCACCGCTCCGCGCGCCGCTCCCCCGCATCGGCAGCGCCCAGATCGAGGAACGCGCGCCGGGCAACGAGACCGCCGACCTGCTCGAGGCGCTCCGCCGCCGCCGCGGGGAGCGCGAGTCCGTCGCCTTCGCCGAGCAGCCCCACGACGAGTCGCGCGGCTCGGTGAGCGTCGTCGACATCCCGCTGCAGGGCTTCGAGGACACCAACGACACGAGCCCCCAGCCGGACGCCCGTCCGTCGTCGGCCCCCGAGCCCGAGAACCGCAAGAAGCGCAGCCGCCGCTCGATGCCGAGCTGGGACGAGATCGTCTTCGGCACGCGGCCGGACGACGACCTGGCGTAGTCCGCCACACCGCCTGGAGGCCCGGATCGCCCCGGTCGCGCGTCGCGCGTGACCGGGGCGGTGCCGTCCCACCCCGTGGTCAGTTCGCGAAGGCGCCCGCCAGTCGCAGCGGCACACCGACCTCGTCGTCCGTCAGCGCCCCGTGCTGGCCGATCATCCGCTTGGGGTCCTTGCGCGGGTCGAGCTGCCGGTCGTCGTTGAACGCCCACGACCCCCGCGCCACGATCAGCACGTCGCCGATGCGGGGCAGGACGTCGTCCGCCACGGCGCCGAACCAGCCCGCCGCGACCGCTTCGGCACGGCTGGCGACGTACCCGCGCTTGCCGATCGACGCACGCCAGGCCTCGACCAGCGCGGGCACGTCGGTGCCGGGCGCCACGGTGAGCTGCCGGCAGCGTGGGTCACCGGCGACCCCGACGACGTCGACCAGCAGGTCCGGGTCCATCGCGACGTTGGCCTCGTCCGGCACGTCGAGCACGCCGTGGTCCGCGGTGACGAGCACCCCGACGTCGGCCGCGACCCGAGCGTCCAGCCGCGCGAGCTCGCCGTCGAGCAGCTCGAGCGCGGCGGTCCACCGGTCCGACTGCCACCCGTGCTTGTGCCCGATCGAGTCGAGTTCCGGCACGTAGAGGTACACCAGGCTGCGGCCACCGGCGCTTTCGGCGATCGCGGCGTCGACCCGCTGCGGGATCGAGTCGGCCGGCACGTAGCGAGCACCGCCGAGGACGTTCGCGGTCATCCCCGAGGAGCGGTACCGCGCCGGCCCGACCACGACCGGGTCCAGGCCGAGCTCAGCGGCCGCGGTGAACAGCGTCGGCGCGAGCAGCCAGCCCGCGGGGACCTCGTCGTCCCACCCGCTCAGCAGGTTCATCACCGCGCCGGTGTCCGGGTTCCAGCCGCTGTACCCGACGACGCCGTGGGTGCCGGGCGACCGGCCGGTCGTCAGCGTCGACAGGGCCGCCGCGGTCGTCGTGGGGAAGCCGCTGCGCATCCGCTTCTTCGTCGCCGCCAGGAACCGGGCGTGCCCGGAGCGCGCGCTCAGCGCGTTGGCCCCCAGGCCGTCGACCAGCACGACGATCGCGGAACGGGCGGGGCGGAGGGCGATCCGGGCCTCCAGGCCGTTGCTGCGCACCCATGCGTCGTCCGCGGCGCCGAGCGCGACGAGGCAACTCGGGAGGACGTCGGCGAGGTTCGCGGTGTCGTCGGGTGTCGTCGGTACGCTGGTTGCCATCCCCATGAGTCTCCCAGATCACACTGGGGTTGCAGGAAGGTGCCATGGCACGCACGGACGCAGTCGGCCTGCCCGACGGTGAGCGCATCGAGGACGTCGACGTCTCCGAGGAGATGCAGGGCTCGTTCCTCGAGTACGCGTACTCCGTCATCTACTCGCGCGCGCTCCCCGACGCCCGCGACGGCCTGAAGCCCGTGCAGCGCCGCATCCTGTACCAGATGGCCGAGATGGGGCTGCGTCCCGACCGCGGCCACGTCAAGAGCGCGCGCGTCACCGGCGAGGTGATGGGCAAGCTGCACCCGCACGGCGACGGTGCCATCTACGACGCCCTGGTGCGCATGGCCCAGCCGTTCACCATGCGCGTGCCGCTGGTCGACGGCCACGGCAACTTCGGCTCGCTCGACGACGGACCCGCCGCTGCCCGGTACACCGAGGCCCGCCTGGCCGAACCGTCGATGGCGATGACCGAGGGCCTGGGCGAGGACGTCGTCGACTTCGTCCCGAACTACGACAACCAGATCATGCAGCCCGGCGTGCTGCCCGCCGCGTTCCCGAACCTGCTGGTCAACGGCGCGTCGGGCATCGCGGTCGGCATGGCGACGAACATGGCGCCGCACAACCTGGGCGAGGTGGTCGAGGCCGCCAAGCACCTGCTGCTCAACCCGCAGGCCACGCTCGAAGAGCTCATGGAGTACGTGCCCGGCCCCGACCTGCCCTCGGGCGGCACCATCGTCGGGCTGTCCGGCGTGCGCGACGCCTACGCCACCGGGCGCGGCACGTTCCGCACCCGGGCGAAGGTCGCGGTCGAAGCCCTGACGCCGCGCAAGACCGGTCTGGTCGTCACCGAGCTGCCGTACCTGGTCGGTCCCGAGCGCGTGATCGAGAAGATCAAGGACGGGGTGCAGGCCAAGAAGCTCGTCGGCATCTCCGACGTCAACGACCTGACCGACCGGCGGCACGGGCTGCGGCTCGTGATCGGCATCAAGTCGGGGTTCAACCCCACCGCGGTCCTCGAGCAGCTGTACAAGCACACGCCGCTCGAGGAGGGCTTCGGCATCAACAACGTCGCCCTGGTCGGCGGATCCCCCCGCACCCTCGGGCTGCGCGAGCTGCTCGACGTGTACGTGCAGCACCGCATCCAGGTGGTCACCCGCCGCTCGCAGTACCGACTGGCCCGCCGTCGTGAAAGGCTGCACCTGGTCGAGGGGCTGCTCGTCGCGATCCTGGACATCGACGAGGTCATCGAGGTCATCCGGTCGTCGGACGACTCCGAGGCCGCGCGCTCGCGCCTGCAGGACGTCTTCGACCTGTCCGAGGTGCAGGCCGAGTACATCCTCGAACTCCGTCTGCGTCGGCTGACCAAGTTCTCGCGGCTCGAGCTCGAGGGCGAGCGTGACCAGCTGCTCGCCGAGATCGCCGCACTCGAGGAACTGCTGGCGTCCGACGACCGGCTCCGCGCCCAGGTCGCGCTCGAACTGACCGAGGTGTCCGACAAGTTCGCGACCCCGCGGCGCACCCTGCTGACCGAGGCCGACGCCCCCGTGCGCGGCGGCAAGAAAGCTGTCGTCGACCCCGAGGACCTGCAGGTCGCCGACGCCCCGTGCCGCGTGCTCCTGTCGACCACGGGGCGCATCATCCGTGTCGACGTCGCTCCGTCCGAGCTCGACGTCGTGCGGGTCCCCAAGCGCTCGAAGCACGACGCCGTGCTGTCCTCGGTGCTGTCCACGGTCCGCGGGCAGGTCGGTGCGCTGACGGCCACCGGGCGCATCGTGCGGTTCACCCCCGTCGACGTGCCGGCGGTCCCGCCCGCGGCCGTCCGGCTCGATGCCGGCGTCCGCGTCAACGACTACCTCGGCATCCCCCGGACCGAGGCGGTGGTCGCGATCGTCGACCTGTCCGTCGCGGCCGAGCACTCGCTCGCGATCGGCACCCGGCAGGGCGTCGTCAAGCGCGTCGTCCCCGGGGCCTGGCCCGACAAGCCCGACTTCCCCGCCATCGGCCTGAAGCCCGGCGACCAGGTGGTCGGCGCCACGCAGTCCCCCGAGACCGACGACCTGGTGTTCATCACCGCGAACGCCCAGCTGCTGCGCTTCGGTGCCGCGGCCGTCCGACCACAGGGTCTCCCCGCCGGTGGCGTCGCCGGCGTCGCACTGGCGTCCGGTGCCGCGGTGATCTGGTTCGGCGCGGTGACCCCGTCCGAGGACGCCGTCGTCGCCACGGTCTCCACGTCGTCGGCCGCGCTGCCCGGCACCGAGACCGGGCGCGCCAAGGTGTCCGCGCTCTCCGAGTTCCCCGCGAAGGGTCGCGCCACCCAGGGCGTCCGCGCGCACGCCTTCCTGAAGGGCGAGGACGGCCTGACCGTGGGCTGGGCCGGCATCGCGCCGCCGCACGCGGTCGGTGCCGACGGCGCTGCGCGCACCCTGCCGGACTGGATGTCGAAGCGCGACGGGTCGGGCAGCCCGCTCGACGCCGAGGTCACGTCGATCGGCGGCAGCGCCGCGGCGCTCGACGGCACGCGCGGCGAGGCGTAGCGCACGCGCGGCGCCGTCGCGCTCGTCGCGCGGCGCGCGGCGCGACGCCGAGTCTCGGCTGGGCGGACAGAACTCGCGCCGCACGGGCCGCAGAGTGTCCGCGGGGCCGAGTCTCGGCTCGCATCCGCGACCACCCGCCGGACGGGAGGCGCGGGGTGGGCCCGCACCGCGCCTCCTGTCCGCCCCGGCGACCGGTCAGGACACCCCGCTCGCGTCCGCCGAGTGGTCGCGTCCTGTCGGCCGGACGCCCGCACAGCGACGATCTCCGACCAGTCGGCGGGACGCGCACGGGGTGTTGTGACCACCGGAGGGGCACCGCGGCGCAAGCACACGCGCCAGCAGGCGCGCCGGCGCCCGCGCCGTCGTCAGCACCAGCGCCCGCGCAGGCGTCAGCACCAGCGCCCGCGCCCTCGCTCAGACGTCGATGCGGTCGCGGTCCAGGCCCTCGCCGGCCAGGATGAACTCCTTGCGCGGGGCCACGTCGTTGCCCATGAGCAGCTCGAAGACCTTCGCCGCGCCCTCGGCATCGCTGACGTTCACCCGGCGCAACGTGCGGTGCGAACGGTCCATCGTGGTCTCGGCCAGCTGGTCGGCGTCCATCTCGCCCAGGCCCTTGTAGCGCTGGATCGGCTCCTGGTACTTCTTGCCCGACTTGGCGAGCTTCTTCAGCAGCGTCTGCAGCTCTTGCTCGGAGTAGGTGTACACGGTGTCGTTCGGCTTGCCGCGGTTGATGATGACCACGCGGTGCAGCGGCGGGACCGCGGCGAACACCCGCCCCCGCTCGATCATCGGCCGCATGTACCGGAAGAACAGCGTCAGCAGCAGCGTGCGGATGTGGGCACCGTCGACGTCAGCGTCGGACATGATGATGACCTTGCCGTAGCGGGCCTGGTCGAGTTCGAACGTGCGGCCGGAGCCGGCGCCGATGACCTGGATGATCGAGGCGCACTCCGCGTTGCCGAGCATGTCCGACACCGACGCCTTCTGCACGTTGAGGATCTTGCCGCGGATCGGCAGCAGCGCCTGGTACTCGCTGTTGCGGGCGAGCTTGGCGGTGCCGAGCGCCGAGTCGCCCTCGACGATGAAGAGCTCGGTGCCCTCGACGTCGTTCGAGCGGCAGTCGGCGAGCTTCGTCGGCAACGAGGAGTTCTCGAGCGCGTTCTTGCGGCGCTGGGTCTCCTTGTGGGCGCGGGCCGAGATGCGCGACTTCATCTCCGAGACGACCTTCTCGAGCAGTGCCGCCGACTGGGCCTTCTCGGTCCGCTGCGTGGACGTCAGGATCTCGGTGAGGCGCTTGGACACGACCTGGTCGACGATCTTGCGGACCGCGGGGGTGCCCAGGATCTCCTTCGTCTGGCCCTCGAACTGCGGCTCGGGCAGGCGCACGGTCAGCACGGCGGTCATGCCCGCCAGCACGTCGTCCTTGTCGAGTTTGTCCTGGCCGACCTTGAGCTTGCGCGCGTTCGCCTCGACCTGGGTGCGCACGGCCTTCATCACGCCGCTCTCGAAGCCGGCCTGGTGCGTGCCGCCCTTCGGCGTCGCGATGATGTTCACGAAGCTGCGGAACACCGTCTCGTAGCCGCCGCCCCACCGCAGCGCCAGGTCGACCTCGCACGAGCGCTCGACGTCCGTGGAGACCATGTGGCCCTTGTCGTCGAGCATCGGGACGGTCTCGGTGAAGGTGCCGGTGCCCTGGACCCGCCAGACGTCGGTGAGGGCGGTGTCCGGCGCCAGGTGCTCGACGAACTCGCCGATGCCACCTTCGTACCGGAAGCGCTCGACGACCGGACCCGGAGTCACCTGGGTGCCGGTGGCCTCGGCACGTGCGGCCGCCGCTTCGATGGCGGCGGGACGCTCGTCCGTGATGGTCAGGCCGAGCCCGGGCACCAGGAACGCGGTCTGCCGCGCGCGGTTCACCAGGTCGGCCATGCTGAAGGCCGCGTCCTTCGTGAAGATCTGCCGGTCCGCCCAGTACCGGATCCGTGAACCCGTGACGCCCCGCTTGACCTTGCCGACCACGCGGAGCTCGCTGCCCGAGGTGAACGGGGCGAACGGCGCGTCGGGGCCGATCCCCTTCGCGTCGTCGAAGACCCCCGGCTCGCCGCGGTGGAACGACATCGCGTAGGTCTTGCCGCCGCGGTCGACCTCGACGTCGAGCCGCTCGGACAGCGCGTTCACCACCGAGGCACCGACGCCGTGCAGCCCGCCCGAGGCCGCGTAGGACCCGGAGCCGAACTTGCCGCCGGCGTGCAGCTTCGTGAAGACGACCTCGACGCCGGTCAGTCCGGTCTTCGGCTCGACGTCGACCGGGATGCCACGTGCCGTGTCCGTCACCTGCACGGAGCCGTCCGGGTACAGCCGCACCGTGATCTCGTCGCCGTGGCCGTCGAGGGCTTCGTCGACCGAGTTGTCGATGATCTCCCACAGGCAGTGCATCAGGCCGCGCGAGTCCGTCGAGCCGATGTACATGCCCGGGCGCTTCCGAACAGCCTCGAGTCCTTCGAGGACGGAGAGATGGCGCGCGGAGTAGTCGGAGCTCACCTGCCGAGCCTACCGAGCACCACGGACGAACCCGTGGTGCCACTCGCGTGACACCCGCTCTGGGGACGATCGATCCGCGCTCAGCGAAATGGCCCGCCACAATGCGCCGCATTCAGGCAGCACGTGTTGAAATGGTCGAACCAACCCGCAGCAGTGCGAGTTGCCCGACACGCACCCCTGCGATCCGTGAGGAGCACAGCAATGACCCAGACCGTGCAGGACCTCTCCATCGACGAACTCGGCAACCACCAGCTCACCGCTGCCGACCGTTGCGACAGCTGCGGAGCGCAGGCGTACATCCGCGCCACCATGGCCAGCGGCGAACTGTTCTTCTGCGCCCACCACGGCGCCGAGTTCAAGGACAAGCTCGCGGCGACCGCCATCGAGTGGCACGACGAGAGCAGCCGACTCCACGAGTCGAAGTAGTCGCAACCGACTGCACACAGACAGGAGGCGCGGTGCCAGCTGGCACCGCGCCTCCTGTCTGTGTCGGACGGTCAGAACGCCCGGTTCAGCGCCCAGGCCGCGCCGCGGTAGCTGTTCGGACCCCACACTCCGTCGATGGGACCGCTGTACTGGCCGTGCGCGGCCGCCCATCGCTGCAGCGCAGCGATGACTTCCGGGCTCTCGAATCCGTAGGCAACCGATGACTGGTAGTAGCCACCGGTCGCCAGCTGGCGGGCGACGCCTGTCCACGAGTTCGGCCCCATCACGCCGTCGATCGGCCCCGTGTAGCCCGCCATGCTGCCGAGACACTGCAGGCGCTTGGTGAAGATCGGGCCGGGGACGCCGTCGTGCTCGGTCGTGGTCGTCGGTACCGAGCTGCAGGCCGCACTGATCCGCGTCGTGGCGGCATCGGCGGGCGTCGTCTGGACGACAGATCCGGCAGTGGCCAGGGACACGACGAGCGCACCGACCAGGGCGAGGACGTGCTTGTTGTGATGCATGGAAACCTCCTTGGTGGGCTTCCAACATGTCACATCTTGCTTGTCACCGGACAGGTTGCCAGATGTTGCCACCGGCCACCGGCCACCGGCCACCGACACGGCGATGGCCGGGACCTGATCGCACTCGGCCATCGTCTCCGCGGGGGTCAGGCGATGCGCTTGAACGCCTTGTCGACGTAGCGGTCCACGGTGGCGCGCGCTTCGTGGGCGTAGCGGTCGATGTCGGCGGTGCGCGCGGGGTCCGGCTCGTAGGCGCGGCCGAGCCGTGCGGTCGCCGCAGCGAGGACGGCGTCCGTCAGGGCCGGGTTCAGCGGCAGCAGCGGACCCTGCGCGTGCGTGCCGAACGAGGTCCCCGTGATCGCGCCCTCGACCGGCTGCCCGGCCTGGTTGCCACCACCCGACACGACGTCGGCGAACGGGTTGACGGCGTCGCCGAGCTCGATCTTCGTCGCGTGGTCCTCGAACGCTGCGAGACGATTCGACGCGCCCGGCAGCAGCGGGTACCGGGTCTCGAGCACGAAGTAGTTCACGCGACGCTCGGCACCACGCACTGCCCGGGCATCGAACACGCCGAAGCCGTCGACCGGAGCGCCGTCCGTCGGCACGACCTGCTTCGTCGCCAGGTCGAACCCGCCGCCGACCGCCACGACGGGCACGCCCGCGGCGGCGAACTCGCGCAGCGGAGCGCCGACACGTGCGACGTCGGCGCCCAGGGAACGCATCGCGCTGAGCGGCCCGTTGCCGATCACGACGACATCGGCGGCCGTCGGCAGCGGGTCGCCCGGGGCGTACTCGACGACCTCGGTCGGCACGTCGGCGGCCGCCGCGCGACGGGTCAGGGCCACGACGTTGCCGCGGTCACCCGACACCCCCATCTGGCGCGGGTAGACGTGCAGGATGGTCAGGCGATCGGCCGTCATGCGGTCTTCTCCAGGTCCGGGTGGCCGAGGGCCTTCCGGGCGATCATCATGATCTCGTAGTTGACGATGAAGTTCTTGGTGCCGGAGGTCGTCGACCCGAGCTGCTGCATGTGCGTGATCGCGGCCTCGACGTCGGGTTCGACGCGCCCGATGCGGACACCGGCGTGGTCGAGAGCGATCGCGATCTGCCACGCCTTGTCCCCGGACACGACATCGACGTGGTCGAGCTTGGAGAAGTCGATGTCGTAGATCCACGAGATGTCCGGCGTGCCCTCGTCGATCGCCATGAGCACCTGCTCGGGGTGCTCGGGCAGGGCATCGAGGTTGAGCTGCAGGCTGGCGGCGTTCTTGAACATCGTGAACTCGGCCGCCTCACCGGCGATCGGCAGACGTTCGCCGCGACCGTAGGCCGGCTTCATGGTGGCGAAGGCCGTCGTGACGGCGGACGCGCGGAACTGCGAGCCGAGTGCGGCGCTGGCCGTGGCGGTGGCCGCCGCGGCGTCGACCGCGTAGTGCAGGCCGCGTGCCGGCAGGCGCACCGGGATCGTCGCGCCGTCGAACACGATGGTGGCCGCGTCGCCGGTGTGCTCGGTGACCTCGGCGTCGATCGCCGTCGACGTGGCGTCGGCGCGGTCGAAGTCGTCGGCGTTCTGCAGGCCGTTCGGGCTGGCAGCGACCACCTCGGCACTCGCGCCGAAGCGGAGCACGCGCTGCCCGGCGACCCCGGCGTAGGCGTCGAGGAACTGGTCGTCGTGGTTCGTGACGACGTTCGCCGACGACAGTGCCGCGGTGTCGAGCATCATCGTCGCGACGCGCTCGGTCTCGAAGAACCGGTAGAGCTGGTCGACCTGCACGTTGAGCATCGTGACCGTCGAGGGCGACAGGATGCCGGCGAGCTCGACCGCGAAGGCCTCGTCGACCTCGAGGATGCCGATGTCCGCCTTGAGCTTGCCGGTCAGCGACACCTCGGACAGCAGCGCCGAGGCGATGCCCTGCGGCAGGTTCGCACCCGACGGGTTCGTGAACACCCGGAGGCCGTGCGCACGCATGACGTCCGAGATCATGTGCGTCGTCGTCGACTTGCCGTTCGAGCCGAGGACGAACACCACGCCGTTCGGGAACTGCCGGGTGACACGCTGCAGGAAGTCCGGCACGAGCTTCAGCACGATGAAGCCCGGGTACGCGGACCCTCCGCCCCGGGCGCGAGCGAGGGCGCGGAGGATCCGCCCGATCAGGATCGGGATGAAGAAACGCACGTGCGGCCTACTCGAGGTAGTCGCGCAGGGACTGCGACCGCGACGGGTGGCGGAGCTTCGCCATCGTCTTGGACTCGATCTGACGGATGCGCTCACGCGTCACGCCGAACGTGTCACCGATCTGGTCCAGCGTCTTCGGCTGACCGTCACCCAGGCCGAAGCGCATCCGGATGACGCCGGCCTCGCGCTCGGACAGGGAGTCGAGCAGGCTCTCGAGCTGCTTCTGCAGCATCGTGAAGCCCACCGCGTCGGCCGGCACCACGGCTTCGGTGTCCTCGATCAGGTCACCGAACTCGGAGTCGCCGTCCTCGCCCAGGGGCGTGTGCAGCGAGATGGGCTCACGGCCGTACTTCTGGACCTCGACGACCTTCTCCGGGGTCATGTCGAGCTCGCGGGCGAGCTCTTCCGGGGTGGGCTCGCGGCCCAGGTCCTGCAGCATCTGCCGCTGGACACGGGCGAGCTTGTTGATGACCTCGACCATGTGCACCGGGATGCGGATGGTGCGGGCCTGGTCGGCCATGGCGCGGGTGATGGCCTGACGGATCCACCACGTGGCGTAGGTCGAGAACTTGAAGCCCTTGGTGTAGTCGAACTTCTCGACGGCGCGGATCAGGCCCAGGTTGCCCTCTTGGATCAGGTCGAGGAACTGCATGCCGCGGCCCGTGTAGCGCTTGGCGAGCGACACGACCAGACGCAGGTTCGCGCCGAGCAGGTGCGACTTGGCACGCTGACCGTCACGCGCGACCCAGCGCAGCTCGCGCTCTTCGGGCTTGGAGAGCCCCGTGGAGTGCTGCAGCTTGTCCTCGGCGAACAGGCCGGCCTCGATGCGCATCGCGAGCTCGACCTCTTGCTCGGCGTTGAGCAGGGCGACCTTGCCGATCTGCTTCAGGTAGTCCTTGACCGGGTCGGCGGTCGCACCGGTGATGGTGGTCGAGTAGACCGGCGCCTCGTCGTCGTCGGACTGCGAGATGACGAGCGCGCCGGCGGCGACCGCGTTGGCGGCCTCGACCGCAGCGGTGCGCGGCTTGTCCTCGGTGTCGTCGTCGGCGTCGTCGGTCGCGTCGGCGTCGACGGGCTCGACCGGCTCTTCCTCGGTGTCGTCGTCCGATGCCTTCTTGGCTGCCGGCTTCTTGGCGGCGGGCTTCTTCGGTGCCGCCTTCTTGGCGGGGGCCTTCTTCACCGCGGCCTTCTTCGGCGCGGCGGTGCCCTCGGTGTCCGTGGCGTCCGCCTCGGTCACCTGGTCGGTGGTGTCCTTCGTGGGATCGATCGTCGTGCTCCGGGCAGCCATGCGATCACCTCTCTCGTCATGCCACGTTGACGGGTTCGTGGCCTTCCCTCGCTGCCCAGGGCCTGCGCCGCAGTCTCCCCCGCGTCACTGGTCCTATCCATCCGGGCAGCACTAGGACCCATGTCAAGTCCCCCGGCGAAACCGGCGCTCTGGAAGGAGCACCACTGACGGGGAACCCGATGGGTCCGTGCTTCATTATTGCACGCTCTGCTTCCGCAGGCGTGCAACGAGTGCAACCCAGAGCGGCGCCACGCGTATTCCGTCCTGCGCGTGCATGAGGGCGCGGGTGCGCCGGCGCGCGTGCAGCAGCATCGCCACGCCGAAGCCGACGACCACGTACTGCACGGTCAGGGCGATCCGGAAGTTCGCCCAGGCGAAGACGGTCTGCCCCGTGGCGTGCGACACCGCGTCGAGCAGGGTGCCGATGCAGAACATCATCACGAACGCGGCCAGGAACCCCCCGACGTTGACGACGCCGTTCGCCGACCCCAGGGAGCCCATCGGGTTGAACGACCGCGCGAAGTCGAAGCCGATCAGCGACCCCGGCCCGCCGATGCCCATCGCGACGACGAGCAACAGCAGCAGCCAGGTCGGTGGGTGGCCCGGCCAGAGCAACACCGCGGTCCAGACGGCGCCGAGCAACACCACCACGCCGAGCACCAGGTTGGACCGGCGGAGGGGGAACCGTGCGCACAGGATGCCGAGCAGCGGGCCGGCGATGAACCCGACGACGACGATCACGGTCAGGAACCCGGCGGCCTCGGTCGAGGAGTACCCGAGCCCGCGCAGCATCGGCACGCCCCAGAGCAGGCTGAAGACCGTGCCCGAGGACTGCGTGACGTAGTGCGACCAGAAGCCGAGCTGGGTCCCCGGGCGACGGAGCGCGTGCCCGAACGTGTGGAACGCCCCGGACCAGGTGTGCGGGAGCGGCAGCGGGATCGTGTCGGTGCGGACGGGCACCGGGCCGTTCCGGACGAACACGAACGCCAGCACGAGTCCGACCGCACTGGCCGCGGCCGCGACGCCGAACGCCGCGGTCCAGCCCGCGGTGTGCAGCAGCACCGCGAACGGGAACGCCGATGCCACCTGTCCGAGCTGGCCGAGGTTGCCCGTCCACTGCGAGATCTGCGGCAGGATCCGCCCGCTGAACCACATCGGCAGCAGGCGGATCACCGAGATGAAGGTCATCGCGTCGCCGGCGCCGACCAGGACCCGCCCGGCGATGGCCGGTCCGATCGTCGGCGACACCGCCACCACGACCTGCCCGACCGTCAGCAGCAGGGCACCCAACAGCACCAGCCGCCGTGGACCGATGCGGTCGAGTGCGATGCCGACCGGGATCTGCAGACCCGCGTAGACGGCGATCTGCACGACCGCCAACGTGGACAGCACGGCCGCCGACACCGCGAAGCGGTCCTGCGCGTCGACGCCGGACACACCGAGCGACGAGCGCTGCACGACCGCCAGCACGTAGGCCAGCACCGCGACGCCCCAGACCAGGAAGGCACGGCGGGAGTTCACCCGACAAGGCTAGCGGCGCGGCACCGCCGCCCCGGCGGCCTGTGGAGGACGTGCGGCGTGCGCCGGACCTGTGGAGGGCCTCCAGTCCGTCACGGGAGGCACGGTGCGCGTCCGCGACACCGGTCGCGTCCGGTGGCGGCCGGTCTCAGTCGTCGGTTGCGTCACCGTCGACGCGGCGGTCCGCCAGGAAGCGCTCGAGCTCCGCGGCGATCGCGTCGGCGGTGGGCACCTCGCCGTCGACGTTCGTGAGCGGCGACGCGACCGCGTTGCCCTCCATGTAGGTGTCGTGCCGTTCCTCGAGCGCGGCGACCAGCCGCTGCAACTCGCCGTTGCCCGCCACCTGCTCGTCCACCCGCGCCAGGAAGTCACGGCCCTCTTCGCGCAGGGCGTCGGTCGGGAAGATCAGCCCCGTCGAGGCGGAGATGCCGGACAGCGCGGCGACCGCGGCGTCCGGGTACTCGGTGTCGGACAGGTAGTGCGGCACGAGCAGCACGAGCCCCGTGACCTGCTGGTCGAGTTCGGAGAGTCGGTGCTCGACCAGGTGCAGGACGTTCGCCGGCGCCTGGGTCTGCGGCTTCCAGACGCTCATCGACTCGATCAGGTCGGCCCGGGTGCCCGAGACGGTCATGTTGATCGCACGGGTGTGCGGCACGGGCATCGGGATGGACTGCACCCACGTCGTGTCGACGACCTGCAGCTGGGCGGCCAGGTCGGTCACCGCGCGGACGAAGCGGTTCCACTGGAAGTCCGGCTCGTACCCGGACAGGAACAGGAACGGCTGCCCGAGTTCGTCGCGCACCAGGTGCAGGGCGAGTCGGGGCGGCTCCACCGCGCTGATGTGGTCGTGGTCGAACGTGATCACCGGACGACGGGCCCGCCAGTCGAGCAGCACGTCGGGGTCGAACTCGGCGACCAGACGGGTCTCGAGGCGCTCGGTGATGGCGGTGGTCACCTGGGCCACGGCAGATCCGGCGTCCGCGAACCCGGTCAGCCCGGCGACCAGGTGGAGGCCGGCCGGCACCGTCGGGGCGGATGCGTCGAAGGTGTAGAGGTCCTCGGGGTGGTTCACCGTTCCCATGCTAGGCGGGGCGTTCGTCCACACCTGCTGCGCAACCCACGCCGACAGCGAACAGGACGTGGGTAGGGTCGGGGACATGGTCCGACCAACGCTCTCCACCGACAGTTCCTCCCCCTCCGCGATCTCGGCCGACGTGCTCGTCGTCGGCGTCCGCCCCGGTACCGACGGGGCTCCGGCGTCCCTCGCCACGCCCGCCACCGGTGACCTCGGCGCACTCGACGGGCTGGACCTGGCCGCGATCGGTGCGACCGGCGCCAAGGACCAGCTCGTCCGGATCCCGGCGACCGACCTCGCCGCGGGCAGCATCGCCCTGATCGGGCTGGGGTCGGGTACCGACGCCGCGGCCGTGCGCTCCGCCGCCGGCAGCGCCGTCCGGCAGCTCCCCCAGGTCGCGTCGATCGCGCTCGCCCTGCCGACCGACTCCGCCGAGCTCGTCGACGCCGCACTCGAGGGCGCCGCACTCGGTGCCTACGCCTTCACGCGCCACAAGGGCGCTGGTACGACCACGCCCGCACGCGGCTCGCAGGCCGTCACGGTGCTCGCACCGTCCTCGGTCGCAGCCGACGCGACCGTGCGTCCGGCCGTCGTCGCGGACGCCGCCGCACTGGTCCGCGACCTGGTCAACACCGCCGCCGGCGACCTCGGCCCGGCCGACGTCGCGTCCGTCGCGACGGACCTGGCCGCCGATCTGCCGCTCACCGTCGAGGTGCTCGACGAGACCGCGCTGGCCGAGCAGGGCTTCGGCGGCATCCTCGGGGTGGGCGTCGGATCCGTCCGTCCCCCGCGGCTGGTCGTCGTCCGCTACGCGCCGGAGTCCGCCACGAAGCACCTGGCCCTGGTCGGCAAGGGCATCACGTTCGACTCCGGCGGGCTCTCGCTGAAGCCCGCCGCGGGGATGCTCGGCATGAAGACCGACATGACGGGCGCCGCCACGGTGCTCGCCACCACGGTCGCCGCCGCCCGACTGGGCCTCGACGTCAAGGTCACCGCGTGGCTGTGCCTGGCCGAGAACATGCCCTCCGGCTCGGCGACCCGCCCCGGCGACGTCCTCACGCTCAAGAACGGCAAGACCGTCGAGGTCACCAACACCGACGCCGAAGGCCGACTGGTGCTGGGCGACGGCCTGGTCGCGGCCACGCTCGAGCAGCCCGACGCCGTCGTCGACGTCGCGACGCTGACCGGCGCACAGGTCGTCGCGCTCGGTGACCGCACCACCGGGCTGATGGGCACCGACGACCTCGTCGCGCAGATCCGTGCCGTCGCGTCGGGCGTCGCCGAGCCGATCTGGCCGATGCCGCTGCCCGAGGAACTCGATGCACGGCTGGCCAGCGAGGTCGCCGACATGGTGAACGCAACCGTCGGCAACCCGGCCGGCGGGATGCTGCTGGCGGGCAAGTTCCTCGAGCGCTTCATCGAGGGCGACGTCCCCTGGGCACACCTGGACATCGCGGGTCCGTCGGAGAACAAGGGCGGTGGCTACGGGTGGCTCGGCAAGGGCGCGACCGGGGTCATGGTCCGCACACTCATCTCGCTCGCAGAAGAGCTCCAGTCCAAGTAGTAGGTTGGGTTCCGGCGGGGCGGCCGCTCCAGCGCCACCCGCCGGAACGAACGGGACGGGACCGGAACCATGCGGTCCGACCGACGGATGCCGCATCGGTGGTGTCCGAGTGCGGGCCAGTGTCCACCACAACGGATCCGGCCCCGACACGCACGAGGGAGTAGCACCAGGTGACGGAACAGACTTACGACGTCGTGGTCCTCGGTGGCGGTAGCGGCGGGTACGCCGCAGCGCTGCGGGCGGCCGAGCTCGGGATGAGCGTCGCGCTCATCGAGGGCGACAAGCTCGGGGGGACGTGCCTGCACCGCGGCTGCATCCCGACCAAGGCACTGCTGCACTCGGCCGAGGTCGCCGACGCCACGCGCGACGCCGAGAAGTACGGCGTGATCGCGGAGTTCGCCGGCGTCGAGGTCCCGAAGGTCATCGAGTACCAGCAGGGCGTCATCAACTCCAAGTACAAGGGCCTGCAGGGCCTGATCAAGGCCCGCGGCATCACCGTGGTCGAGGGCTGGGGCCGCCTGACCTCGCAGACCACCGTGCAGGTCGGCGACCAGACCGTCACCGGCAAGAACGTCGTGCTGGCCACCGGTTCCTACTCCAAGTCCCTGCCGGGCCTCGAGCTCGGTGGCCGCGTGATCAGCTCCGAGACCGCGCTCAAGATGGACTACGTGCCCAACAAGGTCGTCATCCTGGGCGGCGGCGTGATCGGCGTCGAGTTCGCCAGCGTCTGGAAGTCGTTCGGCGCCGAGGTCACCATCGTCGAGGCGCTCCCGCACCTGATCCCAGCCGAGGACGAGTCCATGTCCAAGCAGCTCGAGCGCGCGTTCCGCAAGCGCGGCATCGAGTTCTCGCTCGGCGTGCGGTTCCAGGGCGTCGAACAGCACGAGAACGGCGTCGTCGTGACGCTCGAGGACGGCAAGACCTTCGACGGTGACGTCCTGCTCGTGGCCGTCGGTCGTGGCCCGGTCACGCAGAACGTCGGCTACGACGAGGTCGGCGTGGCGATGGACCGCGGCTACGTCACCACGAACGAGCGCCTGGCCACGAACGTGCCGAACGTCTACGCCGTCGGCGACATCGTCCCCGGCCTGCAGCTCGCACACCGCGGCTTCCAGCAGGGCATCTTCGTCGCCGAGGAGATCGCCGGGCTCAACCCGGTCATCATCGAGGACAAGAACATCCCCAAGGTCACCTACTCCGACCCCGAGGTCGCTTCGGTCGGGCTCTCGCAGGCCAAGGCCGAAGAGCAGTACGGTGCCGACAAGATCGACATGTACGAGTACAACCTGGCCGGCAACGGCAAGAGCCACATCATCGGCACGTCCGGCGCGGTGAAGGTCGTGCGGGTCATCGACGGCCCCGTCGTCGGCGTCAGCATGATCGGCGCCCGCGTCGGCGAGCTCATCGGTGAAGCCCAGCTCGCCGTGAACTGGGAAGCCCACCCCGAGGACGTCGCCCCCCTCGTGCACGCGCACCCCACGCAGAGCGAGGCCCTCGGCGAGGCGTTCCTGCACCTGGCGGGCAAGCCGCTGCACGCACTGTGAGCACGGCAGCGCGCACCATGACATCCACCACCACGAACCACCCCTGCGACAAGGAGTCCACCCGATGAGCGAATCCGTCAACCTCCCGCCGCTCGGCGAGAGCGTCACCGAGGGCACGGTGACCCGATGGCTGAAGAACGTCGGTGACCGGGTCGAGGTCGACGAGCCGCTGCTCGAGGTCTCGACCGACAAGGTCGACACCGAGATCCCGTCGCCGATCGCCGGCGTCGTCGAAGAGATCCTGGTGGGCGAGGACGAGACCGTCGAGGTCGGGACGCCCCTGGTGAAGATCGGCGACGGCAGCGGGTCGTCCGACTCCGGTTCCGACGCGGGATCCGACGCTGCGCAGGACGACTCGTCGAACGAGGCCGCTGCCGACGCCGAGCCCGAAGCAGCTCCGAGCACCGAGCAGGACACCGAGACCCCGGCTCCGCAGCCCGCCCAGCCCGAGCCGACCCCGGCCGGCCAGACCCAGCCCGCGGCTCCGGCCGCCCCGTCGGCGCCGCCCGCGGCGTCGCCGGTCCCCCAGGCCGCTCCGGTGCCGCCGCCCGCGGCAGCTCCGGCGCCCCCGGCAGCGGTTCCGGCTCCGGCCGCCGCGGCGTCGAGTGCTCCGGCAGCTTCGGCCGCCGTGCCGAACCCGACGCAGACCGGTGCCGCATCGGGCTACGTCACCCCGCTGGTGCGCAAGCTCGCCAACGAGCAGGGCGTGGACCTGTCCACCGTGACCGGCACCGGTGTCGGTGGCCGCATCCGGAAGGAGGACGTGCTCGCCGCCGTCCCCGCCGCTCCGGCAGCAGGCGCCTCGGCCCAGGGCGGCTCGGCTCCGGCCGCGTCCGGGCCGTTCGTCGCCGAGGTCTCGCCGCTCCGTGGCACCCGCGAGAAGATGACGCGTCTGCGCAAGGTCGTCGCCGAGCGTGCCGTGCAGTCGATGACGTCGACCGCGCAGCTCACCAGCGTGGTCGAGGTCGACGTGACGAAGGTCGCGCAGTTCCGCGACGCGCACAAGGCCGAGTTCCTCGAGAAGACCGGTTCGAAGCTGTCCTTCATGCCGTTCTTCGCCCTGGCGGCGTCCGAGGCGCTCAAGGCGCACCCGAAGATCAACTCGACCGTCGAGGGCGAGGAGATCGTGTACCCGGAGACCGAGAACGTCTCGATCGCCGTCGACACCGAGCGCGGTCTGCTCACCCCGGTGATCAAGGACGCCGCGTCGCTCGACCTGGCGCAGTTCTCGAAGTCGATCGCCGACCTGGCCGAGCGCACGCGCAACAACCAGCTCAAGCCCGACGAGCTCGCCGGCGGCACGTTTACCCTGACCAACACCGGTTCGCGTGGCGCGCTGTTCGACACCCCCGTCGTGTTCCTGCCGCAGTCGGCGATCCTGGGCACCGGCATCGTCACGAAGCGCCCCGCGGTCGTGAAGGTCGACGGCCAAGAGGCCATCGCGATCCGTTCGTTCGTGTACCTGGCGCTGTCGTACGACCACCGGATCATCGACGGTGCGGACGCCTCGCGGTACCTGGTCGCGGTGAAGAACCGCCTCGAAGAAGGCAACTTCGCCCCGAACCTGGGGTACTGACCCCAGGTCCGACCAGCACGGCCCGTCCGACGGCCCCGGTTCTCCCTGGTGGGAGCCGGGGCCGTCGGCGTCCGAGCGCCGCGTCACGGTGGTGTCCCGAGGGCGAACACACCGGCTGCAGCGACCCCGACCACGACGACACCACCGACCAGCAGCCGTCGAGCGGAGACGCGCAGTCCGCCGGGGACCGGGACGCCCTGTTCGACGAGCCGCCGCACGGTGCCGGTCAGGTCACCCACCGCCGGCTCGGCAGGACCAGCGAAGACGAAGTCGTCCCGCGGCGGCTCCCATCGCACCGGCCGCGGAGGACCACCGCCGCGAACGACCTCGAGCAACCGCAGCACGTCCGGCACGCCGCCGTCGAGTGCGTCGGCCACGGCCTGGTCCACCGTCCGTCGGCAGGGCTCGCGCGGGTCGACACGTTCCCACACCGACCGGACGGCGAACAGCAGCGCGGTCGCACCGGGCACCTGGGTCGACCGGCTGACCGAGGAGACGTGGCGCCGGTCCGGCACGTCGGTCTCGGCGTCCGTTCCGGCGTCGACATCGGCGTCCGGCGGGTGGTCGACCAGCACCGTCACCCCGGCGTCGTCGACCAGGACGTCGTCCGGACGGGCGTGGCCGAGCAGCATCGAACCGGCCCGCGCCTGCGCCGCCAGTTCGATCAGCGGCACGGTCAACGTGACGGCCACCCCCACCGTCGGGGTCCCGATGCGGTCGAGTGCATCGGGCAGTCGGGTCCCCCGCAGCGACTCCGCCCGGACCACGAGCCGTCCCGCCGGGTCACGCCCGACGGCGGCGACACGCACGCAGTGCGTCGGCTCGGCCGCCGCGCGGTCCGCGACCCAGGCTGCGAACGGACCGGTGTCCGCGCCGGTCCACCAGTGTTCCACCGTGATCGTCTCCATGCGGACCAGCCTGTCGGGGGTGAGCGGGGCCTCCTGGCCGTATCGGCGATCTGTGGAGAACCCCCGTCCGACCACAGCCTGTTCACCTGCGGTCCACGATCGGTCGACCAGGCCGTATCCTTGACGGCATGGCACGCAAGAGCACAACCGACACGAAGGCGAAGGAGCCGGGGCGTCTCAAGCAGATGTTCCAGGTCTTCCAGATGACCCGTCGGGCCGACCCGACGTCGATCTGGTGGTTCGCCGCCGCGTTCCTCGTCCCGGTCGTCCTCGGGGTGGTGCTCGCGCTCGTGCTGCCCGGGCAGAACTGGCTGGCTGTCGTCCTGTGGATCGTCGCCGGTGTGCTGCTCGGTGTGCTGCTGTTCCTGATCGTGCTCGGTCGCCTGGCCGAGCGGGCCGCGTACTCGCAGATCGAAGGACAGCCCGGTGCCGTGGGTGCCGTGCTGACGAACTCGCTCCGTCGCCAGTGGCGTTCGAGCGAGATGCCCGTCGCCGTCCACGGGCGTTCGCAGGCAGCCGTGTACCGCGCTGTCGGTACCCCCGGCGTCGTGCTCATCACCGAGGGCTCGCTCGGCAACCTCTCGCGTCAGGTCGACGAAGAGCGCCGCAAGGTCCAGCGGATCGTCCCGAACGTCCCCGTGCACGTGGTGCACGTGGGTGACGGCGACGACGCGGTGACCCTGCACAAGCTGCCCCGCGCGATGAACAAGTACAAGAAGTCGCTCAACCGCAACGAGGTCCTGGCGGTCGCGAACCGCCTCGACTCGCTCACCCAGAGCCCGGCGTCCGCCATCCCGAAGGGCATCGACCCGACGCGCGTGCGTGCTGGTCGTCCGCGCTGATCACCCGCTGACCTGACGAACGCCCTCGGCCGCCCGGTCGGGGGCGTTCGTGTGTCTGGCGCAGGGCTGCGTCTGCCGGGTCAGCACCGCGCGCCGCGCCGCACCGCGCCGCGTGCTGCACCGGTGCGAGGTTGGTCGGCCGGTGCCAGGAAACGACCTCGCACCGAACGACCTACCGGGCACAGCGCGCCCCGCGGCCGGTCAACCGGGCACGGTGCTGCCTCGCGAGCGACGACCACGAACGACGGCCACGAACGGCGAGCGACGAACCGCCCCGTGCACCCGGTCAACGACGCACGAGCACCGTGCCCACCGCGGCGTCGTGCAGCGGCCGACCGTCCTTCGCGTGGATGAGCGCCGGCACCACCAGGCAGAGCAGCACGGTGCGCACCACCGGACGCCAGACCCCGACGTACCCGCCGCGGATCGGCACGACACGCAACCCCACACACACGTGGCCGAACGACCCGGACAGCAGCGCGATGAAGACCACCTGCAGCGCCGCGAAGATGCCGAGCGTCGCGAAGTTGCCCGCCGCGCCGTACGTCCCGATCGCCAGCGAGATGACCGAGGCCAGCGCCCAGTCGATGACGAGCCCACCGATGCGCCGACCGATCCCGCTCATCGACCGAGGGCCCGATTCCGGCAGCCCGAGCAGCTTGCCCGGCCAGGAGTCCGACGAGCCGGCGGCAGCAGCGGACGAGGGTGGAGTGGAGCGGGCCATACCCTGAGTTTAGGCGCGCACCCCGTGCGTAACACGCCCGAAACAACGTAGTCACGTCCGGGAAACCCCACGTCAATACCCTCGTCGGAGGGTGCCTCCAGGTTCCCTCGACCAACACCCAACCATTGGAGAACGACTCACATGTTCAGTGATTCCTCCGAGGTGCTCGCCTTCATCAAGGACACGGACGTCAAGTTCCTCGACATCCGGTTCACGGACCTCCCCGGGGTCCAGCAGCACTTCAACATCCCCGCGTCCACGGTCGACGAGGACTTCTTCTCGGTCGGGCAGCTCTTCGACGGCTCGTCGATCCGCGGTTTCGCGTCGATCCACGAGTCCGACATGCAGCTCATCCCGGACGTGACGACCGCGTACGTCGACCCGTTCCGCGCTGAGCGGACGCTGATCATGGTCTTCGACATCTACAACCCGCGCAACGGCGAGATCTACAGCCGTGACCCGCGCCAGGTCGCCAAGAAGGCCGAGAAGTACCTCGCCTCGACCGGCATCGCGGACACCGCGTTCTTCGCCCCCGAAGCCGAGTTCTACATCTTCGACGACGTCCGCTACTCGGTCACGCAGAACGAGTCGTTCTACGCGGTCGACTCGGAAGAGGGCGCCTGGAACACCGGTCGCACCGAAGAGGGCGGCAACCTCGCCAACAAGACCCCGTACAAGGGCGGCTACTTCCCCGTGTCGCCGGTCGACAAGACGGCCGACCTGCGCGACGACATCTCGCTCAAGCTGATCGACTCGGGCCTCGAGCTCGAGCGTGCGCACCACGAGGTGGGCACCGGCGGCCAGCAGGAGATCAACTACAAGTTCGACACGATGGTCCACGCCGCGGACGACATCCTGAAGTTCAAGTACATCGTCAAGAACACGGCCGAGCAGTGGGGCAAGGTCGCCACCTTCATGCCGAAGCCGATCTTCGGTGACAACGGCTCGGGCATGCACACGCACCAGTCGCTCTGGTCCGACGGCACCCCGTTGTTCTACGACGAGAACGGCTACGGCGGGCTCTCCGACCTCGCCCGCTGGTACATCGGCGGCCTGCTCAAGCACGCTCCCGCCGTCCTGGCGTTCACGAACCCGACGATCAACTCGTACCACCGTCTGATCCCGGGCTTCGAGGCCCCCGTCAACCTCGTCTACTCGGCGGGCAACCGCTCGGCCTCGATCCGCATCCCGATCACGGGTACGAACCCGAAGGCCAAGCGCATCGAGTTCCGCGCGCCCGACGCCTCCGGCAACCCGTACCTGGCGTTCGCCGTGCAGCTGATGGCGGGCCTGGACGGCATCCAGAACCGCATCGAGCCGCACGAGCCCGTCGACAAGGACCTGTACGAGCTCCCCCCGGAAGAGGCGAAGAACATCCCGCAGGTGCCGGCCTCGCTCGACGCCGCGCTCGCAGCGCTCGAGGCGGACCACGAGTTCCTGCTCAAGGGGAACGTCTTCACCGAGGACCTCATCCAGACCTGGATCGACTACAAGCGCGAGAACGAGATCCTGCCGATGGCGCAGCGTCCGCACCCGTTCGAGTACGAGCTGTACTTCGGCGTCTGAGTTCGAGTTCGACCCGCACGACACGAAGGGCCCCGCACCGTCAGGTGCGGGGCCCTTCCGCATGCGGCGCTGAGACTCGGCGATGCGGACAGGATGCGCGCGCGGGACGGCGCAGATTGTCCGCCGGGCCGAGACTCGGCGCGGCTGTGCGGGGGTGGGTCGCGGACCGACCGCCTGGAGGCCCGGTGCCGGTCCGGCGGACCGGCACCGGGCCTCCAGGCGGTGGCGATCGCACGCGCGCAGCCGGGACTCGGCGATGCGGACGGAATGCGCCCGCGGGACGGCGCACGCTGTCCGCCGGGCCGAGACTCGGCGCACGAGACGGACCAGGGCCAGGCGCGCGCGAACGAGGTCCGTGCCGCCCCGGCACGGACCCCGTCTGCTGCGGTGACTAGCGGCTCGTGGCCAACGAGTCGGAGGTCCCCGCTGCCACGCTCACGGGTGCACCCGCGACCGGTGTGGGCCGTCCCAGGGAACGGACGGTCCACCCCGCCTTGACCCAGTCCTGGACCGGGAGACAGTTGCGCGCGTCGATGACCACGCGACGCCCGACGAGCTCACCCAGCGCGACCGGGTCGGCACCGATGACCTCGTCCCACTCGGTGAGCACCAGCACGATGTCGGCACCCTCGATCGCGTCGGTCATCGACGTCGTGTAGCTCAGCGTCGGGAACGACCGCTTGGCCGTCTCCATCGCCTCGGGGTCCCACAGCGTGACCTGGGCGCCGCGCAGGTGCAGCGCCGCGGCGACGTTGAGCGCCGGCGAGTCGCGGACGTCGTCGGTGAGCGGCTTGAACGCGGCACCGATCACGGCGATGCGGCGGTTGAGCACCGATCCCCCGGCCGAGTCGATCGCCATGTCGATGACCCGCTGCCGCTGGCCCATGTTGATCTCGTCGACCTGCTGCATGAGCCCGACGACCTGCCCGGCACCGATCTCGTTCGCCCGGTACATGAGCGCGCGGATGTCCTTCGGCAGGCACCCGCCACCGAAGCCGAGTCCGGCGTTGAGGAACTTGCGGCCGATGCGCGCGTCGTGGCCCAGGGCATCGGCGAGTGTGGTGACGTCGGCTCCGGTGATCGCGCACATCTCGGAGATCGCGTTGATGAACGAGATCTTCGTGGCGAGGAACGCGTTCGCGCTGACCTTGACGAGCTCGGCGGTGGCCAGGTCGGTCGTGATGACCGGCGTGCCCTCGCTGATCGGCGCGGCGTACACCTCGCGGATGACCGCGTCGGCGGCGGCAGAGGCACCACCCCACACCAGACGGTCCGGGTGCAGCGTGTCGTCGACCGCCTTGCCCTCGCGCAGGAACTCGGGGTTCCAGATGAGCTCCGCGGTGATGCCGGCGGGCGTGAACTCGCGGACGATGCCGCGCACGCGGGCCGCCGTGCCGACCGGCACGGTCGACTTGCCGACGATCAGGCCCGGGTGGGTGAGGTTCTCGGCGACGCCGCGGGTGGCGTTCTCGACGTAGGTCAGGTTCGCGGCGTGCGACCCGGCCTTCTGCGGGGTTCCGACGCAGACGAAGTGCACGTCGGCGGCGGCCACGGCCTCGGAGATCGAGGCCGTGAAGCGCAGGCGTCCGGTCGCCACGTGCTTCGTGATCAGTTCGGGCAGCCCGGGCTCGTAGAACGGGACCTCACCGGCGGACAGTGCGGCGAGCTTCGCCGGGTCGACGTCCACACCGATGGTCTCGAAGCCCATCTCGGCCATGGCGGCGGCGTGGGTGGCACCGAGGTAGCCGGTGCCGATCACACTGATGACGGGGGCCGGTCGGACGTCGGCGGCGGACGGGGTCTTCTTCGGAGCACTCACTGGGTGACCTCCTGCAGGTCGTAGTCGGTGTCGGTGCGCTTGATGCCGTCCACGAAGGCCTGGAGGCTGTCAGAACGCGAGTTGAGGCGCCAGTCGTTGGTGGAACGGACGCCGTCCACCACGGTGGTCGCGGTCTCGGAGAAGTACGAGAACCCGATGACGTCGTCGTTGGCCGGCTGCGCGAGGGCGTCGAAGAGCGAGGTGATCCACTTCGCCTTCTGACCGCCCGACACCGAGGTGCCGGACTCGGTCGCGCCGATCTCGCTCAGCAGGATCTTCTTGCCCGGAGCCACCTGCCGCAGCTGCGCCACGGTGGCGCCGAAGGTGTTCTGGAACGTCGGGTCCTCGCTGGCGGTGCGGTAGTAGCCGCTCATGCCGACCCAGTCCACGTCGTCGGCACCCGGGTAGTACTCCTTCAGGTAGTCGAGCGTCTGGTACTTGGCGTTGCCGAGCTTGTCGATGCGGCTCGGCGCCCAGTTCCAGATGACGTAGTCGTTGGCACCCTGCTTCGCGAAGACGTCGTGCACGTGCTGCCACATGGCGACGTACGACCCCTGCGCGTTCTGCTGGTCCTTGCCCTCGGACCAGTTGTACCAAGAGCCGTTCATCTCGTGGTCGAGCCGGATGACCATCGGCTGCCCGTTCGCCTTGAGCGCGTCGGCGTACTTGGTCAGGTAGGCGTCGAACTTGCCGGAGATGATGTCCTGGTTCGTGTAGCCCGCGACGAACTTCTGGTCGTTGCCGGTCTGCGCGGGGGCGGACTCCCACGTCATGAGCGGCAGACGGCCGTTCGCCCACGCCCGCTGGACGGCGTTCGCGTTGAAGTCCTGGTCGAAGCCCTGGAAGAACCCGACCATGTTCGTGGCCTTGCCGACGGCCTGGGACACCTGGTCGTACTCGGCCCAGTTGAACGGCGACTGCGCGGTGTACAGCCCGTACCAGCGCGACGGCTGGGCCAGGATCTGCTGCTTGGTCGGGACGGCGACCGGGGTGGTCGTCGGGTCCTTGGACGGACCGGTGTTCGGGTTCGTGACGCCCCCGCCGGAACTGGCGGTGTGCGTGCCGGAACCCGACCCGCCGGACGAGGACGAGCCTCCCGTCCCGCTGGCGGACGAACCGGAGCCGGACTTGCCGGCGGCCTGCGCCTGGGCCGAACCGAGCTGGGACTGCAGCGAGGCGATCTGTGCCTTGAGCTGCGCGAGCTGGTCACCGCGTGAACCGGACTGGGCGCTCGTGGACTTGAGCTGTCCCTCGAGCTTCCAGATCTGCTTCTGGGCGGCGGTCAGCTTGGTCTGCAGGACCTCCGGGTCGGCAGCCTTGTCCGAGGCCGTCTTGACGCCCAGGGCGTGGTGGACGGCGGTGGCGACGGGGCTGGACGGGGACACCCAGACGGACCAGGTGATCAGGCCGAGCGCCAGGACGATGGCGGTGGTGCCGACGGCCGTGCGCTTGGCGTGCTTGCTGGACGGAGCCCACCAGCTGTGGGAGGAGCGGAACAGGTCAGACAATGAGGAACGCCTCCAGGGCGAAGACGGCGATGCCGATGCAGTACGGGATGGCCGCGTAGGGGTTGTAGCGACGGACCTTGGTGGGCTTGGCGGCGGGCGCAGCGTGTGCGCCGGCCGTGGCGGCCGAAGCCGTCGCGGCGGCCGCTTCGCGCCGGGTCGCCAGGACCGTCGAAGTCGAGTTGGTGGACACGTCCAGCTCGCGACCGTGCGCCGCGGCGGACGGTCCGAACAGGTCGTCGAACGCCCGGTCCGCGGCGGCCTGGTCGTCCGTCACCGGCCCGATGCGGTCGACCGGGCTGACCGGCGTCTGCCCACCGGGGGCGACGGGCTGCGCGGCCTCGGTCTCCATCGGTCCGCCGGCGTAGGCACCGGCGCGGGTCCCCCAGCCGCTGGCGTGCGCCAGACGGAAGAACCCGATCAGGCGGATCGGCATCAGGAAGAAGGTCGACACGATGATGAACATCGGCAGGCGGAAGAAGTCGCTGGGCTTCTCGGCCAGGTGCCGCATCTGCCGGATGGCCATGCTCAGCACGCTCGACACGACCATCAGGCCGGCGACGTAGACGAAGCCCGTCGAGAAGCCGTACTGGTGCAGGATCCCCTGGTACAGGTTCTCGCCCTGCCCGGTGATGGCGCGGTAGATCCAGCCGGCGATCACGCCGAACAGCATGAACGGCAGGATGATGTCGGTGATGAAGAACAGCGCCAGGATCGGTGCGTGCCCGATCATCCAGGGCAGCATGCGCAGCGTGTTGTACTGCGAGCCGCGGGCCCAGCGGAGCTGCTGCTTGAACAGCTTCTTCACCTGCAGCGGGGCGTCCGTGTAGACCAGCGAGGTGTACTGGTAGACGGTCCGGTAGCCCTCCTTGAGCGTCAGGTTCGTCAGCGTCCGGTCGTCGGACACCTCGAGGAACACGCCCATGAACTTCTCGTGCATGAACCTGTCCATGACCCGCACCAGGATGTTCCGGCGGAACGCGATCGTGCGCCCGGGCAGGCAGCCGATCTGCCCGAGGACGCTCTGCGCGGGCATCGAGTACAGCGCGCGGGAGTTCTCGAGCCAGTCCGCCCAGCGGGTGATCCACGAGCGGGTGGGCTCGAGGATGCGCTGGCGGGTCGTGACACCACCGACGGACTCGTCGGCGAAGGGCTTCAGCAGCTCCTCGAGCGCGCCGGGCGTCCAGACGGTGTCGGAGTCGACCAGGACGGTGATGTCACCGGTGGACATCTCGGTGCCGACCTTGACGGCGTTGCGCTTGCCGGGGATCGGGGTGTGGGTCCAGCGGACGAGTGGGGCGAACTCGTCGCAGACCTCCTCGAGGGCCTCGTTGCGCGCGCCGTTGATGACGACGATGATCTCGCCGGGACGCTGCTCGACCATGCGGCCGATCACGTCACGGAACAGGTCGAGTGGCTCGTCCACCACCGGGACGACGACACTCGTCGTCCCGGTGTACGTGCCGGTGAAGGGGCGGTAGCGGGCGGACAGCACGACCTTGAGCAACCAGAGCAGCCAGATCACCATGGAGTACACGGCGAAGAGGTAGAACTCGGGGTGCCCGTCGACCATCTGCCTGATCTGCAGAATGAAGGTGAACATCGATCCCTGCTTCAACGTTCGGGGTGGAGATTCCGCGCCATCGGGAAATCGGGGGTCGGTTCGGGTGCCACCATTCATGCATCTCGGAGGGTGCCGGTGCAACGTGACCCTCACTCGGGGGCGTTTCGGATTCGTTACGGGGTACACCCCTGTCCCCTGCCCGCCGCCCCGGATCTGTCCCCCCGGTTGCTGTCAGCAGATGTGTGGACCGCGCCATCGGACTCTGGTACCGCTCCCACCCTGGACACCAGCCGGGAGGCTCTGCTCACCAACAGCGGAAATCCCTGGTCAGCAGATGGTCGGGTACACAGGATGCCGGTCGCCGTCCACGCGGTCGCCCCACGGGCGCGCGGTCACGTCGAGCATCCGGCCCGCGGCACCCGCGCAGGTCCACCGGGGTACATCCAGGCCTGCTTGGGGGACGACATCCGAAACGCAGAATTCACCTGCGGCGACCCGACCCTGAGGGGCCGAACAGGGCGTCCCGGGCGTGTCGAGGCGTCAGACCGTGCCGTAGAACTCGCGCTCGAACACCTGCCGCGCACGCCGCGTGATGCCGAGGTAGTCCTCTTCGAGCTGCGACGCCGACCCGGGCGGGTACTCCATCAGGCGGGCGACGCCCTCGAGCTGGATCCGGTCGACGGGCAGCACGTCGGTGGTCTTGCCCGACCACAGCACCAGGGCGCTCCGGGTCCGTGAGGCGAACCGCCACGCCGCAGCCAGCCGCTCGCCGTCCTCGGGCGCCACGAGCCCCTCGGCGACGGCCCCCGCCAGCGCATCGAGGGTCGAGGTCGTCCGCAGCGCCGGGACCCGCAGCGCACCCTGCAGCTGCAGGAGCTGCACGAACCACTCCACGTCGCTGAGCGAGCCACGACCGAGCTTCAGGTGCCGGGCCGGGTCCGCACCGCGCGGCAGCCGTTCGGACTCGACCCGGGCCTTGATGCGGCGGACCTCGCGCACCTCGCGGTCGGCGATGGACGCCGGGTAGCGCGTGCGGTCCGCCAGGTGCTCGAAGTCGCGCAGCAGGGCATCGTCACCGACAGCACCGCGGGCTCGCAGCAGCGCCTGCGCCTCCCATGTCAGCGACCACCGGGCGTAGTACGCGCCGTAGGACTCGAGGGTGCGGACGACGGGCCCGTTCTTCCCCTCGGGACGCAGGTCGTTGTCGAGGTCGAACGGGTAGATCGTGTCCTCGGTCAGCCGGTTCAGCTCGCGCACGATCGTCTGGGCCGCACGCGACGCGGTCTCCGGCGGCACGGCGGGTGCGCGGTACACGTACAGGACGTCGGCGTCCGAGCCGAAGCCGAGTTCACGCCCGCCGTACCGGCCCATCGCGATGATGCCGAACTGCAGGCCGTCCGGCGCGTCGCGGCGCGCCAGGTCGAGCGCGCCGGTCAGGGTGGCCTCGGTGATGTCGCTCAGCGCCGGTCCCAGCTGGTCGACGTCGAGTCGGCCGAGCGTCGCGGCGATCCCGAGTCGCAGGGTCTCGCGGCGACGGACGGACCGCAGCAGCGACGCGGCAGCATCGACGTCGTCACCGTGTCGGGCCGTGGTGGCCCGGACCTCGGACAGCAACGCGCCGATCGGCCGCGGCGTCAGCAGCGTGTCGGGTTCGTCGAGCCACGCGACGGCCTCGGGGAAGCGCTCGAGCAGCCCGGCCAGGAACGCCGACTCCGACAACACCGTCGTCAGGCTGTGCGCTGCACCCGAGGAGTCCCGCAGCATCCGCAGGAACCAGCTGGACTCGCCGAGCGTGTCGCTCAGCCGCCGGAACGCCAGCAGCGCCCGGTCCGGGGCCGGTCCCTCGGCCATCCACCGCAACAGGACCGGCAGCAGGTTCCGCTGGATGGCCGCACGACGCGAGGTGCCCTGGGTGAGCGCGCGGATGTGGCGCAGGGCACCGTCCGGGTCGGCGAAGCCGATCGCGGCGAGGCGGTCACGCGCCTGGCCGCTCGTCAGGACGATGCCCCCGTCCGATGCCGCGACGGCGGAGAGCAGCGGCCGGTAGAACAGGCGCTCGTGCAGGCCGCGGACCTCGAGCTTCACCGAACGCCACCGGGCCTCGAGTGCGGTGGCGCCCGTCGCGACACCGCTGGAACGCGCCAGGATCCGCAACTCGTCCTCGTCGGCCGGCATCATGTGCGTCCGCTGCAGCTGACGGAGCTGGATGCGGTGCTCCAGCACCCGCAGCAGCGCGTAGTCCGGGCCGAACCGCGCGGCCTCGGGACGCCCGACGTAGCCGGCTTCGGTCAGTGCGTCCATCGCCTCGAGGGTGGATCGGACGCGGACGCTCTCGTCGTCCTGCCCGTGCACGAGCTGCAGCAGCTGCACCGTGAACTCGACGTCACGCAGGCCGCCCGGCCCGAGCTTGAGCTGGCGGTCCACCTCGGCGTCCGGGATGTGGTCCGTCACGCGCTCGCGCATGCGCTGCACGGACTCGACGAACCCCGGTCGCTTCGACGACCGCCAGACGAAGGGCGCCACTGCCGCGCTGTAGCGCTCCCCCAGGTCCATCGACCCCGCGATCGGCCGCGCCTTGAGCAGCGCCTGGAACTCCCACTCCTTGGCCCAGCGCTCGTAGTACGCCACGTGCGAGTCGAGCGTCCGGACCAGCGCGCCGTCCTTGCCCTCGGGCCGCAGGTTGGCGTCGACCTCCCACAGCGCGGGCTCGGCTGCGAGGTCGGTGATGACGTGCGTCGCCGCGATCGCGATCCGGGTCGCGATGCGCACGGCCTTGTCGGTGTCGACCGTGTCGTTCGGCTCGGTGACGAAGATGACGTCGACGTCGCTGACGTAGTTGAGCTCGCGGGCCCCGGCCTTGCCCATCGCGATGACCGCCAGCGGTGTCGCGGCGACCTGCTCGGCCGGGAACGGGACCTCGCGGCGCGCGACGTCGACCGCGACGTCGAGCGCGGCCCCGGCCAGGTCGGCCAGCCCGGCGGCCACGGCGGGGAACGCGAGCGTCGGCGACGGGTGCAGCACGTCGTAGAGCGCGATCTGGGCGAGGTGCCGGCGGTAGCGCACCCGCAGGCGCATCCGGGCGGCCTCGTCGGTGGCACCGTCGACCGCCTGCGTCAACGACTCGGTGTACTCCGCCTGGGTCCGCGGCTCGGTGACCGGACGCAGCAACAGGTCGAGCTCGGCCGGGCGCCGCTGCAGGAACTCACCGAGCCCCACCGAGGCGCCGAGCAGCCGCACCAGCCGCTCCGTGGCTGCCTGGTCGTCGAGGATCGGGCGCAAGGCGTCGCGGTGGGCCTCGACCAGGCGTTCCAAGCGTCGCAGTGCCCCGTCCGGGTCGGCGGTCGACGACCACAGCGCCGGCCACGTGCTGACCGACACCGGCAGATCGGTGCCGAACCGGCCCTCCAACGCGGACAGCCGCTCCAGGCTCTCCGACAGCTCCGCGAAGCCCAGCCGGGCCAGCTCGGAGCGCGACGTCTTCGTCCGTCCTGTCACGTTCTCTCCCGATCGACCCGGCCTGGCGCGGAGCTGCTTATGGGTACCTGGCGCAGAGCTGCCTGTGGGTACTGTGGCGCGGAGCTGCCTGTGGGTAGCCTGGCGCGGAACTGCCTGTGGGTACCTGGCGCGGAGCTGCCTGTGGGTACTACAGCATGCCCAGGTTCGTGTCCAGCTCGAACGGCGTGACCTGGTCGCGGTAACGCTTCCACTCCTGCCGCTTGTTCAGCAGCACGAAGTTGAACACCTGCTCGCCGAGGGTCTCGGCCACGAGCTCGGAGTCCTCCATCAGGGACAGCGCGTGGTCGAGACTTGCCGGCAGCTGCGCGTACCCGAGGGCCTTGCGCTCGGAGTCAGACAGGCTCCAGACGTTGTCCTCGGCTTCGGCGGGGAGCTCGTAGCCCTCTTCGATGCCCTTCAGGCCCGCCGCCAGCAGCAGGGAGTACGCCAGGTAGGGGTTCGCCGCGGAGTCGATGCCGCGGTACTCGATGCGGGACGACTGGCCCTTGTTGGGCTTGTACAGCGGCACGCGCACCAGGGCCGAGCGGTTGTTGTGGCCCCACGTGACGAACGAGGGGGCTTCGTCGCCGCCCCACAGGCGCTTGTACGAGTTGACGAACTGGTTGGTCACCGCGGTGATCTCGGGCGCGTGCTTGAGCACGCCGGCGATGAACTGCCGGGCGGTGGCAGAGAGCTGGTACTCGCCGCCGGGCTCGTAGAACGCGTTCTGGTCGCCCTCGAACAGCGAGACGTGCGTGTGCATGCCGGAGCCGGGCTGGCCGGAGATCGGCTTCGGCATGAAGGTCGCGTAGACCCCCTGCTCGATCGCCACTTCCTTGACCACGGTGCGGAACGTCATGATGTTGTCGGCCATGGTGAGCGCGTCGGCGTAGCGCAGGTCGATCTCGTTCTGGCCGGGGCCGGCTTCGTGGTGCGAGAACTCCACCGAGATGCCGAGGTCCTCGAGCATGCGGACGGCACGACGACGGAAGTCGTGCGCGCTGCCGCCGGGGACGTTGTCGAAGTAGCCGGCCTGGTCGACGGGCTTGGGGCCGCCGTCCTTCCAGTCGCGGTCCTTGAGCAGGTAGAACTCGATCTCGGGGTGCGTGTAGAACGTGAACCCACGCTCGCTCGCGCGGGCCAGCGTGCGCTTGAGCACGTTGCGCGGATCGGCCACGGCGGGCTGCCCGTCGGGCGTGGCGATGTCGCAGAACATCCGCGCGGTGGGGTCGATCTCGCCGCGCCACGGCAGGATCTGGAACGTCGAGGGGTCCGGGTGGGCCAGCACGTCGGCTTCGTACGAGCGGCTGAGGCCCTCGATCGCGGAGCCGTCGAAGCCGATGCCCTCGGCGAACGCGCCCTCGACCTCGGCCGGGGCGATTGCGACCGACTTCAGGGTCCCGATGACGTCCGTGAACCAGAGTCGGATGAACTTGATGCCACGCTCTTCGATGGTGCGGAGCACGAAGTCCGTCTGCTTGTCCATGCACGCCCTCTCCGTGGTGCTCGGACCGGTCCGGCCCGTCCCGCACAGCCTATTGCGGATGTCTGCGCCCGCGCGACGCCTGTGGACGGCGCGGCGCATCCGTGGACGTGATCCGTGACGGACGGGAGGCCCGGTGCGTTCCCGGCACCGGGCCTCCTGTCCGTCAGGTGCTCGCGATCAGGACTCCTCGTCCCACTGCTCGTTGTTCGCCTTGATCCGATCGAGGGCGTGCTCGGCTTCATCGCGGGTCTCGAACGGACCGATCCGGTCGCGCTGCGGGGACTGCGGGCCCTGTTCGACGGTGTGGGTCTTGTCGTTGAACCACCACTGGGACTCGATGCGTTCGTCGCTCATGCCGTCACCGTACTCGGGCATCACACCCGGGATGCTCTCAGCGTCGCGCACAGCATGCGCATATGGTCATATTTCACATTCCTTCTGGAAGGACCACATGACCAAGCGCCCTGTCATCACCGTCGCGAGCATCGCCGGACTCACCATGGCCACCCTGGCCGTCGGCCTGCCCGCGGTCGCGAACGCCGCCCCGAACCCGACCGTACGGATCGCCAGCATCGGCGGTGAGACGGTCTACGACGACTACGCCAGCCCGCTGGACCCGGACGAGCGCGGCAGCGCGCTCTTCACCGGAGCCCGCCCGGAGATCACCGCCGAGGTCGGTGCTCCGGTGCGTCGCCTCGAGATCCGCGACGAGACGACCCACGCCCTCATCTGCTCCACCACGGTGTCGGTGGGTGCGGGTACCGCCTCGTGCACCGCCACGACCGCATTCGGGTGGGGCACCAACCCGATCGAGGCGGTCGGCCTGAACGCGGCCGGCTCGGTCGAGGGCACCTCGATCGGCGTCGACGCGATCCGCGAGCTCGACACGCCGACCATCGACATCAGCGCCTTCGACGCCGACCAGCACACCGCGACCGTGTCGGGGACGGGCGTCCCCGGCGCCGAGTACCAGGTGCGGTTCGACTCGGACCGGAGCGTCGTCGTGGCATCGGGCACGATCGCGGCGAACGGCACCTGGACGGAAGACGTCGCCGGTGCCCAGGCCGGTGACCGGCCGTACGTCATGACCGAGCTCAACGGCGCGTCCAACCACCGGTTCGGGGCGTTGTTCGGCGGCGAGGGCGCCGAGCCGATCGTCGCGACCCTCGCGCCCGGCGCGACCGACCCCGGTTTCACCGTCCCGGGCAGCACCGTCGAACCGATCGTCGCGGTCCCCGCTCCCGGTGCGACCGACACCGGCTTCACCGCGCCCGGCACGGAGTCTAGTTCCGGGGTCGGCGCCCCCGTCGTCAGCGAGGTCACCCTCGGCCAGCAGTCCGGGTGGCTCACCGTCGTGGGCACCGTCCCCTCGGGCGGGACCGCGACGATCGAAGACGCCCACGGCACCTCGGTGGGAATCCTCACCTCGCGCTCGAGCCACGACGGGACCGACGACGTCCGGTTCGCCGTCAGCGCACCGGAGTCCGGCGCGGAGTACTCCCTCGTCTCCACGAGCGACCGCGGCACCTCGCGCACCAGCTTCACGGCCCCGGTGATCCCGGAGTTCGGTGCTGCCACGGTCAGCGACCTGAGCATCGACGACTCGAGCGGCCACAGCTACCTGCACGCCATCGCGCACCTGCCGTCGGCCGGCATGTTCGAGGTGCTCGACGCCGACGGCAAGGTCGTCTCGAGCCGCGTCGGCAACGGCAACGTCACCGGTGGCGACGTCCAGTTCGGCATCATGAACGCCACGCCCGGGGCCGAGTACACCCTCCGTCTCAGCGACATGCAGGGGACGAAGACCGTCGACACGGTGTTCCGCGCTCCCGGCGGCGACGTGGCGAAGCCGAACCCCGGCGAGACCGACCCCGGGTTCACCGCACCCGGCTCCGGCGAGACCGAGCAGCCGATCGTGGCGAAGCCGAACCCTGGCGAGACCGACCCCGGATTCACCGCGCCCGCGGCCGGGCAGCCCGCTCCGATCACCGCGTCCGACCCGCACTACGTCGGACAGAACCTGGACGTGACCCTCGCCGTTCCTGGCGCCGGTGAGTACTCCGTCAAGGACCCGTCCGGGACGACCGTCGCGGGCGGCGGCGTCTACCGGGACCTGCCCACCTCGTTCACAATGCAGGTGCCGAACCCTCCGGTCAGCACCACCTACACGATCGAGTTCACCTCCACCGCCGGCACCGTGTCGACGACGTTCACGACGCCCGACACCAAGCCGGAGCCGCCGGCATCGCTCGCCGGCACCGTGACCGTCGACGGGTTCGACGAGGCCACCGGCGCACTGACCGTGTCGGGCAAGGTCAACGACCCGTTCGCACACGTCACCGTCCGGGTCCTCCGGGCCGGCCATGAGATCGCGGCGCCGGTGCGGCCGCGCATGAACCAGGACGGGACCTGGACGGCTGACGTCGCCGGCGCCCGCAAGGGCGACACCGTCCGCGTCCTGATGGTCGCGAACACGGTGCTGGTGCACGCCGAGACCACGGTCTGACCCACACACGGGCGGTGCACCACGGCGCGGGTCGTGGTGCACCGCCCTGCGTGGCTAGAGTTGTGCGCATGCCCCGGGACGAACACGGACACCTGACCGCCGGCCGGATCTCCCCGCAGCGTTCCGTCCCGAAGGACATCGAACGACCCGAGTACGTCGGCCGCGTCGAACCCCACGAGCACGGCCTGGGCGACACGTACACGCCGGACGAGGTCGAACGGATCCGCACCGCCGGACGCATCGCCTCGCAGGCCATCGACGCCGTCGGTGCCGCGATCCGCCCCGGCGTCACCACCGACGAGCTCGACCGCATCGGCCACGAGTACGTCGTGTCGCACGGGGCCTGGCCCTCGACGCTCGGCTACCGCGGGTACCCGAAGTCGCTGTGCTCCTCGGTCAACGAGGTCATCTGCCACGGCATCCCGGACGACACGGTCCTGCAGGACGGCGACATCGTCAACATCGACATCACCGCCTACAAGGACGGCATGCACGGCGACACCAACCGCACGTTCGTCGTCGGCACGGCCCTGCCCGAGGTCCAGGACCTGGTCACGCGTACCGAGGAGGCCATGCGCCGGGGCATCCGTGCGGTCGCTCCCGGCCGGCAGGTCAACGTCATCGGCCGGGCCATCGAGTCCTACGCCAAGCGCTTCGGCTACGGCGTCGTCCGTGACTACACCGGTCACGGCGTCGGGCGGGCCTTCCACTCCGGCCTGATCATCCCGCACCACGATGCGCCGCAGTACGACACGGTCATCGAGCCCGGCATGGTGTTCACCATCGAGCCGATGCTGACCCTCGGTGGCATCGAGGCCGACATCTGGGCCGACGACTGGACCGTCAGCACGCGCGACAAGTCCTGGACCGCTCAGTTCGAACAGACCCTCGTCGTCACGGAACGTGGCGCCGAACTCCTCACCGTCTCCGGAAAGGGACCCAGCTCCTCATGACCTCACTCGCAGTCGGCGTCGACATCGGCGGTACGGGCATCAAGGGCGCGATCGTCGACACGACGACCGGCGAACTCACCACCGAACGGATCAAGAAGGCCACCCCCGAGGGCGGCAAGCCGCACGACATCGTGGCCGTGGCGGCGTCCATCCTCGACGAACTCTCCCCCGCGTCGGATGTGCCGGTGGGCGTGTGCTTCCCCGCGGTCGTCCGTGACGGTAAGACGATGTCGGCGGCGAACGTGTCGAAGAAGTGGATCGGCTTCGAGGCCGAGGCGCTCTTCGAGAAGGAACTCGGACGCTCCATCCACTTCGTCAACGACGCCGATGCCGCCGGGTTCGCCGAGCAGCAGTTCGGTGCGGCGAAGGGTCGCGACGGGCTGGTGGTCATGACGACGCTCGGCACGGGCATCGGCACCGCGCTCATCAACGACGGCGTGCTCATCGTCAACGCCGAACTCGGGCACCTGGAGATCGACGGGGTCGACTACGAGACGAAGGCCTCCTTCGCGGCCAAGGAACGCGACGAACTGTCGTGGAAGCACTGGGCGAAGCGGCTGCAGAAGTACTACTCGCACCTCGAAGCGCTGCTCTCCCCCGAGCTCTTCGTCGTCGGCGGCGGAGTGTCGAAGCACTACGAGGAGTTCCTGCCGCTGCTCGACCTGCAGGCCGACATCATCCCCGCGACGCTCCGCAACAACGCGGGCATCATCGGCGCGGCGACGCTGGCTGCTCGCAGCGCCTGATCCACGACGCACGGCCCCGATGCACGCATCGAGTGGTCACGACACCCCGCTGGTGCATCGGCGAGTGGTCACGATTCGTCGTCGGGCGAGACCGACACCGACGACTCGTGACCACTCGGCAACTGGCACGCGGGGTGTCGTGACCACTCAGCGGCCGTCTCGGGGAGGCGTGGCACGCCGTGCGAACGGGTCGCCGGTACAGACGCTGCACGGACCCGTCACCCGGTACACTGAACCCGCGAACGGGTCGGTGAGACGGTCGCGTCACTCCCCCGGGAGTGCCGAGGAACGTCCGGGCTCCACAGAGCAGGGCGGTGGGTAACACCCACCCGGAGCAATCCGCGAGACAGTGCCACAGAAAGCAGACCGCCGGTGGCGACACCGGTAAGGGTGAAACGGTGGTGTAAGAGACCACCAGGGGTCCGGGTGACCGGATCCGCTCGGTAAACCTCGCCCGGAGCAAGGTCAGACAGAGGACGCTGAGGCTGCTCGCCGAGTCCTCGGGTAGACCGCTGGAGGCCGACGGCAACGTCGGTCCGAGAGAGATGGCCGTCACTGCCGCAAGGCAGGACAGAACCCGGCGTACGGCCGGCCCGTTCGCATCACGACCACAGCACCACAGACGGACTGGAGGCCCGGTGCCAGCTGGCACCGGGCCTCCAGTCCGTCGCGGTGTCGGTCCGCGGACCGGAGTGGGTCTACAGGCCGGACTCGGCGGTGCGGACCAGGATCGCTTCGCTGTCGGGGCAGAGCACGACGTCGTCCGGTGCCGCACGGCGCACGTCCTGCAGGTCGGCCCCGGTCAGGGTGACGCCCGACGCGGTCGAGACGCCGCCCTGCAGCAGCGACGCCCCGAACCCGTAGCGCGCACGCTGCCGCTCGTAGAGTGCAAGCAGGTCCTCGGGCACCTTGGCGGCGACGTCGGCTCGGGCCTGCACTGCCGAGGCACGGTCGTTCTCGAGCCGCCCGATCTCGGTGTCGCGCTCGGAGACCAGTGCGCTGCGGGCGGCCTCGGCGTCGGCGAGCTTCGCCTCGATGTCGCCGACGCGGGCACGGAACACGTCGAGCTGCTCCATCACCTCGAGCTCGGAGGTCTCGAGGTCCCCGATGCGCCGCTGCAGCGAGTCGAGTTCGCTCTGCAGGCCGGCGCGGTCCTTCGTGCTCGACGAGTTCGCGAGCAGGGTGGTGTCGCGGGTGACCCGGGCCTGCGCGGTCGCGGTGTCGGACTCGAGCCGGGCCAGGTCGCGCTCGGCGTCCTCGACGTCGCCGGTCGCTGCCGCGAGCTCGCTGCGGAGCTTCGCCGCCGCGGTGCCGAGCTCGGTCAGCCGGTCACCCTTCTGCAGCGAGCTGATCCGGTGCTCCAGCCGCGTGATGTCGTTGTCGAGTCGTTGGACGTCGAGGAGGATGACCTGGTCCTCGGGTGCTGCCTTCATGGTCAGGCTCCTTCGTGGTGGTGCTCGGTGGTGGGGGTGGGCGCGCTCGGCAGGACGGCGAAGTCCCACGGGTCGGTGCGCAGGTCGCTGACCGTGACGCGGACTCCGGCGGCGCGACGGAGCTGGTCGGCCGCGACGTCGAGCCACAGCCACTCGGTCGCCCAGTGCGACGTGTCGATCAGTGCCGGGCCATCGGTCAGCAGCGCTTGTTCGCGGAACTCCGACGCCGGGTGGTGGCGCAGGTCGCTCGTGACGTACACGTCGGCCGCCTGCACGAGCGGGTTGCCGAGGTACGCGTCGCCCGCGCCGGCGCACAGTGCGACCGTGCGCACGGGGCGGTCGTAGTCGCCGGAGACGCGGACGCCCGAGGCCGTCGCTGGCAGCACGTCGACGACCCGGCGCGCCAGGGCACCCAGGGTCATCGGTTCCGCCAGCACCCCGACTCGGCCGATCCCGGTGTCGTCGGTGGCCCCGGGTTCCAGCGGACGCTGCTCGGTCAGACCGATGCGCTCGGCGAGCACCGCCGAGGTGCCGGTCGCCACGACGTCGGCGTTCGTGTGCGCAGCGACGAGCGCGCAGCCGCCGCGGATCAGCGTCGCGAGGACGGCACCCTTGTACGTCGACTCGGCGACGGTCGTGACGCCGCGCAGCAGCAAGGGGTGGTGGGTCAGCAGCAGGTCGGCACCCAGGGACACGGCTTCGCGCGCGGTGTCCGGCACGGCGTCGACCGCCAGGTGCACGTGGTCCACCGGGGCGTCGAGGTCACCGGAGACGAGCCCGACACTGTCCCACGACTCGGCACCGTCGACAGGCCAGAGGGACTCGATCACGGCCTGGAGATCGCGGAGCGTCGGCATCCCGTCAGTCTACCGAGGGGTCGACGGCGTCGAGCGCCGCGGTGGACGCCCGGAGGTCACCGACGGCCGAGCAGACGCAGGACCGCGGCGACCGCGCGCGCCCACCAACCGGGCTGCTCCGACGTCGCAGGGGTGACGGCGTCGCTCCGCTCGGCAGCGGCACCGTCCGCCTGGTCCGCCACGGCCAGCTCGGCCGGGAACACGACCGGCGTACCGGCGGTCTCGGCACGGTGGGTGCGGAGCACCGCAGCGAACGCGTCGCGGTCGATGACCGTGGGCCCGGTGGCCGGCTGGATGAGCGGGGTGGGCCGGGTGTTCGCAGACACCGGCGGCACGGACGGGAGGCTCGGCACCGGTCGCGCAGGCTCGTCGCGGTCGTCGTCGGCGGCGTCGAGAGCGGCGGTGTCGAGCGCGGCGGTGTCGCCGAGCGCGGCGCCGCCGGTGAGCGACACCGGCGCGGCGACGGACGGCAGCACCAGGACCGGCGCAGCGGACGCGCTCAGGTCGGACGGCTCGCGGCGCCCGGTCGTCTCGGCGGTGAACGCCGGGGCGGGCGTCGCGGGGACGACCGTGACCGAGCCGGTGGCGGCACGGCGGGCAGCGGCCCGGTCGCGGCGGTCGGCTTCGTCGGCAGCGTCCGCGAGCAGGTCGGCGAACACCGAGCGGGCGTAGTCGCGTGCGGCCTCGACCTCGGGGTCGGACAGGTGGGCGACGACGGCCTCCCACGCGGTCAGACGCGCCAGGTCCTCGTCGCGGCGGCGGACCTCGTCCTCGAGCACGACGATGCGCTCGATCGTCGGGCGACCGCTCTGCGCCGAGACCTGGACGGCGAGCTCGTCGATGCGCAGGGCGATGCGCTCGGGCGGCTCGGGGAACGACGGCGCGCAGACCGACGCGTGCCGGCCGTGGTCCCGGGGGCGACGGAAGGCCTGGTCGGAGTCCGCGGGCGTGAGGACGTCGGTCGCGGCGACTGCAGTCTGCGCGGTCGATGTCTCGGCCAGTTCGGGCTCGACGGTTTCGCGCTCGAGGGTTCCACGCTCGTCGGCTCCGGGCTCGGCGCGTTCCGTGGTGTGGGGTTCGGACGTGCCTTCGCGGACGGTGTCCGGTCGCTGCACCGGGCCGGTGACGGGCGGGACCACCAGGTCCGACACGTACGGCGCACGGGTGGCCGGAGCGTCGCGGAGCCACTCCTCGAGCTCGCGACCGAACGGGTCAACGAGCGGGGTGCGTGCGCCGGACTGCGTCTCCATGTCCCGAAGGATAAATATCGCGAGGTCGATCACGTGGGACATCCGCGGTGTGTCGCGGCATCCGGTGGCATGTCGCGCCGAACATGAACGGCGTGTCGCACCCGCTGATCAGCAGCGCGCGCTGAAGTCCTCGAGGATGTCTCGTCCGATCGGCCAGTCCCCCAGCCCGCTCGCGACGTTCACGTGACCGTGCGCGCCGATCCGGTGCGTCTCGGCGCCGATGCGCACCGCCATCGTCAGCGCCCGGTCGAGGGAGCAGTAGGGGTCGTCGTCACTCACGACGAGCGCGGTCGGCGTCGTCACCGAACGGTCCGGGAGCGTGAATCCCGCCGCTGCCGTCGGGAACCCCGTCGCCGCGGGGTCGGGTGGCGCGACGAGGAACGCCCCCGCGACCCGGCCGTCGTCGTGGTCCACGAGCCACCGCCAGGCCGCGATGACACCCAGGCTGTGGGCGACCAGGACCGGTGGCTCGTCGACGGCCGCGACCGCGCGGTCGATCGCGCGCGACCAGTCGTCGGGGTCCGGCTCGGACCACGAGGTCGGTGCGATGCGGACCGTGGAACCGGGCCGCTCGGCCTGCCACCGGGACTGCCAGTGCTCGGGGTCCGAGTTCCAGATGCCGGGGACGATCACCCAGGGTCGAGGTCGGCGCACGCGTCGAGCCTACGCGGAGCGGGGACGCGGCCGACCTCAGCCCTGCAGCGTGTCCCGCGGGTACTCGCCGAAGCGGTTGGCGTACGCCGCCGAGAACCGCCCGAGGTGCGCGAAGCCCCACTTCACCGCGACGGACGCCACCGTGGTCTCGCGGACGGTGCCGTGCCGCAGCTCCTCGCGGATGCGGTCCAGTCGGATGCCGCGCAGCATCGAGTTCGGTGCCGTCCCGACCTGCCGCTGGAACGCCTGCTGCAGCCCGCGCACGCTGAGGCCGACGTGCTCGGCGACGTCGGTGGTGGTGATCGGTGTGTGCGCGAACGCGTGCATGTACTCGACGGCTTCGCGGACCCGGCCGGTCGCGCCCTGCGGCAGGGACACGTCGGGCGCGAGCAGGCGGTGGGGGAAGGTCCGCAGGAGCGTCATGGCGGTGGCGCGGGAGGTCTCGGCCAGCAGGAGCGGGGAGACCGGCGCGGCACCGAGGACGGTCGCGGCGGCGTCCTGCACCTGTCGGTTCCACGAGCGCAGGCCCTCGGGCGACAGGGTCGCGGCGTGGTCGAACACCAGCGGGCCGGGTTGCGCGCCGTGCAGTTCGGCCGCCATGCCCTCGAGGTACGTCCGTTCGAACTGCACCAGGCTCTGTCGGACGTCAGCCAGCTCGAACTCGAAGGGTCGGCCCGTCGGGAACATCATCGGGGTACCGGTGCCGAAGGGGACCTCGTCGCGGCCGATGTCGACGCGACCGCTGCCGTCTGCGAGCCACATCACGACGTACTCGTCGCGCATGTCGACCTCGCCGCGGACGCTCGCGTCGAATCGGGAGGAGCGGAAGGACATCGTCTCGTCACCGACGACCCGGAAGCGGTACTGGAACGGCCGGTCGGTGGTGTGCGCCGTGAACCCCGAGCCCACGTAGGCGTCCTCGTACATGCGCATGGCGTCGTCGAGGTCGTCGCCGGCGGTCTCGAAGCGCATCCGGGGGTCGTGGTCGATGGTCACGGGCGCATCGTGACACGCGAGTCCGGCGGGATCGCAATCCACGGCGGTGCCCCGCGGGTTCTGGCCGGAGCCGTGCGTTTACCGGACTGCGTGCAACAACCCCGGTGGACGACCCGTTCTGCTGGGTCGGACGCCGTCAGACGCGGCCGCGCCGTACCGTCCAGCGGTTGCGGTCGCCATCGCGCTCGTAGCGGAGTTCGTCGACGACCATGCCGACCAGAGCGAGCCCGCGCCCGCTCTCGGCAGCAGCGTCCGGCAGCGTTGCGGCCGACGGGTCGACCGAGGCCGGCCGTCCGTCGTCGGTGAGTTCGGCCTGCAGGCCGTCACCGCTGACGGCCAGCGAGAGCGAACACGCGACCCGCTCCCCGCCGCCGGCGTGTTCCACGACGTTCGACGCGAGCTCGACGAGGGCCAGTTCGAAGGCCATGCGATCCTCGGCGGCGACCGACGGCTCGGAACCCCAGACGCCCGCAAGGAACTCGTGGACACAGGTGACGTCGTCGGGCGGCGACGCGAAGTCCAGTCGGTGGTCGGCCACGGCGCTGCCGTTCATCCCCAGGTCGACACCGCGGCGTCCCCGTCGGGGTACGTCCGCAGGATCTTGTCGATGTTGGACAGCTTGAGGACCATGCTGACCTGCTCGGACGGGGCTGCGATGCGCAGGTCCCCGCCGGCCTGGCGTGCGGTCTTCAGGCACCCGACCAGGGCGCCCAGACCGGAGGAGTCCATGAAGTCCACCCCGGAGAGCTCGACGACGACCCGGTTCCGGCCGTCCCCGACGACCTTGGCCACGGCTTCGCGGAAGGCCGGCGCCGACACCATGTTCAGGCGCCCCTTGCACTGCAGCACGGCCGCGTCCGCTTGCGACTCGTGTACGACGATGTCCATACCGGGTGATCTCCTCGTGTCGGTGCGGGCTGCGTACCCGACACTATCGGTCAGCGTCCGACAGTCGTTCGCCACCCGTCACACGGGCGCGGCGCGTCGCGACCACCTGCACGATCACGGCAGCGGCCATCAGCGTGACCATCACCGAGCCCATCGCCAGTGCGGTGCCTCCCAGCAGCCCGGCGAGTGGTGTCCCGAGTCCACCCAGCCCGAACGACAGTCCGCCCTGCAGCGCCGCCGCCGTACCGGGGTGTGCCGAACCGACGTGCTGCGTCCGGGTCATCGCGGCGGGCAGCACGAACCCCCAGGCGCCCGTGACGACGGCGAGCGAGCACCACACCGGGACGGGGCCGAGTCCGAGCAGCGCCGACGTCAGCACCCCGGCTGCGCCGAGCGTCCCCACGAGCAGGCCGAGGGTCAGCAGCGTGTCCTCGGCAACGCGGCCCACGACCCGCCGGAACACGAGCGTGGTGATGATCATCATCGTCGCGTTGGTGGCGAACACGATCGTGTACAGCCCTTCGGAGAACCCGAACTGCGTCTGGAACACGAACGAGCTGGTGGCGATGTAGGCGAAGAACCCGATCGTCGACAGGACCGACGTCAGCAGGTACGCGCGGAACCGCGTGATCGACGCCAGCTGCCGGATCCGCTGCCAGTTCGCGCCGAGACCGATCCCGCCCCGCGCTCCGGGCAGCAGGGTCTCGCGGAAGAACGGCAGCACGAGCGCGAAGAACACCGCACCGAGCACGGCGAGCACGACGAACATCACCCGCCACGTCGCCACCGTCAGCACCGCACCCCCGACCAGCGGCGCGACGACCGGGCCGATCGCGTTGATCGCCGCGAGCGTGCCGAACACCTTCGCCATCCGCGGGCCGTCCGTCACGTCGGACACCATGGCGCGGCCGGCGACGGCTGCGGCGGCACCGGCGAGTCCCTCCACCACCCGGGCGACGACGAGGGTCACGACGTCGGGCGCCAGCGCGCACCCGAGGGACGCGATCGCGAACAGCGCGGTGCCAGCGAGCAGCATCGGGCGTCGACCGATCCCGTCGCTGACCGGGCCGACGAGCAGCTGACCGACGGCGAAGGCGACCAGGAACGCGGTGAGCGAGAGCTGCACGGCGCTCGGCGTCGTCCCGAGGTCACGCGCGATGGCCGGCAGCGCCGGGATGTACATGTCGGTCGCGAACGGCGAGACGCCCACGATGAGCGCCAACGGCACGATCGGCGGCAGGGTCGCCGGAGTCCGGGGGCCGATCTGGGTGCGCTCCGTCGTCACCGGAGCAACGCTACGCCGCCCCGAATCGATTCGACAGGGTCCTGACTGGTCAGGACACCCCGCGCGCGAACGCCGAGGGGTCACAGATCGTCGGTGACGCGCAGCGGAGCCGACGATCTGTGACCACTCGGTGGCACACCGACGGGGTGTCGTGACCGCTCGGCGCGCTCGCACCGTGCGCGGTACGGCCCGGACATGACGGACGGGAGGCCCGGTGCCAGCTGGCACCGGGCCTCCCGTCCGTCGGGTGGTCGCGCCGGGCGTCAGCCCGTGTTCTGCAGGCCGGCGGCGATCCCGTTCACGGTGAGCAGCAGCAGGCGGTGGTCGGCATCGGTCGGGTCGGTGCTGCCCGACGTGCGGATCGCACGGAGCGCCCGGAGCTGCAGGTGCGAGAGCGCGTCGACGTACGGACTGCGCAGCCGCACGGCCCGGGCCAGGACCGGCCGGTCCTCGAGCACGTCAGCGCCGCCGGACACCCGCAGCACCCACTCGCGGGTCCGCAGCATCTCGGAGAGCACCATCGCGGCCAGGTCGTCGCGGTCGGCGAGCTCGAGGTAGCGCCGGGCGATCTGCTCGTCCGTCTTCGCCAACGACATCTCGACGTTCTTGATCATCGCGCCGAACAGCGGCCACTCGGCGAACGCGGTGCGCAGGAGCTCGACGTCACCGACGGCCTCGAGCGCCGAGCCCAGGCCGTACCAGCCGGCCAGGTTGATGCGCGCCTGGGTCCACGAGAACACCCACGGGATGGCGCGGAGGTCCTCGAGGGACTCGACGCTCAGGCCGCGGCGGGCCGGACGCGAGCCGAGGGGCAGCAGGCCGATCTCCTCCATCGGCGTGACCCGGGCGAACCACGGCGCGAAGCCGTCGGCCTTGACCAGGCCGTAGAACGCGTCGCGGGAGACGTCGTCGAGCTGCTGGGCCAGGTCGGCGAAGCGTTCTGCGGCGGCCTCGGTCCGGGACTCGTTCGAGGGCGACGACGCGAACAGCGTGGCCGAGGCCATCTGCTCGAGGTGCCGCGCGGCGATGTCCTGGTCGCCGTACTGGGCGAAGATGACCTCGCCCTGTTCGGTGAGCTTGAGCCGGCCGTCGATCGATCCCGGCGGCTGGGCGAGCACCGCCTCGTTGGCGGGTCCACCGCCACGGCCGAGCGAGCCGCCGCGGCCGTGGAACAGCGTCAGCTCGACGTCGTGCTGCTCGGCCCAGCGGGCGATGCGTGCCTGGGCGTCGTACAGCGCCAGGTTCGCCGAGACCGGGCCGACGTCCTTCGACGAGTCCGAGTACCCGAGCATGACCTCGAGCTTCCGGCCGGTGGCGGCCAGGCGGCGCTGGAACGGTTCGGTCTGCACGGCTTCGTCGAGGATGTCGACGCTGGCGTGCAGGTCTGCGAAGGTCTCGAACAGCGGGATCACGTCGAGCACCGGCGCGTCCTGTTCGGAGCCGAGCGCCGCCACGGCGAGTTCGTGCACGTTCGCCAGGTCGGCTGCCGACTGGGTGAACGACACGATGTAGCGGTTCGAGGCGCGCACGCCGTACCGCCGCTGCAGGTGCGCGATCGTGCGGAAGACCGCGAGGACCTCTTCGGTGGTCTCGCTGAGCGGACCGCCCGCTCGGATCTCGGCGAGGGCCGTGCGGTGCACCTGGGAGTGCTGGCGGACCTCGAGCTCGGCCAGGTGGAACCCGAAGGTCTCGACCTGCCACACCAGGTTCTGCAGCTCGCCGTACGCGGGCCGGGTCGCGCCGGCGGCCACGAGCGAGTGCTGGATGGTGCGCAGGTCGGCCAGGAACGCCTCGGGGCCGTCGTACGCCAGCGGGCGGTCGCCACGACGGGTGGCGTCGAGGCGCGCGGCGGTGAACAGCAGCGCACGGCGATGGGTCTCGTTCGGCGCACGGATGCCGATGCGTTCGGCGATGTCGGGGTCGAGCGACTCCTGCGCGGCGACCAGCGCGGTGAGTCCCGCGTCGGCGGGGGTCTCGTCGGCGTCGAGCGTCAGGGTGCTGCCGATCCGGGTCGCGGCACGGGCCAGGCCGAGCAGCACGTGCTCGGCCGCGATCTCGGCCGCCTGGCGGGTGATGTCCGCGGTGACGAACGGGTTGCCGTCGCGGTCGCCGCCGATCCACGTGCCGAAGCGCACGAACGCCGGGGCCCGCACGGGGCTGCTGCCCGCGGCGTCACCGAGCAGTCGGTCGTCGAGCAGGCGGTAGACCTGCGGGACGATCTCGAACAGCGTCTGGTCGAACACGCTCATCGCCGTGCGGACCTCGTCGAGCGGGGTCGGCCGGGTGGTGCGGAGCGGCGAGGTGCGCAGCAGGTTCGTGATCTCCTCGAGCAGCCGGCGTTCGTTCTCGGCGCGTGCCGTGGCGTTCTTCGCGCGGTCCCGCTCGTCGATCAGGTCCGTGATGCGTCGGACCGCCGTGGTGACCGCGCGGCGACGGGCCTCGGTCGGGTGGGCCGTCAGCACGGCGTGGAAGCGCAGGTCGGCGAGCCGCGCAGCGGCCTGGTCCACGCCGACCTCGTCGACGAGCTGGGCGTACGTCGCGGGGAACGAGTCGCCTGCCACGCCGCCGTCGTCGCCACGCTGCCGCAGCACGCGCACGCGGTGGTGCTCCTCGGCCAAGTTGGTCAGGTGGAAGTAGGTGGTGAAGGCCCGGGCGACCTCTTCGGAGCGCTCCGGTGACAGGCCCGCCACGATCGCTTCGGCGCGGGCGGCACCGTCGGCGTCGTCGCCCTCGTAGGCCGTGATCACCGCGGCGCGCAGGTCCTCGACGTCGCGCAGCAGGTCGTCTCCCCCGCTCTCGCGGAGCACCCGCCCGAGCAGACTGCCGAGGTAGCGGACGTCGGCGCGCAGGTCGCTGTCGACCGCTCCGCTGACGTTCTCACGTGCGCTGCCGAAGCGCGTGGATCCGTCGATCGCCGTCATCTCGTCCTTCCGATTGTGTGGGATACCAGTCCCCGGACCCCAGCAGCGTACCGGGCGGCGGCGCAGCGTGACGACGACCGTCCGGCCGGTTCGTCACGCACCGCAACGCTCCGCGACCGCTCGGTGCACGGCCGGCGGCCCCTGGCAGGTGCTCCCGTGTTCAGGCCGCGGAGGTGCGCCGTGCGTCGAGCTCGGCGAGCAGCCCGTCGTCGAGCGCCGAGGCCAGCTCAACCTCGGCCATCACCCGCTCGCGCTCGGTGGCGTCCCACGGTGCCGCGTCGAGCTGGTCGCGGTAGGTCGCCTGGAAGGCCGCGGGGTCGGCGAGCTGGTCGAAGATCCAGAACAGCACGCCGTTCGTGTCGAACCCGAACTGCTGGCTCAGCGTCAGGCCGATCGCCCGGCCGCCGGACAGGTCGCCGAGGTACCGCGTGTAGTGGTGCGCGACGAAGCCGCCGGGCCACTCGGCCGCGACCTCGTTGAGTCGTCGGACGTACGCCGTCGTGGCCGGTGTGGGGCACACGAGCTCGGACCAGTCCGGGCCGACCAGGTACTCCAGGTCGGCACGGATCGCGGGCATGCGCGTCAGGTGCGCCGTCATGAACGGGCTGACGACGGGGTGGTCCGCCATCCGCTCGGCCGCGCGCTCCAGTGCGTCGTACACGAAGGCGTACTGCCCGAGCAGGTCGGCGTAGTCCGCCACGTCGCAGCGCCCGCCGCGCAGCGCGTCCATGAAGTCGGTGCCGGCCGTCGTGCCCGAGGTCCGCGCTGCACGCAGCCGCAGCAGTTCGGAGAACCGGGTGACTGGAGCGTTCATGAGGTGAGGCTAACCTCACAAGCGCGTCTGCGCACCAGGAATCGCCGGGACACGGCTGACACCGAGCAGGTCACAGCGTGCGCAGACACGACGAGAGGAAGCTCCCCCACGATGAGCCCGAAGAACCGAACCCAGCACGTGTTCGTCGTCGACCACACCGAACGCCTGACGCCCCACATGGTGCGCGTGCACCTGGGCGGACCCGCGTTCCGGGCGTTCGTCGACGATGCCGACCCCGACCGACTGGCCATGACGGATCGGTACGTCAAGCTCCTGATCGCGAAGCCGGGGCTCGGCCTGACGCCCCCGTACGACCTCGACGCCCTGCGCGACGACCTGCCGAAGCAGGACCGGCCGGCCCGACGCACCTACACCGTCCGGTCGATCCACCACGACACCCAGACGATCGCGATCGACTTCGTCGTGCACGGCGACGAGGGACTCGCCGGACCCTGGGCCGCCGCTGCCCGCCCCGGCGACCTGCTCGCCCTGTCCGGCCCCGGCGGCGGCTACGCCCCGAGCGCCGACCCCGACGTCGAAAACCTGCTGCTCGGCGACGACAGCGCACTGCCGGCGATCGCCTCGGCGCTCGCCGCGATGGACCCCGACGCCACCGGCACGGCGCTGATCGAGGTCGCCGGACCCGCCGACGAGCAGCACCTGCCGCACCCGGTCGGCGTGACGCTGCGATGGCTGCACCGCGACGCCACCGGCGCCGAGCCGGGCACGCTCCTGCTGGCCGCGACCCGCGAGCTGCCGCGGGCCTCCCCGCCGGTGCGCGTGTTCGCGCACGGTGAGCGGACCGCGATCAAGGCGATCCGACGACTGCTGCAGGACGAGTGGGGCGTCGAGAAGGCGGACATGTCACTGTCGGCGTACTGGGCGCTGGGGCGCGCCGAGGACCGCTTCCAGGAGGAGAAGCGCGAGCCGGTGGGCGCCGTCTTCGACTGACGGGAGGCCTTGGGCACGTCGGACGTCACCACTAGCGTTCCGCGCATGGTCGAGTCCTGCTGCGTGCCCGGGTGCGCGGGCGAGCCCGCGTCCGGCGCGCCGGTGCCGCTGTGCGAGTCCCACGTGCTGGTGGTCGGCGACTTCGCCGGGGGCCGCCGCGGCACCGAGGACGCGCTGCCCGGCCCGTGCCTGGTCTGCGGGTGCCGGATCGGCGTGCGGTTCCCCTCGGGGACGGTGTGCGCCGTGTGCGAGTGGCCGTACGGGGACGTGCCCGACGGCGAGCTCGCTCCCCCGCGGGTCGACGTCGTGTACTACCTGCGGCAGCGCGACGACGTGGGCGACCGCGTGAAGATCGGCACGACGGCGAACCCCCGGCAACGGTTCGCGCGGATCCCGCACCAGGACCTGCTGGCGTTCGAGCGGGGCGACCGGGCGCTCGAACGGCGGCGGCACGAGCAGTTCGCGGTCTCGCGGTACCCGGGGACGGAGTGGTTCCGGGTGACGCCCGAGCTGCTCGAGCACGTGCGGGTGGTCGCCGCCGGGGTCTCCGATCCGTGGTCGCTGCACGCGCGGTGGACCAGCGAGGCGCTCGCGCTGCGCGGGTGAGGGGTGGGTGCGCGCCTGGTGCGAGGTTCGCGCCCGGTGCGAGGTTCGCGCCTGGTGCGAGGTTGATCGCCCCGTGCAGCGCAACAAGGTCGCACCGGGCGACCGTGGTCGCACCCGCATGCAGCCTCGCACGGTGCTGCCCGGCCGCAACCGCGCACCATGCGCGCGCCGGGCAGCCGTGCAGCCGTCGTGCGGCTCAGCGCGCGTAGGCGTCGACGAAGAGTGCGCCGCGGACGTCCCGCAGGGTGTCGACCAGGCGCTCGATCGTCCGACCGGACACGCCCGACACCTGCAGGTCGTGGGGCCCGAGGGCGGGCAGGCGCCCGGTGCGGATGCGCACGACCTCCCACCCGACGCCGCGCAGTGCACGGTCCTTGCGCCGGTCGGAGTCCTCGCGTGGTCCGACGTGCTCGAGCCCGTGCCGGCCGGTGGAGTCGTACTCGATCGCGACGCGCAGCTCGGGCAGGATGATGTCCGGCCAGGCCTCGACGTGGTCGTGGAACGGCCGGTCCAGGCGGATGGCGTTCCGGTCGAAGGTGAAGTCGAAGCGGTCGGACAACGCCTGGCGCAGCTCGGCCTCGACCGCCGAGGCCGTCGCCGGCGCGCACACGCTGACGAAGGCGTCGCCCGAGGGCAGCCGCGGCGTCTTGCGGCAGATCTCCCGCTCGGCCGCTGGACGCCGAGCGGTGCCCCGACGGGCGCCGGGACGAGCCGCGCGGGAGGACGCGACGGCACCGGTCGGCACGTCGCCCACCGGGGGTGTGCTGCGTCGGCCGGCCGCGGGCAGGGTCTGCCGCCCGGCCGTCCGGACCGCTCGCTGCGGCGCGGGGACCTGGGTCGGCCAGTCCTCTGGCAGGACCGGCCATCGCTGGGGCTTCGCCATCACGGTGCACTCCGGGCACCAGACGGACCGTCGGCGTTCGCGGCCGGGACGCCCGCGCTGCTCGGCCGGGGTCGCGACGAACACGTGGCCGACGTCGCACTCCCACGTCAGCAGGACCTCGGCCGCCGGGGGCACCTGGGTCAGGACGATGCCGGCGTTCCACTCGGGGTGGTACTGCCGGATGAGCACCGGGAAGGACGCCCATGCGTCGCGGAACTCGCCCACGGCGTACGGCATCGCCACACCGCGCGAGAACTGTCGGCGGCGCCACCACGCATCGACTGGCTCGACCACGTCGGACACGGTAGGAGGAGCCACCGACACCGCTGTGCGGTTCAGTCGCGCGGCGGCGTGACGATCGTGAAGCGCTCGGGGCCAGCAGTGCCGCCGTCCTCGAGCACACGGATCCCGGACTCGCGGCACGCGGTGACCCCGTCGCGGTGGACCCGCTCGGGACGAGGCCGCCGTGGGACACCGGCGTCGCCGAACACGGCCCACGCGTTCGGGGCCGCGGCGCTGGTGAACCGGGTGCTGTACCGCACGCCCGCGAAGCCCGCCGCATCGAACCCCCGCGCCCAGGCCTGCGGCACGCGGTAGTCGACCATCGTCTGCAGTTCGGCGCCGACGCCGTGCCGCACGGCGTCCGGAGCGGTGACGTCGGCGAAACGGCGCCCCCGCGATGCCCGGGCCGCGACGACGACCATCTCGCGGGCACGTCCGACGAACACCGTGTTCGTGTGCAGGGTGTGGTGCGCCAGGCGTTCACGCACCGCCACCTCGACCGAGTCCGCCCAGTAGCAGGTGCCGCGGGGATCGGCGAGGTCGAACCGGCCGCCGTCCACGCCGTCGGCGTCGACCGGCGTGCTCGCGAACCACCACGCGCCGCGGTCGTGCCGCTTCGCCCGGTAGAAAGTCGTGCCGCGGGACTCGGCGGCAGGGAACGACGTCAGGTCGGCGTCGTCGGCCGGACCGCGCTGGGCGACCTCGGTGCGGCGCTCGGTCACGCGTCCGCCAGCCAGGCGTGCGCGGCGCGACGGGCCGCCCGCAACACGACGTCGTGCCGGCCGTCACGCAGGGCCTGGGCAGCGGTGGTCCCACCGAACTCGTCCGCGATCGTGTTGAGCCACAGGGCACTGCCCCAGGGGTCGATGCGGTCGGGGTCGAGCAGCGCCAGGACCTGCCGCAGGTGCCGCAGCGGCGCACCGGACGGACCGAACTGGAAGGACGGGAAGATCCGGCTGCCGTCGGCGATCTTCAGGCCGAGCAGGTCGCCCTTCGTGCTCGCCTTGCTGATCGCCTGGCGGGTGACACCACGCCAGCTCGCCAGCGACGAGGCGTCGTAGAACGGACCGATCAGGGCGTCCGCCTCGTGCTTGACCGCCGGCAGCGCGGCGACCATCCGGTCAGCGAGTGCTCCGACGTCGCCTGCCGCCGCGAGCGCGTCGTCGTACCGGCCACCGCGGAGTCGGTCCTGGATGGCAGCGAGCAGTGCTGCTTCGGCGGCCCCGGAGACCGCGTGTTGCGTCGTTGCCATCAACCGCACCTTCCTGCAACCGTGTCAACCCATTCTACCGCTCAAGCGTCAACCGCGTCAACCAACCACGACCGATGACATACCCTGGTGGGGTACTGGTCCCCGGGAGGCCTCATGACCGATCACGAGCACGGCTACATCTCGTCCAAGGACGCCTACCTCAAGCGGCTCAAGCGCATCGAGGGTCAGGCGCGGGGTCTGCAGCGCATGGTCGAGGACGAGCAGTACTGCATCGACATCCTGACCCAGGTCTCCGCCATGACGAAGGCGCTGCAGTCGGTCGCGCTCGGGCTGGTCGAGGACCACCTGACGCACTGCGTGACGGATGCCCTGGCCGACGGTGGCGACCCGGCGGCGAAGGTCAAGGAAGCCTCCGAGGCGATCGCGCGCCTGGTCCGTTCCTGACCCGTCCGGGGGCGCCTCACCAGCGGATGCGGGCGAACTCGTCACGGAGCCGACGCGCCCGCCCCGGGTGCACCTGTTCGACCCAGCCGATGCGTCCGAGCAGGTGTGCGCGGAAGTCCGGGTGCCCTCCGCGGTCCTGGGAGGCCGGGCCCTGTACGACGCAGTTGTGCAGCACCGCGTGCAACCGGTCGACCTCGCGCCGACCGGGCGACGTCCGCTCGTTCACGACCACGCCCGTGACCGACTGCCGCACACCGGACCGCCGGACCCGCGTCTTGCGGGCGTTGAGCGTGTGCCCCTGCTCACGCACGATCCGGTCGACGCCACGCAGGAACGCGTCCGCCCGCGCCGCCATCGCGTCGCCGCCGCTGAAGGTCAGGTCGTCGGCGTAGCGCGTGTACGTGCCGCCCATCGCCGCAGCCCACCCGGCCAGCCGCACGTCCAGGTGTCGGAGCGTCAGGTTCGCCAGCGCGGGTGACGTCGGCGCCCCCTGCGGCAGGTGCGCCGCCGCAAGTGCCCGACGGAGCGCCCCGCGGGCATCCGCGTCGCCGCCCGGTGGCATCGCGGTCAGCACGTGCGGCGGCACCCGGTGCGTGCAGACGCCGGTCAGCACGTGTGCGAGCGGTTCGGCGAACCCGGCCGAGCGGAACACGCCGTACACGCTCGGCGCGGTCACACTGGCGAAGAACGACGTCAGGTCGGCGGACAGCACGACCGATCGGCCGACGTGCTCGGCAGCGCCGGTGACGACGCTGCGCCCGGCGACGAACCCGTGCGCGGCGTCGTGGACGGGCATCGCCACGAGCAGCTCGTCGAGGATCGTCCGCTGCGTGCGCTTGAGCATCGCCATCGGCTTCTCGAGCAGACGTGGTGCGCGTCCGGCACGGTGGACCCATTCGTTGCGGTGGTGGTGGAGCGGGCTCGACGGGCCCGGGCGGCGGTTCCACCCCCGCGTGTCCGCCAGCCACAGCAGCCGACCCACGGTCAGGTCGAGTTCGCGCGCGAGTTCCGGGAGCGTGTCGACCAGCAGGCGGCTGTCGACCCTCGGGACGGCGCGGACTGCGGTGGCACGGCGGAGCAGCACCCGCACCGGCCGGTGCGGCTCACGCGAGTGGTGCAGGCGGATCAGGCGGGGAGTACTCGCGAGCACGGCGGCGAGTTGCCGCGGGGCGTCGACCGGCGGCCTGGGCCAGGCGTCGAGTGCGATCCCGACGGCCACGCCGACGTAGGGGCGCTCGACCCCGAGGACGTCGTAGCCGGCCGCGGTCAGGTCGTCGCGCTCCCACCGGTCGGCCGCCAGGAACGCGTCGGCGAGTGCCCGGGCGACGACGTCGAGCGGCGTGGGCGTGGGGTTCCCGGGGGACCTGTCGGTGCCTCCGTGAGGGAGCGCGCGCGGAGCGCGCCGAGCCTCTCGGGGCGTGTCGTCCTGCTGGTACTGCGTGCCCCGGGGTGACCCCGGAGAGGTCGACGCGTCACGCGCGCCGTCCGCCTCCCCCGGGAACTCCACGGCCACACCCTACGACCACCCGCCGTCATCGATCGAGCGTCGTCTGCCAGGCTCGGTGGATGGTCTCGTCCTTCCTGACCCACGCCGAGGTGGTCATCGACCCTGCGGTGCCGATCGAACGCTGGGGACTCTCCGACCTCGGGCGCACGCGCGCTGCTGCCGCGCACTGGTCCGCCTGGGCACCCGGCACGGCACGCATCGTCTCGAGCGCCGAGCAGAAGGCCGTCGAGACCGCCGAGCTCCTCGGCCGGGCAGTCGGTGTCACGCCGGAGATCGACGCGCGGCTCGGCGAGATCGACCGCAGCGCGACGGGGTACCTGCCGCCGGCCGCGTTCGAGCCGGTCGTCGACGCGTTCTTCGCCCGGCCCGACGCGTCGGTGCGCGGATGGGAGCGCGCCGTCGACGCGCAGCGCCGGATCGTCCGGGCGGTCCGTGCGATCACCGCGGACGACGACGTGACGATCGTGTCGCACGGGGCGGTCGGCGCGCTGCTGCTGGCGGACTTGCGCGGCGTCCCGATCGACCGCGCGCTCGACCAGCCCGGCATGGGCAGCGTCTTCCGGTTCGACGCGCGCGCATGGCGCGCCGAGTCCGGCTGGACGCGCGTCACGCCCTGAGGCGGTCGGCCCGGCCACGGTCGGACTGGAGGCACGGTGCGGGCCCGCCACGCGCCTCCCGTCATGCGGTCCCCCGGTCCCGGCGACGGTGGGCCAGGATGGCGAGCATGGTCAGCGCAGTGCAGCTCATCCGGTCGTCGTCGCTCAGCTCGGTCGCCGAGTACGCCTACGCCGCCACGGCCCCGGCCGAGGCCCGGCTGGTCTTCCTGGCCGGCGCGTGCCCGCTCGACGCCGACGGGCAGACGGTCGCGATCGGCGACCACGCCGGACAGGCCGCCGCGTGCGTCGCGAACCTGCGGCAGGCGCTGGCCGACGCGGGAGCGACCCTGCAGGACGTGGTCTCGACGCGGGTGCTCGTGGCGTCGTCGCGGCAGGCCGACCTGGTGGCCGCGTGGGCGGTCGTGCGCGACGCGTTCGGCGAGCACGACGTGCCGAGCACGTTGATGGGCGTCGCGGTGCTGGGGTACGACGATCAGCTCGTCGAGGTCGAGGCGGTCGCCGCGGTCCTCGACTGAGACGCTCGAGGCGCGCTCCCGACGCGCTCGAGGGAGCAGAAGACGTCGGGTGGCGGACACTGACCCGACGTCGTCTGCTCCCTGGACGGTGCGGGGGGCGCGGCGCGGACGGGAGGCGCGTGGCGGGGCCGGCGCGCGCCTCCAGTCCGTCAGCGCCTTGGTCGCAGGGCCACGGTCACCACCGCGGCGGCGGCACCGATCCACAGCAGCGGGCGCGTGACGCGCCGTCGCTTCGCGACCCACCCGCCGTTCGTCGCGTTGCCCGCGTCGGCGGGCGTGAACAGGTTGCCGTCGGTCGGTTCCTGGTGGCCGCGCAGGGCGAAGGTCTCGACCATCGGCTTCGTGATCGCGTGGAACAGCCCGGGGAACACGTACTGCAGCGGCACGAGCGACGCCTGGATCCGTCCGACGAACCGGTAGCGCTTCGGGTGCAGTGCCGCGGTGACGACTGCCTTGCCCGCACGCTCCACCGAGACGGTCGGCGGCAGCGGGTGCGACGCCTTGCCGGTGTAGTTCGCGCCGTTCTGGTAGATCGGGGTGTCGATGGTCGAGGGCATCAGGGTGGTGAAGTCGATCCCGGTGCCGGCGAACTCGTCCCCGAGCACGTCGACCAGCCCCAGCGCCGCGTGCTTGCTCGTCACGTAGGCGGACTGGTACGGCGCACTCAGCAGCGACTGGATGCTGCCGACCAGGACGTAGGTGCCCTTCCCGCGCTGCTTCCAGTGCGGCAGCAGGTGGGTGATCGCGTACAGGTGGCCGTAGAGGTTCGTGTCGACGACGCGCTTGAACGAGTCGGTCGGGGTCTGCTCGAACAGCCCGTAGACGAACAGCGCGGCGTTGCCGACGAACACGTCGATGTGGCCGAACCGGGTCGTGACCGTGCTGATGAGGTCTTCGACCTGGTGTTCGTCGGCGATGTCGGTCTGGATGGCGACGGCCTCGGCACCCAGGTCGCGGCACTCCTGGGCAGCTGCCTGCAGGCTGTCGTGGCTGCGGGCGGCGAGCACCACCGTCGCACCGCGCCGGGCGAACTCGTGTGCGGCGGCACGGCCGATGCCGCTCGAGGCGCCGGTGATGACGACGACCTGGCCGCGGAAGCGTTGTGTCATGCGTCCTCGGTACGCGGACGGCGCTGACCGCGGGCACAGTCCGTGCCTGCGTGGGACGATGGCGACATGACCGAGCGCGAGGGCACGACCGACGGGCTGTCGCTCGCCGAGGCCACGGCGATCGCCGAGCACGCCCGCGAAGGACGCCTCGAGCTGGACGACCCCGAGATCCGACGGCTGGTCGGCGAGGCGAACCGGATCCTCGTGCGCACGCAGATGTGGGGCGAGACCCCGCCGACACCGCGGCGCCGGTGGAAGCGCCGGATGCTGGCGGTCGGGGCGGCCGGCATCGTGCTGGTCTGGGTGATCGGACTGCTCGGGCCGCTGCTGTTGCGCATCGGCAGCGAGTAGCGCGCCGGACGGCGCCGGGCCGTCGCGTCACCCGTCTACCAGGGGTGGGCGATGTCGCGGGGCCGAGCCGGGCCTCCTGGCTGGCGCAGCGTCGCTCGTCGGGTCCGCTGCGCGGTGCCGGTCGGCGGTGACGACGCGATCGGCGCTGCCTGGAGCACCGCGCAGGCGGCACCGCGGGCGACGACGTTCTCGCCGAGCGTCGTCACGGTGACCAGCGGCAGGGACGCCGGGGGCAGGCGCTCCGCCAGCCGTGCAGTGAGCGCGTCGAGCAGGACCGGTCCGGCGGCCAGCGCCGCGCTCCCACCGACGACGATCCTGGGCAGGTCGAGCAGCTCGACGACGTGGACGAGCGCGGACCCGAGCGCCGAACCCGCCTCGGTCAGCAGCGGACCAGCGCCGGGGGCACGGCAGAGGTCGTCGAAGGCCGACCGGACGGCGCCGGGGTCGTCGAGCGGGATATGCGGTGGCAGCAGCCCGGCGTCGATGCCCCGTCGGACCTGCTGCAGCGGCTGACAGGCCTGCCACAACGCGGTCCACCCGCCGTGCGCGTGCACGGGCATGCCGCCGAACTCCCCCGCGTTGCCGGTGTGCCCGCGGACGACCTCGCCGCCGACGACGATGCCGGCTCCGACACCGTGGCCGAGGTACACGGAGACCAGGTCGGTGACCACCGGTGCGGTCCACCACTCCGCGAGCGCGCTGGCGACGACGTCCTTCTCGACGTGCGCGGGCAGTCCGGTGCGCCGGGCGAGTTCCGCGGCCAGGGGGAAGCCGGCCCAGGCAGCGAGCTGTGCGGGGGCGCCGAGCGTGGCGCCGTCGCGTTCGATCGGCCCAGGTGCGGCGATGCCGATGCCGGCGACGCGGGCGAGGTCGACCTGCGATCGCGCGATGACGTCGCGGACGGCCTGCGCCATCGCGTCGAGCGTTGCACCGGGGTCGGTGCGGTCGGCCGGCCCGAGTTGGTGTTCGGTCACGAGTCCGCCGGCCAGGTCGAGGAGCACGACGGCGACGTGCGCCGGGTCGAGGTGGACGCCGACGGCGAAGCGGCCGTCCCGCGCCAGGGTGAGTCGGCGGTCGAGGTCGTGGACCAGCCCGTCGGCGACAAGTCGGGCAGTGATGTTGGACACGGTCTGCGCGGTCAGGCCGGTGCGGTCGCGGATGTCGGAGCGGGTGACCGGGCCGCTGCGGCGGACCAGGTCCAGGACGACGGCGCGGTTGTGCTCGCTGACGTGGGTGTGGTTCTGCCCTGCAGTCATCGCAGCATCCTCGTGGTTGACGGTTCCGGGTTGCGGTCCCTAGCATCACTGATCAAGCGAATTTGTCAATCAATTGGATTGAAGCGTCCGGCGCAGACGGATCGCGGCGTCCGGTGGGTCGACGATCCGCGAGCGGCCACACCGACGTGGCTGCGCCCGTGCGCACACCGACGTGGCCACGGGGACCCGAAGGGACGCCCGTGACGACGACTGCTCGCCCGGCCACCGCAGCGCGACCCGCGACCTCGACCGAGGGCACCGGTCGACGCGCGACGAAGAAGCACCCCTGGACACCGGCGGAGAAGCGACGCCTGCGGATCGGCATCGCGTTCATCTCCCCCTGGATCGTCGGCGTACTGGTGTTCATCGCCTACCCGCTGATCTACTCCTTCGTGATCAGCCTGACCCGGTACTCCGGCATGAACGCCGCCACGTTCGTGGGGTTCGGCAACTACGTCGCGGCGTTCATCGACCCGCTCGTGCACACGGCCGTCGGCAACACGCTCTTCTACGCGGCGATCGCCGTGCCGGTCGGGATCGTCGTGGCGATCGTGATCGCGCTGGCGATGAACCAGGACGTCAAGGAGATCAGCTGGTACCGGACGGCGCTGTACATCCCGTCGCTCATCCCGACGTTCGCACTGGCCTTCATCTTCGTGGTGCTGGTCAACCCGCAGACCGGCATCGTGAACCAGGTCCTGAAGCTGGTCGGGGTGCCGGCGACGAACCTGCTGGGTGACCCGACGACGGCGAAGCTCGTCATCGTCGCGCTGGCGCAGATGGGTGCCGGCAATGCGGCGCTGGTGTTCCTGGCCGGCATGCGCGGCATCCCGAAGACGCTGTACGAAGCCGCGCGTGTGGACGGTGCCGGTCCGGTGCGACAGTTCTTCGCGCTGACGCTGCCGCTGATCTCCCCCGCGATCCTGTTCAACCTGATCACCGGGATCAGCAACGGCCTGCAGGTGTTCACCGAGGCGTACGTGATCTCGTCCGGTACCGGCGGGCTGGGGTCGCCGGACAACGGGACGCTGTTCTACATGCTCTACCTGTACAAGAACGCGTTCAGCTACGCGCAGCTCGGGTTCGCGAGCGCCATGGCGGTGCTGCTGTTCCTGGCGGGGATGATCCTGTCCGGCCTCGTGTACTGGCTGTCCAAGCGGTTCGTGAACTACGACGTGAGCGGGGAGTAGACGATGACGCTGCAGCAGGACGACCCCACCGTGACGTCGTCGCTCGAGACCGTCCGCCCGAAGGACCGCAGGAACGCGCGCGCCGACCGATCGAGGAACGCCGACGGCTCCGTCCGTTCCGTCTGGTCGTCGATCGGTGCCCGGGTCGTGCTCATCGCGATGAGCCTGCTGTTCCTGGTGCCCATCTACTGGATGGTCATCTCCGCACTGAAGGGCAACACCGAGCTCGGGGCGTTCCCGCCGACGTGGTTCCCGCAGTGGCTCGACTGGTCGAACTTCGGCGACGCGATCAACGCGATGCCGTTCTTCACGTTCTTCCGGAACACGCTCGTCATCACCGTCCTGGTGACGGTGTTCTCGATGGCGTCGAACATGGTGATCGCGTACGGCTTCGCGTGCATCGAGTGGCGCGGCCGCGACCGGATGTTCTACGTGGTGCTGGCGACGCTGTTCATCCCGTTCCCGGTGACGCTCATCCCGATGTTCGACCTGTACGCGCGGCTCGGGTGGATCAACACGTTCCTGCCGCTCGTGGTGCCGAGTCTGTTCGGGTCGGCGTTCTACGTGTTCCTGCTCCGGCAGTTCCTGCTGCAGATCCCCAAGGACCTGCTGGACGCGGCGCGGATGGACGGGGCGTCGGAGTGGCGCATCCTGTGGCGGATCGTGTTCCCGCAGGCCAAGGCGGCCCTGGTGACCGTCGGCATCTTCGCTGCGGTGGGCGCCTGGAACGACTTCCTCGGGCCGCTGATCTACCTGCAGGATCAGAACGTGCAGACGCTGTCGATCGGTCTGCAGGTGTTCCGGCTCAACAACAGCGCGGACTTCCAGTTCAACCAGCTGATGGCGGCCTCGATCATGATCATCCTGCCGCTCGTGGTCCTGTTCTTCTTCTTCCAGCGGACCTTCCTCAAGGGGATCCAGATCGGGAGCTTCAAATGACCGGCAGCGCCTTCGACCGCCGTACCTTCCTGCGCACCGCCGCCGCGACCGGTGGCGCCGGTGCCCTCGCCCTGCTCGCCGCGTCGTGCGCCTCGGGTTCCGGCGCCCGCGGCAACCCGAACTCGGTGTCCCTGTGGGGTGTCACGGGCACGTTCGTCCCGTTCCAGACCAAGGTGATCAACCAGTTCAAGCAGCTGCACCCGGAGATCGACGTCCGCGTCAACCAGGTCCCGTCCCAGGGCACCGGCGACGCGACGAGCGTCATCACCGCGGTCCGCGGCGGCACCGCGCCGGACCTGTGGCTGCTCGACCGGTTCAGCGCCGCGCAGTACGCCGCGATCGGGCTCATCGAACCGATCGACGAGCTCATCGCCGAGTTCGAGGACGTGTCCAAGCAGGAGTTCCTGTCGTCGTGGCTCGGCTTCACCGTCGGCGAGCTGACGTACAAGGGCAAGACGTACGGGCTGCCGCACGACACCGACGCCCGCGGCATGTTCGTCAACCGCACGATGCTGCGCGACGCCGGCGTCGACCTGGACGAGTTCGACTGGCAGCACAACGGCCCCGTCACGATGGACCGCGTCGCCGAGGTGAGCGACAAGGTCACGAAGAAGTCCGGCGGCAGCTACACCCACATGGGTCTGCTGCCCTGGTACGGCGAGGGGTGGCCGTTCACGTGGGGTCTCGGGCTCGGGGCGAGCTACTTCGACCAGGCCGACTCGCACATGACGATGGACTCCACCAACGTCCGCAAGGTCTACGAGTTCTACGAGGACTGGGCGAAGCGCTACGGGTACCGCGACGCGGACACCTTCATCGCGACCTACGAGCCCACGGGCCACCCGCCGGGACAGACCGCGTTCCTGGCGAACCGGATGGCGTTCATGGTGAGTGTGCCCTCGACCATCCAGACGTTCGACAACTACGGGCCGAAGGACCTCGACTGGAACATGGCGTACCTGCCGACCCAGACGGCCGGTGCGGACAAGTACACGTGGTCCGGCGGCTTCGCGCTCTGCCTGCCGAAGGGGTCGAAGAAGACCAAGGCCGTCTGGGAGCTGATGAAGTACTTCACCGGCAAGCGCGGGCAGGAGACCTACATGGTCCCGGCCACGAGCGTGCCGTCGAACATCGCCGCGCTCAAGGACCCGAAGGGCTCGGCGAAGTCGATCCGGTTCTTCGTCGAGTCGATGCCGGACTCCACCTGCCGTCCCCCGCTGCCGGTCGGCGGGCAGTGGTGGGACGCGCTCGCCGACGCCCGGTCGAGCGTGCTGCTCGGCACGGCGTCGCCGCAGCAGGCGGTCGAGCGTGCCCAGGCCCGCGTCGACCCGATCATGCAGACGTACTCGCCGTTCACACTGCCCGCCGATTACGACAAGGTCCGCGTCTAGGACCAGGACCAGGAACAGGTCCGTGTCCGCCCCGTCCCGTCCCGTCCCCACAGGAGAGGTTCCATGCCCCGCACCACCCCGCCCATCCGTGTCGCCGTCGTCGGCTTCTGGCACGTCCACGCCGGCGACTACGCCCGGCAGACCGCCGAACACCCCGGCACCGAGCTCGTCGCCGTGTGGGACGACGATCCCGCCCGCGGACGCGAGGGCGCCGAGCACTTCGGCGTCGAGTTCGTCGCCGACCTCGACGTCCTGCTCGCCCGCGACGACGTCGACGCGGTCACCATCACCACCTCGACCGATGTGCACCGCGACGTCATCACCCGCGCGGCACGAGCGGGCAAGCACGTGTTCACCGAGAAGCTCCTGGCTCCCACGGTGCAGGAGTGCGACGAGGTGATCGCCGCCTGCGACGCGGCCGGTGTCGCCCTGGTCGTCTCGCTGCCCCGCCTGTACCACGGGTACACGCGGGCCATCACGGACGAGATCGCGTCGGGCCGACTCGGCACCGTCAACCACGCGCGCGTCCGGCTCTCGCACGACGGTGCCGTCGCGCCGTGGCTGCCCGAGCGGTTCTTCGACCCGGAGACCGCGATCGGCGGCGCGCTCACCGACCTCGGCTGTCACCCGGTGTACCTGACCCAGCTCTTCCTCGGCGCCCGCCCCGACACGGTGCAGGCCGTCTACCGCTCCGTCACCGGGCACGCGGTCGAGGACCACGCCGTCGTCACGGTCGGGTACCCCTCGCAGGCGATCGGCGTCATCGAGGCCGGCTTCGTCGCGGGCACACCGTTCACGATCGAGGTCGCGGGGACCGCCGGTTGGCTGTCGTACACCGACCAGGAGGCCCGGCTCACCGCCGGCGGGTCGGCCTACGGCGACCGACCGGTCACCATCGAGGTCCCCGAGGACGACCCGGACGCGTTCGCCCAGTGGGTGGAACACATCACCACCGGCAGCCGGGCCGACGACAACGTCGCCCGCGCCCGCGAACTCACCCGACTGGTCGTCGCCGCCAACGAGGCGTCCCGGACGACCGTCTCCGCCTGACACCCACCACCCAGCACCAACAGGAGTCATCATGCCCAGCGACATCATCCGCGTCGGACTCATCGGCGGCGGCGGGATCGCCACCGCCCACATCACCGGGTACGAGCAGCACACCGACGTGATCCGGGTCGCCGCCGTCGCCGACGCGGTCCCCGACACCGCGGCGGCCCGCGGCGCCGAGCTCGACGTGCCGTTCTTCACCGACTACCGCGAGATGCTCGAGCGTGCCGACATCGACGCCGTCGACATCTGCCTGCCGCACCACCTGCACCGTGACGCCATCGTCGCCGCTGCCCGATCTGGCAAGCACGTCCTGTGCGAGAAGCCGCTGTGCCTGTCCCCGGACGAGGCCCGCGACGTGCAGGCCGCCGTCAGCGAAGCCGGGGTCACGCTGATGTGCGCGCACAACCAGCTGTTCATGCCGGCCGTCGCCCGCGCGAAGGAGCTCATCGACGGCGGCGCGCTCGGCACCGTGTACGAGGTCCGCACGACCGACAGCTTCCGGAACGAGTTCGACCCGTCGAACATGGGCTGGCGTGCCCACGCGGCGACCAGTGGCGGCGGCGAGCTCATCGACACCGGGTACCACCCGAGCTACCTGCTCATGCACCTGGCCGGTGGGGCCCCCGTGCAGGCGACCGCGATGCTCTCGACCCACCGTCTGGGGTTCATGGAGGGCGAGGACTCCGCCCAGGCGCTGTTCCGCTTCGACAACGGCGCCGTCGGGCAGCTCGTCACGAGCTGGGCGTACGAACCCGCAGCCGGCACCGAACGCTTCAGCGTCGTGGGTGAGCTCGGGTCGCTGACCAGCGACGGCACGACCCTGCGCTGGGACCTGCTCGACGGCACGAGCGAGACCGTCACCTTCGACGACATCGACACCTTCGCCGCCGAGATCGGTGCATTCGGCGCGTGCCTGCGCGACGGGACCCGCCCGATCCACACCGAGCGCGAGGGCATCGCCGTGCTCGGCATGATCCTGGCCGCGTACGAGGGCGCCCGGAACGGCACCATCGCGTCGGTCCTGCAGGTCGACACGGTCAGCGCATGATCCTGCACCCGCAGGTCCGCTCGGCGATCCGTCAAGCCGCCGACGCCGTCCGCAGCACCGTCGGTGACGACGTCGCCGCCCGCGTCGAGGAGTCCCTGACCCGGACGCTCACCGACACGATCACCGTCGACGAAGACGGCACCGCCTTCGTCATCACCGGCGACATCCCGGCGATGTGGCTGCGCGACTCCACCACGCAGATGTTGCCGTACCTGCGGTTCGCCCGCGGGTGCGAGCCGCTGGCGGAGGTCCTGGCCGGGGTGGTCCGGCGGCAGTTCCGCCTGATCGAGCACGACCCGTACGCCAACGCCTTCAACGCCCGGCCCTCGGGCGCGCACTTCGACGACGGCGACCTGTGCGACGACCCGCTCGTGTGGGAGCAGAAGTACGAGGTCGACAGCCTGGCCTACCCGGTGCAGTTCGCCCACCGGCTGTGGCGGGCGACGGGCCGCACCGACCTGTTCGACGAGCGGGCGCACCGGGTGCTGCGGACGATCGTCGACCAGCTCCGGACCGAGACCGACCACGAGCACTCGTCGTACCGGTTCGTCCGCGACTCCCCCCTGCCGACCGAGACCCTGGCCCGCGACGGCCGCGGCACCCCGGTCGCCGTGACGGGCATGACGTGGGTGGGCTTCCGACCGTCGGACGATGCGTGCACGTACGGGTTCAACGTGCCGGAGAACCTGCACGCGGCCCAGGCCCTGCTGGCGCTGTCCGACGTCGCCCGGTCCGTGTACGGCGACGAGGGGCTGGCCGACGATGCCGACGACCTGCGCACGACGATCCTGGCCGGCGTGGCAGCACACGGCGTCGTCGAGCACGACGGCGAACGGGTCTACGCGTACGAGGTCGACGGGCTGGGCGGCGTGGTGCTGATGGACGACGCGAACATGCCGTCGCTGCTGTCCCTGCCGTTCGACGCGCCCGACGTCATCGACCGTGACGTGACCGCGGCCACCCGTCGGATGGTGCTCGGCCCGACGAACCCGTACTGGTTCCGCGGCACAACAGCGCAGGGCATCGGCAGCGCCCACACCGAACCCGAGCACGTCTGGCCGATCGCCCTGTGCGTCGAGGGCATCACCGGCACGCCGGAGCGCCGCCGCGAGCTGCTCGACGTGCTCGTCGCCACGGACGCCGGCACCGGGCGGATGCACGAGTCCTTCCACGTCGACGACCCGACGTCGTTCTCACGACCCTGGTTCTCGTGGGCGGACGCGATGTTCTGCGAACTCGCCCTGACGGTCGTCTATGACGAACGCGCGGGTGCAGCAGGATGACGGAGTGCAGGAACACGAGGTCGTCCGCCGGGCTGCGGAGCTGTGGGACAAGGGTGGTCGCGCTGCGGCACTGACGCTGCTGCGGGACCACCTGCGCGAGGACCCACAGGCTCGACAGGTGCGGCTCGCGCTCGTCGAGCGGTACCGCGAACTCGGAGCGCCCGACCAGGCCGGTCGGTGGGCACTCGCCGTATCGGGGCTCGCCACGTCGGTGGAGCGCGACCGCGCCGCGCGCCTGCTGGCGGCATCCGGCGTCGCCCGGGACGACCTCCGCGCGTTCCTGGCGCTGCCGACCGACACACCGTTGCCCGATGAGGTCGACGGTCTCATGGCCGACGTCGACCGGTACCGAGAGCAGTTCGGTGCCGACATGCTGGATCGCACCGGCGGGCGCGGCGACCGCTTCGGTGACGCGCTGGAGTCCACCGGGCTCGTCGTCGTGTGTGCTTGGCTCGCTACGGTGGTGATCGTGTGGGGCGGCACCGTCCTCGGCGCGCACCTGACCGAGTTCGCCCGCTGGGCGACCACGGCAGCCCTTGCGTCCTGCGCGGTGTTCTGCGGGGTGATGGTCGTGCGACGATCGATCGGGCCGCAGCGCCGGTCGGCGATCGTCTGGGGCGCTGCAGCGGTCGTGCTGGCGGCTGCGGTCGTCCGACTCGTCTCCCTGGGCGTGGTGGGCGACGGCGTCATCCGGTTCGCCTGGGAGCGCTGAGTCAGTCCGCCTCGGGGTCGTGACCCCAGTTCATGAGCGAGTACCGCCAGGCAGTGTCGTGCACGTCGCCGTCGGGGCGCTGCTCGCGGTGCCGGGCCACGTAGCCGACGACCTTCCGCATGTGGGCCAGGTCGGCGTCGGTGTACTCCGCCTGCTTCTTCCGCAGGATCCGCACGATGTGCCGCCCGCTCGCGTGCCCGGTCGACTCCGAGCTGCCGCCGGACTTCTGCCCGACGCTCTTGGACTCGTCGGTGTCCAGCCAGCGGTCGAGGGCAGATGCGGTCATGTTCACCGCGTTCGCGAAGTCGGCCCGGGTCTGCTCGTCGTCGTCATCGCTCATGGACACAGGATCGTCCGACGCCCCTGGAGACGACCGGACCAGACGCCCAGCACACGTCCAGCGGACAAGACGCACCCCGAACGGAGGATGCTGGACGCATGACCGACGAGCAACCCACCCGCGACGCGGTGGACCGGCGAGGTGTCGTGCCGATCCTGCGGGTCTTCGACCACGAACTCGCGCGGCGCTTCTACTGCGACCACCTCGGCTTCACGTGGCAGTGGGAGCACCGGCTCGAGCCCGATCTGCCCGTCTACGCCCAGGTCGTCCGCGACGGCGTGGTCCTGCACCTGTCCGAGCACCACGGCGACGCCACCCCCGGCGGCGCGGTGATGATCGTCGTGCCGGACGTCGAGGCGCTGCACGCCGACCTGCTCGCGCAGCGGCACCCGAACTCGCGGCCGGGCCTGTCCGACGACGACTGGGGCCGCACGATGACCGTCACGGACCCCTTCGGCAACCGGCTGGTGTTCTGGCAGCGCTCCTGACACCGCCGCCCGGAGAGCCGTCCAGGACACCCCGGGTTGCATGGTCGGCGAACGACGAGCACCGACAGAACCGGAGACCCTGATGCCCACGGACCAGTACGAGTTCGGCGACCCCCGGTCGCGCTACCCGAACGTCAGCCCCCGGCCGCAGACGCAGGCCGAGCCGGGCCTCCAGTCCCGGATGACGCCGGTACCGGACCTGGGTGAGTCGAGCTACCGCGGGACCGGCCGGCTGGCCGGCCGCAAGGCCCTGATCACCGGAGCCGACTCGGGCATCGGCGGGGCCGTCGCGATCGCGTTCGCGCGCGAGGGCGCGGACGTCGCGCTCGCGTACCTGCCGGAGGAACAGTCGGACGCCGACCACGTCATCGAGCAGGTCCGCGCAGCGGGCCGCACCGCGGTCGCGATCCCCGGCGACCTGCGCGACCGCGCGTACGCCGGCCGGCTCGTCCAGGAGGCCGTGGCCGGTCTGGGTGGGCTCGACGCGCTGGTGAGCGTGGCGGGCAAGCAGGTCTGGCAGCCCGACCTGCTCGACATCACCGACGAGCAGTTCGAGGCGACGTTCGACGTCAACGTCTTCGCCCTGTTCCGACTGGTCAAGGCGGCGCTGCCGCACCTGCAGCCAGGTGCCACGATCACGACGACCGCGTCGATGGAGGCGTACAAGCCCGCGCCCGACCGGCTGGACTACGCGGCGACCAAGGGCGCGATCAACAACTTCTCGAAGGGGCTCTCGCAGCTGCTGGTGGAGCGTGGGATCCGCGTGAACGTCGTCGCACCCGGGCCGACCTGGTCGGTGCTGCAGGTGACCGGCGGGGTCGACCCCGAGTCGCTGCCCGAGTTCGGCAGCAGCGAGTCACCGATGGGCCGCGCGGGACAGCCCGCCGAGCTGGCGCCGGCGTACGTGTTCCTGGCGTCGCAGGAGTCGAGCTTCGTCGCGGGCGAGACGCTCAACGTGAACGGCGGCATGGTCACGCCGTAGCCGGCGGATGCCACACCGTGCGCGGTCGTCCTCAGGGGCGGCCGCGCTCCGTGCGCTTGGTCCAGATCAGGAACGTGATGTGCCCGAGCAGCGCGATGCCGAAGAACACGAGCGCGACGGCCCACACGCGGGCGAGCTTCGGGTCCCCGACGGCCAGCAGCACGATGCACGTCACCACCGCGGCGGACAACACGCCGACCTGGATCGTCGACCAGAGGGTCCGCCACTTCGGCTGCTGCGGTTGGGGGTTCACGGGTCCCCATTCTGCCGCACCCTGGCGGTGGGGATCCCCGCGACGGCGACGAGCGCGGCGACGAGCATCGTGAGCAGCGCACCGACGTGGTCGAGGACGCCACCGGCGGCGGCCGCACCGACCGCCTGACCGAGCACCAGCGTGACGAAGAGCATCGACGTGCCGGACGGTGCGTGCTCGGGTGCGAGACTGCTCGTCCAGGTGATGAGCACGCCCGTGGCGGCCGTGTAGCCCCATCCGAACACCAGGCACGCGATGAATGCGACCGGCACGACGGCGGCACCGACGCCCAGTCCGACCGTGCCGAGCGCGACGGCGAGGACCGTGATCGCCCACGCCGTCCGGACCGGCCGCGCACCGAGCCACCGCGCCGTCAGCACCACAGCAGCTCCCCCGAGCCCCAGCGCGATCCACGCCACCACCGAGGCCGTCCCACCCGCACCCGCATCCACCACGACGGCACGACCGAGGTTCCAGACGGCCGCGGACCCGGCGCCGAGCAGGAGCGCCGCCACCAGCAGTCCGCCGTGCTGACGGAACCAGGCCGCTGGTGGGAGCGCGGTGTTCCCGCGCGGACCGGACCGCGCGCCACGGTCCGTGACGAGCACCGCCGCGCCGGTCAGGACGGCACAGACCGCGCTGACCAGCCACGCCGTCCGCCAGTCCGGCAGCAGCACGAGGGCCAGGACACCGGCAGCGACGAGTCCCGCACCAGTGCCGCTGTTCACGATCGTCTGCGCACGTCCGGCATCGCGATCGGGGACGCCGCGTGCGACGATCGCACCAGTGCGGGCGAGGCCAGACCCGCCCCGGCCGACGCCAGCACGGCCGACGCGCCGAACACCGCGGCAGAGGGACTCACCGCGACTCCGAGCGCGCCGAGCGCCGCCGTGCCCGCGGCGAGCACCACGAGCGTGCGTGGGGCGCGGGCAGCGGCGAGGAACCCGGTCACCGCGCCGACGCAGTACAGCATCGAGGCACCGGCCGAGATGGAACCCGCGGCCACTGCATCCACGTCGAGGTCGGCACGGACGTCCGGCAGCACCAGGCCGTACGCCAGTCGCACGAGTCCGTAGGTGACGGCGATGAGTGCGGTCCCGGCAACGATGAGAGGCAGATTCGAAAACGATCGTTTCACTTCTCGGAGTCTAGGGTGCTGCCATGGCGATGCGTGCAGGAACCCAGCGGAAGCTGCTCGACGCCGCCGAGGACCTGTTCTTCGCGCACGGCATCGCCGCGACCTCGGTCGACGCCGTACTCGAGCGCGCCGGGGTGTCGTCCGCGACGCTCTACCGCGGTTTCCCGAGCAAGGAGGCCCTGGTCGCCGCCACGCTCGAGCGCCGGCACCGCGACTGGCAGGACACATGGGCCGCGGCTGTCGACCGACAGGCCGACCCACTCCACCGGCTGCTGGCCGTGTTCGACGCGCTCGACGAGTTCCGCGCCCGGTCAGCAGCCTCGCGCTGGTGTGCCTTCCTGGGCACCGCGTCGGAGTACGCCGAGGCGCCGAGCGAGATCCGCGTGGTGCTCGACGCCGAGACCGACGGCCTGCGTACCCGGCTGACGACCCTGGCCGCACCGATCGTCGGTGCGGCGGCAGCAGCGCGGGTCGGCGAACAGCTCACCCTCCTGGTGTCCGGCACGCTGGCGATGCGACTGCGTGAACCCGGGTACGACACGACCGTCGCGCGCACGGTGGCCCGACAGCTCGTCGACGCCGCCCGCGAGCGCTGACTCAGCGCAGCGCGACGCGACGCGACGCGCTGCGCTGCGCTGCGCTGCGCTGCGCTTCAGGCGTAGCGGGTGCCCTCGCCGGCGATGACCGCCCGGTACCCCTGACGGTAGGTCGGGTACGCGAAGGTGAAGCCCGTCGAGCGGAGCAGCGCGTTCGACAGGCGCTTGTCCGGTCCCGGCGCGACCGGCTCGGTGTCCGCTTCGAGGTCGACGCCGAGTTCGTCGGCGATGAACCGCGACACCGTGTCGAGACGGACGGGTTCGTCGTCCGTACCGATCACGACCGGCGGCGGCGAGGGCACCGAGGCCAGGTGCACGAGCGCTGCGGCGGCGTCGTCGCGGTGGATGCGGTTGGTCATCCGCGAGGCCTCTGTCGTGGGAGCGAGCCGCGCCGTGCCGCTCCGGACCTGGTCGATCAGCCGCTCACGACCGGGGCCGTAGATGCCGGACAACCGCACGAGCGTGGCGCGCGGCGCGCGGGACCGCAGCAGCGCCTCGGCCTCGAGCAAGACGTCCGCCGTCGGGGTGCCACCGGTCGCCGGGGTCGCCTCGGTGACCTCGCCGTCGCCGCCGTACACGGCGGTCGAGGACACGACGAGCAGCCGGGGCGTTGCGGCGGACGCGTCGATGCCGTCCAGCACGTGGCGCAGTCCGTCGACGTAGGTCGCGCGGTACGTCTCGACGTCGCGACTGCCCGCGGCCAGGGCGACCACCACGACGTCGGTGTCGTCGTCGATCGACGGGGTGTCGCGCTGCAGGTCGGCAGTCCGGCCCTCGATGGGCGCCGGCACCAGGTCGGCCCGTCGACGGAGTCCGACCACGCGGTGCCCCGCCGCGGCGAAACGGAGTCCGGTGGCGATGCCGAGGTCGCCCGCGCCGGCGATGATGACTGTCACCGCTCGACCCTAGCGAACGTCGCGCAACGGGCTGACGCGCCGTCGCGGAACCGTGAGCCGATCCAGATGGTCCGCACGCGCTTCCATCCTGTCAGCCACTGGCACGACCGGACGCAGGGTGCGACCATCGAGCATGGCGACGGTGTCCCCCGACGGCCGCGAGCACTGGCCGACGGTCATGGGCCGCGAGCACTGGCCGACGGTCGTGGCGAAGTCGGCCGCGATGCACGCCCACGAGCCGTCGTGGACCCCGGACGACCTGGCGACCATGCTCGAATCGGTGCCGGACGCCGAACTCGCCGTCGTGCCGCGCGCCACCCACGGGCTGATCGTCGAACAGCCAGGCGTGCTGGCCGAACTCGTCCGCACGTTCCACACGCCCGGACGGTCCGACGGCGTCGCACCCCGCCGCCGCGCCGCCGGACGACCGTGACCGGCTACTCCTCGAGCGCCAGGGCCTTGCCGCCACGCATCACGAGCAGCGGGTCCGGCGCGATCGCGACCGTCGGGTCCTTGCCCTCGTAGTCGAACCGCGACAGGAAGTAGCGCATCGCGTTCACCCGCGCCCGCTTCTTGTCGTTGCTCCGGACGATCGTCCACGGCGCGTACCGCTTGTCGGTGCGCTGGAACATGGCCTCTTTCGCGGCGGTGTAGTCGTCCCACACGCCCAGCGACGCGACGTCCATCGGCGAGAGCTTCCACCGGCGGACGGGGTCGAGCTGGCGGATCGCGAACCGGGTCCGCTGTTCCTTGCGGGTCACCGAGAACCAGAACTTCGTGACGTGGATGCCGGAGTCGACGAGCATCCGCTCGAACGACGGGGCCTGGTTCATGAAGGTCTCGTACTCGGCGTCGGAGCAGAAGCCCATCACACGCTCGACACCGGCGCGGTTGTACCAGGACCGGTCGAACATGACGATCTCGCCAGCGCTCGGCAGGTGCTCGACGTACCGCTGGAAGTACCACTGCCCGCGCTCGCGGTCGTTCGGCTTCGACAGGGCGACGACCCGCGACGTGCGGGGGTTGAGGTGCTCCGTGAACCGCTTGATGGTGCCGCCCTTGCCCGCGGCGTCGCGTCCCTCGAACAGGATGATCGCGCGGCGACCCTCGTCCTCGAGCCAGTACTGCAGCTTCAGCAGCTCGACCTGCAGCCGGTACTTCTCGTACTCGTACTCGTCACGGTCCATCAGCTCGTCGTAGGGGTAGTCCTCACGCCACGTGTGGATGGGGTTCCCCTGCGGGTCGATCAGTTCCGGGTCGGCGGTGTGCGCGCTGTCGACCGTGAAGCCCCGCGTCCGCAGGTCCTCGATGTACTCGCGCAGGTCGCCGACCGGCGTGCTGTCCAGCATGGTGTCTCCGTTCTCGGTGCGGCACCGGTCCGCACGTCATGATCCCAGTCTGGCCATCCCAGGTGAACGACACCCATCGGGGACGTGGACGGGTGCGAGGACACCCAGCCGGCCACGCCTAGTGTCGACAGGATGCCCTCCACCTCACCTGCGCCCGACCGTGCCCGCGACGGCTTCATCCGGGTCCGCGGTGCCCGCGAGAACAACCTGCGCGACGTCGACGTGGACGTGCCGCGCGACTGCATCGTGGCGTTCACGGGTGTGTCCGGGTCGGGCAAGTCGTCCCTGGCGTTCGGCACGGTCTTCGCCGAGGCACAGCGCCGCTTCCTGGAGTCCGTCGCGCCCTACGCCCGCCGGCTCATCGCGCAGGGCTCGACCCCGCACGTGGACTCGATCACCGGCCTGCCGCCCGCTGTCGCACTGCAGCAACGCCGCGGCGCCCCGAGCACCCGGTCCACCGTCGGCACGCTGACCACGCTGTCGAACTCGATGCGCATGCTGTTCTCGCGCGCCGGCACCTACCCCGACGGCGCCGACCGTCTGGAGTCCGACTCGTTCTCACCGAACACCGCGGCCGGGGCGTGCCCACGCTGTCACGGGCTGGGGATCGCGCACGAGGTGACCGAGGCCTCCGCCGTGCACGACGACACCCTCAGCATCCGCGACGGCGCCATCACGGCCTGGCCCGGCGCCTGGCAGGGCAAGAACCTGCGCGACGTCACCGCGGGACTGGGCCACGACATCGAGACACCGTGGCGCGACCTGCCCCGCGCCGACCGCGACTGGCTGCTGTTCACCGAGGAGCAGCCCGTCGTCGAGGTGCAGCCGAAACGGGACCGCGTCGCCAAGCCCTACAAGGGCCGGTTCTGGAGCGCCCGGCAGTACGTCCTGCACACGCTGGCCGACAGCCAGAGCGAAGCCCAACGGACCAAGGCCCTGCGCTTCGTGGAGTCCGGACCGTGCGGGCTGTGCGGGGGCACCGGCCTGACCCGAGCGGCGCTCGCCGTCACGGTCGGTGGCCACACCATCGCCGCGATGAACGGCATGCCGCTGAGCACCCTGGCCGACGTGCTCCGCCCGATCGCCGCGATCACCGACGCCGCCCCGGCCACCTCCCGCGCCACCTCCGGTGAGCACACCGAGGTCGCCGTCGCCATCTCCCGCGACCTGCTGACCCGCGTCGAGGTCCTCGCCGGACTCGGGTTGGGGTACCTGTCCCTCGACCGCGCGACCCCCACGCTGTCGCCCGGCGAGACCCAGCGGCTGCGCATCGCGACACAGTTGCGCTCCGGCCTGTTCGGCGTCGTGTACGTGCTCGACGAGCCGAGCGCCGGACTGCACCCCGCCGACGCCGAGTCGCTGGTCGAGGTGCTCGAGGACCTGCGGGCCGGCGGCAACAGCGTGTTCGTGGTCGAACACGACATGGGCATCGTCCGACGAGCCGACTGGATCGTCGACGTCGGCCCGGGTGCAGGCAGTGGCGGCGGCACCGTGCTGTACAGCGGCCCCGTCGACGGGCTCGCCGAGGTCGACGCGTCCGTGACCCGCCAGTTCCTGCAGCCCCGCGTGGACGACGGGCCGGTCCGGACGCCGCGTGCACCGGTCGGCATGTTGCAGCTCCGCGACGTCACGCAGCACAACCTGCACGGGCTCGACGTCGACGTGCCGCTCGGGGTGCTGACCGCCGTCACCGGGGTCAGTGGCTCGGGGAAGTCCTCGCTCGTCGGTGGCGTCCTCCCCCGCACTGCGCTCGACCACCCGCTCGTCGACCGCGTGGTGCAGGTCGACCAGAAGCCCATCGGCCGTACCCCGCGCTCGAACCTGGCCACCTACACCGGTCTGTTCGACGCCGTCCGGACCACCTTCGCAGCGACCGACGCGGCCCGGGCGCGCGGGTGGACGGCCGGCCGGTTCTCGTTCAACGTCGCGGGCGGCCGCTGCGAGGTCTGCCAGGGCGAGGGCTCGGTGTCGGTCGAGCTGCTGTTCCTGCCCGGCAGCTGGGCACCCTGCCCGGAGTGCCACGGCTCGCGCTACAACGACGAGACGCTCCAGGTGCGCTGGGACGGTGCGTCGATCGCCGACGTGCTCGGCATGACCGTCGACCAGGCTGCCCCGTTCCTGGCGTCCGTGCCCGCAGCCGCACGTGCGCTCGACGCCCTGCAGCAGGTCGGCCTCGGGTACCTGCGCCTCGGGCAGCCCGCTCCGGAACTGTCGGGCGGCGAGGCGCAGCGCATCAAGCTCGCGACCGAACTGCAGCGCGCCCGGACCGGGCACACGCTGTACCTGCTCGACGAGCCGACCACCGGGTTGCACCCCGCCGACGTCGAGCTGCTCACCGAACAGCTGGCCCGGCTGACCGACGCGGGCAACACGGTCGTGGTCGTCGAGCACGCGATGGACGTCGTCGCGAACGCGGACCACGTCATCGACATGGGCCCGGGTGGCGGCGAGGACGGCGGCAGGGTCGTCGCCTCCGGGACGCCGACCGAGGTCGCGGCGTCCGCGGCGAGCCGGACGGCCCCGTACCTGCGCGAGCAGCTGGGGCGCTGACCGCGCACCGCGGTGGGGTGTTCCGCGGGTACACCCGTCCCGACGCGCGGGGTCCGTACGGTGGGGACCACACCACCTCGACGACGGGAGCACGCATGCACACCAGGACACTCGGACAGGGGCTGCAGGTCTCGGCGATCGGCCTCGGCGCGATGGGCATGTCGCAGAGCTACGGGCCGAACCCCGGCGACCGCTCCGCGATGATCGACGTGCTGCGGTACGCCGTGGAGTCCGGCGTCACCTTCATCGACACCGCCGAGGTCTACGGCCCGCACGACAACGAGGAGCTCGTCGGCGAGGCCATCGCCCCGATCCGCGACCGCGTGGTCCTGGCGACGAAGTTCGGCTTCGACATCGTCGACGGGCGCTCCGTCGGCGTCGACTCACGACCGGAGCACATCCGGCAGGCAGCCGAGGGGTCGCTCCGACGGCTCGGGGTCGAGAAGATCGACCTGCTGTACCAGCACCGGGTCGACCCGGACGTCCCGATCGAGGACGTCGCCGGCACGGTCGGCGAACTCGTCGCCGAGGGCAAGGTCGGCCACTTCGGCCTGTCCGAGGCCGCCGCGTCGACCATCCGCCGCGCACACGCCGTGCACCCGGTCACCGCCGTGCAGAGCGAGTACTCCCTGTGGACCCGCGACCCCGAACCCGAGGTGCTGCCCGCCTGCGCCGAGCTCGGCATCGGGTTCGTCCCGTTCAGCCCGCTCGGCAAGGGGTTCCTGACCGGCACGATCGCCCCCGGGGCGTCGTTCGGCGAGGGCGAGATCCGCGGGAAGGTCCCCCGGTTCCAGGCCGAGAACCTCGCCGCGAACCAGGCACTCATCGACGCGGTCCGCGAGCTCGCAGCCGCGCGGGACGCCTCGCCGGGACAGGTCGCGCTGGCATGGCTGCTGGCACAGCACCCGTTCATCGTGCCGATCCCCGGGACCCGCCGCACGGAGCGCATCGACGAGAACGCCGGCGCGACGGCCGTCGCGCTGTCCGCCGACGACGTCGCGGCGCTCGACGGGCTCGCCGAGCGCGTCGGCGTGGCGGGCGATCGCTACGACGCGGCCGGCCTGGCGGCCGTCAACCGCTGACGCGCGGACGGGCGCGCCCCGCTCAGCGGCAACGCGAAGCGTTGCGCGGGGCGCGCCGACCGAGCCTGCGAGGGAGGGGTGCCAGCTGGCACCGGGCCTCCCGTCCGCCGTCTGGTCGCGCTACTTCGTCAGGACCGCGGCCACCTCGGGGATGCGGTCGACGTACCCGCGCACCAGGTCGCGGGCGACACTGACGCTGTCGACCAGCGGGTGCAACGCGAACGCCTTGAGCGCCTCGTCCTTCGAGCCGGTCAGGGCCGCCGCGATCGTGTGGCGCTCGACGGCCTTGACCTGCGACATCAGCCCGATCTGGTGCAGGTCGGGCTGGTCCGTCGACATCGGGTGCACGCCGTTCGCGTCGACCATCGTCGGCACCTCGACCACGGCGTCGCGTGGCAGGCCTGCGATCGTGCCGTTGTTGCGCACGTTCAGGATCATCGTCTGCCGCTCGTTCCGGCTGATCGCGGCCATCACCCCGAGGGCGACGCCGGCGTACCCCTGGTGCGACGGGTCGGCCTCGCGCTCCTTGGGGTCGAGCGGCTCGTCCTGGGTGCCGCCCTTCGCCTCGGCCATGTACGACGCACTGCGCCGCTCGACGGTCTCACGCCACAGCTCGGCCACGCCGTTGCCCGCCTGGCTGGCCCGGTCGTAGAACGCGGACTGGCTCTCGGCCAGGAAGTCGCCGCGGGTCTTGCCGGAGCCGACGATCGAGCGCACGGCGTCGCGGTTGAAGTAGTAGTAGAACAGGTACTCGTTCGGGATCGAGCCGAGCGAGCGGATCCAGTCGAGGCCGAACACGTGCCCCTCTTCCATGGCGCCCAGGCGGTCGTCGTCCGCCAGCAGCTCGGGCAGGACGTCGCGGCCGTCGTACATCACGCGGCGCATCCAGCCCAGGTGGTTCAGCCCGACGTAGTCCATCTGCACGCGGGTGTGGTCGAGGCCGAGCATGCCGGCGACGCGGCGGCCGAGGCCGGACGGGGTGTCGCAGATGCCGAGCACGCGGTCGCCCAGGACGGTCTGCATGGCCTCGGTGATGATGCCCGCGGGGTTGGTGAAGTTCATCACGTAGGCGTTCGGGGCCAGGTCGCGGATGACCTTCGCGGCCTCGACCATGACCGGGACGGTACGGATGGCGTACGCCAGCCCGCCGGGACCGGTGGTCTCCTGCCCGAGCACGTTCAGGTCGAGCGCGACGTGCTCGTCGCAGCGTCGTCCCTCGAGGCCACCGACGCGCAGGGCGGCGAACACGTAGTCACTGCCCTCGACCGCGCGGTGCAGGTCGGTCGTGGGCTTCAGGACGGGGGCGTCCGGGAAGTCGGCGGCGAGCTCGGTCAGGATCGCGACCATCGCGTGCAGCCGGACCTCGTCGACGTCGTACAGGGCGACCTCCTCGACCCGGGGCGAGCCCTGGTCGCGGAGCAGTGCCTGGTACACGTAGGGCGTGCGGAAACCGCCGCCTCCGAGGATGCAGAGCTTCATGTGGTGATGACCTCTCCGCCGGCGTTCCGGCTGTGTGCGAGTGTTTCGTCGGGGGCGCCGGTCGTGGTGATGACCACGTCGACGTCGGTCAGGGAGCAGAGACGGAGCGCGCCACTGCCGGGGAACTTGGCCTCGGACGCCAGCAGGACGACGCGGTCCGCTGCGGCGATCATCGACTGCTTGATGGGGGCCTCGACCGCCATGTTGTCCACGACGTGGCCGTTGGCACGGACACCGGTGCACGACAGGAACAGCAGGTCGGCGCTGACGTGTTCGAGTGCGGACTCGGCCAGTGAACCGACGAGCGTGCGGTAGTTGCGGCGGACGACCCCGCCGAGCAGCACCAGCCGCACCGCGTCGTCGTCGCGCAGGACGTCGAACACGGCCAGGTTGGTCGTGATCACCGTGATGTCACGGCCGCGCAGCAGTTCGGCGATCTGCGGGGTCGTCGTGCCGATGTCGAGGATGACCACCTGGCCGTCCTGCACCATCGCCGCCGCGGCCGCAGCCATCCGTCGCTTCAGGTCGAGGTCGCCCGCGGCTTCGAACGGGGTCTCGACGGGTTCGACGCCGTCGCCGTCCTGCGCGGTCTGTCGGGGCGCGAGCACGGCACCACCCCAGGTCCGCACGAGCTCGCCGTTGCGGTCGAGCATCTCGAGGTCGCGGCGGATCGTCGCAGCGCTGACCGACAGGGCGTCGGCGAGTTCCCGCACCGACGCGGCCCCCTCGTCCCGCAGCGCCTTGATGATGCGGTTCTGCCGCTCTCGCAGGATCATGCCGTCACTGTAGCTCAACTCGCGCACACTCACGCAAGATCGAGCACCTGAACGGTCGTTGCGATCAGACTTAACAAATCTGGTGCAATCGGGTAACGTCCACGCAACACGAAACACGCAGGCTTGAGCATCACCAGCGGATCCGTCCCGGAATGCGCAACCTGCGCGGGGCACGATCCGCAACGATGAGGAGAAGCCGTGACCGAGGTGAACCCGACCACCCTGCTGTTCGCCGGGGACGTGTTCTGCGACCTGGTCTTCGCCGGCGTGACCGCGCCGGAGCAGGGTGCCGAGGTCTACGCCGACGCGTTCACCGTCACCCCCGGTGGTGTGGCGAACCGCGCGGTCGCTGCCGCACGGGCCGGCGCCCCGACCACGCTGCTGAGCCGTCTCGGCGACGACGTGCTCGGTGCCCACGTGTACCGGACCCTGACCGCGGAGCCCCTGCTCGACACGAGCCTGCTCGAGGTCGTCCCCGGCCACCAGAGCTCGGTGTCCGTGGCCCTCACCGGCCCCGAGGACCGCAGCTTCATCACGTACGAGGAACACCTCGACGCCCTGACCGTGCCCGAGGGCCTGGGGCCGGTCGCCGCCACGCACGTCGGCATCGCGCACCCCCTGCCCGCATGGGTCGCCGAACTCCGCGCCGCTGGCACCACGGTCGTCGGGGGCGTCGGGTGGGACCACACCGGCGAGTGGTCTGGTGGGGTGCTCGACCGGCTCGCCGAGGTCGACGTGTTCGTGCCGAACCACGTCGAGGCGATGCGCTACACCCGCACCGACTCGGCACTCGACGCCGCCAAGGCCCTGGCCGAACGGGTGCCGCTGGCCGTCGTCACCCGGGGTGGTGATGGCGTGGTCGCGGTGGACTCCGCCCACGGGGTCGTCGTCGAGGCGCCCACCATCCGCGTCGACGTGGTCGACCCGACCGGCGCCGGTGACGTGTTCGTCGCGGCGTTCATGGCGGGCACCCACCACGGCTGGGACCTGGCGACCCGACTGCGCTTCGCCACGGCGAGCGCCGCGTACGCCGTGACCGGGCTCGGCGGTGCCGCGAGCGCCCCGCGTCCCGAGCAGCTCCGGGCGTTCCTGCGCCGGACGGCGGCGCCCGGTGACTGGTCGTTCTTCGACGCGGTCCCCGAACCCCGCTGACCCCCGACTCCCTGACTCCCCCTCCGCCCGAAGTCTCCACCCGAAGCCCCACTCGAAGGACTGGACCACCATGAAGCACTCCAGCAAGGCGACGATGGTCGTCGGCGTCGCAGTAGCCCTGGCACTCGGCCTGACCGCGTGCACCCCGGGCGGATCGGCCGCACCTGCCGCGTCGCAGAGCCTGGGCCCGGTGTCCAAGGACGTCGGTTCCGGCAAGACGACCCTGACGGTGTGGGACCAGAACACCGACACCGGCATCAACGACGCGCAGCAGGAACTCAACGACGCGTTCGAGAAGGCGCACCCGAACATCACGATCAAGCGTGTCTCGCGCTCGTTCGCGGACCTGAAGACGACGCTGAAGCTCGCACTGTCGGGCGACAACCCGCCGGACGTCGTGCAGGCGAACCAGGGCTACCCCGACATGGGCGCGTTCGTGAAGGCCGGGTTCCTGCGACCGGTGAACGACTACGCCAAGCTGTACGGCTGGAACGACTACTACCCGTCCAGCCTGCTCAAGCTCAACTCGTTCTCGAGCGACGGGTCGACCTGGCAGGGAGACGACCTGTACGGCGTCTCGCAGACCGGTGAGCTCGTCGGGCTGTACTACAACAAGTCCGTGCTGCAGAAGGCCGGCATCGACAGCCCGCCGAAGACGGTCGCCGAGCTGACCGCCGACATGCAGCAGGTGAAGTCCGCCGGGTCGCTGCCGCTCAGCTACGGCGACGTCGAGAAGAGCCCGGGCATCCACCTGTACGGCCTGGTGCTCTCCGCCCTGGCCGGGCACGACGCGGTGAACGACCTGGTCGCCGGCAAGTCGGGCAGCTGGACCGGCTCCGACGAGGTCAAGGCCGCGCAGACCATCACGAACTGGGTCGACAAGGGCTACGTCACCGAGGGCGCGAACGGCGTCTCGCGCGACGACGCCGTTGCTGCGTTCGGCAAGGGCGAGTCCGCGTTCCTGATCACGGGCACCTGGTACCAGGCCACCCTCGAGGCCGCGTCCAGCGCGAAGGACATCGGCTTCACGGCCCTGACCCCGCCGAGCGCGTCGAGCCCGGTCACGATGGGCGGCGAGGGACTGGCGTGGGCCATCACCTCGAAGACGAAGAACGCGAACGCCGCGGCCGCCTACGTCGACTTCGTCACGAACGCGAAGGCCGCCGAGACGCTCGTCGACAAGGGCAACCTGCCGACCGTGGTGCCGGACGACGACACCCCCGCCTCGGGCACGATCGCCGGGGACATCACGAGCAACTACAAGGCGATCTCGTCGTCGAACAGCATCACGCCGTACCTGGACTACGCCACCCCGACGTTCTACGACACGATCACGGCGGCGATGCAGGACCTGGTCGCGGGCAAGGCGACCCCGGAGCAGTACACGACGACGCTCCAGGACGACTACTCCGGATTCGTGAAGAAGTAGCGAGGACTGCCACGTGACCCAGTTCACCGGAACGACGGCGGGTGCTGCCGAGCGCAGCGCCCGCCGTGGGCGGACCCGCCAGGCGACCGGCGGCGTCCGCAAGCGGCGGCGGAGCCTCGTCGCGTACCTCTACATCCTGCCGGCGTTCGTCGTGTTCGCCGTGTTCCTCGGGGTGCCGTTCCTGCAGAGCATCCAGTACTCGTTCTACGACTGGGACGGCCTGTCCGCGGCGACGTGGGCGGGGTTCTCGAACTACGTCGGCGTGTTCACGGACACGCAGCTGCGGGCGTCGTTCGGGCATGCGCTGGTGCTCATGGTGTTCTACGCCGCCGTCCCCGTCGCCGTGGCGCTGTTCCTGACGGCGCTGATCTCGCGGGCGAACGGGCTGCGCGGGATGTCGTTCTTCCGCACGGTGCTGTTCCTGCCCCAGGTCATCGCGTCGGTCGTCGTCGCGACGATCTGGGTGTCGATCTACTCGGCTGACGGGCTGCTGAACGACGCGCTCCGCCTGGTCGGGCTCGGGCAGCTGGCGCAGGTGTGGTTGGGCGGGTACGACACCGCGCTGCCGGCGATCGGGTTCGTCGGCACGTGGCTGAACGTCGGGCTCTGCCTGGTGCTGTTCCTGTCCGGCGTGGGCAACATCCACCCGAGCCTGTTCGAGGCGGCCCGCATCGACGGCGCCGGGGCGGTGCGCGAGTTCTTCTCGATCACGCTCCCCTCGCTCCGCGGGCAGATCGCCGCGGCGCTGACCCTGACCGTGGTGTCGGCGCTCAAGACGTTCGACCTGGTCTACGTCACGACGAGCGGTGGACCCGGCAACTCGACGTCCGTGCCGGCGTTCGAGGCGTACAACCGGGCGTTCCAGACCGGGCAGGTCGGGTCGGCCGCCGCCGTCGCGGTGTCGCTGACCGTCGTGATCATGATCGTCACGGCCCTGATCAACCGTCTGCAGCCGAAGGACGTCGCATGAGGATCTCCGTCCGCGAGAAGACCGTCGACTACGTCATCCTGACGCTGTTCGCGCTGTTCGCGATCATCCCGCTGATCGGGGTGCTGCTGTCGTCGGTGACGCCGTCGGCCGAGAACTCCGGTGGGTTCAGCGTGCCGACCCGGATCGACCTGGGCAACTTCGGCGCAGCCTGGAACCAGGGGCACTTCGCGTCGTACATGCTGTCGAGCGTCCTGGTGACGGTGTCGGTCGTCGTGCTCACGACCGTGCTGGCCGTGTTCGCCGGGTTCGCGTTCGCCCGGCTGGACTTCTTCGGCTCGAACGTCATCTTCTTCGTGATGCTGGCCGGCCTGATGCTCCCCGCCGAGGCGTTCATCATCCCGCTGTACTTCAACCTGCGCTCGGTGGGTCTGACCGACACGTACACCAGCCTGATCCTGCCGCAGACCGCGCAGTCACTGGCGTTCGGGGTCTTCTGGATGCGCAGTCAGTTCCGGAGCTTCCCCGGCGAGGTGATCGAGGCCGCACGGCTCGACGGTGCCCGCGACGTGAAGCTGCTGTGGCAGGTGATCGTGCCCGCGGCCGTCGCCCCGATCATGACGATGGCGCTGCTCATCACGATGTGGACCTGGAACGAGTTCCTGCTGCCGCTGGTTCTCATCACGAGCGAGGACCACCGCACCGCCCCGCTCGGCCTGGCCTTCTTCAAGGGCGCCCACCTGACCGACTACTCGCTGCTCTCCGCAGCCGGGGTGATCGTCGCGCTGCCGATCGTGGTCCTGTACTTCTTCCTGCAGAAGCGGTTCATCTCGGGGATGCTCGGCGGCTTCGCCGACCGATGACGGACTGGAGGCCCGTTGCGGGCCCGCCACGAGCCTCCAGTCCGCCGGGTCCCAGGAAGGTGCGCCAGTCTGCGCGCATGGGGATCACGATGCTGTGGGAGACGACCGACGCCGCTCTGGCGCTGCGGGACCGGTTCGGGTTCGCGACCGAGGACGACGCGGCCGCGTGGGCGATCTCGACCGTCCGGACGCACTGGGGCGTCGCCGCGACCGCGTGCTCGCGGATCGTGATGAGCGACCGGAATGCGCTGGCGTGGCTCGACACCGACGACGACCCGGTGCTGCTCAAGTGGTGTGTCGAGCCGTCGCGCTTCCCGCGGTTGGCGGCCGCCGCCGACGTGGTCGCGTGGCTCGGCGACCGGGGGCTGCCGGTGTCGGCGCCCGTGCCCGCCCGCGACAGGTCCGTGCAGGTCGAGGTCGACGGGGTGTCCGCCGGGCTGCAGCGGGTCCTGGTCGGCGAGCTGCTGGACGTCGACGACCCGGCCGCCGTGCGGTCGGTGGGTCGGGTGGTGGCCGAGCTGCAGGACGCCCTGGTGCCGTACCCGGCAGCGGGCGCCGTCGCCGCTGTCCGGCCGACGCCCGCTCCGCTGACATCGCAGGTGCAGCAGTGGCTCGAGGGCGCACCGGTGCACCTGCCGTCGGACGGGCTCGAGCTGCTCCGGACGCTCCTCGGCGCGCTGCCCGCGGAACCGCTGCCCGTGCAGGTCGTCCACGGCGACGTCCGGTCCGCCAACGTGCTGTGCGCGGACGGCCGGGTCGTCGGGCTGGTCGACTTCGAGGACCTGCGGGTCGACCACCGCGTGGTCGAGCTCGCACGGGCGGCCGTGCTGCTCGAGACGCGCTTCCACGACTGGGCGCCGGTCGGGGCGGACGTCCAGGCGGCGTTCCGCCAGGCGTACGAGTCGGTCAGCCCGCTGTCGTCGGTCGAGGCCGCGTGGTGGGACGTCCTGGTGCTGTGGACGTCCCTGGCGCTCGTGCCGGCCGGCGACGACCCGACGGGCTGGGGCGCCGCGGCGGCCGAGCAGGTCCGGCGGCTCGGCGGCTGAGGCGATGGCGTGCCCCCGCGCACCGTGCGAGGTTCGCCGTCCGTGCGAGGTTGGTCGCTCGGTGCGAGGGTGTTTCCCCGCACCGAGCGACCAACCGAGCACCGCGTCGGAACGCCGCACGGTGCTCCCGCGCACCGCGCCGGAACGCCGCACCGTGCTCCGTCAGGCGCGGGGACGCACCCGCAGCGTGACCACCTGGAACGGCCGGAGCCCGAGCGACACCGGGCCGCCCGTCCACGCGAAGTGCCGCGCCGTCAGGGCCGGGTCGGACAGCGGGCGCTCGCGCAGGTCGACCTGTTCGACCGACACCGCGTCGAGTCGCAGGTCGACCTCGGTGTCGGTCCGCGCACCGAGCGCTTCGTACAGCCGGACGACGATGTCGCCCGACCGGTCGTCGGCGAGCTTCACCGACTCCACGCGCACCCCGGGTGACGAGGACACGACCGGCACGTGCAGGTCCTCGGCGGCCGCTGCCCCCGGGAACGCCCGCAGCGGCAGGTTCTGGTCGTACCCGCTCGCGACCGTCGCGGCGATGTCGGCGCCCGGGTGGACCGCGTACGCGAACGTGTGGTGACCCAGGTCCTGCTGGGGGTCGGGCGACTGCGCACCGCGGACCAGGCTCAGGCGGACCTCGGTCTCGACCTCGCCCAGGTCACCGACGCGACGGGTGATGTCGTGCCCGTACGTGCCGGCGTTCGTCACACCGATGCCGTAGCCCGGTTCCTCGACGTGCACCCACCGGTGCGCCATCACCTCGAAGCGGGCGTCGTCCCACGAGGTGTTCGTGTGGGTCGGGCGGCGCAGGTGGCCGAACTGGATCTCGGCGCTGTGGTGCTGCGCGTGCACGACGAACGGCAACGAGGCCTTGAGCAGCTTCTCGCGTTCCTGCCACTCGAGGTCGACGCCGAGGTGCACGCGCACGTCGTCGGCGTGCACGGCGACGGTCTGCACGAGCTCGGACGAGCCGAACGTCCGGTGCACGCGGACGACGGCGCGCAGGTCGCCGTCGGTGTCCAGCTCGATGCGGTCCGTGGCGCGGAGTTCGACCACCGAGCGGCGGTAGTGCGCGTCGATGTCCCACGCGTCCCACGCGTTCGGCAGGTCCTCGTGCAGGTGGAGCAGGTTGGCGGATCGCCCCTCGGGGACGAGCTCGCGGTCGGCAGCCAGGTCGCGGATCGAGTCGAGCAGCCCCTCGGTGTCGACGTGCACGCGCACCAGCCCGTTGTCGAGCACGATGCCGTCGTCCTCCTGCACGACCGTGACGGGGTGCGCCGGGGTCACCGCGCGCACCGGGACGACCGCATGCCCGGGGACCTCGACGACCCCGACGGCCCGTCCGTCGGGGTCGACGAGGAGCTCGCGGCGCGCGTGGTCGGCGGGGTTCGCGACCGCGCCGGCGTCGTCGCCCGTGGCGCCGAGTGCGGCCAGGGCGTCGAGGGCGAGCTGCTCGATCTCGGCGTGGTTGCGGCGGTAGGTCTCCTCGTTCTCCTCGTGCACCCACTGGATCGAGGACCCGGGCAGGATGTCGTGGAACTGCTGGAGCAACGTCGCCTGCCACAGTCGGTCGAACGTGTCGTACGGGTAGTCGGCACCACGCAGTGCGGCCGCGGTCCACCACAGCTCGGCCTCGCGCAACAGGTGCTCGGCGCGGCGGTTGCCCCGCTTCTCGCGGGCGTGCGACGTGAACGTGCCGCGGTGCAGCTCGAGGTACAGCTCGCCGACCCAGACCGGGGCGTCCGGGTACTCCTGGCGGGCTCGGGCGAAGAAGTCGTCCGGGTGCTCCACCTCGACGCGCGGCGAGCCCTCGAGGGACTCCACCCGGCGCTGACGCTCCATCATCTCGCGGATGGGACCGCCGCCGCCGTCGCCGTACCCGAACGGCACCAGGGACGTGGTCGCACCGCCCTTCTCGCGGAACTGCCGCACGGCGTGGTGCAGCTCTTCGCCCTCGAGCGTCGCGTTGTACGTGTCGATCGGCGGGAAGTGGGTGAAGATCCGCGAGCCGTCGATGCCCTCCCACCAGAAGGTGTGGTGCGGGAAGGTGTTCGTCTGGTTCCAGGACAGCTTCTGCGTCAGGAACCAGTCGAGTCCGGCGAGCCTGGCGATCTGCGGGAACGCCGCCGTGTAGCCGAACGAGTCGGGCAGCCAGATACCGTGGGTCTCGACGTCGAGCTCGTCCGCGAAGAACCGCAAGCCCTGCGTGACCTGCCGGACCATGGCCTCGCCGCCGGGCAGGTTGCCGTCCGGCTCGATCCACTGCGACCCGACGACGATCCACTGACCACGGGCGATGGCGTCCTTGATGCCGGCGAACACCGACGGGTACCGCTCCTTGACCCACGCGTACTGCTGGGCGCTCGACGCCGCGAACTTCAGGTCCGGGTACTGCTCGGCCAGGGCGAGCACGTTCGAGAACGTCCGGCCGGTCTTGCGCTTGGTCTCACGGATCGGCCAGAGCCAGGCGCTGTCGATGTGCGCGTGCCCGATGCCGCTCAGGCGGTGGGCGGAGCGGTTGGCCGGGCTGGCGAGGGCACCGGCGAGCTCGGCGCGGGCCGCGGCTGCGGTGCCGACGATGTCGTCGAGCGCCAGCACGTCCATCGCGCGCTCCAGGTCGCGCAGCACCTCGTGTCGGCGCGGGTCGGTGTCGGGCAGCTCCCGCACCATCTGGAACAGCACCTCGACGTCGAACCGGAGCGCCCAGACCTCGGGCTCGAACACGGCGAGCTCTGCGGTGCGGAACGTGTAGATCGGTGTCTCGGGCGCGGTCTTCTTCGAACCGTACTTCGTCGGCACGAACTCGTTGACCAGGATGTCCGGGTTGGCCGCGGCCTCGAGGAAGTAGTGCACCTGCTCACCGCCCACGGCCTGGTCCGCGATGCGCAGGTAGTGGTTGCGCGGGTGGATGCCCTTGACCGGCGTGCCGTCCGGGGTGTGCAGCAGCCCCTCGGCCTGGTTGCCGGGCCAGTCGCCCTGGAACCCCGGGTCGACGAGCAGCTCGACGGTCCGGCCGGCCCACTCGGGCGGCACGGTGCCGGTGACCTCGAACCACCATGTCGACCATGCACGGCCCCACGGCTCACCGACCGCGAAGGGGCGGTACTCGGCGGCCAGGGCCTCGGCCGCGGGCACCGGCTCGTCGGGCACCTGCCAAGCGCGCAGTGCGACGGGCGTGCGGGCCTGGTGGACGGCGGGGACGATCCGTTCGTTCAGGACGCGCTCGATGCGCTCCTCGACGAGCTTCTGGTTCTGGTGCATGGCGGGCTTTCTTCGACGGGGCGGGACGCGCCTCCAGGACGGGATCAGGGCGTCCTGGAGGCGCGGGTCAGGACAGGTACGACAGGTGCGGGAACGACGAGGTCGCGTCGTCGAGCAGCGCCCGGGCGATCCGGACCGAGTCGACGAGCGGGTGGTGTGCGAGCGCCCGCAGCGCGGCCGCACGGGAGCCGTGCAGCGCCGCCTCGATCGTCTGGCGCTCGACGTACTTCACCGCGGTGACGGTGCCGAGCCCGAAGTCGGGCACGCGGGCCCCGGCGATCGGGTGCGCCCCGGACGCGTCGACGGTGCACGGGACCTCGACCACGGCATCGTCGTCGAGCCCGGCGAGCGTGCCCCGGTTCGGCACGTTGAGGATGAGCCGGGCGGGCTGGTCGTACGCGATGCCGCGCATGAGCGAGAGCGCGACGTCCTCGTAGCCACCGGAGGTCATGTCCTCGAGGTCGCGCTCCCCCATGCCGACCGAGTCGCGGTTCGTCGCCATGTAGGTCGACTCACGGTCGTGGCGGCACTCCTGCCAGGTGTGGAACGGCTGCGCGCTGTGCGCGGCGTCCGCCCAGAAGCGGTCCTGCTGCTCGACCAGGTAGCGCGCGCGGGTGTGCGGCGCGTACTGGTCGGCCTGCAGCACGTCGCGGCGGTAGGCGTAGTAGTGCAGGTACTCGTTCGGCAGCGCCCCGAGCGCCTGCACCCACTCCGCGCCGAACAGCCGGCCCTCTTCGAAGGACTCGATGCGCGCGGGCTCGGCGAGGACCTCGGGCAGCCGGTCGACCCCGTCGACGCGCAGCGCGGTCAGCCAGCCCAGGTGGTTCAGCCCCGCGTACTCCAGCTCGACGTCGGGCCCGTGCTGGATGCCGAGCGTGCCGAGCGCCCGACGTGCCAGGCCGATCGGCGAGTCGCAGATGCCGATCACGCGGTCGCCCAGCACGGTCGACATCGCCTCGGTGACCACACCGGCGGGGTTGGTGAAGTTGATGACCCAGGCGTCCGGCGCCAGACGGCGGATCGTCCGCGCCAGCTCCATCACGATGGGCAGCGTGCGGAGCGCGTAGGAGATCCCGCCGAACCCGACGGTCTCCTGCCCGATGACGCCGTGCGACTGTCCGATGCGCTCGTCGGTGGCACGGCCCTCCATGCCCGCGACGCGGATCGCGGAGAACACGAAGTCGGCACCGGGCAGCGCGGCTTCGACGTCGGTGTGCACGGAGACGGTCGGGGCGTCGGTCACCCCGGTGGCCTGGTCGGCGAGGATGCGCGCCATGGTGCGCAGCCGGTCTGCGTCGACGTCGACCAGGGCGACCTCGGTGACCCGCCCGGGGGCGTGGTCGCGGAGCAGGGCGGAGTACACCAGCGGTGTGCGGAACCCACCACCGCCGATCATGACGAGCTTCACGGGACCAGGACCTCCACGCCGTGCGCGGCGAACGCGGCGGCGACCGGGACCGGCGGTTCGGCGTCGGTGACGACCCGCACGATCGACGACGGCAGGTCGATGCGCGCTGCCCCGGTGCCCGGGAACTTGCTGCTGTCGGCGAGGACGGTGACCTCGTCGCACGCGGTGGCGATCGCCTGCTTGATGGGAACCTGGGCGATCGTGGTGTCGCGCAGGTCGCCGCTCGCCGAGATCCCGCTGACACCCAGGAAGGCGTGGTCGGCACGGATGAGTCGGAGCGAGTCGGTGGTCAGGGGGCCCGAGACGCAGTGGTACACGGGGTCGTAGTCACCCGGCAGCAGCACCAGGTGCACGGCGGCGTCGTCCTTGAGCGCCTCGAACACCGCCATGTTGGCCGTGATGACCGTCACGGGGCGTCCGCGCAGCAGCAGCGCGAGCTGCAGGACCGTCGTGCCGATGTCGAGCACCACGGTGTGACCGTCCTCGATCAGGTCGGCGGCGGCTCGGGCGATGCGGACCTTCTCGTCGCGGTGCACGGTCTCGACCTCGGGGAACGGGGCGTCGCCCTCGTGTCCGTCCGCCAGCACGGCACCGCCCCGGGTGCGCCGCAGCAGGCCGGCGTCATCGAGGCGCTGCAGGTCGCGGCGGATCGTCGCGACGCTGGACCCGGTCGCCTCGGCCAGGTCGGTCACCGAGGCGGCACGGGCTGCGCGCAGCCGATCGAGGATGGCGAGATCGCGGATGTCCTTCATGTGCCTCAGCTTAGCGATCAAATTCGCTCAAGTTGCAACCATCTTCAACCAAAAAGATGCGCGATGCGGATCGATCTGTGTTACAACTTCCTCAGCGCCGACCGATGGAGACCGCGATGCACGACCGAATGCACCCCCGCACCGATGCCGACGTGCTCGATGCCGACGTGCTCCGTGCCGACGTTCTCGTAGCCGGCCTGCTGTTCTTCGACGCGGTGTTCGCGGACCTGCACGGCGCACCCGTCCTGGGCGAGGAGCACTGGACGCCGCACTTCGCCTGGACCCCGGGCGGGATCGCCAACTTCGCGATCGCCGCCGCCCGCCTGGGTGCGAGCACCGACGCCTGCGCGGCCGTCGGGGACGACGCCCTGAGCGACCTGTGCCGCGCGTCGCTGGCGGCCGAGGGCATCGGCACCGGGCTCCTGCGCACGATGCCGGGCTGGACCGTCCCCGTCAGCGCGTGCCTGGGGTACGGCGGCGACCGCGCGATCGTCACCGGCGGCACGGCGTCTCCCGTCCCCCTCGGCGACCTGCTCCCCGCCCAGGGCGGGCGCGTCGCGGCACTCCACGTCGACGCGACGACCGCCGACTGGGTCCGCACCAGCAGCGACCGCGGCTTGCGCGTGTTCGCCGACGTCGGCTGGGACGCCACCGGCACCTGGGACCCCGCACTCCTCGACGCGATCGACGGCGCGTACGCGTTCACGCCGAACGACCGTGAGGCGATGGCCTACACCCGCACCGACGACCCGGTCCGCGCCGCACGGGCACTGGCCGAGCGCGTGCCGCTCAGCGTCGTCACCCGGGGCGCCGAGGGCGTCGTGGCCGTCGACTCGGCCACCGGCGACGAGGTCGTGGCCGCGCCCGTCCGGGTCCGCGCCGTCGACGCGACCGGCGCGGGTGACGTGTTCTGCGCGGCACTCGCCGTGGCGTCGCTCACCGACCTGCCGCTGCGGGAGCGCGTCGACTTCGCCGCGCTCGTCGCGGCGATCACCGTCTCCCGGCCCGGAGGCGCCTCCACCGCCCCCCGGGCCGGTGACCTCGCCCCGTGGCTGGCTGCCAACCCGGCCGCCGCGGATCCGGACCGGTTCGGGTTCCTGGCCACGAGCCTCCCGTCCCTGGCCGCGCCCGTCGCGGACCGGACCCCCTGACCCACCACCTGCTCCACTCCCCGCACCACCGCCCAGCACCACTCCCGAGCCCCACTTCCCGAACCCAGGAGACACCCCATGCGCACCTCCACGACGCGTCGCCGCACCGCCGCGGTCCTCGCCACCGCGGTCGCCGCGGCCATCGTCCTCACCGGCTGCTCCGCCGGCTCGTCGGCCTCGTCCGGCAAGCTCACCACCTGGCTGTGGCCGGGCGCCGTCGGCGACTCCGTGGTCTCGAGCACCAAGAAGGAGTTCAGCTCCGACAAGCTGCAGGTCAGCGTCATCGGTGGTGACTTCAAGCAGAAGCTCGTCACGACCTTCACGGGCAAGAGCAACATCCCGTCGATCACCGGCGTCAAGGGCGAGGACATGCCCTACTTCCTGCAGCAGTCGAGCCTGTTCACCGACCTGAAGGACCTGGTGCCGGCGTCGTACCTCGCGCAGTTCCCGAAGTGGAAGCTCGCCGAGGCCACCACCGCCGACGGCAAGCTCATCGGGCTGCCCACGGACATCGGCCCCTCGGCGCTGTTCTACCGGCAGGACGTCCTGGCGAAGGCGGGGCTGCCCTCCGAGCCCGCAGCCGTCGCGGACGCCACCAGCACCTGGGACAAGTACTTCGCCTTCGGCAAGCAGCTCAAGGAGAAGACGGGCGCGTCGCTCGAGGTGTCGATGAGCGACGTCTTCAGCTGGTCGATGGCGCAGGCCGACTCCGGCTTCGTGAACAAGTCGGGGAAGTTCACCGGCGACAGCGACACGGTCAAGCAGGCCTGGGACCGCGCGGTCACCGCCGAGAAGGACGGCATCGTCGCCGGCATCGAGGACGGCAGCCCGGACTGGGCCTCCGCCGTCAACAAGGGCACGCTGCCGACCGTGCTCGGCGCCGCCTGGCACGCCGGTGACATCAAGAGCGCCGCGCCGGACACCTCGGGCAAGTGGCGTGTGACGGAGACGCCGGGCGGCCCCGGCAACGTCGGTGGGTCGTTCCTGACGATCCCCTCGGCCACGTCGGACAAGAAGGCCGCGGTCAAGGTCATCGAGGCGCTCATCGCCCCGTCGGCGCAGGCGACGACCTACAGCCAGGTCGGCAACTTCCCGTCCTCGTCCAAGGCGCTCGACGAGTCGGCGCTGACCAAGGGCGACACGTTCTTCGGCGGCCAGGACACTGCCTCGGTGTTCAAGAAGTCGATCGAGTCGATGCCGACGAAGTACACCAGCCCCTACGACGCCCAGGTCTCGGCACCGTTCTTCACCCAGCTGACGAACATCCAGTCCCAGGGCAAGGACCCGGACCAGGCCTGGAACGACGCCGTCAAGGCCGCGAAGTCGGCGCTGGAGTCCGCCAAGTGACGACGTCCGTCGCACCGTCGCTGGCGGGGCCGGGTCCGAGCACCCGGCCCCGCCGGCGGGGCATCCGCCGCACCTGGCCGATGTACCTCGCCGTCGCACCGTTCTTCATCCTGTTCCTGGTCTTCGGGCTGTACCCGACGATGTACTCGCTCGTGCTGTCGTTCCAGGACTGGAACGGCCTGGGCGACCCGACCTGGGTGGGCCTGTCGAACTTCCAGAAGCTCTTCGCCGACCCGACGTTCTACCTGTCGATCCGCAACACCTTCGTCATCTTCGCGCTGTCGACGTTCCCGATGCTCGTCATCGCGATCGTGGTCGCGGCGATGCTCAACAGCGCCGTCCGCTACAGCACGGCGCTCCGCATCGCCTACTTCATCCCGAACATCACGTCGGTCGTCGCCATGGCGGTGCTGTTCGGCTCGATCTTCGGGCAGAACTTCGGCCTGGCGAACACCCTGCTGCACGCCGTCGGCCTGCCCGCGGTGCCGTGGCTCAGCACGCCGTTCGGCATCCAGGTCACCGTGTCCCTGCTCATCACCTACCAGTGGACGGGCTACAACGCGATCATCTTCCTGGCCGGCATGCAGTCCATCGGCGGCGAGGTGTACGAGGCCGCCAAGATCGACGGCGCCGGCCCCTTCCGCAGCTTCTTCTCGATCACCCTGCCGCTGCTGCGCCCCACGGTCATCTTCGTGCTGGTCGTCAGCACGATCACGGGCCTGCAGAGCTTCACCGAGGCCCAGGTCCTGACGACGACCGCCGGGTCGACGAACAGCGGTGGAGCCGGGCAGGGCGGCCTGACCATGGTCCTGTACTTCTACCAGCAGGCCTTCGGCTTCAACCGCTTCGGGTACGGCGCCGCGATCGCGTGGGGCGTGTTCCTGATCGTCGTCGTGTTCACGATCATCAGCTGGCGCTTCACCGCCGGCCGCAAGGAAGAGGCACAGTCGTGAGCGTCCTGACCCAGCGTCCCGCGGCGACGCAGACCGAACCGCGTTCGCCCCTGACACGCCGCCGCCACCGCCGGCCGTCCACGTCCCGCGTGGTGCTCTACACGCTGCTCACGCTGGGTGCCGTGGTGTCGATCTTCCCGCTGTACTGGCTGTTCGTGATGGCGAGCAACACCACGAGCGACATCTACAAGTCGCCGCCGGTGTTCGTCCCCGGCCCCTGGCTGTTCCAGAACATCGGCGAGGTCTTCGACAAGATCGACTTCGGCGGCGCGCTGCTCAACACCGTGATCGTGTCGGTGAGCGTCACCGCGCTCGTGCTGTTCTTCGACTCGCTCGCCGCGTTCACGTTCGCCAAGTTCGACTTCCCGCTGCGCAAGACCCTGTTCACCGTGGTGCTCGTCACGTTCATGCTGCCGATGCAGCTGTCCGTGATCCCGCAGTTCATCACCATGACGAACCTGGGTTGGGTCGGGCACCTGCAGGCGCTCATCGTGCCGGCCGCAGCGAACGCGTTCGGCATCTTCTGGCTGCGGCAGTACATCCTGTCGAGCGTGCCGGACGAGCTGATGGACGCCGCGGTGATCGACGGCGCCGGGTTCTTCCGGCAGTGGTGGACCGTGTGCCTGCCGCTCATCCGTCCGGGCCTGGGGTTCCTCGGGATCTTCACGTTCATCGGCTCGTGGAACGACTACCTGTGGCCGCTCATCGTGCTGAACGACCCGAACCACCTGACGCTGCAGGTCGCGATGGCGCAGCTCAACACCACGTTCGCGAACAACTACAGCATGGTGATGGCCGGCGCGCTGCTGTCCGTCCTGCCGCTGCTGGTCGTGTTCCTGATCGGTGCCCGTCAGTTCATCGGGGACATCGCCAAGGGCGCCATCAAGTGAGCGCACCGCACGCCGTCCGGCCCCTCGGGACCACGACGCCCGGCTCGGACTCGCGCCTGCCACCGCGCGCACGGGTCCGGTCGGACGCCCGGGCGATCTCGCTCGACGGCGTGTGGCGGTTCCGGCTCACCGACCACGCGCCGAGCGACGAGGTCGACGGCGTGCCGCCCTTCGCCGCCCCGCCGTTCGCCGCGCCGTTGTTCGCCGCACAGGCACCCGACGGTGACGACTGGCACGACCTGGTCGTCCCGTCCCACTGGCCCCTGCACGGTCACGGGTCGCCCTGGTACACGAACATCCGCTACCCGTTCCCGGTGGACCCACCGCACGTCCCCGACCGCAACCCGACCGGCGACCACGTCCGCACGGTCGAACTCCCCGCGGACTGGCCCCCCACGGGCCGCACCGTCCTGCGGCTCGACGGCGCCGAGTCCCTGGCCCGCGTGTGGGTCAACGGCACACCGGTGGGCTGGTCAACCGGCAGCCGGCTGGCCGTCGAGTACGACGTCACCGACGTGCTGCGCGCGGGCACCAACACGGTCGCGCTCCGCGTGCACCAGTGGTCACCGGGCAGCTACCTCGAGGACCAGGACCAGTGGTGGCTCCCCGGCGTGTTCCGCTCGGTGACGCTCGAACACCGCCCCACCGACGGGATCGACGACGTGTTCGTCACCGCCGACCGCGACCCCGTCACGGGGCTCGGCAGCCTGCGCGTCGAGACGGTCACGACCGCCACGGCGGTCACCGTCCGCCTGGCCGAGACCGGACTGGAGGCCCGGGTCGACCCCGCAGCGCCCGTCACCCTGGACGTCGGTCCCGTGGACGCCTGGTCCGCCGAACAGCCCCGGTTGTACGACCTCGTCGTGGCGACCGACCACGAACAGGTCCGCCTGCGCGTCGGGTTCCGCCGCGTCGAGGTCGTCGGGGACCGGCTGCTGGCCAACGGCGCGCCGCTGGTGTTCCACGGGGTGAACCGGCACGAGACCCATCCCGACCTGGGGCGCGTCTTCGACGAGGACGTCGTGCGCGCCGACCTCGCGCTCATGAAGCGCCACAACGTGCAGGCGATCCGCACGGCGCACCAGCCGCCGCACCCGCGGTTCCTCGAGCTCGCCGACGAACTGGGCTTCTGGGTCGTGCTGGAGTGCGACCTCGAGACGCACGGCTTCTGGGAGGTCGACTGGGTCGGCAACCCCTCGGACGACCCCGCGTGGCGTGACGCGTACCTGGACCGGGTCCGACGCACCGTCGAGCGCGACAAGAACCACGCCTCGGTCGTGATGTGGTCGCTCGGCAACGAGTCCGGCACCGGTCGGAACCTGGCGGCGATGGCGGACTGGATCCGACAGCGCGACCCCTCGCGGCCCATCCACTACGAGGGCGACGTCGACGGGGCGTACACGGACGTGTACTCGCGGATGTACCCGACGCTCGAGGAGATCGACTCGGTGTGCGGCACGGTCACGATGGCGGTGCACGAGACCGCCGGACCCGCAGCCGGCGCCCGGCAGCGCGCGAAGCCGTTCGTGCTGTGCGAGTACGGCCACGCGATGGGCAACGGCCCGGGCATGCTCGCCGAGTACCAGGAGCGCTTCGAGCGGTGGCCGTCGCTGCACGGTGGCTTCGTGTGGGAGTGGCGGGACCACGGGCTCCGCACCCACACGGCCGACGGCACCGCGTACTTCGGGTACGGCGGCGACTTCGGCGAGCCGGTGCACGACGGCGTCTTCGTGATGGACGGCCTGGTGCTGTCGGACGGCACGCCCACCCCCGCGCTCGCCGACCTGGCGGCGCTCTGGGCACCCGTCCGCTTCGTCCGGACCGGCTCGTCGCTGGCCGTGCGGAACCTGCGCGCGCACGCCGACACGGCGGACCTGGCCGTGTCGTGGGAGCTGCGCGTCGATGGACGCACCGTCGACCACGGGACGCTGGACGTGCCTCCCGTCCGACCAGGGTCCGAGGTGACGGTCGCCCTGCCGAGCGAGGCAGTCGCTCCGCGGCGCGGGCAGCGTGCGCACCTGACGTTCCGGGCGGACCTGCGAGCCGACACCGCATGGGCCACGGCAGGGCACACCGTCGCGAGCACCCAGGTCGCCGTGGACGTGGTGCGGTCGGACGCCGTGCGACCGGCCCGGACCACGCTGCCGGCAACGGCGGTGTTCGCGGACGACGGCAGCCTGCGGTCGTGGCGCGGCACCGAGGTCGCCGAGCTCCACGCGGAACTCTGGCGCGCCCCGACCGAGAACGACCGGGCCGCCGGCCAGGGGTCGTACGAGACGGTGCTGCCGGAGCTGACGTCCGGTCGTGGTGACGAGTCGGTCCCGCCGTCTGCCGACCGGTGGCGGGAGCGTGGGCTGGACCGACTGACCCACCGGGTGCTGTCCGTCGCGTCCGGAGCCGAGAGCCTGGTGCAACGGGTCCGGTCGATGCCCGCGGGGTCGTCGCTCGGCGTCGAGTCCACCTTCCACTGGGCCGGCGCGGACGACGGCCTGCGGCTGCGGTGGACCGCGGTGCCGATCGGTCCGTGGGACTGCACCTGGCCCCGCATCGGCCTGCACCTGGAGCTGCCCGGCGACCTGACCGCGAACGCCGCGTGGTGGGGCACCGGACCGAACGAGTCGTACGCCGACGCCCGCAACGGCGTGCAGGTCGGGCGGTACAGCGCACCGGTGGACGACCTGGGCGTCCGGTACGCGCGACCGCAGGAGACCGGACACCGGCCGGGGCTGCACGAGCTGGTCCTCGGGCCGCTCGCCGTCACCGCGGCCGAGGGGCACGGCGCCACCCTGCCCGGGTTCCAGGTCGCACGCCATAGTGCGCAGCAGTGGAGCGCGGTCGACCACGCGCACGAGCTGCCCGCGTCCGACCGCCTGCACCTGTACCTGGACGCCGCGCAGCACGGGCTCGGGTCACGGGCGTGCGGGCCGGACGTGCTCCCCCGGTACGCCCTCTGGCCACGGCAGGTGACGCTCGATCTCACCTTCCGCTGACCGGCGCCCGGCGCGTCGCGGGTGCGGGGGCGGACGGTGCGGTGTTGCTTGCTCGGTGCGAGGTTGGTTCCCCGCACCAGGCGGTCAGCCGCGCACCGGGCACGAACCTCGCACCGTGCTCCGGGCCGTCGACCTCGCACCGAGCGGTCAACCGCGCACGGTGCTCGGGGCCGTCACCGCCTCGGTCGCGCGGCCCGGCGTCGCCCACACCCGGCCGTCGGCACCGAAGGCGATGACGTCGACGTCCTCGTCCGCCGTGAACCCGGCCAGGTCGGTCTCGTCACCGGCGACGATCGCGGTGGCGAGCACGTCGGCCGTGACGATGTCGTCGGCGACCACGGTGGCCTGCACGAACGTCGGCACAGCGCGTCGCCAGATGTGCTCACCGCGCTCGGCCGTACCGGACGTGGCCACCGCACGGCGGGGTGCCGCGAGCGGGACGACCGCGACCACCCGCTGTCGGTCGGCCGGGTCGACGATCCCGACGCTCCACGGCTGGTCCTCGTGCTGCCCGCGGACCAGCACGTCGCCACCGACGCCGAGCATCCAGTCGTGTCCCTGGGCGTCGAGCACGGTGCCGGCGTCGCGGATGGCCATCGCCTTGACGACCCCGGACAGGTCCACGACGCCGTCTGGGCGGTGCGGGGTGAACGCCCCGTGGGTCCGGTCGCGCCACTCCAGTGCGAGCGCGTACGTCGCACGGACCTGGTCCGGGGTGTCGCGCAGGCGGAGCGCACCGTCGGCCACACGGCTCAGCACGGAGCTGGGGTCGTACAGGCTGTACCGGTGGTCGTACCCGGCGAACACGCTGCGGACCTCGGCCGCGGTGGCGTCGTCGGCACCGCGCAGGCTCACCACGGTGCCCATCGTCGGGAACGTCCGGACGCTCACAGTCCCGCCTGGTCGATCGCGGACTGCAGCGAGGTGACGTACCCGTCGCTGGTGTAGGTCGCGCCGCTCACCGCCTGGATCTTCGCGGACTGGGCCTGCAGCGCCTCCTGTCGAAGGATCGGTGCGGCCTGCTGACTGATCGCGACCGAGCGGCCGCCGTCGTTCGTCAGCTGCAGCGCCGTCACCTCGGTGATCTTCCCGCCGGCCACGGTGATCTGCACCTGGACCGGGCCGTACCGGGTCTGGGCGGTCGTGCCGGTGAACGTGCCGGACGCGGTCGACGACCCGGACGAGGTACCGCCGCTCGAGGTGCCCCCGGACGTGCCGCTGCCGGACGAGGTCCCGCCGCTCGACGTGCCGCTGCCCGACGCGCTGCTGCCGTTCGACGTACTGCTGCCGCTCGACGTGCTCGGCTGCACCGGGGTCGTGACCGCCGGCTGGGCGCCGAGCTGCCAGCCGATGACCAGGACCGCGGCGGACGAGACGATCCCGCCGGCCACCATGCGGGCCCTCACGACGCGAACCGTTCCTGGTGGATCTGGTGTTCGGGGACGCCGGCGAACCGGGCCTCGCGGACGACCAGGTCCGCCCACGCCTGCGGGCCGCACACGTACAGGTCGGACTCGAGCAACCGCGGGAACACCGAGCGCAGCGTCACCCCACGTCGGACGTCGTCCTCGGTCATCCAGCTCTCGCGTGACCGGGCACGCGGTCCGACCATCGTGGAGCAGGCGCTGCCGGTCGAGGCAGCCAACGCAGCGGTCTCGTGCCACAGGTACTGCTGGTCGGCGTCCGTGCCGCGCAGCAGGACCGTGGCCTCGCCAGGTCGCAGGTCGGTGTCCTCGAGCAGCGCGCGGACCGGGGTGATGCCGATCCCCGATGCCACCAGCGCCAGGAAGGGGGCCGTCCGGGCTCGCGTGGTGAACAGGCCGTAGGGGCCCTCGAGCGACACGACGGCACCGGGAACGATGCGGCCGAGCCGGGCCGACCCCGCGCCGAGGTCACGCACGGTGATGCGCGCGGTGCGGGCACCGGGGACGGCGGAGAACGAGACCGGGTGGGCGTGCCACCAGGTCCGGGCGGTCCAGAACCGCCAGACGCCGTACTGCCCGCCGCGCACACCAAGCCGGTCGAGGTCGCGTCCGGTCAGGTGGATCGACACCACGCCGGGCGCGATCGGCTCCACCGCGACGACACGGATCCGGTGCCGCAGGGACACCACGACGGGCATCAGGAAGCGGTACACGACGATGAGCCCGAGCGCGACGACGTACAGCGCGATCCAGTACACCCGCTGCCAGGTGCCGTTCGCCAGGACGCTGCCGACGCTGAGCATGTGCGGCAGCGCCACCAGGACCGCGGCGTAGCTGAGCAGGTGGATGGCGTGCCATGCCTCGTACGGCAGTCGGCGACGGACGGCGACGAGCGACGTCGCGACGACGGCGACGAACAGGCCGAGCCCCAGGTACGCCAGCGGCATGTCCGGAGTGGAGAACAGGGCGATCGTCTCGGCGATCGGGTTGGTCCGGTCGGCCGCGCCGTAGCCCAGCGTGAGCAGCAGGCCGTGTGCCAGCAGCAGGTACAGCACGGGCTTGCCGAGCGACCGGTGCACGGCGATCGCGGTGTCCTGTCCGAAGGTGCGGTCGATGAGGGGGACCCGGGCGGCCAGCACGAGCATGACCAGCACCAGGTCGGTCGCGATCAGCCCCGCGACGATGCCCGCGTCGGTCAGCCAGCCGCTGATGCCCGACACCGTGTGCGACCCGGGCGAGGCCAGCCAGAGCGCGACCGCGGCAGCAGCCGACGCCCAGGCCAGGACGCCGAGCAGGTCGCCGGCGGCCGTGCGACGACGGCTGGCTCGACGGCGGCGACGAGCAGCGACGTCGAGCGGCTCGGCAGCGGGTGGGACCGCGTGTCGGACGGCGGTGCGGGTGGGGCGAGCGGTGTCGATCATCGTCGCGCTCCTGTTCAGCAGGGGATCGGGTGACACACAGCCTGAGGAAGACTCCTATGCGTCGACCGGGAACGGACGGTGTGCATCGTTCGAGACCTCGAACGATGCGCCACTGCGAGCCGTCAGGCGGTGGGCAGCCGCACGACGGCGACCGCTCCCCCGCCGGGTGCGTTGCCGAGCGTCGCGGTCCCGCCGGCCCGCTCGGCGACCGCGCGGACGAGCGCGAGCCCGAGCCCGCTGCCGCCGAGCCGGGAGCGCCGGGCCTCGTCCGCACGGGTGAACCGGTCGAACGCGCGCGGGAGGAAGTCGGCCGGGACGCCGGGACCGTCGTCGGTCACGCGCAGGACCAGGCCGAGCCGGTCCTCCTGGCCGAGCGCCACCCGCACCACGCCCCCCGCACTGCCGGCGGCGACCGCGTTCGCGACCAGGTTGTCGACGACGCGCGCGAAGGCCGCGGTGCTGATCGCGTACTGCGTGTCGTCGTCGGGCACGTCGACGTCGAAGTCGATGTCGCGGTCCTCGACCCCGCCGAGCGCGCGGGCGCGGTCCACGCTGCCCATCAGCTCCGTCACCAGGTCGCGGGCGGGCGTGGTCGGCTGCGGTCCGCCCTCGTCCAGCCGGCTGAGCTCGAGCAGCGTGTTCGCCAGTGCGACGAGCCGGCCCGCGTCGACCTCGGCAGCGCTGAGTTCGCGTTCGAGTGCCTCGGCGTCGCCGGACTCACGGTGCGCCAGCTCCAGCCGCGCGGTCAGCGCCGCCAGCGGGGTCCGCAGTTCGTGGCTGGCGTCCGAGACCATCTGTCGCTCGCGCGCGGCGTCCGCGCGCTGACGGTCGATGAACGCGTTGAGGGTCCGCGCCAGGTGGTCGAGCTCGTCGGCCGACGTCCCGACGGGCAGGTGCCCGCCGCTGCGGCCCGCGCTGATGTCCTCGGCGGTGCGTCGCAGCCGGGCGACGGGACGCAGCGCCAGCGTGGAGAGCAGCCAGGCCGTGCCCGCGAACGCCGCGACGGCGAACAGCACGCCGACCACCAGGGACCGGTCGACGCGTTCCAGGGTCTCCTGCCCGGCGCGGCCGTCGTGGGCGGCCCAGACGACGAAGCGCCCACGGTCGTTGACGACCGGGGTGCCGACGACCGTGACGGCCCGACGGTCGGTGTGCAGGCGCAGGGTGACGTCGTCGCCCGGCACCGTCGTGGGCAGCACCCGGCGGATGTCGGCGGGCAGGGCGTCGACGACCCAGCTTCCGTCGGCACGCCGGATGCCGACCAGGACGTCCTCGGCCGGACGGTCAGGCGGTTCATCCGGGTTGTTGCGCAGGTCGGAGACGAACGGTGCGGCGTCGCCTGCGGCCAGGGACCGGTCCGTCGCGAGCGTCGCCTGGCGGATCTGCAGGTGCAGCACGCCGGCCACCCCGGCGAGCACGACCGCGCCGATGAGCAGGCTGCCGAGCGTGATCCGCGCGCGGATGGACAGGCGCCTCAGGAGCCGCATCACGCGGAGCCGACCTCGAGCGCGTAGCCGACACCGCGCACGGTGCGGATCGACACGTCTGCGCCAGAGGCGGAGAGCTTCTTCCGTACGTAGCTGACGTACTGGTCGACGATCGTGGGGTCGAAGTGCTCGGCACTCCCCCAGACCTCCTGCAGCACCTCGGCCCGCGACCGCGTCGCTGGGCTGCCCTGGATCAGGAAGCGCAGCAGCGAGAACTCCTTGACGCTGAGCGGCAGGTCACGCCCGTCGACCGATGCCCGTACAGCGACCACGTCCAGCCGGACCCGTCCCGCCGTCACGACGGTCGCGGTGCCGGCGGCACGACGTCGGAGCTGCGCCCGGATCCGGGCGTTGAGCTCGGCGATCGCGAACGGCTTGGTCAGGTAGTCGTCGGCGCCGGAGTCCAACCCGAACACCCGGTCGTCGACCGCGTCGCGTGCGGTGACCAGGATCACCGGCAGGTCCTGTCCCATCTCGCGCAGCCGCCGGCAGACCTCGAACCCGGTCATCTCGGGCAGCATCACGTCGATGGCGGCGGCATCGAAGACGTGCTCGCGGGCGAGCACCAGCGCCGCGACGCCGTCGGTGGCGACCGTCACGGTGTGGCCCTCGCTCGTCAGGCCACGCTCGACGAGCGCGCCCATCGCGGGGTCGTCCTCGACGACCAGGATCGCTGCCATGTCCCCAGCCAACCAGCATCCGGGCCGGGGTTCGTGTGAGGTCTCGAACGACGCGCTCCCGGTCCGGTCGGTGCGCGGTTGGTAGGTCGGTGCGAGGGTGTTTCCCCGCCCAGAGCCGTCAACCGCGCGCCGAGTGGGAACTGCGCACGGTGCTGCCGCGCACCGTGCTCAGACTGGAGGCGCGGCTCGCGTCCGTCAGACCACCGACCATCCGCCGTCGCTCGGCAGCACCGCCCCGTTGACGTTGGCGGAGTCGTCGCTCAGCAGCCAGGTGATCGCGGCGGCGAGCTGCTCGGGCTGCGCCACCGGTGGGATCGCGACCTGCATCAGCGGTCCGACGCGTCCGGCCGCGTACTCGCTGCGCATCGGCGCCTCGATGTTCGTCGCGACCGCCCCCGGTGCGACGGCGTTCGCGCGGATGGCCTGCGGCCCGTGGAAGAACGCGACGCTCTTGGTGAAGCCGGCGATCGCGTGCTTCGACGCCGTGTACGCCGCTCCGGCCGCCGACCCACGCAGCGCTGCCTCGGACGCGACGTTGACGACCGCGCCCTGCCCGGCGGCGATCATGCCCGGCAGGACCGCGCGGGTCAGACGCATCGGCCCGGTGACGTTGACGCTGAACACGCGGTCCCACGTGGCGTCGTCGACCTCGCTCGGGGGCAGGAAGGCGTCCATGATGCCCGCGATGTTCGCCAGGCCGTCAACGCGGTCGCCCGCCGCGGCGAGCAGCGCGTCGATCGTGTCGGCAGCGGCGACGTCGCCGGCGACGGTCTCGACGGCGAGCCCGTCCGTGTCGACCAGTTCGGCACGCAGCGCATCGAGCCGTTCGACCACGACGTCGGTCGCGATGACCCGACCGCCCTCGTGTGCGATCCGGGTCGCCGTGGCGCGCCCGATGCCGGATCCCGCTCCGGTGACGATGATGGTCCTGCCGGTGAACCGTCCGGTGGTGGTGGTGTCGGTCATGGTGCCTCCTCGATGTGCGACGCGGACTGCGTCGGACGAGATGTGCGACGCGGACTGCGTCGGACGAGATGTGCGACGCGGACTGCGTCGCGACCAGTTGTAGCACTCAGTGCCGAAAGGGAGCGATGAACCCGACGAACGACCGTCCCACGGGCCGTCCGCGCACGATCGACCCCGACGCCGTGTCACTCATCGCGCTCCGGCTCTTCGACGACGACGGGTTCGACGCGGTGTCGATGGACGACGTCGCCGCGGCCGCCGGGATCAGCCGTCGGTCACTGTTCCGCTTGTTCCCGAGCAAGGCCGCACTGGTGTGGGGTGGGCTGGACGAGTTCGCACTGCGGTTCACCGACGCCCTGCAGCGCCGCCCGGCTGCCGAGTCCTCGGGGGTCGCACTGCGCGCCGCGTACCTGGCCGCCGCATCGTTCGACGACGACGCCCTCGAGGTCACGCGGCACCGCCTGCGCGTCATCCGCGCGAACCCATCCCTGGAACGCGGTGGCGAGGCGACGGTGACGTCCCTGACGGACACGATCGTGCGGTTCGTCGCCGAACGCGAAGGTCGACCGACCGACGACCTGGCCGTCACCGTCCGCGCGCATGCCGTCGCCGCTGCGGCCAGTGCCGCGCTGACATGGTGGGCACTGCACGACGACGGCAGTCGACCGGCGCAGGCCATGGAGCGCGCGTTCGACGTCCTCGCGATCGGCTGAGACGACACGGCCGCGATGCACACGGGGCGGCGCTGCGCCGGGACCGCGTCAGTCGCTGAACAGCAGCGGGCCGATGCGCCGCACGAGTGCGCGGGGGTCGACGTTTGGGTGGGAGCGGTCGAGCGCGCCCGCCTGGTGGAGCGCGACCAGACCGTGCACCAGCGCGAAGGCCGCCAGCGGCGCATCGGGGTCGTCGTGGCCGTGCGCGGCGATCCGGCCGACCAGCACGTCGTTGCTCGCCGAGCGTGCGGCCTGCAGCTCCGGGTCGTCGGGGTCGACCGCGTCCGCGTCGAACATGACCGCGTAGTGACCGGCGCCGACCCCGGTGCCGAACGCCACGTACGCCTCCGCCATGTCGAGCAGCGTCGGCGCCGACTCGAGCGCGGCCGCCAGTTGCCGGAACCCCTCCGCCGCAACGGCGGTCAACAGGCCACGACGGTCACCGAAGTGGTGCGTCGGCGCCGAGTGGGACACCCCTGCCGAGCGGGCGAGACCCCGGAGGGTCACCGCGGCGACGCCCTGGTGCGCGATCGTGTCGGCCGCCGCGGCGACCAGGACCGCCCGCAGGTCGCCGTGGTGGTAGGACACGCAGTCACCCTAGTCGCGATCTGGACGTTGACAAGATGACGGTCGGTCCGTCACCATCTTGACAATGTCCAGATTGGAGATCGCGTGCTTCCGTTCATCGTCCTGCTGGTGACGTCCGCCGCTGCGTGGCTGGTCGGTCGCGTTGCGCCGTTCACCGCGTCCGTTCCGGCCGCCGTGGCCGTCGGGCTCGCCGCGATGTTCCTGCTGACGGCCAGCGCACACTTCGTGCAGCCCCGGCGCGACGGCCTGGTCGCGATCGTCCCGCGCGCGCTGCCGAACGCCGCAGCACTCGTGACGGTGAGTGGACTCGCCGAGGTCGTCGGAGCGATCGGCCTGCTGCTCCCCGCCACCCGGTCGGTGGCAGCGGTCGCACTCGCGGTGCTGCTGGTCGTGGTGTTCCCCGCGAACGTCCGCGCCGCCGGCGCGCGCCGGCACCCAGCCTCGCCCACGACGCCGCTGCCGCTCCGGACCGTGCTGCAGGTCGTGTTCACGGGCGCATGTCTGCTCGTCGCGATCGGTTCCGCCGGCGGCTGAGGCGCGCGTCACGCACCCGGCACCGGACTGGAGGCCCGCGGCGGGCTGGCACCGAGCCTCCAGTCCGCCAGGTGTCGGACCGGAGGCCCGTGGCGGGCCGGCACCGGGCCTCCTGTTCGTCAGGTGGCCCGGTGCGGCGCTTCAGCTGCCGGCTGACCCGCGGTCCGTCGGCTGCGTCTCCGACGCGGACTCGTGGCGCATGCGGAGCAGGCTGGCGAGGGTCGCGACGCCGATCGACGCGATGATGACGACCAGGGACGTGATCGTCGTGATCTCCGGCGCCCACGCCACCGGACGGCCGCCGTTGATGAACGGCAGCTCGTTCTCGTGCAGGGCGTGCAGCACGAGCTTGACACCGATGAACGCCAGGATCACCGCGATGCCGTACTTCAGGTAGACGAGCTTCTCGAGCAGGCCCCCGAGCAGGAAGTACAGCTGCCGCAGGCCCATCAGCGCGAAGACGTTGGCGGTGAACACGATGAACGCGCTCTCGGTGATGCCGAAGATCGCCGGGATCGAGTCGAGCGCGAACAGCAGGTCGGTCGTGCCGATCGCGATGAGCACGACGAGCATCGGTGTCAGGTGCCGGACGCCGTCGTGGGTGGTCCGGAACTTGATCCCGTCGAACGAGTCCGTGATCCGGACTCGGCGACGCAGCTGCCGGACGATGAAGCTGTCCTGCTGGTCACTGTCGTCGTCGTGGTCCTCACGCACCTGCTGGATGGCGGTCCAGATCAACCACGCCCCGAACAGGTAGAAGATCCACGAGAAGTCCTCGATCAGCTGGGCGCCGAGCAGGATGAACACGCCGCGCAGCACCAGCGCGATGATGATGCCCATCATCAGCACCGACTGCTGGATCGGTTTCGGCACCGAGAACCGCGCCATGATGATGACGAAGACGAACAGGTTGTCGATGCTCAGGCTGTACTCGGTGAGCCACCCGGCGACGAACTGCCCCGCCGCGTCTCCCCCGGCGACGACGAGCATCACCACGGCGAACACCAGGGCCAGGCCCACGTACAGCCCGACCCACAGCCCGGACTCCTTGACCGTCGGCACGTGCGAGCGCCGCGCGACGAGGAGCAGGTCGGCGAGCAGGATCAGGACGATCGCGATCATCGACCCGACTTCGAACACGACGGGCAGGTCAGGCACAGGACTCCTCGTTGCTGGCGGAGTGTCCATGATGTCGTGGTGACGCGCACGACGCGAACCGTCAGGCGGTGGTGGTCGCGAGACGCACCGGCTCGACGCCCCGCGCCGAGCCGCCGGACCACCAAGCTGGGTCCGTGGGGAACCGATCGCGACGCTGCGGACATCGTCAGGCATGAACCAGAACTCGGGTGACCGCGCCGACTGGGCGCTCGCCGTCCTCGGCGACGGACGGGCGTTCGGCCGGGTGTTCGACCGGCACGCACCACGGCTCCGGCGGCACGTCCGCGCGCTCGTGCCCGCGCCCTCGGACGCCGAGGACGTCGTCGGCATCGTCTTCCTGCACGCGTGGCGCAAGCGCGACCAGGTGCGCTTCGTGGACGACTCCCTGCTGCCGTGGTTGCTCGTCACGGCGACCAACACGGCGCACAACCTGACCCGCTCGGCACGTCGTCACCGACTGTTCCTGGCGCGGTTCCCGGTCGAGGTGCACGCCCCCGATCCCGCCGACGACTTCTCCGACGCCGAAGCGGTGTCGGCCCTGGGCGGACTGTCGCTGTCCGACCAGCGGGTGCTCACCCTGTGCGTCATCGAGGGGCTCTCCGAGCGCGAAGCGGCCGAGGCACTCGGTGTTCCGCCCGGCACGGTCAAGTCCCGTCTCCACCGGGCGAAGGCCCGGCTCCAACAGCAGTACTCGGCTTCAGCGACCCCCCTCGGAGGCACCCTGTGAACGACCGCGAGCTCTCCCCACGACTCACCGCGATGCGCGACGCCATCGCCGCCCAGGTCGACGCCACGGGCGCAACCGCCGGCCCGCGGCGTCGTCCCCGCCCGACCCGCACGACCATGATCGCCGTCGTCGCCGCGTTCGTGCTCGGGTCCGGCTTGACCGGCGCGCTGACGGCCGCGGCGCTGCCGGGGATCAACGGCGACACCGCGCTCGAGACCGAGCTGGCGACGTCGACGCGGTACCAGGTCGAGCAGGGCAACCACGCCACCCTCGTCGGCAGCCCGGTGTTCCGGACGGACCACGGCGACGCGACGATCCCGCTCGGCCGCGCCCCGGAGCGTGCCGACCGCGTGACGCTCTCGTGGACCTGCCGTGACGCGACCACGCTCACCGTCACGGTCGACGGCACGGTGGTCGGCGGTCCGACCCGTTGCCGCCCGGGTTCCTCGACACCGGAGTGGGCCATGCAGCCCCTGTCGGCATCCCGTCGCGCCACGGTCACCGTGACGTCGTCCGACGCGTCCGCCCAGTACGGGGTGTGGCTGTCGTGGGCGAAGGCGGCGACCATCGCGCGGCCGTCGGCCCAACAGGCGGCAGAGACCGCTGACGGGGTCGTCACCCAGGACGAGTACACCGCCGCGTTCAACCGGTTGCAGGCCTGTATGACGCAGGCTGGGATCCCGACGGGCACGACGCCGCTGTCCTGGTTCAAGGACGGACTGTGGAGCAGCAGACCGTCCGGGCAGGGCCCTTGGTACCTGTACTCGACGCCGTCGGACGGCCTGGACGTGTTCGACACGCAGTGTTCCCCGCGGGAGTTCGCCGACGTGGACGCGATCTGGCAGCAGGAGCACCCGATGCCGGTCGACCCGCCGGCGCAGCCCTCGGACGGGTGAGCGACCGGGCGCAACGTGAACCCCCTCTCAGGCGATCCTGGCGCGCGATCGACGCGCCGGGAAGACCCGAGAGGCCCTCGTGACGACACCTGGTGCCCGTTCGGGTCGGGCACCAGATGCGCACGTCGGACCGGCGCTGCGGTGCGCCGACCCGCAGGCCATGGTCCCCGTCGCACCCCACCACCGCCGCTTCGTTCGAGGTCTCGAGTCTCGGGACGCGCTTCGCGGACGGTTCTCCCAGGGCGACGGCGAACGGTGGGGTGTGGACGCGTCGCCACGGGGCACCTGGCGCGTCCCGCCGCACGACGAGGAGCAGCCGTGACCGATCACCGAACCGCACACACCGACGGGACCTCCAGCGGAGGGAACCCAGCCGACGGGACCGACCCCGACGGCACCAACACCTGCAGTTTCCACATGGGGGGTGCACTGCCTGCGGGCGGTGACCACCAGGGCGGCACGTTCGGGCAGTCCCCGACCCTGTCCGACTGGTACCCGCAGCGGCTCCGCGTCGAGCTGCTGCACCGCAACGGCATCGATGCCGATCCGCTCGGCGCCGACTTCGACTACGCGGCCGCCTTCGCGACGATCGACCTCGACGCGCTGAAGGCCGACATCAAGCAGCTGCTGACGACCTCGGTCGACTGGTGGCCGGCGGACTACGGCAACTACGGCCCGCAGATGATCCGGATGGCGTGGCACGCCGCGGGCACCTACCGCATCGCCGACGGCCGCGGCGGCGCGGGGACCGCCATGCAGCGGTTCGCGCCGATCGGCAGCTGGTGGGACAACGGCAACACCGACAAGTCCCGCCGCCTGCTGCAGCCGATCAAGCACAAGTACGGCAACGCGCTGAGCTGGGCGGACCTGATGGTCCTGACGGGCAACTGCTCGCTGGAGCTGATGGGCCTGCCGACGTACGGGTTCGGCGGGGGCCGACTCGACGCCTGGGAGCCCGACGACGGCACGTGGTGGGGCCCCGAGGTGTGGAACCCGCACCAGGCGCACACCCCGGACGAGATGGTCAGCCGTGACGAGCGGTGGACCGGGCAGAACGGCGACGCGGACTACGACCTGCAGAGCCCGCTCGCCGCGTCGCACCAGGCGCTCATCTACGTCAACCCGGAAGGCCCGTACGCCAACGGCGACCCGATGGGCTCGGCGCGCGACATCCGGATCACGTTCTCGCGGATGGCGATGAACGACGAGGAGACCGTCGCGCTGATCGCCGGTGGCCACGCGTTCGGCAAGAGCCACGGGCAGGTCCCCGCGTCGGACATCGGTCCGTCGCCGGAGACCGCGCCGATCGAGTCGATGGGTCTGGGCTGGCACAACCCGGTCGGCACGGGCAACGCCGAGTACACGTCGACGAACGGCATCGAGGGCAGCTGGACGCCGAACCCGACCCAGTGGGACAACACCTACCTGGAGAACCTGTTCCGCTACGACTTCGAGCAGACGAAGAGCCCGGCCGGTGCCCTGCAGTGGACCCCGACGGACCCCGACGCGCCGAAGACCCCGGACGCCCACGTGCCTGGGCAGATGAACCCGCTCATGATGATGACGTCGGACATCGCGCTCAAGGTCGACCCGGCGTACCGCGAGGTCTGCGAGCGGTTCCTGGCCGACTTCGACCTGTTCACGACGGCGTTCTCGAAGGCCTGGTACAAGCTGACCCACCGTGACATGGGTCCGAAGCACCGGTACCTGGGCCCCGAGGTGACGATCGCGGACGACCTGCTCTGGCAGGACCCGCTGCCCGAGGCCGAGGGCACGCCGCTCGACGACGCCGACGTCCAGGCGCTCAAGCAGGCGGTCCTGGCGTCCGGGCAGTCCGTGTCCGACCTGGTGTTCACCGCGTTCTCCGCCGCGTCCACCTACCGCGACAGCGACAAGCGCGGCGGGGCGAACGGCGGCCGGATCGCGCTGTCACCGCAGAAGGACTGGGCCGTCAACCGACGCACCGTCCCCGTGGTACAGGCCCTGCGCACCGTGCAGGCGGACTTCGCCGGCACGTCCGGCAAGCACGTCTCGCTGGCGGACCTGGTCGTTCTGGCCGGCTGCGCGGCCGTCGAGCAGGCAGCACGCGCGGCGGGCTCCGACACGACCGTGCCGTTCACGCCCGGTCGCGTCGACACCACGCAGGAGCTGACGGACATCGAGATGTTCGAGTGGCTGCGCCCGGTGGCCGACGGGTTCCGCAACTTCGTCTCCGACCGCTTCGCCGAGTTCGCGCCCGGGGTCGCCCCCGAGGCCACGTTCCTCGACAAGGCGAACCTGATGACGCTGACAGCGCCCGAGTGGACTGTGCTGACGGGCGGTCTGCGGGTGCTCGGGGCGAACTGGGACGGCTCGGACGCGGGCGTCTTCACGGACCGCGTCGGGGTGCTCACCACGGACTTCTTCGTGCACCTGACCGACACCGACCTGGTCTGGACGAAGACCGACGACACCGAGTCGACCTTCGCGGGCACCGTGCAGGCCACCGGCGAGCACCGTTTCACCGCGACGCGCAACGACCTGGTGTTCGGCTCGAACGCGCAGCTGCGCTCGGTCGTCGACGCCTACGCGGGCAGCGACGGCCAGCAGCGGTTCGTCGCGGACTTCGTCCGCGTGTGGGACAAGGTCATGATGCTCGACCGGTACGACGTCAAGGGCCACCGTCGGTACGGACCGATGGCGGCGTAGTCGCGAGCACAGATCGGACGGGAGGCCCGGTGCCAGCTGGCACCGGGCCTCCCGTCATGTCGTGGTGACGAACTGCTCGATCGCGTCCGCGACCAGGTCGGGTCGCGTGATGAACGGGTGGTGCCCCGTCGGCAGGTCGACGCTGCGCGTCGCGCGCGCCGCGTGGTGGCGCTGCAGGCCGAGCGTGGTGCTGCGGTCGTCGGTGCACACCAGGTACGTCGAGTCGACGCCCTGCCACCCGGCCGCCGTGGTCGGCGTCGCGAACGCCCCGACGGCCTGCTCGGTGACCCGATCCCATGCCGCCCGCTGCGTCGCCGGGTCGGCGTCCTGCAGGAACCGCGCGCCGAACGAGTGGGCGTCGTAGCCGGTGACGCCGATCATGCCGGGGCGGACCTCGGCGACGGCGACCGGGTCCGGCTCGCCGCTCATGATCCCGCCCTGCGCCTGCCCGACGTCGGGCAGGTAGGACGACACGAACAGCAGGTGTGCGACGGCCGGGTGGTGGCCGGCCTGGGCGATGACGGTCCCGCCGTAGGAGTGCCCGACGACGACGGCCTGGTCGAGCTGGTCGAGCACGCGGCGGAGCGCTGCGGCGTCGGCGGCGAGCCCGTCGGCTGGCGGTGCCCCGTCGGTCTCACCGCAGGAGGGCAGGGCGACCGCGTGACTCCGCGTCCCGGAGCGCCGCAGCAGCAGGTCGGCGGTCGGCTGCCACCACCACGACCCGTCGCGGACCAGTGCCCCGTGCACGAAGACGACGTCCATGTGTTCCTCCCGGTTCGACGGCGATGTCCGTTCCACGGTACATGTAGCGATCGTTACGTGAAACGCCCGGAACGTGCGACGATGCCGGCATGGGACGACACCCCCGGCCGGCGATCGCGGAGCAGCTGCTCGAGCGGTGCACCGACCACGCGCTCGAGCACGGTCTGCCCGACCGGCTCGCGCCCTTCGTCCAGGCGACCGGCACCTCGGCGCGCATGCTGCTGTACCACTTCGGCACCCGAGACGCGCTCCTGCTCGCCGTCCTGCGCCGGGCCCGCCAACGCCACCTCGACAGCTGGGGCCGCCTGCTGCAGCTCCGGCCCGACGAGCCCTACGCGACGACGCTCGGCCGGGCGTGGGTCGCCATGACGGGGCCGGACGGGGCGCCGTTCCTGCGCATGTTCTCGCAACTGCGGCAGCAGTCCGAGCAGTCCCTCTGGCCGGGCTTCCGGCGTCAGGCGACGACCGACTGGTTGGGGCCGCTCGACACCGGGCTGACCAGCATCGGCCGGGCCGGTTCGGCGACCCTCGTGCTGGCGGTGATCCGCGGGCTGATGACGGACGTCGAGGCGACGGGCGACCTGGACCGAGCGGACGCCGCGTTCACCGAGCTGCTCCGGTCGCTCGACCCGGACGCACCCGACGTGGACCGGCGGTGACCAACGGTGCTCACACGCCCAGCTGCACCAGGCGCTCGAGCATCGCGAACCACGACCCCCGGTGCAGCCGCTCGTACAGCAACGAGCTGGTCGCCCGGGCCTGCACGCACGCCAGGGCCAGCTCCGCGTCCACGCCCGCAGCACCAGCGAACCGCCGGACCCGGTCGACGAAGGCGCGCTCGGGGTCCGCGGTCTCGAGCAGGTCGCCCGCACGCACGGCCACGACCGTGAAGGCGTCGTAGGCGGCCGTCCCCCGCCAGCCCTTCGGGTCGATCGCCAACCACGGCTCGCGGTCGGCGCGCAGCACGTTGCCGACGTGCAGGTCGCCGTGCAGCATCGTCGTGGTCGTGTCCGACGCGAGCGCACGGATGGTGTCGCGAGCACGATCGAGCGCCGCGTCCGGAACCACACCCGGCAGCGCGGCGGTCTGCCGGTCGAGCTCGTCGAGCCAGCCGTCCGTGGTGTCGGCGAGCGCCGGCGCGGTCGGTGGCGCGGGCACGGCGAGCCGTCGCGCCAGGTCACCCTGGATCTCGATCGCCTGGTCGGCCGAGGCGACGGACGCGAGTGTCTCGGGGCCGGCGCGTTCCAGCAGCATGCCGCACACGTCGTCGTCGGCTTCGTGCACCCGGACGGCGCCGCGGCCGTCGAAGGTGCGGAGTGCGTGCGGTTCGCTGCGGTTGCCGGGGTGCGGGTACGAGACCTTCAGCGCTGCCGGCTCGTCGCCGCGTCGGACGGGCAGGACGAGCGCGACCTCGCCGTGTGTCGGGGCGCCGTCGGCCTGGCAGTCCCACGCGTTCAGCAGCCGGGCGACGATCGCCGGCAGCTCGGCGAGCCACGCGTTCCCGGTCGCCCCTTCGCGGTCGGTCGTGGCGCGGACGAGTCCCTCGGGGAGGCGGAACGTCTCGGATGACACTACGGCGTCCTCGGCGCTGTCGGGGTGGGCTCCGTCGGACGGATCGCGGCGAACAGCTCCATGTCCCTGCGGTGCCTTCCGATCACCTGGGGACTCCGGAGCAGACCCTCGCGGACGTAGCCGGCGTGCTCGGCCGTGCGGATCGATGCCGCGTTCCACGGCTCGATGAACAGCTCGACGCGGTGTGCCGCGGGGATCGTCCAGGCGAACGTGGTGAGCGCGGTGAGCGCCGCGGCGGCCCGGCCCGCGCCTCGGGCCGACGGTGCGAGCGCGTAGCCCGCGGTGAGTCGGCCGTCGTCCAGGCCGGCGAGCCACAGGCCGATCTGCCCGAGCGCGCGGTCGTCAGCGGGGTCGGCGATGGCGAACGAGTACCCGGTCCCCTCGGCCAGACGCCCCTGCTGTCGTTGCACCCACTGCCCGGCCTGCCGCAGGTCGGCGTGCGCGGGCAGCGAGCCCGTCAGCGGCACGTACGGGTCACGGGACAGCTGCACCGCCATGGCCGCGTCGGCAGCGCGGAACGGGCGGAGCACCACGCCGACGCCGACCAGCCGCGGCACGACGGGGTCGCTCATGCGCCGAGGTGGGCGAGCACGGCGTCGCGCACGGCCCGCATGCCCGCCGGGGTCGGGTGGAACAGCGCCGCGTCACCCTTCCGGAACGCGGTGAAGCCCTGCACCCACGGCTCCACGGACCCGACGGCGTGCTGGTCGCTGATCGCGGCGACGTCGACGAGCTCGGCACCGGACTGCGCTACTGCCGTGGTGAAGGCGTCACGCAGCTGGTCGGCGATACGGCTGAACGCGGTCATCTGGTCGTCGGAGAACGGAGCCAGCCGCGACCGTGTCGTCTCGGTGCCGATGATCGTCAGGTAGTCGACCAGCAGGACCCGCGCCGCCGGTGCACGGTCGCGGACCGCGCGGACGATCGCGGCCAGACCGTCGGCTGCGGCGTCGACGTCGTGCTGCGTCGGCGGTTCCTGCGTGGCCGTCCGCTGCAGCCGCCGTCCGAGCGCGCGGGTCAGAGGACGAGCGGCGAGCCAGCTCCCCCATGCCGCCGCCGACAGGGACCCGACGTACCGCAGGTCGTTGCCGCCCGCGGTGATCGTGACGAGGTCCGCGTCCGAACCCGGCTGGATCGCGGTGATCTGGGGCGGGAAGCGCTTGGGGCCGACGCGCTGTGCCGTGTGCAGGATCGTGTCGGTGGTCGCGCCGCTGACCGACGCATCGGTCAGGCGTGCTCCGAGCGCGCGGGCGATCTGGTGCGATGCGTTCTCGCCGGAGCGCCCGGCCAGCCGGTCGACCACGGGTGCGAGCCCCGGTCCGGCGGCGAACGAGCTGCCCAGGGCCACCATGTGCCGGGTCATCGTTTCGGTCCCCTCATGCGCCGATCCTCGCACGGGCTCCCGTGGCAGAGTGCGCGCATGACCCTCGCCACGAGCGCCGCGCCCCGGACCCCGACACTCACGCTGTTCTGTGGGCTGCCCGGCGCCGGCAAGACCACGCTGGCGCGTCGGCTCGAGGCAGCCGGCGTGGGCGTCCGGATCGCGACGGACGAGTGGCAGGCGGCGATCGGCATCCCGCACGCGGACGCCGACTTCCACGAGGCCCTGCAGGTCGTCCTGTACCGGCACGCGCTGACCCTGTTGCGCGCGGGCGTGGACGTCGTCCTGGAGGACGGGCTGTGGACCGCGGCCGAGCGGCAGCAGAAGTTCGCGGACGCCCGAGCGTGCGGGGCCCGCATCCGCTTCCACGTGTTCGACGTCGACCACGACACGCTGTGGGAGCGGCTGCGCGAGCGGAACGCCGCGGCCGCACCCGGGTCGGCGCCCCTGACCGAGGACGACCTGCGGTGGGCGGAGGGCGTGTTCGAGCCCGTGACCGCCACGGAACTCGCGCTGGTCGACGAGTACGTTCGGCACACCGGCGGAACCGGACCGGCAGACGGCGTACCGAGGAGCCCACGATGACCCCCACCCACCCCGACCTGCGTGCGATCCGCTTCCTGCCAGGGTTCTCCTGGGGTCCGCGCCTGACCGGGCTCGTCCGCCGGGTGAAGCCGCGGCCGGCAGACCTGGGGCCGGAGGTCACGGCGACCGAACTGCACCTGCCGGGCACCGAGGGCAACCCGGACGTCGCGGTCCGCCTGCTCCGTCCGACCCTTGCCGACGGCCCGACCCCGCTGCTGCTGTGGGTGCACGGCGGCGGGCTCATCTCGGGCACCCCGGAGCAGGACGACCGGGCGAACGCGGCGTTCGTCCGGAGCCTCGGGATCGCTGTGGCGGCGGTGCGGTACCGGTTGGCGCCGGACGCGGTCGCGCCGGCGGCCGTCGAGGACGTGTACAGCGCCTTCGTCGCGCAGACCGAGCGCGCGGAGCGACTGGGCGTCGACCCGGGCCGGATCGCGATCGGCGGGGCGAGCGCCGGTGGCGGCCTGGCCGCGGCGGCGACGCTGCTGGCGGCCGACCGTCCGGGTCCGGTGCCGGTGTTCCAGCTGCTGGTCTACCCGATGCTGGACGACCGCACGGTGCAGCGGACCGACATGGACACCAGCAACGTGCACGTCTGGATGCCGGGTAGCAACCGGTACGGCTGGACGTCGTACCTCGGCACCGAACCCGGCAGTCCGGACGTGTCGGAGTACGCGGCTCCGGCCCGCCGCACCGACCTCGGCGGGCTTCCCCCTGCGTGGATCGGGGTCGGCGCGAACGACCTGTTCCACGACGAGGACGTCGACTACGCCGAGCGGCTGCGTGCGGCGGGGGTCGACTGCACGCTCGAGGTCGTTCCCGGCGCGTTCCACGGCTTCGACGCGATCTTCCCGAAGGCCGGCGTCTCGCGGGCGTTCTGGCTCGCGCAGGCGCGTGCGCTCAAGCGGGCTCTGGGAGCGGCGGAGCGGCAGGAGTAGCTCCGGTCGGCGCCGTTCGCGCCCGGGTGAGGATGCTGCGCGCGATCCGCGACTCACCCTCCGTCCCCATGACCCGCTCCGCCGACGCCAGGTCGACGTCGAGCATCGTCGCGACCTCGCTCGGCAGCATCCGGTGTTCGGCGAGCTGCTGGAGCAGCTCGCGTTCGAGCGGCCGGCCGATGCCCTCCAGGGCGCGCAGGTGTTCCCGCGCCGTCCGGACCAGCCCCGTGACGGTGCGCGCGAGCCGGAACTCGGCGTCGCCGCACATGCCCTCGACCTCGTACGCCACCGCGGTGCGGGGATCGCAGTACCGCCCGAGCGCATCGGTGACCTGTTGCAGTGCCTGGTCCAGCCAGATCGACTCGAACGCCACCTGCGGGTACTCGACGCTGCGGACGTGCCAGCGGTCGTCGGCGAAGCGTGCGACCGCGACCGTCTCGGGGGTCACCGGGACTCCGTCGCGTCGAGGCACCCGTGGTCGCTTGCGGTGATGGGCCAGGTCGTCGCCATGGGCGGGTCCTCTCGTCAGGGCTCGTGACGTTTCGCTGGACGATCGTCTGACGAAACGCTAGCAAGCACCTCGATGCGCCGCGCTGAGCGTCTGCACAGTGGCCGGTGCCCTGCAGCCGGCCGCCGTCGGACGGGAGGCGCGGTGCGGGCCCGCACCGCGCCTCCCGTCCGACGGCGGTCCCGCCGGGCTGGCGCCGCGTCAGCTCGCGCTGGACGGGTCGGCCGTGCGCTGGGAGCGCAGCTCGGGGAAGTCGTCCTCGCGCCACTCACCCACGGCCGGGGTGCCGCTCGCCGCCGCAAGTTCCTCGAGCTCGCGGAGCTCGACGCGGCGGATCTTGCCGGAGATGGTCTTCGGCAGCTCGGCGAACTCGACGCGGCGCACCCGCGCGTAGGCGGGCAGGACGGCCCGTGCGTGCGCGAGGACCTGACGTGCGGTGTCCGCGTCCGCCGCGTACCCGGCGGCCAGGGTGACGTACGCCTTGACGATGTTGAGCCGCGCGGCGTCCGGCGCCGGGACGACGGCGCTCTCGGCCACGGCGGGGTGCTGCAGCAGCGCACTCTCGACCTCGAACGGCGACACCTTGTAGTCGGAGGACTTGAACACGTCGTCGGTCCGGCCGATGAAGGTGAGCTGCCCGTGGGCGTCGCGCGCGGCGATGTCGCCGGTGTGGAAGTGCCCGTCGCGCATGGCGTCCGCGGTGCGGTCCGGTTCGCCGAGGTAGCCCGCCATCAGGTTGACGGGGCGTTCGGTCAGGTCGAGGCAGACCTCACCCTCGTCACCGGCCTGCCCCGTGAGCGGGTCGAGCAGCACGACGCTGACGCCCGGCAGCGGGGTGCCCATCGCGCCGGCCGTCACGACCGCGCCCGGGGCGTTGCCGATGATCGCCGTCGTCTCGGTCTGCCCGTAGCCGTCGCGGATCGTCAGGCCCCACGCGTCGCGGACGCGGTCGATGACCTCGGGGTTGAGCGGTTCGCCGGCGGACACGACCTCGCGGAGCGCTCGGGGGCGTGCGCCGAGGTCGGCCTGCAGCATCATCCGCCAGGCCGTGGGCGGCGCGCAGAACGTGCTGACCTCGGCACGGTCGAGCTGCGCCAGCAGTGCCGCCGGGTCGAAACGCGGGGTGTCGTGCACGAACACGGTGGCCTCGGCGATCCACGGCGCGAAGAAGCAGCTCCACGCGTGCTTGCCCCACCCGGGCGAGCTGATCGCCAGGTGCACGTCACCGGGGCGCACGCCGATCCAGTGCATCGTGCTGAGGTGCCCGACGGGGTAGGACGTCTGGGTGTGCACGACCATCTTCGGCTTCGAGGTCGTGCCCGACGTGAAGTACACCAGGCACGGGTCGGTCGTGCGCGTCGTGACGACCGGGCGCCGTTCACCCGCGGGCGCCGGCTCGCCGAGGTGGTCCGGGTACGACGTCCACCCGTCGGCAGCACCGCCGATCACGATGCGCGAGAAGTCCCCGTGCACGCCCGCGTACTTCGGGGTCTCTCCCACGTTCGTGACCACGTGGGCGACGGACCCGCGGTCGACGCGGTCCTGCAGGTCGGCGGTGTCGAGCATCGTCGACGTCGGCAGGATCACCGCGCCGAGCTTCATCACCGCGAGCATCGTCTCCCACAGCTCGAGCTGGTTGCCGAGCATGACCAGCACGTGGTCGCCCTTCCGCACGCCGTGCGCGTCGAGCACCACCGCCAGCCGATCGGACCGGGCTGCCATCTCGGCGTAGCTGAAGCGGCGGTCGCCGTCGGCGTCCACGAGCCACAGCGCCGTCCGGTCGTTGCCCGCGGCGATGACGTCGAACCAGTCGTCCGCCCAGTTGAACGTGTCGCCGAGGTCCGGCCACGCGAACGCGGCGAGCTCGGCGGCGTCCTCGGGGCCGTCGGGGTCGGGGCGGTCCGGGTCGGTCAGGGCGAGGAGCTGGTCACGGGCGGCGCGGTACGCGGTGGTCACGGTCGGGTTCGGCACCTGTCGATCATGCCGGATCGGCCGCGGGAACGGGGTGTCAGAGCACCTTCCGGAGCAGGATCGAGTCGCCGTGCAGCGCATCGGGTTCCGTCTGCCCGGTGTCGGTGAACCCGAGTTTCTCGAGCACCCGGAGCGATGCGGTGTTCCAGGCGCGCACGGTCGCGGCGAGGTGGGCGTACCCGACGGTCCGGGCCTGGTCGACGACCGCCGTCGCGGCCTCGGTCGCGAACCCCTGGTTCCACGACGAGCGCAGGAACTCGAACGCGAGCTCTGGTTCGTCCGGCTGCCCGACGCTGTTCGCGACGAGGCCGCAGTACCCGACGGGTCCGGGTTCGGCCAGGCGTTCGACGACGCGCAGGCCGGGTGCCGGCCCGGGGTCGTGGGAGCGGGCCCAGTCCTGCAGCTCGGCGATGGTCGGTCGCCCGTCGGGGGTGATCCGACGACGTGCGGGGACCCGGGGGTCGCGCTCCTGCCACAGCCGGCGGTGGAAGGACGCGTCCTCGGGCCGCCAGCGCCGCAGGAGGAGTCGATCGGTCACGAGCCCGTCGTCGTGCTCGTGTGCGTCGCTGTAGGCCATGTGGGCATTCTGCCGCCCGAGGGGTTCTTGGTGGTTCCTGGGTGCCGACCCGCCACGATCACCGTGTCGGTCCTGCGCCGTGTGCGGCAGGATCGGTCCCGACGCGGTGCCGTCGGAACGCATCCCCCCCTCGCGTTCCGGCGGCGCCGCAGTGGAAGGAGCGCTGGTGTCGTCATCGTGGTGGTCGTCCGTCGCCGACGCGGCGACCCGGTGGTCGTTCCGGTCCGGGCAGGAGCGGGATCCGGACCGGCTGGCGTACCGACGGTCGGTGATCGGGATCGGGTTGCGTGTCGCCGTCGTCTCCGCCGCGCTGGTCGCCGCGATCATCGTGCTGGTGGTCGGGTACGTCCTGTGGCAGCTCACGCCCGGCCAGGTGCACGAGCGACCGGGGCCTGCCGACGTGCACATCACCCTGGACACCGTCGACCTGAGCATCGCCGTGGTCGGGGTGGGTGGGTTCGCGATCGTGCTCGCCGGGATCGCCGCATGGGTGATCGCCCGCCGGGCCGTGCGACCGATCGCCGAGGCAGCGCGGGTGCAGCGCACCTTCGTCGCGGACGCCAGCCACGAGCTCCGCACTCCGCTGACGGTCCTGCACGCCCGGGTGCAACGCCTGCAGAAGCTGACACCCGCGGACGACCCGCGGCGGGACGTGGTGGACGAGTTGCAGAGTGACACCCGCGTGCTGATCGACATCGTCAACGACCTGCTCGACGCCGCGGCCGGCACCACCGAACCCGGCGGCACGGCCGACTTGGACAGGGCACTGACGACGGTGCGACGGGACATGGCCGTCCTGGCCGAGGAACGCCAGGTGCATCTGGACGTCCGTGCGGACCCGGGCGACACGGGTGCCGTGGTCGCCGTGTCCGAGCCACAGCTGCACCGGTGTCTGGTCGCACTGACGGACAACGCGATCGGTCACACCCGCCCGGGCGGACACGTACGGGTCGCGGCGACGACCGCCGGGCCCTCGGTCGTCATCCGCGTGACCGACGACGGATCCGGCATCACCGGCATCGCGCCGACCCGGGTGTTCGACCGGTTCGCGCACGGCACCAGCGCCTCCGCCACCCGGACCGGCCACGGCATCGGGCTCGCCCTGGTGCGGGACGTGGCCGTCCGTGCCGGCGGGGACGTCACCGTCGAACGCACCGGCCCCGGCGGCACCGTGTTCGCGCTGCGCCTGCCCCTGCTCCGGAGCACACCAGCCCCCCGTGACCGAGAGGACCACCCGTGACGCTCCGCCTGCTGCTCGTCGAGGACGACCCGCGCCTCGGACCGCTCGTCGCCGACGTCCTGCAGGACGACTGGGACGTGACGCTCTGCGCTGACGGCGAGTCCGCGCTGCAGGTCGCCGCGGATCGGTACTTCGACGTGATGGTCGTCGATCGGCGGCTGCCCGGGATCGACGGCGCCGAGGTCGTCGCGACGTTGCGGGTCCGTCGCGTCAGCACCCCCGTGCTGATGCTGACTGCGCTCGGGAGCGTCCGGGACCGCGTGTCGGGGCTCGATGCCGGGGCGAACGACTACCTGGTCAAGCCGTTCGACTTCGACGAACTCGCAGCGCGGCTCCGGGCGCTGACCCGGGACTACACCGGGACCGGCGACGGCATCGCGATCGGCGGCTGGGCGTTCCACCCGGACGACAGCAGCATCACATCGCCGTACACCGGCCGGGTGATGCTGACGGAGAAGGAGACCGCGATGCTGCGGCTGCTCGCGAGCGAACCCGACCGCGCGTTCACCCGTCAGCACCTGCTGTCCGCGGTGTTCGAGCACGGTGAGCAGCTCAACACCGTCGACACGTACGTGCATTACGTCCGGCGGAAGACCGACCGCGACCTGATCACCACGATCCGCGGCGTCGGCTACCGACTCGGCACCCCCGCCTGAGCGCCGCACGTCACTCCGAGTCGACCACCAGCTCCTGCTCCACCTCGTGGGCGACGGCGAGCAGCGCTGCCGTCACGGACCCGACGAACACCAGCAACACCACTGCGGCCCCACCGATCACGAACCACACGTCCACGTCGACCACCTCCGTCTCCACCATCGGGCCGCGACTCCAAGGAAGCGCCCAGATGCCGGACCCGGTCGACGGGGGCGGTGCGCCGACTCGGCGGACGCGGATGGGGCCTCCAGACCGGACGGCGTCAGCGACCGCCGGTCGAGGGACGCGTCCGGACCGGCGCCGACCACCAGGTGAGCAACACGGCGGTGCAGGTGCCGGTCGCCATGATCGCGGCCAGGACGACGATCTGGAAGCGGCCGGCCTCGATCGGGGACACGCCGCCGAACACCGCACCGACGAACGCCCCGGGCAACGTCACCAGCCCCGTGGTGCGGGTCTGGTCGACGGTCGGCACGAGCGCTGCGCTCACTGCACGACGGACCAGGTGCCGGGTGGCCTGACGTGGGGTCGCACCGACTGCCAGCCAGCCCTCGACGTCGTCCCAGCGGTCGTCGACGAGTTCCCGGAAGCGCCGGCCGGAGATCGTGGCGATCGTCATCGCGTTGCCGATCACGATCCCGCCGACCGCCAGCGCGTACCGGGGGCTCAGCTCGATGGCGCCGGTCCCGAAGACGACGACGCCACTGACCAGGACACCGACGCCCATCGACACCGCGACCGGCACCACCATCTGCCGCACCGAGCCCAGCCGGCGCGACGACGTCAGGACGGCGACCGTGAACATCACCGTCAGGGCCAGCGCGATCAGCGGCGGCGACGTGATCACCCCGGCCAGGACCAGGCTGATCGCCGCCAGCTGCGCGGTGCCGCGCAGGATCGCCAGGGCCGGTGCCCACGGTGCGTCCGCCTTCGTGACCAGCAGCACGGCCGTCGCCAGCGCGATCAGGACCGCGACCCCGAGCAGGGTGTGCAGCAGCGCGTCGGTCACGTGCGGCCCAACTCGTCCATGTGCTGCACTGTACGGGCGTCGACGCTCAGGCCGCGGTCTCGCGCAGCGATCGGGTCGGCTGCCGTGTGCCGGCCCACACGACCCCGGCGGCGATCGCGAGCACGAGGACCACGCTGACCAGGCCGGTTCCGACGTCCAGTCCACCGCGTGCACGGGGCACCGCGACCCAGTCCGCGAAGGACGCACCGATCGGCCGGGTGAGCACGTACGCGGTCCAGAACGCCGTCACGGGGCCGAGCAGCCGGCCGACCCGGGCCAGGACGACCAGGACCATCGCCCCCACGAACAGCAGTCCGCCACCCAGGTACCCCAGGTGCAGGGTGCTCGCAGCCAGGTCGCCGGCGGCGGTGCCCATCGCGAACGTCGCGACCACGGCGGCCCAGTAGAACAGCTGCCGGCGCATGCTGGTGATCCCGTGGACGTCGACCGTGCCCTCGACGCGACGCCAGAGCACGAACACCACGACGAGTGCGACCAGGAACACGAGCGTCGACACCGCGTACGGCACGCCGAGTGCGACGTGGGTGACGTCGGCGACCATGGTCCCGAACACCCCGACCATCGACACCGCGCCCCAGTACCGCCACGGGCGGTACCGGTCGGCTCGCAGCTGCAGGACGAGCACCACGGCGAACAGCACCGCGGTCACCAGCACCGTGGGCACGGGGTCGAAGCGGGTAGCGAGGAAGTCCGACAGCGCTTCGCCCATGCCCGTCGACAGGACCTTGAGCACCCAGAACGACGTCGTCGGGTCCGGCACGCGGTTCCGGGCGGCGCTCACCGCTCCTGCCGTCCGGACGGGTGGACCGGCTCGGGTCGCGCGGCCGCACCGGTACGGCGGCGCGCCACGTGCCGTCGGCGCAGGGCGCCGATCACGATGGGCAGCACCGACACCAGGATGACGACGATCATCAGCGCGTCGATGTTGTGCGCGATGACCTGGATCCCGCCCAGCAGCACACCGACCACGGTGAGTCCGACCGCCCACGACACCGCGCCGATCAGGTTGAACAGCAGGAACCGTCGGTAGTGCATCTGCGCGGTCCCCGCGGCCAGCGGGACGTAGGTGCGGACGATCGGCACGAAGCGGCCGAGGACCAGGCTCAGGCCACCCCACCGGGTGAAGAACGCCTCGGCTTCGTCGAGGCGGCTCGTGGTGAGGACTCGGGCGTCGTCGCGGAACAGGCGCCGGCCGAAGCGCTTGCCGATCCAGTAGCCGACCTGGTCGCCGGCGATCGCGGCGAGGGAGGCCACCAGGGCGACCTGCCACGGCGCGATGCCGAGGGCGCCGCTGATGATCGCGGCCGTGACCAGGAGCGAGTCACCCGGCAGGAACGGGAACAGCACGCCCGACTCGATGAAGATCAGCACCGCGATGCCGGCCAGGACGTACGGGCCGAACGCGTGCAGGACGGACGCGGCGTCGAACAGGTTCACGGGGTCAGCCGATCAGCTGCGAGCGCAGCGCGGGCTCGTCGCGGCGCCGGCGCACCGACAGCCACGTGATGATCGCCGTGATCACGACCAGGAACACGATGCTGGTGGTGATCGTGCCGATCCCGAGCCCGCCGTCCTTCGTGGACGACGACAGCAGGTCCCCGGTCGAGGCCCCGAGCGGGCGGGTCAGGACGTACGCGATCCAGAAGCACACCACGGGGCCGCGGCGCCCGATGAACCAGACCGCCGCGGTGGCGGCGATCGCTGCGGCGAACAGCAGCAGCGACGGGAAGTACCCCAGGCCGGTCTGCTCGGCGATCAGGTCGCCCGCCGCGGTGCCGAGGGCGAAGGTGAACAGGATGGCCAACCAGTAGAAGGCGTCACGGCGCACGGTGTCGATGCTGTGGATCGAGAGCGTGCCCTCGGAGCGGTACCAGACGACGAAGACGGCGGCCAGGGCGACGGCGAACACGGTGGTGCTGACCACCAGGGGCACGCCCAGTCCATCGGTCAGGTTGTCGGTGATGCACGTGCCGACGATGCTGATCAGCACGACAGTGGTCCAGTACAGCGGCGGTCGGTAGGCGCGGGCCCGGAACTGCAGCACCAGGAACACCACCAACGCCACCGCCATGATCACCGTGGTCAGCGGCAGGCCCAGTCCGACGGTGTCGCTGAGCAGGTCCGCCGCGGTCTCACCGACCGTCGTGGCCAGGACCTTGATGATCCAGAACGACGCGGTCGGGTCCGGCACCTTGTTGGCGTGGGTCCTGCGTCGCAGCGGTGCTGCGGGCGAGTGGGACATGGCGTGCTCCTCGTCGGACGTGCCCGGTCGCGCAGGGTGCGGCGCCGGGTGCGGTGTCGACGCTAGGAACCGAGTCACAAGACTTCGCCAAGAAACTTCAGCCCGGCATCGACTGTGCAAGTCGCCCGAGTTCACGAGCCGGAAACGACAGTCCGCACATGGCCCCCCGTCCGGGGGCTCACTACGGTTGCCCCAACCCGCCGGCCACCCCGGCCGACACCCCTTCCCCAGGAGCATCCGATGGCCAGTGCAGCGTCAGCACCACCAGCCCCGTCCGTCGTCGTCGACGACTACTCCCTGTCCCGTGTCCCCACGTCCGCCCGCTACGGCTGGTTCCAGGTGGCGGTGCAGCGCTTCGGGCAGATCTCCGCCCTGTCCCAGTTCCTGCTCGGCGCGACCCTCGGCTTCGGCATGGGGTTCTGGGAGGCCTTCTGGGCGATCACCCTCGGCGCCGTGATCCTCGAGGTCGTGTCCGTCTTCGTCGGTGTCATCGGCATGCGCGAGGGGCTGAACACCTCGGTCATCGCGCGGTGGACGGGCTTCGGCAAGGCCGGGTCCGCGCTGGTCGGTCTGGCGATCGGCCTGAGCCTGATCGGGTGGTTCGGCATCCAGTCCGGGGTGTCGGCCGCCGGGCTCGTCACGATCCTGCCGGTGCTGCCCGCGTGGGCGTGGTCGCTCGTGTTCGGGCTGCTCGTCACCGCGATCGTGCTGCGCGGGTTCCACTCGATGCAGTGGCTGGCGAACGTCACGGTGCCGCTGTTCCTGATCCTGGTCGGCTGGGCGGTCGTCGTCGAACTGAGCCAGCACTCCCTGGCCGAACTCGCCGCCAAGGCCCCGGCCGGCCCCGAGCTGAGCTTCGTCGCCGGCACCACCCTGGTCGCCGGCGGCTTCATCGTCGGCGCGGTGATCACGCCGGACATGACCCGCTTCAATCGCTCGGTCGGCGACGTCGTCAAGCAGACCGCCCTCGGGGTCACCCTCGGTGAGTACGCCATCGGGCTCGCCGGTGTCCTGCTCGCCCACGCCGTCGGGTCGTCGGACATCACCCGCGTGATCACGTCGAGCGTCGGCTGGGTCGGCATCCTGGTGATCCTGCTCGGCACGTTCAAGATCAACGACTGGAACATCTACAGCTCGAGCCTCGGCGTGACGAACTTCATCGACGTGGTCTTCGGGCGCAAGGTGAACCGCGGCGTCGTCACGATCGTGCTCGGCGTCGTCGGGTCGGTGCTCGCCGCGGTCGGGTTCCTCGACGCCTTCACGCCCTTCCTGATCGTCCTGGGGGTCGTCTTCCCGCCGATCGCCGGGATCATGGTCGCCGAGTACTTCGTCGTGAAGCGGTGGCGCGGCGAGCTCAGCGCGAGCACGGCCCTGCCCGCGACCAGCCCGACCTGGGTCCCCGCGACGCTCGTCATCTGGGCGATCGCCGCGGTCGTCGGCTACTTCGTCGCGATCGGCATCCCGTCGATCAACTCGGTCGTCATCGCCTTCGTGCTGTACGTCGTGGCGGGCAAGGCCGGCTGGGTCCGGGGTGTCGGGACCAGCCGCACCGAGCAGGAGCCCGTCGTCGAGACGGCCACGGAACCGGCGCCGGCGCCGACCCCCGCCCCCACCCCCGCGAACTAGCCCGAGCACGATGCCGGAGCACGACACCGGCGAACCAGACCGGCGGTCGGCGTTCCCCCAACGCCGACCGCCACCCCCGCGCCGGCCGTGCCGTTGCCTCCTGATCCGTCGAGCGGCACGGTCGGCGCCCACCCGGCACCACCACCCAGCACCCAGCACCACCCCGAAGGGAACCCCATGCGCATCGGCATCGACGTCGGCGGCACGAACACGGACGCCGTCCTGATGGACGGCAGCACGGTCGCCGCAGGCGTCAAGCGATCCACCAGCCAGGACGTCACGAGCGGCATCGTCGCCGCGCTGGCCGGGCTGCGCGAGCAGCGGGCGTTCGCGTCGTCCGACGTCGACGGCGTCATGATCGGCACGACCCACTTCATCAACGCCCTGGTGGAGGCACGTGGCCTGGCTCCGACGGCAGCGGTCCGGCTCGGGTTGCCCGCCACCGCGTCGCTGCCGCCGTTCACGGACTGGCCGGACCACCTGGTCACCGCGGTGCGCGGGCGTCCGTTCCTGGCGCACGGCGGACACGAGTTCGACGGGCGGGTCATCTCCGAGCTGGACCCGGAGGAACTCAAGCGGCACGCTGCGGCGATCGGGGCGGCGGGCATCCGCTCGGTCGCGATCTCGTCGGTGTTCTCGCCGATCAACGACGAGTTCGAGCAGCGCGCGCAGGAGATCCTGGCCGCCGAGCTCGGACCCGACGTCGCCTTCTCGCTGTCGAGCGAGATCGGCCGCATCGGGCTGCTCGAGCGCGAGAACGCCACGATCATCAACGCCGCACTCCGTGAACTCGCCGACGGCATCGTCGACGGACTCGCCAGCTCGGTCACCTCGAGCGGCATCGACGCACCCCTGTTCCTCAGCCAGAACGACGGCACCCTGATGGACGTCGAGTACGCCCGCCGCTACCCGGTCGCCACGTTCGCGTCCGGCCCCACCAACTCGATGCGCGGCGCCGCGGTGCTGTCCGGGTTCGACACCTGCGCGGTCGTCGACGTCGGCGGCACCACGAGCGACGTCGGCGTCCTGACCGGCGGCTTCCCCCGCGAGGCCACCGGCGAGGTCGCCGTCGCCGGCGTGCGGACCAACTTCCGGATGCCGGACGTGCTGTCGATCGGCATCGGCGGCGGATCCCGCATCCGCGAGGACGGCGCCCTGGTCGGCCCCGACTCGGTCGGCTACCGGCTGACCGACGAGGGCATGGTCTTCGGCGGCGACACCCTGACCGCCACCGACGTCGCGGTGCGCGGCGGCCGCGGGGACATCGGCGACGCCAGCCGTGTCGCCGGCATCCCCGCGCACATCGCCGAGCGCGCGCTCGCCGTGATCGCCGAGCGCGTCGCCGACGTCGTCGAACGCATGCGGACCTCGTCGGACCCGCTGCCCGTGGTCGCGGTCGGCGGTGGGTCCGTCCTGCTGCCCGACACCCTCCCCGGCCTCGGGACGGTCCACCGGCCCGAGCACTACTCCGTCGCGAACGCCATCGGCGCGGCCATCGCGCAGGTGTCCGGCGAGGTCGACAAGGTCTACGCGATCAGCGACGGCAAGCGGTCGTCCGTCGTGGACGAGGCACGCCAAGAGGCGGTCGACCGCGCCGTCGCTGCCGGTGCGGACCCGTCGAGCGTCGCGATCGTCGACTTCGACGAGGTGCCGATCCCCTACCTGCCCGGCAACGCGACCCGGATCCGCGCCAAGGCCGTCGGCGACCTGGCACTCGGAGCGCTGGTCCGATGAGCGCGACCGACACGGCTCCGCACGCAACCGACACGGCCGTCCGCCCGATCACCGAGATCGGCGCCGACTGCTCCGCCCTCGCCCGCGGCGCCGCGATCCTCGGCACCGGCGGCGGCGGCGACCCCTACATCGGCCGCCTGCTCGCCGAGGCCGCCGTCCGCGCACACGGCCCGGTCAGCATCGTGCAGGTCGAGGACCTGCCGGCCGACGCCGTCGTCCTCAACGTCGCGATGATCGGCGCACCGACCGTCATGGTCGAGAAGCTGCCGTCCGCGACACAGTTCGCCGAGGCGATCCGCTCCCTCGCCGCACACCTGGGCATCACCCCCACCCACATCGCGTGCATCGAGGTCGGCGGGGTCAACTCGACCAGCCCGATCGTCGCCGCCGCCGAACTCGGCCTGCCCCTGGTCGACGGCGACGGCATGGGCCGGGCGTTCCCCGAGGTGCAGATGGTCCTGCCGACCCTGTCCGGAATCCGGGCGACCCCGATGGCACTCGCCGACGAGAAGGGCAACACGGTCGTCTTCGACACCGTCGACAACCGGTGGGCCGAACGCCTCGCCCGGACCGCCACCGTCGAGATGGGCTCCTCCGCGATCACCGCGAACTACGCCATGACCGGCGCACAGGTCCAGCAGTCGTACGTCCGCGGCAGCCTGTCGCTGTGCGTCCGACTCGGCGAGGCGCTCGCCGACGCACGCACCGCCAACCAGGACCCGGTCGCCGCCGTCACCGCGGTCCTCGGCGGCACCGTGGTGTTCGAGGGCAAGGTCGCCGACGTCGAGCGGAAGACCGTCACGGGGTTCGCACGCGGGACCGCCCGCATCGCCGGTTCCGGTCCGGACACCGGACTGGAGGCCGTGCTCCGGTTCCAGAACGAGCACCTGCTGGTCGAGGTGGCCGGCCAGGTCCGCACCACCACCCCGGACCTCGTCATCACGCTCGACGCCGAGACCGGCGAGCCGATCACCACCGAGGGGCTGCGGTTCGGTGCCCGTGTGCGGATCGTCACCGCACCGGCCGACCCGCGCTGGCACACGCCCGCGGGCCTGGCCCTGGCCGGCCCGCGGTACTTCGGCTACGACACCCGGGCCATCCGCCACGACGGCACCGTCAGCGAAGGAGAACGACCGTGAGCTGGACGATCGACGTCGACGACCTGCCCGACCTGGCCCGCGGCGCCGCACTCCTGGGCACCGGCGGCGGGGGCGACCCGACCATCGGGATGCTGCTCGTCCGCGCGGCGATCCAGCAGCACGGCCCCGTCACGATCCTCGACCCGTCCGAGGTCGACGACGACGCCCTGGTCATCCCGACCGCGCAGATGGGCGCACCGACCGTCGTCCTCGAACGCATCCCCGCCGGCCCCGAACCCCTCGGCGCGCTCCGACGACTCGAGCAGCACCTCGGCCGCACCGCGACCGCGACGATGCCGATCGAGTGCGGCGGCATCAACTCGATGATCCCCCTGCTCGTCGGCGCCACCGGCGGACTGCCCGTCGTCGACGCCGACGGCATGGGCCGGGCCTTCCCCGAGCTGCAGATGGAGACCTTCTCGGTGTACGGGGTGCCCGGCTCCCCGCTCGCCATCAGCGACGAGAACGGCCACGGCGTCGTCATCGACACCGGCACCGACAACCGGCAGATGGAGTGGCTCGCCCGCGGCGTCACGATCCGCCTGGGCGGGGTCGCCTACATCGCCGAGTACGCGATGACCGGACGCCAGGTCCGCGCGACCGCCGTCCCCCGCACCCTGTCGCTCGCCCTGTCCGTCGGACGCGCGATCCGACACGCCCGCGAGCAGCACCGCGACCCCGTCGAGGCGCTCGCCCAGGCGTTCGGACAGACGATCTACACGCACCTGCGCCAACTGTTCGACGGCAAGGTCGTCGACGTCGAGCGCCGCACCGTCGACGGCTTCGCCAAGGGTCGGGCAGCAGTGCAGGGTGCCGACGGCTCCACGCTCGAGATCGCGTTCCAGAACGAGAACCTGGTCGCCCGGCGCGACGGACGCCTGGTCGCCGTGGTCCCCGACCTGATCTGCGTGCTCGACGCCGAGACCGCCGAACCGATCACCACCGAGCGACTGCGCTACGGCCAGCGGGTCCGGGTCATCGGGGTCTCGACGCCCGACCTGATGCGCACGCCCGAGGCGCTCGCCGTCTTCGGTCCGGCGTGCTTCGGGCTCGACGACACCTTCGTCCCGGTCGAGGACCTGCACGCGGACGTCCTGGTGCCGGGAGCCTGACCAGGCCGTGCCGGGGTGGCAGCATGGTCCCGTGCACCAGGGCGAGCAGCGTGACGGAGCCGGGACGGGCCTCCAGGCCGGCGATGCCGAGCGTCTCGGTCGGGGCGCGGCCCTGCTCGGCTGTGGTGGCGGCGGTCAGGTCGACCACATGGTGCACGCGCTCCGGATCGCACTCGGGACCGACAGCGTGCCCGTCGTCCCCCTCGACGGCGGCGTGCGGTCGGTGATGGCCGTCGGGCTGGTGGGTTCGACGACCGTGCTCGAGGAGAAGGTGCCGAGCGGTCGCGAGCTGCCCGACGCGCTGGCCGCCGTCGAGCGGTGGACCGGCCGGCGGGCCGACGCCGTGATCGCGGCGCAGATCGGCGGCGTCACCGCGCCGGCGGCCGCCCTCACGGCGCACGCGGCGGGACTCCCCCTGGTCGACGCCGACCTGGTCGGCCGGGCCACACCCCGCATCGACCAGCTGAGCCTGTTCGTCGACCCGCTCGCTGCTGTGACCGCGGCCGCCGTCACCTCGAGCGGTCTGCGGATCGTGGTGGACGCGCCGGACCCGCGCGACCTGGAGACGGTGTGGCGCGAGGCGGTGTCGCACAGCGGCGGGTGGGCGGCGTTCGCGATCGGCCCCGTCGACGTCGACGTGCTGGCCGAACGGTGCGTCACGGGCAGCGTCAGTCGCGCACTCGACGTCGGACGTGCCGCGGCCCTGACCACCGACGTCGACCACCTCGGGGCAGCGATCGGCGGACGGCTGGTCGCTCGCGGGCGGGTGCTCGACGTGCAGCGCGGTGGGGACGTGCTGTCGTTCGTGCACGGGTCGATGGCGCTGCGCGACCAGCGCACCGGTGCGGTCGTCCGGGTCGAGGCCGGCAGCGAGTGGGTGCACTGCCTGGTCGACGGTCAGCCCGTCGCCAGCACGCCGAGCTGCATCGTCGTGGTCGACGCCCGGTCCCTCGCGCCCGTCACGACCGATCGAGCACGCGTCGGCGACGAGCTCGCGGTCCTGGTGCTGCCGGGTGCCGCGTGGTGGTGGCGCGAGCCGCGCCGGCTGGCCCGGGTCGGTCCGCGCGCGTTCGGCATCGACGCCGATCCGGTGCCCGAGGCCCTCGCGTTCCCTCTGCCCGGGGCCGCCGCGTGATCCCGGTCGGCGAACTCGTCAAGCTCATGGGGGCGGACACCGTCGTGCTCGCCGGTCCGACGTCGGGCACGGCCGACCGGGTGCGCGGCATCGTCGGTCCGCCGGAACAGGTCGGTCGGGCGATCGTGGCCGGAGACGGCATCGTCGTCCTGCTCACGCCGGTCGACCGTTTCGACGCACGGTTCGACGTGCTGCTGCGTCGCGCTGCGGCCGCCGGGGTCCCCGCGCTGCTGGTCGGTCTCGGCGGCGGCGGCCTCGGCGGCGGCGTCGGTCGGGCCGCGCCGTCCGTCGGGCCGGGTACCGCCGCGCTCGCCGAGCGGTTGGGCGTCGGCATCGTCGTGACACCCGACCCCTGGGCGGCATCGGTGCGCGTGCACGAACTCCTCGGCTCCGGCGACGCGCCCGCTGCCCGCGCTGCACTGGCCGCCGCGCGGATCGGGCTCGACGCCGGGCCCGCGCTCGACGAGGTCTTCACACGACTCGCGTCCGAGCTCGGACACCCGGTGCGGTTCCTCGACGCGTCCGGTCGGCCGCTGCGTGGGGACGGGGTCGCACCGGACACCGCTGCCCTGCTCACCCGGACCCTGGGCACGAGCGACCCGGTGTGGGCCACGGATGCCGACGGCGAGACCGTGGTCGCGGTCCCCGTCCCGACCGGCATCGGTCCCCGGGCGTGGCTGGCGGTCGGGTTGACCGTGCCCCTGCCTGCCGAACGTGCGACGGTCGCAGCCGCACTGCAGGTCGCCGCCGTGGCCGTCGGACACCGGCTCGTCCTGACCCGGCTCGACGACGAGCGTGACGCCCGCTACCGGATGGCGATGCTCGACGACCTGCGCGCTGCCGACGGCACACCCGCTCCGCCCCTCGTGCAGCGCACCCTCGCCGCCGGGTGGGAACTCGACGCCTGGCACATCGGGATCCGTCTGGTCGCCCGACAGCCGGTCGACGCCGTCGCCCTGCGGCGCGAGGTCGAGACGGCGTTCGGCGCGCACGACCTGCCGGTCGTCGTCGTCGAGCAAGCCGACGGCTGGGCGCTGTGGACCTCGGTGGTGGACGAGCCGGACCGCGTCACCGTCGCAGGGGTCGCTGCTGCGGTCCGCTCGGCGCAGAACACCCTCCGCAGCGCCGTCGACACGAACGCCGGGGTCGGGAGCGTGCACGCCGGACCCGCCGGACTCGTGCGGACCCTGGGCGAGGCCGGCGACGCTGCACGACTGGCCGCCGGCCGCCCCGAGTCCGGCTGGTTCGTGCACGTCGACCGCCTCGGCCTGGCGCAGCTGCTGCTCGCGTGGACGCAGACGGACACGTTCCTGCCGGCCGCCGAGCAGTTGCTGGCCCCGCTCGAGCGCGGCGGCGGTGCGCTCCGGGCGACGCTCGCCGCGTACCTGGACGCGGAGTCCTCGGTCGCCGAGACGGCCGCAGTGCTCGGCGTGCACCGCAACACCGTGTGGGACCGGATCGCGCGGATCCAGCGGCTGATCGGGGTCGACCTGAAGGATCCGGAGACGCGGCTCGCGCTGCACCTGGCGACGCGGGCGCTCGGGGCGGCGGACTGACGCACCGCCTGCTTGTGGTGGGCCCTGTTCTCGGTGGGCCCTGCCGGGATCGAACCGACGACATCCACGGTGTAAACGTGGCGCTCTACCAGCTGAGCTAAAGGCCCTTCCCCGTCATCCTACGGGTGCCGATGGCGTGCCGCGCCGGGACATCACGTCACACCGTGGCGGACGGGAGGCGCGGTGCCAGCCGGCACCGCACCTCCCGTCCGGCGGTGGTCCGGACCACACCGCCGACCCGGCGCCGTCCCTCGTTGCGGCTAGCCCTTCCAGACCGACGCAGCGCCGGCGTGGCCGATGATGACGACCTCGATGAGCGAGACGACCGCGACGACGATCAGCAGCACCGGGCCGATGATCCCGACAGCGCGGACGGCTCCACCGTTCGTCACGCGGGAGACCCCGAACCGGTGCCATCCCCACCACAGCACCAGGAGCACGAACACGGCGACCGACCACGGGAGCATCCCGTCAGCGAGCTCGGTGTGTCGCTCGAGCAGCGCCGTCTCCTTCTCGCGGTGCTCCAGCCACTCCCCCGACGACGTCGCCAGCGGCACGGACACCAGCGCGACCAGCCCGATGATCGGCGCACCGACGGAGAGCCACCGCCGGGCTGCGGGCCACACCGCGACCGCGATCGCGGCGAGGGCCGCCACCGGGACCGCGACCGAGGTCAGGTGGACGAAGAGGGGGTGGAGCGGGATCCCGCCGAACTGCCAGTCCATGTCGACCTTCCACATCACGCGCCGACCGCTGCCGCCGCTGTTCGTCAACACAACAGGCCCCAACCGCCCGCGTCGCTGCCGTCGTCCGCGTGCCGCACTTCCCGATCACTCGAACTCCCACACGAACCAGTGGCACCGGACCTGGTTCGCTGGCGTGATGACCACCACGGAACCCCACCCCGGCGAAGCCCACACCGGAGACCTGGCGTCGCGGCTGAACTGGCTCCGAGCCGGTGTCCTCGGCGCGAACGACGGCATCGTGTCGACCGCGTCGATCGTCGTCGGTGTCGCCGGAGCGTCCACCTCGGTCCCCGCGATCGCGACGGCGGGCATCGCGGCGTTGGTCGGCGGAGCGATCTCGATGGCACTCGGCGAGTACGTGTCGGTGAGCAGCCAGAAGGACAGCCAGCAGTCGCTCATCGACAAGGAACGCCGCGAGCTCGCCGACGACCCGGACGCGGAACTCGAGGAGCTCACCCAGCTCTGGCAGGCCCGCGGGCTGCAGCGTGCGACTGCAGAGGCCGTCGCTGGCGAGCTGACGCAGCACGACGCGCTCGCTGCGCACCTGAGCACCGAACTCGGCATCGACGAAGACCAGGTGGTCAGCCCCTGGCACGCCGCGTTCGCCTCGGCCGCGGCGTTCTCCATCGGCGCCGTCCTGCCGCTGCTCGCGATCCTGCTGCCGCCCGAGTCGATCCGCGTCCCCGTGACCTTCGTCGTCGTGCTCATCGCGCTCGCGCTCACCGGCGCGACCGGGGCCAGGACCGGCGGCGGTTCGATCCGCCGTGCCACCGTCCGCGTCGTCATCGGCGGTGCGCTCGCCCTGGCCGCGACCTTCGCCATCGGGTCCCTGCTCGGCACCAGCGGCGTCGTCTGAGGCACGAGCGGCATCACCTGGTCTGCCCGCCCGGTCACCCGACGAGTGCTCATCGACTCCGGTCGTCTACGAGCTGATGAACCCTGTCGCCCAGGCGATGACCACACCACCGGCGGCAGTGACGGCAACCATGCCCCCGATGACGGCGGCAAGCCGCTGCTGCTTGTTCATCCCCATGCCCGAAGCCTACGAGCCCCCGACGCTCGGATGCCAGCGGACGCGGTGTCCGACACCGTGTCGACAGCGGTTGCTGCAACGAGACAGGGTCGGGAGGAGCGTCTGAGCAGCCGATCGCTCAGCGGTTTCCCCTGAACAGTCGGGGAAACAGCGCCACGACGACAGCGACCGCTCCCACGCCGATCAGCGGGCCGCTGAACCACGTGCCGCCCACGTCCGACACGACAGCCACCACGATCCCAGCGACGATCAGCAGAGCCCCTGCCACGCCGAAACCGAGTCGTAGCTGCATGCGGGTCATGGGCCGAGGGTAGCCACGAAGTCGGTTCGGAGGTCACCCGGTCCCGTCGCGAGAGCCGATCGCTGGGCGGCACGTATCGTGGCCGCATGCGCCGACGCCACGACCCGTCCGTCGACCGATGGGCCCCGCTCACCGTCGCGCACGTGCGCGACCTCATCGACGGCAGCCCCGCCTGGCTCTCCGGCGGGTTCGGACTCGACACGCTGCTCGGGTACCCATCCCGCGACCATGGCGACATCGACGTCAGCATCACTGAAGACGACTTCCCCGGCTTCGTCGCGACGCTCCCCAGTTGGATGCAGCTCCATGCCGCGCAGTCCGGACAGCTTGCGCCGATCGACGACGCTGACGAGACGGAGCCCCTGGACAACGTCTGGTGTCTCGACACACGGTCGGGGTCCTGGTGCTTGCAGATCAATCGAGAGGCTGGCGACAGCGACGGATGGCGCTACCGTCGGGTGCCGTCGATACGGCGCGCCTGGCCCCTGGCCGTCCGCGAAGTCGGAGGGATGCGAGTGGTCGGCCCCGAGGTCCAACTGCTCTGGAAAGCCGCTGACCCAGTGTTGAAGGACGAGGCGGACAAGTCTGCAGTCACGCCGTTGCTCGACGACGAAGCGCGTCGGTGGCTCCGCGACTCGATCCGTCGAGCCCACCCCGGATCGCCGTGGAGCGACGAGTTCGACTGAGGTCTCGACAGACGATCGGTCATCGAGACGCCGAGCACGCGATGTGGGAGCCAGGCGCTGTCTGGGTCCGGCGCGTCTCACCGAGGTGGTCCGGAACAAACGCTCGTGGCCTGCGACAGCATCCTTCCTCCCGAAGGTCTCAGCAGGATCCGGGCGGAGGACGAGTTCCCGCATGGGATTCCGTGCCCCGGGCGTCCGAGTGGAGCTGACATCCGACGCGGCGAGGGTGCTGGGACTATTCTGGACGCGCACTGTCCGACGTTCGACCATCACGACGATCACGCCGTGGCCGTTCATCAAGTGGCACGACGGCAACGGACGGCTCCACTCCACACCGGTGACGGCGTTGAACGCCAACGGTGCGCTCCCGGTCTTCGAGCGGCACGCCGCAGCAGGACGCAAGAACGTGGCGCTCTACCACCTGACCTGAGAGGTCATGCCGCCGATCTGGCGCCAGTCACAGCGATGGCCTCGCGGTACGCCTCGATCTTCCGCTCCAGTGCCGCCAGGTGCCGCTGCACCTCCGCCTGCCGAGCGAGGACGCTCGCACGATGCTGCTCGAGAAGCGCAAGCCGTGCGGCGTCATCCGCACCAGCTCGGTACGCGGCCGCGTACTCGCGCATCTCCTGCACGCTCATTCCGGTCCCGCGGAGCATCACCGTGCCAGCGAGCCAGCTCAGCGCTCTCGTGTCGTATCGTCGCCACCCCTCCTGCCCACGATCAGGAGCCGGCGCGATGCCTTCCTTCTCGTAGTAGCGGATCGTGTCGACGGTGATGCCGAGCAACTCCGCCGCGGCGCTGATCGTGACCGGCGCATCGACGTGGACCTCGGGAAGCAGCATGGATGGAGTCTCTCACTTGACATGGTGTGCACACCAGGATGGAGGGTCGTCTCCGTCCGGGTGATCCCGGCGACGAACGGAGAACACGCATGCAGCAGATCCCTCTCGGCTCTCAGGGCCTCGTCACGTCCGCCCTCGGGCTGGGATGCATGGGGATGAGCGCCTTCTACGGCGGCGCCACCGAAACCGGCTCCGCCGAGACCATCCGCCGAGCCCTCGACCTCGGGATCACCCTGTTCGACACCGCAGAAGCGTACGGACCGTTCGAGAACGAGAGGCTGCTCGGCCGTGTCCTCGGTGCCGACCGGGAACGCGCCGTCATCGCGTCGAAGTTCGCCACCGACTTCACCGACGACGGCACACCGATCGGCCTCGACGGGTCCCCGGAGCACGCACGCCGCGCGATCGACCGGTCTCTCAGCCACCTCGGTGCCGACCACGTCGACCTCTGGTACCTGCACCGGGCAGACCCGAACGTCCCGATCGAGGACACCGTCGGCGCGATGGGCGAAGCCGTGACCGCCGGAAAAGCCCGCTACATCGGGGTCTCCGAGACCTCGGCCGAGACCCTGCGCCGTGCGCACGCGACGTTCCCGATCACGGCGATCCAGTCCGAGTACAGCCTCTTCGAGCGCGACGCCGAACACAACGGCGTCCTCGACACCGCCTCGGAGCTCGGCATCGGGTTCGTGCCCTTCTCGCCGCTCGGCCGCGGGTTCCTCTCCGGCACCCTCACCCGCAAGGACGACCTCCCCGAGGACGACGCACGGCGGAACCTCCCCCGCTTCTCCGACGAGGCCATCAACGCGAACTTGCGCGTCGTCGAGGCACTGAAGGTCATCGCTGACGAGCAGGGCGTCACGACCGCGCAGCTCGCAATCGCATGGCTGATGCAGGCCGGCACCGTCCCGATCCCCGGGACCACGAAGGTCTCTCGGGTCGAGGAGAACATCGCCGCTGCCGACATCGCCCTCAACCCTGGCGATCTCGAGCGCATCGCGGCGGTCTCCCCGCACGGCGTGGCCGTCGGTACCCGCAACACCGAAGCAGGGATGGCACGCGACCGCGGCTGAGCCAGACCGAACGGTCGGGATTGCCCTCGGGGACGCCCGAGCCTCGACTGATGGCTCTTTCGGCAGAACGACAGTGTGCGGTCCGACGCGTGAGGCCACAGCACGAGAAGGACTCCGGCGACGACGACTCCGATTCCGGACCAGCCACGTCCATGTCCACGTCCACGTCCACGTCCACGTGGTCGACTTCGCCGTCGACACCCCTGGGGCGCGTAACGTCCCGGTTTTGACGCAGCGCGGTGACCCCGGGTGGTCGTTCCTCATCTGGTCCCGAACGGCCATCGCGGCTGCCGCTGCCATCGGCGGCATCGTGGTCCTTGTGTCGGACCCGTCTGCGGCTGGAGTGGGAGTGGCGCTTCTCGTCCTGGGCGTCGGCATGCTGGCGCTGCTGTACGTCGTCCAACGCCGAGGCAGGTACTGACCGGGAAAGCGTCCAGCGTCCGAACAGGGAGCTGCTGAAGCAGCGCGTTCGCTCATTCGGGCGGGAGTCCACCTTCGGCCGGACAACTGAGCGGACAGCTCCGATCACGAGGTCGGATCGACGGTGCGGGGTCGGACCGGGTCTGCGAACCGCCGACAGCTCGGGCCCTCCGCTCGGAGCGGGGCGACCGCTACGACGTCCGGAATCCGCCAGCCGCTGTGTCCATGCACCGCGAGACTCGGCGGGCACGCGAACCACGCGGCCCCGACAGAGAGCAGCCCGTGCACCACACCCGAATCGACCCCGCGATCCTCTACTTCGGCACGCCGGTCGTGCTCCTGAGCACCATCGACGAGGACGGCGTGACGAACACAGCCCCGATGTCGTCGGTGTTCTGGCTCGGACACACCGCCGTACTCGGGATGGGCGGCCGGTCCCAGACCGCCAAGAACCTGCTGGCCACCGGAGAGTGCGTCATCAACCTGCCCTCTGCCCCGCTCGTCTCCGCCGTGGACGCCCTCGCACTCACCACCGGACGCGATCCAGTCCCTGCCGGAAAGGAAGGGGTCGGCTACCGCCACGTGGCGGACAAGCTCGCGGCAAGCGGCCTGCACGGGCAACTTGGGGACACCGTCCGCGCTGAGCGGATCGAGGAGTGCCCCGTGAACCTCGAGGCAGTCGTCGCCAGCGCGCGCACGCTCGGGGGTCAGGACCCGGGTGACGACGCGACGTTCCTGTTCGAAGCCGAGGTCTCCCGCGTCCACGTGCACGAGGACATCCGGGCAGCGGGGACGACGAATCGCATCGACCCGGACCGATGGCGCCCGCTCATCATGTCGTTCCAGCGCTTCTACGGCCTGTCCGGAGAACTGCGACCGTCGAGACTCGCCACGATCGACGAGGGTTGGTATCGGTGAGGCCTTGCACGCTGGACGGGAGGCGCGGTGCCAGCTGGCACCGCGCCTCCCGTCCGGCGGTGGTCCGGACCACCGCAGCGCGCTCGCCGGCGGGGCTCAGTGAGCCTCCACCCCTGTCGGCCGGAGGAGCCCCAGGAACGCGAGGTCGTCCGCGACCTTCGTGATGAGTGCGCGGTCGAGGGACGGGATGTCCGGCGCACCCAGCGGGCGGACCGACCGGACGGCCTCCGAGAACGCGTGGGCGGGCACGGACGACCCGGCGTGCGGTTCCTCGGGCGCGGCGAAGGCGTGCAGGAGCGGCAGGACCGAACGCGCCCGGTCGTCGTCGGGCAGCGCGTCCAGTGCCTGGCGGAACCGGTCCAGCCACTGCCCGTGATCGGGGATGCGCTCGATGTCGTGGCCGTCGTCGATGAGCCAGTCGACGAAGGTGTCGAGCGAGACACCGTCGTCGTGCGGGTTCACGACGTTGAACGTGTGGTGCCCCTGGGCGACGGACGCGCCGATCTCGTTGATCGCCGCGGCCGTGAAGTCGGCGGGCAGCCCGTCGTAGTGGGACGGCAGCCGCTCACCGTCGGCGCCCAGCCGGACGAACGACCCCGGTGCCAGCCCGGTGCTCAGCACGCTCCAGATCAGTCGGGTGAAGACGTCGGGCAGGTTCACCTGGCCGCGCCAGCGCGGGTGCGCCAGCACCATGTCCGAGCGGAACACGGCCACGGGGACGCCGTACTGCTCGTGGGCGTCGTGCAGCAGCACCTCGCTCGCCCACTTGCTGGCGCCGTACCCGTTGGCGTACTCGTCGGCGACGGTCCACTCGGGGATGGTCGTGCGGATGTCGGCGTCCTCGTCGAGTGCGCCGGGTGCGGACGGGTCGGCGTCGGCGGAAGCGGTGCCTCGTGCACCGCCCGCGACGGCGACGCTCGAGACGAAGGTGACCGGCACGCTGCCGGCTGCGACCGCCAGACGGATGACCTCGGCGGTGCCGACGACGTTCGGGCCGAACAGGGCCGGGTACGGCAGGACGTGGTTCACCAGGGCGGCGGCGTGTGCGACCAGGTCCACGCGGGCGGCCAGGTCGAGCCACCGCTGGTCGTCGAGGCCGAGGTGGTGTTCGCTGACGTCGCCGGCCAGCACCTCGAGCGACCCCGACAGGTCGGCGAAGCGCGCGGCGAACGCCGGATCGGCAGCGAACGCGGCCGACAGGCGGCGCCGGGCGTCGGCATCGTCCGCGCCACGCACGATGCACACCAGCGTTCCCCCGACCGGGGCGAGTCGTTCGAGCCAGTCGATGGCCATGAACCGGCCGAGGTAGCCGTTGGCTCCGGTGAGCAGGACGGTGCGGAGTCGCGACGGCGCTGCCGTGGCGCGGGCGACCGGTGTCGGTGCGCCGCCGAGCATCCGCTCGAGCCGCAGGTCGCTGGCGTGGAGCGTCGACGGGCTGGCACCGTGCACGCGGGTCACGGTCGGCCGGTCGTCGGAGGCGGAGCGCTCGACGAACGCGGCGACGGCGGCCAGGTCGTTCGTCGGGTCGGTGATCACGCCGACGGGGACGTCGGTGTCGAACACGTCCTCGAGGATCCCGGAGAAGGTCAGCGCCGAGAGCGAGTCCCCGCCGAGGTCCGAGAAGCGGGCAGCGGCGGCGGTCGCCGGCGGCACTTCTGCGCCGAGGAACTCGCGGGCCGCTCGGACCACGGTGTCGACCGTCGGCTCGTCGTCGGCGCGTTCGCGCAGGGCGGCGACGAGTGTGCCGCTCTGCTGCGCGTCGATGGCGTCGTACAGGGCGGTGACGCGCTCGCCGTACCGCTCGGTGATGCGCGGGCGCAGGAGCTTCCGGGCGTCGGAGTGCAGCCCGTTCTCGATGGTGAAGGGCTCTGGTTCGACGATCACGCCGCGGGGCACCTCGTAGGGGGCGAGACCGTGCTCGCGGGCGGTGCGCTGCAGGGCCGCGAGGACCTCGCGCTCCGACGACCCGGCGACCGACGGCACCACGACCGCGACCAGGAACGCGTGTCGGCTGTCGCCGTGCAGTGCGATCTGGTGCACCTCGGGAGTCCCGCCGTACGTCGCCTCGAGTGCGGCCACGGCGACGAACTCCCCTTGGGAGAGCTTGATGACGTTGTTCCGGCGGTCCAGGTACTCGTACGTGTCGGGTCCGGTCTGCGCCATGATGTCGCCGGTCCGGTAGAAGCCGTCCTGGTCGAAGACCGTGGCGGTGACGTCGGGCCGCTGGAAGTACCCCGCGATCACGGCGGTGCTCTTCACGAGCAGTTCACCGCGCGGGTGCGGGCGGTCGGTGACGTGGTACCCGAGCTCGGGGACGTCGACGAGCTTGTGTTCGGTGACGGGAGGCTGCTGGACGACTCCGTCCCGCAGGATGCTGCCCGCCTCGGTCGAGCCGTACAGGTCGTGCAGCGGGGTCCCGAGGCACTGCTCGATGTACGTGCGGAGCTCCGGGGTCAGCGGGGCGCTGGCGCAGATCGCCTGCCGGATCCGGCCGCCGAACGCCCGCTCGCGCAGGTCGGCCTGCACAGCGGCCCGGATCGCCGCCGTGTCCGTGCCGCCGGCTGCGAGTCTGCGCTGTTCCTCGCGGTCGCCCTCCTGCCGGACCATCTCCGCAACGCGGGGCACGAAGACGAACTCCGTCGGCGAGAAGGTCCGGAGGTCCTCGAAGAGCGTGGACAGGTCGGTCGAGGTCGCGAGTGCGACCGTTCCACCGCGGCCGAGGGTGGCGAGCACCGCGGCGCGGCCGGTGAGGTGGCTCATGGGGAGGTACGCGTAGCCGACGGTGTCCGCGGCCGCGGCCGTGTTCGTGGCCGTGTCACCGTTCTCGGCGGGGTCGGGCCGGAGCGCGTGCCACAGCCGCTCGACCATGGAGCGCGTGTACATCGCCCCCTTCGGCGTGCCGGTGCTGCCGGACGTGTAGAGCAGGAGTGCCAGGGGGTCCTCACCGCGCGCGGGGTGCCACGGCGTCGGACGCGGCAGCTCGGCACCCTGGGTGACGAGGTCCTCGAGCGTCAGGTCCATCCCGGAGCCGTCGCCGGTGCCGGTGCCGGCGCCGGTGCCGGTGCCGGTGCCGGTGCCGGTGCCGGTGCCGAGCAGCATCGTCCGCACGGAGCCGTCCGAGGTCGCGGCGACCGCCTGCGCCGTCGCAGACAGTTCCGCGGTCGCGGCGATCCAGACCGGCGCCGTCTCGTCGACGATCGACTGCAGTGCCCCGACGGGTGCGCTCGCCTGCAGCGGAACGCTCACCGCACCGAGGATCCACGACGCCAGGTCGAGTGTGATGACCTCGGCCGTCGCCGCACCGAGCACCGCGATCCGGTCCCCCGCCGACACGGTTCCCCCCAGCGCCGCTGCGAGCGCGGCGGCCCGGTCCCACAGCTCGCGGAAGCTCGTGTCCGTGACGGTCGCTCCGGACCGCTCCCGCAGCGCCGTGTGGTTCGCGTGCTGTACGAACACCGTCTCGATCGACGTGTCCTGTTGCTGCTGCTGACCCACCATGGTCGTCCTCTCCTCGTTCCTGTCGGCGCGCTCTTGCACACCGACTCCTGCGCACCGGCTTCAGCGCACCGGCGTCAGCGCTCGGCGAGCACGATGCCCGCCAGGGCCTTCCCCCGATCCAGCACCCACCTGCCGGTCCCCGTGAACTGCGGCCCGCGGCGCGCACGGGCGGTGAACGAACCGTCTGGCCGAAGCGCGACGTCCGCGCCGTCGATGCCGTACCACCCGCCGTGCGCCGACGTCCGTGCCTTCGCGACGGCTTCGGCGGCGGCGAACAGCACGCTGTCCGGACTCTCAACCCCGGAACGCCAGAGCGCTCCGAGGCCTGCGACGACGGGCGCGTTCCCCAGGTCCGCCACACGCGCGAGCACCCCGTCCGGCAGGGGCCGGGCAGGAGTTGCATCGATGCCGATCCCGGCATGGTCCGCACGTCGTCCCACCGCACACGCGCGGAGTCCGGCGCAGTGCGTGATGCTGCCGACGACTCCAGCCGGCCAGACCGGCGCTCCGCTCCGTGCGACCGGGATCGAAGCCCGTCGGAAGCCCATGACCGCCAGGGCCTGACGTCCGAGCACCCGTCCCGTCACGAACTCCGCGCGCCGCTCGGGCAGCGCGGTCGCGACCGCGTCACGCTCGTCGACGGCGAGGGGCCCGTCCAGATCGTCGTCGGCAGTCGTGACGACTACCGAGGCCGGGAGGACGGTCCTCCAGGGAGACCGCGCAACTAGTTGCATGATGCAATTAGATTCCCGTCACCTCGACGTTCCCCGGGTCCCCGGCGTGGAGCAGTCACGGTGGCCCCGTCGGCCATGCGGTGAACGCAGCGGGAGGCCCGACTCGGGCAGACCTGGGCTCAGTGCGCGGGCGCACCACCTGCACGAGCGCGCTCGGCCAGGCGTCGTTCGAGGGCGTCGAGGACCCGGCGCGCGGTCTCGAGCTCGTCATCGTCGATGGCGGTGCCCGCGGCTGACAGCATCACGCGGAAGTCGTCGTGCGCCACGCGCATCGCCTCGTGGCCCGCGCGCGTCAGCTCGAGGTGCAGGCTGCGGCGGTCGGCGGGGTGTTCGGCCCGGCGGACGAACCCGGCGTCGACGAGCCTGGTCGAGAGACCGGTGATGGCCGCCTTGGTGACCGCGAGCTCGACGGCGAGCTGCTTCGGGGTCATCGAACCGACTGCCGAGATGCGGAAGAGGGCACGGAGATCGAACTCGGACAGGCCGTGCCGCGCGGCCACGCGAGCGCGTTCGGCCTCGAGCGCCCGGAAGAAGCGCAGCGCGCTGTCGGGGAAGCCGTCGAGGACGTGTCGTTCGACGTCGTTGCGGTCGTTCATGGTCGTTCCGTCATCTACTTCGGTGATGCACCGACGATACCGGGAGGAAGATCGCGGGAAACCCTTTCGTACACGAGCTTGACAGTTTAGCATCTGTACCAAACGGGTCGAAGCCGGGGTACCCCTCCCCGACCGCCCGGATCAGGAGGACATCGTGATCCCCGACGCACTCACCCAAGGCCAGTTCGACACCGTCTACAACTTCCTGTCGCTGGTCATCGCCGCGCAGCTGTTCACGGCCGTGTTCCTGCTGGTCTCCCTTCCGCGGATACTCCCCCGCTACCGGCAGGCGATCACGGTGGCGATCGTCGTCTGCGGCATCGCCGCCTACCACTACTTCCGCATCTTCGACTCGTTCAAGGAGGCGTTCGTCACCAAGTCCGTCGGCGGCACCGGCACGTACACGCAGGCCGTCGGTGCCGGCTTCAACGAGGGCTACCGGTACGTCGACTGGCTGCTGACCGTCCCGCTGCTGCTGGTCGAGCTGGTGGCCATCCTTGCCCTCGCCCGCAAGGTCGAAGCCGGGCTGCTCCTGCGGCTCGTCCCCGCCTCGGCACTGATGATCCTGCTGGGGTACCCCGGCGAGATCAGCGGCGACAACGGGCTGCGCGGACTGTTCGGCGCCCTGTCGACGATCCCGTTCGCCTACATCCTGTTCATCCTGTTCTCGCAGCTCAGCAAGTCGCTCGCGACCCAGCCCGTGGCGGTGCGCGGCACACTCAGCCGTCTGCGGTTCCTGCTGCTGCTGAGTTGGGGCGTGTACCCGATCGCCTACCTCCTGCCCCTGCTCAACATCTCCGGGGCCGACGCCTGGGTCGCGAAGCAGGCGGGGTACTCCATCGCCGACATCGTCGCGAAGGCCGTCTACGCGCTCATCATCTTCCACGTCGCCAAGCTCAAGTCCTACGACGACGAGCCAGACTTCCGAGCGGTCGAGGGATCGAAGGCCGACGCCGTCGCGGGGAGATCAGCGCGACACGATGCGGACGTGCAGCACGACCACCCGGTGGACGCCTGACGCGCACGCGACTGACGATCTGTCCGCACCACCGTGACGGACGGGAGGCCCGGTGCCAGCTGCCACCGGGCCTCCCGTCCGGCGGTGGTCGCGAGCAGCGTCAGTGCTCGGATCCCCGCGTCACGACGAACGTGTCGAACAACGCCCGGCCGGAGGTGTCCCGGGTGCTCGCGTCGAGCATGATCCCGTCGCGACCAGCAGGAACGTCGATCGGGATGCGCACGGTGGTGCCGCAGCGCACGTCGGCTGCACCGATCTCCGAGCGGGGGTCGAGGGAGTCACCGTGCCCGCTGTGCTTCGCGGTGAAGTCGCGGATCGTGACGTGCACGGTCGTCGTGGACCGGCACACGACGAGCACGTCGTACGGGCCGGCGAGCTCGTCCTGCAGCGCGATGGCTGCTCGCGCTTCCTTCGCGTCCGCGTCGTCCACCTCGAGGCGTCCCCCGCCACCACCGTTGTCACCACTGAACCGTGTCGACATCTGGTCGAGCCAGTCGTGCCCGTAGTCCTTCGGGAGTCCGTCGTCGTGTCCGCCACTGCCGGTGCAGCCGCCGAGCAGGAGTGCAGCGCCCACGGCGAGTGCGGCGGTCGTCAGTTGACGGCGGGTGTTCTGCATGTGCCGATCATCCCGTGCAGGGCGCGCACCCTGCCACCCCGTCATCGCGGGGTCCAGCCTGCGGGGACGTCGACCAGGGCGCTGGTCGCGCCGACCCGAGGAACCCCGCCTAGAAGACCGCGATCGGGTTGACCGGGACGCCCGTCAGCCCCGGCAGGCGAGGTGGCGCGACGCTCAGCAGGAAGTGGAACCGCTGCAGCCGGTCGCACGTCGCGGCGAGGCCGTCGACGGCGGCGCTGTCGACCAGGGGCATCCCCAGCCGCGCCAGTCCCACCATGTGCAGTGGCATCGGGACGGTCGGGTCCACCGGGGGGAAGCTGTCGCTGACGTCACCGGCGTAGAGCGCGACGCCGTGGTCGTGCATCCAGGTGACCGCGTCGACGGTCATCCCGGGGCCGGGCTCGCCGTGGCCCCACGAGAACGTCCAGCCGCTCCGGACCACGAGGGCGTCCCCGGGTTCGACGGTGACGCCTTGCCGTGCGGCTGCCGCGTCGAGGTCGGCACCGGTGATCGGGTGCGAGGACGGCAGCGTGCCCTCCGGCGCCAGGTCGAGGAACACCCCGCGGGTGACGATCCCCTCCGCGAACGCCGACGTGGATCCGTGCTGGACCCCGCCCGCCGTCACGGCATCGCCGATCGGTCGGTTCGGGTACACGTGCCCGTCCACCGGCATGTGCGCCACCGCGTCCAGGTGCGTCAGCCCGGGGTGGTGGGGCGTCACGACGAGCACCTCCGACATCCCCATCGGCGGTGTGCCCGTGTGGAGCAGGGCCTGCTGCACCGGGGGCGACGGGGGTGCGGGTGCGGCGAACGGCCCGCCGAGCATCGACGCGGGTTCGGTGGCGAGCGCGAGCGACACCCACTCGCCGGTGTGCACTGCGGCGGCTGCGCGTGCGCGTGATGCGTCGTCGATCAGGTTGAGCGTGCCGAGTTCGTCGTCGGCACCCCACCGTCCACGGTTGTCGGGGAGGTCGGTGTGGGTCATGAGGTGGTCCGTCGTCTCGGTTCCGGCCCGCGAGCGCGAGCGCTCCGGGTACGATGAAGTAACAGGAACCTGCAACCTACTCCAAGTAACAGGAACCTGTTTGTGACGAACGGGAGGCGCAGCATGAGTGACGGTCACCAGCACGGTCTGGACGCGATCCTGGGGTGGAACGCCGTCAAGGTCGCACGGCTCATCGGCGCACAGATCACGTCGTCCTTGGCCGAGCAGGACCTGTCGCTCGTGCAGTTCGGTGTCCTGTCGACGCTGGCCAGCGGCGACGAACCGCTCACGACCGCGGAGATCGCCCGGGCGGTGTTCGTCCGGCCGCAGACGATGGCCGAGGTGTTGGACGGCATGGAGCGCCGCGCACTGATCAGCCGGCTCGGCACCCGCGCGCGCGGTCGGCGGAACCCCGTCGTCATCACCGACACGGGGCGATCCGCCTTCGACCAGGCGTACGCGATCGCCCTGCGCACCAACGACCTCAGCGGGTTCGGCCTGACTCCCGACGACAGCCGGAGGCTCAACGCGCTGCTCACGTCCGTCATCGACGGGGACACGTCCCGGTAGCCCACGCCACCAACGGGCGGGGACGGTTCCCCGGTGTTGCCCGTTAGCGGTTGTGTGTCACGACGGAGGCACCGACCTCACTCCGCCGATCGGCCACGTGTGGCAGTGCGCCCGGACGATCGCCTGGACGGTCTGGTCGCGCAGGTACGCCACACCAGCAGCGTTCGGGTGCAGCGCCCCGAACCTCAGCCCGTACGTCGTCCCGGTGACCGGCGTGCTACTCCCCGGCGTCACGTGATCCGTCAGGGTCAGCCCGGCGATCCAGGCCGATCCACCCGGAGCGCAGGCCGTGTGCGCCGCCGAGCCCGCAAGCGTCGGGACGTACGTGAACCCCCGGGCCCGTGCGGCTGCCTGGATCGCTGTGTCGAGCTCGACCTGGGTCGTGTTGAAGTAGGCGGTGTCGACGGCCGTGAACGGGAAGGCATTCTGTGGGAAGGGCGGCTCGAGCCCGGAGTCACCGATGATGCTCGAGAAACACCCCTTCGGCGACTGCGCCGAGCTCGGCGCGATCATCGGGTACCCGACCACGAACACCTTCGCTCGCGGCGCACGCTGGGCGATCAGCCGGAACGTCTGCGCGAGCCGAGGCGCGACCGTGTCGTGGATGCGCGCGGCGAGACCGTCCCGCTCGACGCCGTCGACCACCGGCGCGTAGTGGTCCTTGCAGTGGTCGTAGCTGACGCCGTCGATGTCCGACAGCAGCGGGCCGTCCGCGCCCAACGCGAGACACTTCGTGATCACGTCGGTGAACCCGAGGTCGTTCCCACCGATCGAGATCGTGACGACGTCGGTGCTGGCCGACAGCGCGTCGACCTGCGCGGGCGCGATCCCGGCACCGGTCGGCTGCGGCACGTGCGTGACGTTGTCCGTCGTGGCGCCGGCGCAGGCTCGGTCGTCGAGTTCGAGCCCCAGCGATGCCGCCACCTGGTGCGGGTAGTCAGTCGTGGACTGGTAGCAGCCGACCGCCGGGCCCGCGGTGTACGGCGCGACACCGAAGCCGCCCGCGTACGAGTCCCCGAGCGCCACGTAGTGCAGGCCACGGGACGACGGCGCAGATGCCACCGACGGGCCGTTGCCAGCGGAGTCGGCAACAGCCGCGGCAACCGGCCCGGTCACCCCGAGGGCGAGCGACGCAGCCGTGAGGATCCAGCCGGTGACCAACAACACCCTGGTCGGATGCAGACGAGGAGCGTGGCGCATGAGGAGTATCCTTCCGAGTTCCACTTCCGCCAGACGATCGTCTGACGTGGTCACGGTACGGACGGCGTGTCTCCCAGCGCAATGAGAGCCCCACAAGCTTCGGTAGCCCCATGACGGACGGGAGGCCCGGTGCCAGCTGGCACCGGGCCTCCCGTCCGTCATGGGGTGGAACGCCGGCGGCCAGGCTCAGGTGAGCGACGCGCGGTGCGCGTACAGATCGCGCAGCAGCGCGATCTCGGCACCGTGGTGCAGCACCTCCTGGTTCTGCCACCAGACGTTGCCGAGGAACAGTTCGTCGGCATCACTGCCGTAGGGGTAGCTGCTCAGGCCCGTCCGGTCGTAGTCGGACTCGTCGACGCCGAGCATCGCCAGCCGCCACGCAGCAGCGGCCTGGCGGAACTGCTCGACGGCACCGACCGCGTCGGCCCGAGACTCGTACTCGGCGCGGGCGAAGCTCCGGCTGCCGCCGAGGTGGTCAGCACGGCCCAGCAGGGTCTCGGACAGGTGGTCGAGACGCCAGGCGATGGTCGTGATGGGTGGCGGGGACGGCGCCTTCGGTGCCGCGTCCCTGCCCCACGCCCCTGCGCCCAACAGCTTCAGCGCCCCGCGACCCGGACCGTCGGCTCGGCTCCGGACGGACCAGCACCCGTCCACCGGTTCCCAGAGGTGCTCCGCGTCCGTCAGTGGTGGCACCTCGACCGCGTCGCCGTCCCCGGAGTCCACGGTCGGGCCGGTGAGCCGCTCGAGCAGCCGCTGGACCGCGAGGTCGTACTGCTCGAGGAGTGGTTGCAGGCGGCTGTTCGTCACGGCATGACGGTAGCTCAGCATCGAGCTCCGCGGAACCGGAATCGGAACCGACTCCGGATCCCGCACCATTCCCGATCTGTCCCGTGCAGCGCCTGGGTATCGGCGTCCAGGTCCGCCTGGCCAGCGTGCTGGGCCCGGACCCGTGTGCATCAGTGTGTGGACCGCCGACTGCGACCACACCCTGTCCCGTCGTGACCCGTCGTCGATGCCCTTGTTCGACGACGACGACATCCGCAACGCACCCGCCCACGACCCCGCCACCGGGGAGATCAAGGAGCTCGACTGAGCATGACTGACTACACCGACACCCCCGAAGCGGCCGTCGTCGCTGACCTCGCCCGCCAGGCCGCCGAGCCGCATGCTGTCGACGTCGGCGAAGTGCTCGCCCTGCCGGGCTCTGATGGCTCCTCCCGGATCGTCGACAGCGACCCCTGGGCTGACAGCCCTCGTCACATCGCGGCGGCTCGCACCGTCGGCGATGCTGAGTCGTTCGTCCGGTACGTCACGAAGCACGCCATCGACGGGCACTCCGAGGTCTACGCCGACACCCCCTCGTCGGCCGTCGTCGCCGTGCTCGACTCGCAAGACGCCGGCCAGGGCGGGTGGCAGAAGCACACCGCCCGCCTCGAGCTGCGGCACACGAAGTCCTGGGAGGCATGGAGCAAGGCCGACGGGAAGCTCCTCGAGCAGACCGACTTCGCCGAGTTCATCGAGCAGCAGGCCCTCGACGTCCGCACGCCGGACACCGCGGTCCTCATCGAGCTGGCGCAGTCGTTCCAGGCGAAGACGTCCGTCGACTTCGAGGGCGACGAGCGGCTCGACTCCGGGCAGGTGCGCCTCAACTACAAGGAGACCGTCACCGCGCGGGCCGGGCAGAAGGGCCACATCGAGATCCCGACGGAGCTCGAGCTGCTCCTCCGCCCGTACATCGGCGGCCCGGTCTACCTCGTCGTCGCGCGGTTCCGCTACCGGCTCCGTGGGTCGCAGCTCGGTCTCGGCATCGTGCTGCAGCGCCCGCAGGAGATCCTCGACGCCGCGTTCGCCGACATCGTCACCGAGATCCGCGACGGGAAGACCGTCACGAAGGACGGCGAGTCGACCCAGGTGCACGACGGCATCCCCGCGAGCGTCCCAATCTTCTCGGGCCGCCCGTAACTCAGCCGGGGCGGTGGCCGACTGCAACGGCCACCGCCCCACCCACACTCGATCCCCTTGCGAGAGACACCAGCATGGAACCCCAGACTCCCACGTCGCGGCCCCGCCGCTCGAACAGCAGCGCTCGGAAGGCCGGGCAGATGTTCGAGCGCAGCGTCGCGAATTACCTCCGCGACGAGCTCGACGACCGCATCGACACCCGTCCGAAGAACGGCCGCGACGACCGCGGCGACATCGGAGGCGTCCGCACCCCTCGCGGTGAGCGCGTTGTCCTCGAGTGTAAGAACCACCAGTCGATGAGCCTGGGGTCCTGGCTCGCCGAGGCCGAGCGCGAGCGCGGCAACGACAACGCCCGGATCGGTCTCGTCGTCCATAAGCGTTGCGGCGTCGGCGACCCGGGCGAACAGTTCGTGACGATGACGCTCGCCGACCTCGTGCTTCTCCTGGACGGCACAGCATGAACGCGACGGCACGGCGCCGACTAACTGTCGTTGAGGTGCCCGCCTCGCTCGTGTTCGCGCAGTCGACCTATGAGAGCAGTCAGCTCCGACTCTGCCTCGTTGAGTCGCTTGATCAGCGGCCCCCGAAGATCTTCGTATGCGGAACCAACACGCACCCATCCGGCTATAAGCGAGAATGCGTGCGTAGCGCCCTGCGAGAGCAGCGCTTCGCGGGTTCGCGGCAGCTCGTCCTCATCTACATTCATCGCTGCCTGGACATCTTGAACGACGAGCGCCGCCTTGTTCGCATCGTTCGGATCGATACGACTGATGAGCTCGGCCACCATTCGGCTGCGCGCGATGTCTGCTGGACCGCGACCGATGGAGACGGGGCACCCCGGGTCGGTGTGCCAAGCAGCCTCGATGAACTCGCGGACCGCCAGGGCGAACGTGCGACGATCCTCCACCTCACGGAGGTCCCGCTCGGAGGCAACACGAGCCGCATCTGCATCCGCAACGGTTTCGCGATGGCATTGGACCGAATTGCAGCTCGGGATGCTGCCTCTGCGAATCGATTGGAACGGAAGGCGACGATCACGGCCGCTACTGCAACTGCAACGGAGCCAACACCAACGAGAGCAGGAAGTCCAATATCACGCCACCAGGCGTACATATCGGGGGGTTGCCGGTTTGCCCGCTGCAAGCAAGATATCGATCACTGCCGAAGCGTATCTCGCTCAACGGGAACACCGTGATTATCCCAAAGATCGCGAAGCCATCGGCTGCGGAAGAGGCTCGCGCCTACGGGATCGCGACAGAGCGGGACAGCGAGCTGTGCCAGCGGTGTCTGCGCGCTCGGGACACGGTACGGACGGCCCGTCTTGCAGCGCAATGAGAGCACCACCAGGTTCGGAGACCCCACGCCGGTCGCACTCGTGGGGGATCCGTCGGATGCCATCCCGGGTGGCGGCGAGGACCCCGGGGCGCGAGGATGCTGGTGTGAGCACCGCACCGGATCCAGGCCCCCCACGAGGCGCCTGGGTCCTCATCGGGCGCTCCGAGCCCCGAACGGCGCTCCGAGGCCTCCACGGCAGGGTCGTCGACGACCCACCACCGACCGGAGTCGCATCCAGAGCGGTCACGCTCGACGAGGTGCATGGTCACGTGGCACGACAGCTCCAGAAGCTCCGCGAAACGGAAACGGGATCCCACACCGCGAGTGCCAGCATCCGCGACGGCTGGGTGATCGAGAGCACGCACCTCGTCCCGGTCGTCCCGGGCGGTGCCGGCGGTTCGACGGCCGGGATGTTCCTGCCGTTCTGACCGGGCACTGACGGGGGCACTGACACGGCCGCGCGCTGCGGACCGCTCTTGACGCCGCCAGAGCACCGGACAGGAGGCGCGGTTCCAGCTGACACCGCGCCTCCCGTCCGTCACGTCACTTGTGCTCGGACCCGTCGGGGTCGACCACGTACCAGACGCCCTTGTCGCCCTGACCGGTCACGTCGCCGGGCCGGTGGTCACCCACGAAGGTGTAGATCGGGCGACCGTCGATCGTGACCTGGGGCTTGCCGTCCACGCCGGTGATCGTGCCGACCGTGCCGGTGACACCCGACACGCTCGGCGTGCTGGACGACGACTCGATCGCCGGCCACGCGGTGGCGCAGGCGTCCGTGCAGGCGCTCGTGCCGGACCCCTTAGTGTCGGCGTCGAAGTAGTACGCCGTCATGCCCGCGCCGTCGACGACGACCGTGCCGAGCGAGGTCGATCCGGTCGTGACGTCGACCTTCGGGGTGGCAGCGGACTTGGCGGCCGCTCCGGTCGGAGCGGGCGACGGGGACGGCGTCGCCTGCTGCGTCGCGCACCCGGTCACACCGAGACCGACGAACAGCAGCACTCCGGCCGTCATCGACCTCGTGGTCGCGGTCACAGGGCACGCTCGCCGTTGATGCGGGCGATCACCGAGAGCGTGTCGGGATCCACCAGGCGCGCGTGCCACCGCAGGGTCGTCGTCCCGCGGGGCAGGTCGGGGAAGTCGGCGGTGAAGGAGAAGTTCCCGTGCGCGCTGACGTCCGGGTCACCGTCCCGCACCTGCGCGATGTGCAGCGTGAGCGGGCCGTGTGCGCGTCCCGGAGCGTCGTAGTAGACGATCACGAGCGCGCCGGGCTTCGCGGTGCCGGCGAACCGCAGTCCGGCGAACGATCCCTTGTCGGTCCCGCCGTAGGTCCTGACGGTGAACTCCGGCGCGGTCGACGCCGTGGCGGTCACGGAGGACGCGCGTGTGACCGTGTGCGGTGTCGGAGTCGACGCGTGGGCGGGCACGGCGGAACCGACGACGAGGGCGACGCCGACGGCACAGGCCGACAACGTGGTGCTGGTGAGGGTGCGCATGGAGGTCCTTCGTTCGTGCGTGACGGCCGGGGGGCCGATCACCTGTGGAGATCCGTCGGAAGCACCGTAGGTCGCAGCCCAGACGATCGTCTAGCGAAACCACCAAGCTGTGCCATGTCTCAGCCCCATGACGGACTGGAGGCGCGGTGCCAGCCGGCACCGCGCCTCCAGTCCTCCCGGGGTCGGGACCGTCAGATGCCGCTGAGCGCCGCGTCGTCGGCTGCGGCCTTCTGCACCGCGAACTGGGTGCGGTGCAGCTCCTCGTACCGGCCGCCCGCGGCCAGCAGTTCCTCGTGCGTCCCGCGCTCGACGATCGAGCCGTCCTCGACGACCAGGATCATGTCGGCGCTGCGGATGGTCGACAGGCGGTGCGCGATGACCATCGCGGTCCGGCCCTCGAGCGCCTCGCTGAGTGCCGCTTGCACCGCCGCCTCGGACGTCGAGTCCAGCGCGGCGGTCGCCTCGTCGAGGATGACCACGCGCGGCTGCGCGAGCAGCAGCCGGGCGATCGTCATCCGCTGGCGCTCCCCGCCGGACAGCCGGTAGCCGCGCTCCCCCACCATCGTGTCGAGCTGGTCCGGCAGCGAGCGGATGAGCGGCTCGAGCCGGGCCCGCCGCACGGCGTCCCAGACCTCGTCGATCGACGCCTCGGGCCGGGCCAGGCGCAGGTTCGACAGGATCGTCTCGTGGAACAGGTGGCCGTCCTGCGTCACCATGCCCAGCGTGTGCCGCATCGAGGCGAAGGTGACGTCACGGACGTCCGTGCCGCCCAGACGCACGGCACCGCTGTCCACGTCGTACAGGCGCGACAGCAGTTGGGCGACGGTGGACTTGCCCGCGCCGGACGTCCCGACCAGGGCGACGGTCTGCCCGGGCTCGATCCGGAACGACACCCCGTGCAGCACCTCGTCGCCCCCGCGGGTGTCGAGCGTGGAGACCTCCTCGAGCGACGCCAGGGACACCTTGTCCGCTGACGGGTAGGCGAAGCGGACGTCGTCGAACTCGACCGCGACCGGGCCGTCGGGCACGGTGCCCGCAACCGGCTTCTCCTGGATCAGCGGCTTCAGGTCGAGCACCTCGAAGACCCGCTCGAAGCTCACGACGGCGCTCATGATCTCGACCCGAGCGTTCGCCAGGCTGGTCAGCGGCGCGTACAGACGGGTGAGCAGCAGCGCCAGGGTGACCACGTCGCCGGTGTTCAGCCCGCCACCGAGCGCGAGCGACCCGCCGACCCCGTAGACCAGCGCGAGTGCGAGCGCGGAGACCAGGGTGAGCGCGGTGACGAAGACGAACTGCAGCAGTGCGCTCCGGACCCCGATGTCCCGGACGCGGGCGGCGCGGACACGGAACTCCTCGGCCTCCTCGTCGGGACGGCCGAACAGCTTGACCAGGGTGGCGCCGGGTGCCGAGAACCGCTCGGTCATCTGCGTGCTCATCGCCGAGTTGTGGTCGGCGGCCTCACGGCGCAGTGCAGCGAGACGGCTGCCCATCCGGCGTGCGGGGATCAGGAAGACGGGGAGCATGACCACCGCGAGCACCGTCACGAGCCACGAGGTGCTGAGCATGACGACCAGGGTGAGGACCAACGCCACGATGTTCGTGACCACGCCGGACAGCGTGCCGCTGAAGGCCTGCTGCGCGCCGATCACGTCGTTGTTGAGCCGGCTGACGAGCGCACCGGTGCGGGTGCGGGTGAAGAACGCGATCGGCATCTTCTGCACGTGGTTGAACACGGCGGTGCGCAGGTCGAGGATGACGCCCTCACCGATCCGTGCCGAGTACCAGCGGGTCACCAGTGACGTGGCGGCGTCGGCGACGGCGACCAGGGCGATGACGACCGCCAGCCAGACGATCGTGCCGACCGCGCCCCGGGCCGCGATGACGTCGACCACCTGGCCGGCGAGCACCGGCGTCGCGACCGCCAGGAACGCGCCCACGACCGACAGGACGATGAAGACCACCAGCTTGGCCCGGTAGGGCACCGCGAACGTCATGATCCGCCGAACGGACTCGCGGGAGATGCCGTGCTTGCCGTCCCGGGCGGTGGAGATCTTGTAGAGCGAGCTCCAGGCCACGCCTTCCATGCTCATTGCGGTTCCTTCCGTGGGCACCAGGTCGCGCTCAGGCGGTGTGGTGCCCGGGCTCGGGCTCCGTCGCGGTGACGGCGAGCCGGGAGCAAGGATACGGCGCGGTCGGCGCCGCCGACGGGCCGGTGTCCGCAACGGGTCGGCGGCGGCGCGGTTCCGCCGTGGGCCCGCCGCGGGTAGTCTGGCGCGCCATGACGGACGACACGGTGGTCGCATGGCTGCTCGACTCGGATCCGGCCCTGCGCTGGCAGGTCGAGCGGGACCTGCTGGGCGCCCCGGCCACGACGTGGCAGGCCACCCGGGCGCGAGTCGCGACCGAGGGCTTCGGCGCAGCGCTGCTGGCCCACCAGGACCCGGACGGCCAGTGGGCCGGCGGCGCGTACTTCCCCGCCGACCCCGAACCCGAGGGTACGGCGGGCCAGCCGTACACGGCGACGACCTGGTCGCTCAACACGCTGCGCGACTGGGGGCTCGACGCCGCCGTGCTCGGGGACACCGCGGCGCGCCTCGACGCGAACAGCCGATGGGAGTACGACGACCTGCCGTACTGGGGCGGCGAGGTGGACTGCTGCATCAACGCCTTCACCCTGGCCAACGGCGCCTGGCTCGGCGCGGACGTGGACGGCGTCGCCGACTGGGTGCTCGAGCACCAGCTCACCGACGGCGGGTGGAACTGCGAGTGGGTCGACGGGTCGACGGTGTCGTCGTTCCACTCCACCCTCAACGTGCTCGACGGGCTGCTGCAGCACGAGCAACTGACCGGCGGCACGCACCCCCGTGCCGCGGAACTCCGCGCGGCGCGACACCGTGGGGCCGAGTACCTGCTCGAGCGCCGACTGCTGTACCGGAAGTCCGACGGCGAGCTCGTCGGGCCGTGGGTGCGCCGCTTCGCGTACCCGTCACGATGGGTCTTCACGGCGCTGCGCGCGACCGATCACCTGCGAGCCGCCTGGTTGCAGGACGGCACACCACCGGACCCGCGTGCCGCCGACGCGGTCGAGCTGGTCCGGGGTGCCCGGAACCCGGACGGCACCTGGACCCAGGGCGAGCGACCACCCGGCCGGCAGTGGTTCGAGGCCGACGTGCCACCCGGTCAGCCCTCGAAGTGGCTCACGCTCATGGGCACCCGCGTGCTGCGGTGGTGGGACGACGCAGCACTGCCGGACGGTGCCGCCGTACGCTGACGCCATGACCCAGATCCGCACCGGCTGCGACCTGGCCTCGGCGGACGACGTCCGCGCGGGCATCACCGCCCACGGCGAGCGCTACCTGTCCCGCGTGTTCACGCCGCGGGAGCGTGCCGACACGGGGGACGACCCGGAGCGCCTGGCGGCGCGGTTCGCCGGCAAGGAGGCGGTGGTCAAGCTCCTGCGTCCGTCGCCGTCCGACGCGGTGCCGTTGCAGGACGTCGCGATCGTCCTCGACGAGCACGGTGCGCCCGTCGTCGAGCTCTCCGGCGCAGCCGCCGACCTGGCCGGATCGGTGGGCATCTCGTCCATCGACGTCTCGTTGTCCCACGAACGGGGGCTGGCGCTCGCGACGGCCGTTGCCCTCTCGCAACGCTGATCCGCCGAGGCCCCGGCGAGCCTGTGGTCCCGCTCAGGGACGCGTCCCGACAGTGCGGGTTCCCGCACCCGCACGGCGGTTTCCCGAGGCACCCCGCTCCCTATCGTTGCTGCCATGCACCAGGACCAGAACACCGCAACGACCTCGGATGCCGTCACTGACCCGTCTGTCGAACGGGCCGTCCGCCAGGCCCTCGCCGACCACGGACGCCTGACCGTCGACGCCGCGGAGGTCGCACCGACCGCCGACCTGTACACGCTCGGGCTCACCTCGCACGCCACGGTGAACGTCATGCTCGCGGTCGAGAACGACCTCGACGCGGAGTTCCCGGACAGCGTGCTGAACCGCGCGACCTTCGCCTCGGTGGACGCCATCGTCGCCGCTGCCGCGCTGGCGACCTCGTGACCATCACGCAGGCGGACGGCGCGGTGCTGGCGCCCGTGACGGTCACCGCCGACCGGTTCGCCGAGCGCACCGCGGCGGTCGCCGCGATCGCCGCGCAGCACGCGGACGAGGTCGACCGCGACGCCCGACCCCCGCGCGAGGCCATCGCCGCGATGCGCGAGTACGGCCTGCTCGCCGCAGCCGTGCCGACCGACCTGGGTGGCGAGGGCGCGACCGTGACGGAGCTGTCGACGATCGCGACCGAGCTCGGGCGTGCCTGCGCCGCGACCGGCATGGTGTTCGCGATGCACCAGGGCCAGGTCATGGCGCTCTGGCGACACGGTGGCGACGGCGCCGGCGTGCTCGCGATGGTCGCAGCAGTCCGCGACGGTGCCCTGGTGGCCTCGTCGACGACCGAGAAGGGCGTCGGCGGTGACGCACGTCGTTCCACCTGCGCCATCGAGGCGGTCACGTCGACCGACGCACACGAGCTCGGCACGCACCGCGACGACCTGGTCCAGAAGATCCGCCTGCGCAAGGACGCGCCGGTGATCTCCTACGCCACCGAGGCCGACGTCGTCCTGGTCACCGCACGCCGTGGCCCCGACGCCGCGGGTTCCGACCAACGCCTGGTGGGGTGCTGGACGAAGGACACCGTCCTGACCCAGACGTCGACGTGGGACACCATGGGCCTGCGCGGCACGTGCAGCAACGGGTGGGTGCTCGACGCCGAGACCACCTCGGACGCCGTGTTCCGCGACGACTACGCCGCGATCTCCGCGCAGACCGTGCTCCCCGTCTCCCACGTGCTGTGGGCGTCGGTGTGGCTCGGCATCGCCGCGTCCGCAGCCGAGCGTGCCCGGGCCGCGGTCCGCAAGCAGGCCCGCGCGTCGGTCGGCACCACGCCGCCGAGCGCCCTGCGCCTGGCCGAGCTGCTGGTCGACCTGCAGTCCCTCGCCGACACCGTGCGCCACGCCGCGGAGCGCTTCGACGGCGTCGCCGACGACCCGCAGGCGCTGGAGTCGAGCGCGTACGCCCTCGCCGCGAACGCGCTGAAGATCGGCGCCTCGGAACGGGTGACCGACCTCGTCACCAAGGCGCTGCGCATCGTGGGGATCGCCGGGTACGCCGCGTCCGGCCCGATGAGCATCTCCCGACACCTCCGAGACGCCCACGGTGCCGCCGTCATGGTGAGCAACGACCGTCTCCTGCAGAACGACGCCGGACTGGCGCTCATGACCGGAGTGATCCTGTGACCATCACCGAACCCACCACCCGCACCGGGTCGACGAGCACCCCGCTCGACGCCGCCCGTGCGGACCTGCGCGGGCGGCTGCTCGCCGACCGGGTGCTCTTCGACCTCGGCTCCCCCGGGCTGTACGGGCGCAGCGCCGTGTTCGAGCGGGTGTACGCGGGCATCGACGCCGCCGGGGTCCGCGCGATGGCGGACCTCGACCTCGAGGTCGTCCGCTTCCCGCCCGTCGAGCCGCTCGCCGCGTTCGAGCGCACCGACTACATCGCGTCGTTCCCCGACCTGGCCGCGTCGATCTCCGGGTTCACCGGCGACGACCGCAAGCACCGTGCGCTGCTGGCCGCCCGCGAGCGCGGCGACCGGTGGGAGGACTTCCTCGACCCCGTTGACCTGATGCTGACGCCCGCCGTCTGCCACCCGCTGTACGGCACGCTGACCGGCACGATCCCGCAGCAGGGGCGCACGTTCGACGTCCTCGGCGACTCGTTCCGCCGCGAACCGTCGCTCGACCCGATGCGCCTGCAGGCGTTCCACATGCACGAGTTCGTGCACGTGGGGACGCCGGCGTCGGCCCGCACACACCGCGACGACCGGATCCCCGTGATCCGTGACCTGCTGACGTCCTTCGGCCTCGAGATCGACGTGGTCGCCGCGAACGACCCGTTCTTCGGCCGCGTCGGCACGATGCTCGCCCGCAACCAGGTCGAGCAGTCGCTCAAGTACGAGTTCGTGACCCCGGTCTACGGCGACGCCGGCGAACCGACTGCGATCGGCTCGGCGAACCTGCACGAGGACCACTTCGGCACCTCGTTCGACATCCGGACCGCCGACGCCCAGGTCGCCCACAGCGCCTGCGTCGCCTGGGGTCTGGAACGCGTCACGATCGCCCTCTTCGCCGCGCACGGCACCGACCCGGCATCGTGGCCGGCCGACGCCCGCCGCGCGCTGGACCTGTGACCACGACGCACGGGTGGTCGGGTTCCCCGGCCGTCCGTGTCGCGGTGCAGACGCCGCCGTCAGCCCGCGCCGGCGTCGTCCTGTGCACCCCGCTCGGCCAGGAGGGCGTGATCGCGTACCGCACGCTGCGCCTGCTGGCAGACCGTCTGGAGGCCCGTGGCATCGCCTCGGTGCGCTACGACCCGTCCGGACGTGGGGACTCCGACACCGACACCGACCCCGACGCGCTGGTGCGGTCCGCACAGCACGCGGCGGCCGTGCTCCGCACGACCGGCATCGCGCAGGTCGTCTTCGTCGGGCTGGCCTCGGCGGCGCTCGTCGCGTCGGCTGCGGCCACGGACGACGACGCCCTGGTGCTCTGGGACGCGCCTGAGTCCGGCCGCGCCTGGCTCCGCCGTCAGCGGGCGCTCGCGACCATGACGATCGGCCCCGACCGCACGGTCGACGGGGTCGAGACCCTGATCGGCATCGACCTCGACACCGACCAGGTCGCTGCCGTCGCTGCGCTGCGCCACGGCCCGCGTGCCGACCGCACCCTCGTGCTCGTGCGCCCCGGTGCCCGTGCGCCGAAGGGCCTGGGCGACGTCCCGGTGGTCCAGGTCCCCGGCAGCGCCGAACTGCTCGACGCCACGAGCATCCACGCCCGCATCCCCGCGGCAGCCGTCGACACGGTGGTCGCCTGGGTCGACGAGCTCGTACCGGACACCGCGGTGCCGACGTCCACGCCCGACGTCGCAGCCGTCCTCGACCTGGACGGCGGCGTGTCCGAACACGTCGTGCGGCTGGGACCCGACCAGCTCTTCGCGGTGGAGACCGTGCCGGCCGGCGTCGGCGAGGACGCCCCCGTCGTCGTCCTGCACAACGGCGGCGCCGAACACCGTGTCGGTGCCGCGGACTACCAGGTCGCCCTCGCACGCGCACTGGCGCGCGACGGAGCCCGTGTCGTGCGGGTGGACCGCCGTGGGACGGGCGAGAGCAGCCCGGTGGCGGCCGACGAACGCGACTTCCTGTTCGCGCAGGAGTGGGTGGACGACCAGTCCGCCGTCGTCGCGGCGCTCGATGCCCCGCACGACCGACTCGCCCTGGTCGGGATGTGCTCCGGCGCCTGGGTGGCCGGCCGGTCTGCCACCGAATCCCCGCGGCTCGTGGTCGAGATCAGCCCGAACGACTACCGGCGACGTCCCGCGCAGCCGGGCAGTCACAGTGACGCGGTCCGCGCGGTGGACTCCCCCTCGCCCGCGCGGCAGTGGGTGCGCGACCGGTACAACGTCGTCGTGCCGAAGGCGGTCCGCGAACGCATCGCCCGTCGTGACCGGGTCGGCGGGGTGCTCGAGCACGTCCGACCGCTCGTGACCAACGGCACCGACGTCGTGCTGATCGCCGCCGACGAGGACGCGGCGCTGTTCGCCCGGCTCGGCGGTCCCGCCGCGCTGCAGCGCTACGCGCCCGGTGGCCGGGCGGGTTCGGTCACGATGGTGCACGTCCCCGGTGGCGACCACGCCCTGTTCTCACCCGGCATGCGGCGGGCCGTGGTGTCCGAAGTCCGCGCACGGGTCGCGGCGACGTTCCCGGTGCGCGCCTGAGCGTGTAGGCACGAGGGGTGCGACGAGCGACGGTGACGGTGATGGCGGCGGCGCTCGTGGTGCTGCTGACGGGGTGCTCGGCACCGCAGGGCGCTCCGCCGTGGCCGCGTCCGACCGACCTGGCTGCTCGCGCCGAGGCCGCCGGCCTGCACGACGTCTGGGGGCAGCGGCTCGCGGAGCACATCCACACGCACCTGACGATCACCGACGGTGACGACCCCGTCGTGGTGCCGGGCAACATCGGGCACTCGGAGTCCTTGAAGTTCGCCGCCGAGATCCACACGCACGACACGTCGGGCATCATCCACGTCGAGTCCCCCGAGCGACGGCAGTTCACACTCGGGCAGTTCTTCGACGAGTGGGGCGTGTCCCTGGGCCCGGACCACGTCGGTGGACTGCACGGGGACGTGACGATCTGGGTCGACGGCGACCGGTTCTACGCCAACCCGCGGTCGATCCCGCTGCGCGACCTCGAGCAGGTCGACATCGTCGTCACGACGTTCGGGCAGGCGCCGCACCGACCTGCGGCGTTCGACTGGCCGCCGCAGTACCACTGACCCCTCCGGGTCCGGTGAGGGCGTCGACGACCGCCTGCGGGTGCTCGACGTGCGCGAAGTGCCCGCAGTCGTCCAGCAGCACGGTCCGGACGTGCGGCAGCACCCGGGTCAGCGCCGCGAGGTCGTCGACGCGGGCGAACACGTCGTCGCGCCCGGCCACGGCGGTCACCGGGCAGCGGATCGTGCGCCAGCGGTCCGTGTCGTAGCAGGCGGCTGCCGATGCCGCGCCGAGGAACCCGAGGGGGCGGAACTCGTCGACGAAGGCGTCGAGCACGCTCCGGTCCAGCGCCCGCACGTGCGTGAAGACCGGCGCGGCGAGCAGTCGCAGCAGCCCGACGCGCGCCAGTCCACGCAGCATCGACACCGCCGCGCCGCGGGTCACCGCGAGACCGGCACGCAGCAGGGCGAAGGCCGGCAGGGACAGGAGCCCGCGGAGTGGATGACGGGCGGCATGGACAGCTGCGAGTGTCGTCCCCGAGACGATCCCGATCGACCTGACCCGCTCCGGGGCCACGACCCCCAGGTGCAGGGCGATGAACGCGCCCATCGAGTGGCCGACGACGTCGACGGTCGTCACGCCCAGCGCGTCGAGGACCTCGGTCAGCACCCGGGCGGCGTCGTCGACGTCGAGTGGGATCGCGGGCGCCGGGGACGAACCCCACCCGGGCAGGTCGACCAGCACCAGCCCGCGGTCGCCGAACCCGTGCGCTGCCCGCAGCAGGGGCGTCCACGTGGTCCACGACCCCGCGACGCCGTGCAGCAGCAGGACCGGGCGGTCACCGGGGCGCGCGTGCACGACCACCGGGCCGGACGAGGTCGCCACGACCGACCGCGTCAGCGACCACGCGCCGGGGTCGGACGTCAGCGGGAACGGTGCGTACGCGGTGGCGGCGACCACGTCGCGGCGCTGCCGGTCGTCGACGCTGTGCACCGTGCCTCCTGTCCGGTGCGGACCGCACCCTGCACAGGGTTCGGAACCGACCGCGTCAGCGGTGGCTAGGCGGCGGCGACGGGAGCGGTGCAGGCGGCCAGCCGGTCGAGCGCTGCGCGGTACTCGGTCACGTCCCGGGCCACTCCGGGCTCGGAGATGATCGACGCGCGGACCCGGCCGGTGACGTCGATGACGAACGTGGCGCGGTTCGCGAAGCCCTTGTGCTCGAGGAACACGCCGTACTCCTTGGCGACGGCGCCGTGCGGCCAGAAGTCCGCCAGCAACTCGAAGTCGTAGCCGTTCTGGTCGGCGAACGAGCGGAGCGTGGCCTTGGAGTCGACCGAGATGCCGATGAGCTCGATGCGGTTGTCCTGGAACATCGCGATGTTGTCGCGCAGGTCGCAGAGCTCGGTCGTGCACGTCGACGAGAACGCCAGCGGGAAGAAGACGAGGGCGACCGGGCGGGTACCGCGGAAGTCGCTGAGGCGGACGTGCTCGCCGAACTGGTTCGGGAGCTCGAAGTCCGGCGCGAGTGAGCCGATCTCCAGTGCCATCGGTGCGTACTGCTTCCTCGGGCTGCGGGTGTGCCCGTCGATCCACGCCCCCGCAGGTTCGCGTGGGCACGATCGGCAATCGTACGCCGACGACACGCGAATGCAAGCGGTGCTCGGGATGCGTCTCATCAGGTGACTGGTCGGTGGTGGGGCCTAGAGTGGACGGCGGCCCCACCGCCGGTCGCGACCCGATCGATCGGTGGACCACACATGTCCACCACCACGAGAACGAACGAGGTCAAGGGTGACGGTGAACGACCAGGACCCGCGCAGCATCGCAGGGACCGACCAGGACCCGGAAGAGACCGCAGAGTGGCGTGAATCGCTCGACGGACTCGTCGCGACGCACGGCCACCAGCGGGCCCGCGAGATCATGCAGAGCCTGCTGAAGCGCTCGAACGAGCTGCACCTCGGCGTGCCGATGGTCCCGACGACGGACTACGTCAACACGATCGCGCCGGAGAACGAGCCCGAGTTCCCCGGGGACGAAGAGCTCGAGCGCCGCTACCGCCGGTGGATCCGCTGGAACGCGGCCATCACGGTGCACCGCGCGCAGCGCCCCGGCATCGCGGTCGGTGGCCACATCTCGACGTACGCGTCGAGCGCCGCCATGTACGAGGTCGGGTACAACCACTTCTTCCGCGCGCAGGACCACCCGTCCGGCGGCGACCAGGTCTTCTTCCAGGGCCACGCCTCCCCCGGCATGTACGCCCGCGCCTACATGGAAGGGCGCCTCGGCGAAGACCAGCTCGACGGCTTCCGTCAAGAGCAGTCGCACGCCGGCGGCGGCCTGTCGTCGTACCCGCACCCGCGGCTCATGCCCCACTTCTGGCAGTTCCCGACCGTGTCGATGGGCATCGGCCCGATCAACGCGATCTACCAGGCGCAGCAGGCCAAGTACCTGTCCAACCGCGGCATCAAGGACGCCATGGACCAGCAGATCTGGGCGTTCCTGGGTGACGGCGAGATGGACGAGGTCGAGTCCCGCGGCCAGCTGCAGGTCGCGGCCAACGACGGCCTCGACAACCTGAACTTCGTCATCAACTGCAACCTGCAGCGACTCGACGGACCGGTGCGCGGCAACGGCAAGATCATCCAGGAACTCGAGGCGTTCTTCCGCGGTGCGGGCTGGAACGTCATCAAGGTCGTCTGGGGCCGCGAATGGGACGACCTGCTCGCCCGCGACACCGAGGGCGCGCTCCTCAACCTGATGAACCAGACACCGGACGGCGACTACCAGACGTACAAGGCCGAGAACGGCGCCTACGTCCGCGAGAACTTCTTCGGGCGCGACCCGAAGGCGCTCGAGCTGGTCAAGGACTACACCGACGACCAGATCTGGAACCTCAAGCGCGGTGGCCACGACTACCGCAAGGTCTACGCGGCGTTCAAGGCGGCGACCGAGCACAAGGGCCAGCCGACCGTCATCCTCGCCAAGACCGTCAAGGGCTACGGCCTGGGCCCGAGCTTTGAGGGACGCAACGCGACCCACCAGATGAAGAAGCTCACGCTCGACAACCTCAAGCAGTTCCGCGACGAGATGCGCATCCCGATCTCCGACGCGCAGCTCGAGGAGAACCCCTACACGCCGCCGTACTACCACCCCGGTCACGACGACGAGGCGATCCAGTACATGCACGAGCGCCGTCGGGCCCTCGGCGGCTACGTGCCGGAACGCCGGACCAAGTACACGTCGATCACCCTGCCGGACGACGCCAAGTACCAGGTCGTCAAGAAGGGCTCCGGCAAGCAGGAGATCGCCACCACCATGGCGTTCGCCCGACTGCTCAAGGACCTGCTCCGCTCCCCGGACTTCGGCAACCGCGTGGTGCCGATCATCCCGGACGAAGCGCGCACCTTCGGCATGGACGCGTACTTCCCGACGGCGAAGATCTACAACCCGAACGGGCAGCACTACACGTCGGTGGACCGTGAGCTCCTGTTGGCCTACAAGGAGAGCCCGCAGGGCCAGATCATCCACGTCGGCATCAACGAAGCCGGCGCCATGGCCGCGTTCACCGCGGTCGGCACCTCGTACTCGACGCAGGGCGAACCGCTCATCCCGGTCTACGTCTTCTACTCGATGTTCGGGTTCCAGCGCACCGGCGACGCGATCTGGGCCGCCGGCGACCAGATGACCCGTGGGTTCATGATCGGCGCCACCGCGGGTCGCACCACCCTGACGGGTGAGGGCCTGCAGCACGCCGACGGGCACTCGCTGCTCCTGGCGACGACGAACCCGGCGGTCGTGTCCTACGACCCCGCGTACGGCTACGAGATCGGGCACATCGTGCAGGCCGGCCTCGACCGGATGTACGGCACGAACGAGGACGGCTCGCCGAAGCACGCCGACCCGAACGTCATGTACTACCTGACGGTCTACAACGAGCCGATCGTCCAGCCGGCCGAGCCCGAGGGCATCGACGTCGACGGCATCGTCAAGGGCATGTACCTGCTCAAGGCGAGTGAGCACGACGGCCCCAAGGCCCAGCTGCTGGCGTCGGGTGTCGCCGTGCCGTGGATCCTCGAGGCGCAGCAGCTGCTGGCCGAGGACTGGGGCGTGTCCGCCGACGTGTGGAGCGTCACGAGCTGGGGCGAGCTCTACCGCGACGGTCTCGCGGCCGAGCAGCACGCGTTCCTCAACCCGAACGAGCAGCCGCGCACGCCGTACGTCACCGAGCGTCTGCTCGGCACCGAGGGGCCGGTCGTCGCCGTCAGCGACTTCATGCACCAGGTGCAGGAGCAGATCCGCCCGTTCGTGCCGACCGACTACGCCACGCTCGGCGCCGACGGCTTCGGGTTCTCGGACACCCGTCCGGCCGCACGCCGCTTCTTCCACATCGACGGCCCCTCGGTCGTCGTGCGGACGCTGCAGCAGCTGGCCCGCCAGAACAAGGTCGACGGTTCCCTCGTCCAGCAGGCGATCGACAAGTACCGCCTGCACGACGTGACCGCCGGCACCACGGGCAGCGCCGGCGGCGAGAGCTGACACTGCCTGTGACGACACCCCGCACCGACCCTGCCGCGAGCCAGCAGAACGATCGCGAACGCGCGCTCTCCTGGCTCCGGCAGGTGTCGGGCGAACTCTCGACCGCCACCATCAAGCGGCTCGAGGACACCCTCCCCTGGTACAGCGAGATGCCACCCGGTCGGCGGTCCGCCGTCGGCATGGTGGCCCAGGCCGGCATCACGTCGTTCATCTCGTGGCTCGAGGGCAGCGCGTCGACGCCGTGGATCGCCGCCGCCGACGTCTTCGGCTCGGCGCCGCGCGAACTGCTGCGTTCGGTGAGCCTGCAGCAGACGCTGCAGCTCATCCGCGTCGTGGTCACCGTGGTGGAAGAGCGCGCCAACGACGACGAGATGCTGCAGGAAGCCATCCTGAAGTACTCGCGCGACATCGCGTTCGCCGCCGCCGACGTCTACGCGCGTGCCGCCGAGGCCCGTGGGCTCTGGGACGCCCGGCTCGAGGCACTGGTCGTCGACTCGATCCTGTCCGGCGAGTACGACGACGAACTGCCGTCCCGGATCGCCGCGCTCGGCTGGCACGGACACGGCGAGGTCGCGGTGCTGGTCGGCACCGCGCCGAAGCAGCTCGAGGTCGACCAGGTCCGGCGCAGCGCCCGGCACATGGACGCCGACGTGCTCATCGGCGTGCAGGGATCACGGCTCGTCGTGGTGATCGGGCGGTCGACCCCGCGCGACGACGTCCCCGACGGCGAAGAACCCGTGTCGTTCATGGCCATCGCGCAGGCCCTCGAACCCCTGTTCGGCGAGGGCCACCTGGTGCTCGGCAACGAGGTCTCGGGCGTCGTCGACGCGTCGACCTCGGCCAAGGCGGCACTCGCCGGGTTCGCCGTCGCACGTGCCTGGCGCGGGGCGCCCCGACCGGCACTGGCCGACGACCTGCTGCCCGAGCGTGCCCTGGCGGGCGACCCACTCGCCCGTTCGGCACTGGTCCAACGCATCTACGTCCCGCTCAAGGACCAGTCCACCGAGCTGCTGCAGACGCTCTGGTGCTACCTGGACACCGGCCGCTCGCTCGAGGCCACCGCGCGCGAGCTCTTCGTGCACCCCAACACCGTGCGGTACCGCCTGCGCCGCGTCGCGGACATCATCGGGTGGGACGCCACCCATGCCCGCGACGCCCTGATCGTGCAGTCGGCGCTCATCCTCGGCGCGATGTCCGAGTCGGCATCCGGCCGACGGCGCCCCGTCCGCCGGTAGGGGTCCCACAATGTCGCGGCCCGATCTGTGTCGGGAGTCCACACGGGTGTCGATCGACACGCCAGACAGGATTGTCCGGTGATCGTCGTCGTCGCGCCCGGACAGGGCTCCCAGACCCCCGGCTTCCTCGCCCCCTGGCTCGAGGACGCCACCGTCCGCGAACGCATCGGACAGTGGTCCGAGTCGATCGGCGTCGACCTGGCCCACCACGGCACCGAGTCGGACGCCGACACGATCAAGGACACCGCCCTGGCGCAGCCGCTCATCGTCGCGGCGGGGATCATCACCGCCGACGCGCTGCTGGCCGACGGCCGACGCGCCCTGGTCGGCGGCGTCGCCGGACACTCGGTCGGCGAGTTCACCGCCGCGGCCGTCGCCGGAGTGCTGCAGCCGACGGACGCCGTCGCGCTGGTCGCCGAGCGGGGTCGCGCGATGGCGGCCGCCGCCGCGCTCGAACCGACGTCGATGGCCGCGGTCCTCGGCGGTGACCCGGACACGCTCGCGCAGGCGCTGGACGCCCACGGGCTGGTCCCCGCGAACCACAACGGCGGCGGCCAGACCGTCGTCGCCGGCACCGCCGAGGCGATCGCCGCGCTCGCTGCCGACCCCCCGGCCAAGGCCCGTGTCGTGCCGCTCGCCGTCGCCGGTGCCTTCCACACCCGGTACATGGCGTCCGCGGTGGACCGGGTCGCCCCCGTCGCCGCCCGCACCACGGTCACCGACCCGTCGCTGCCCCTCTGGACGAACGCCGATGGGTCCCGCGTGGACGACGGTCGGCAGTTCGTCGACCTGATGGTGCGCCAGATCGCCAGCCCCGTGCACTGGGACGCCGTCATGGCGTCGTTCCAGCAGGCCGGCGTCTCCGGGGTCATCGAACTCGCTCCGGCCGGCGCGCTCGTCGGACTGGCCAAGCGCGGCCTGCGTGGCACCCCCACGGTCGCGATCAAGTCGCCCGACGACCTGCCGGCCGCGATCGAACTGCTGCAGCGCGCCCAGGGCGCCGAGACCACCGAGGTGACCGCGTGACGGACGCAACCAACGACGACGGCCCGGCCACGAGCCTCCAGGCCGACGCGACCCCCGCAGGCCGACCGGTCCTCGCGCAGCGCCGCGGCCACGAGTTCAGCCGCATCCTGGGATTCGGAGCCGCGCGCGGTGACCGCACCGTGCCGAACGACGACCTGATCGGACCGATCGACTCGTCCGACGAGTGGATCCGCCAGCGCACCGGCATCGTCACCCGCAAGCGTGCCGGGTCCGACGTCGAGGCCGTGGACCTGGCCCAGGCCGCTGCGCTCGAGGCGATCGCGAAGGCCGGCATCGCGCCCGAGCAGATCGGTGTCGTGCTCGTCAGCACCGTCACGCACACCGTCGCCACGCCGTCGATGGCGTCGCTCCTCGCCGAGCGCATCGGCGCCACGCCGGCCGCCGCCTACGACATCAGCGCCGCGTGCGCCGGGTACGCGTACGGCATCGCCCAGGCGGACTCGTTCGTCAAGTCCGGCATCGCCGACCACGTGCTGGTCGTCGGCGCCGAGAAGCTCAGCGACGTCGTCGACCCGACCGACCGGTCGATCTCGTTCCTGCTCGGTGACGGCGCCGGCGCTGCGATCGTCGGCCCGAGCGACTTCCCCGGCATCGGTCCGACCATCTGGGGATCCGACGGCTCGAAGTGGGACGCGATCGGCATGACCGCGACGTACAACGAGTGGGCCGCCGGCGCACCGCGCCCGACCATGCGGCAGGCCGGACAGACCGTGTTCCGCTGGGCCGTCTGGGAGATGGTCAAGGTGGCACGCGAAGCACTCGAGGCAGCCGGGGTCCGCCCCGACCAGCTCGCTGCGTTCGTGCCGCACCAGGCGAACATCCGCATCATCGACGAGTTCGCCAAGCAGCTCGGCATCCCCGAGTCCGTGATGATCGCCCGCGACATCACGACGACGGGCAACACCTCCGCCGCGAGCATCCCGCTCGCGACGCACCGCCTGCTCGAGGAGCACCCGGACCTGTCGGGCGGCCTCGCCCTGCAGATCGGGTTCGGCGCCGGACTCGTGTTCGGTGCGCAGGTGGTCGTCCTGCCCTAGGACGCGCTCGACTTCCCACAGAGCCGCCCGGCGGCGGGCGCGGAACCACCCCGTGCCCTAGGCTGGTCCACGGTCAAACGACACCCCCCTCAAGGAGACACCATCATGGCCCTGTCCAACGAAGAAGTCCTCGCCGGCCTGGCCGAGCTGATCAACGACGAGACCGGCATCGCGACCGACACGGTGCAGGCCGACAAGTCGTTCACCGATGACCTCGACATCGACTCGATCTCGATGATGACCATCGTCGTCAACGCCGAAGAGAAGTTCGACGTCAAGATCCCCGACGAAGAGGTCAAGAACCTCAAGACCGTCGGTGACGCCGTCGACTTCATCGTCAAGGCCCAGGCCTGACACGAACTTCCCGAGCGCCGTGGTCCGGCCTGACCTGATCGGTCCCGGGCCGCGGCGCTCACCATGTCCACCTCAGCAGAAACCAGTCGTTCCATGACCAACAAGACCGTCGTCGTCACCGGGATCGGTGCGATCTCCCCCCTTGCTGCGACCGCCTCGGAGACCTGGGACGCCCTGCTCGCGGGCAAGTCCGGCATCACCAAGATCGAGGACCCGCGCTTCGCCGCCCTCGAGCTCCCGGTCGAGTTCGCCGGCCAGGCCCGCCACTGGATCACCGACCAGCTCACCCGACCCGAGACCAAGCGCCTCGACCCGTCGTCGCAGCTCTCGCTCATCGCCGCGCGCGAAGCCTGGGCCGATGCCGGCATCGACAACGCCACCGTCGTGCCCGAGCGGCTGATCGTCGACTGGGCCACCGGCATCGGTGGGGTGAACACCCTGCTCGACGCCTGGGACACCCTGCGCGAGAAGGGCCCGCGCCGCGTCCTGCCGATGACCGTGCCGATGCTCATGGCCAACGGTCCGGCCGCGGCGATCGAGATGGAGTTCGGCGCCCGTGGCGGTGCCCGCACGTACCTGTCGGCCTGCGCGTCCTCGACCGAGTCGCTGGCTGAGGCCTACCGCCACGTCGCGACCGGCGAAGCCGACATCGTCATCGCCGGTGGTGCCGAAGCCGCGCTCCACCCGATGCCGCTGGCGTCGTTCGCCGCGATGCAGGCGCTGTCGCGTCGCAACGACTCACCCGAGACCGCGTCGCGTCCGTATGACGTCACGCGCGACGGCTTCGTGCTCGCTGACGGCGCCGCGGCGCTGATCCTCGAGACGAAGGAACACGCCGAGGCCCGCGGCGCGACCATCTACGCCGAGGTCGCCGGTGCCGGCATCACCTCGGACGCGTTCCACATCACCGCACCCGACCCCGAGGGCAGCGCTGCCGCCCGTGCCGTCCTGATGGCGCTCGAGCACGCCGGTGCCGCGATCCAGGACGTCGCGCACGTCAACGCGCATGCCACGTCGACGCCGGTCGGGGACATCGCCGAGTACCACGCCATGCGCCGCGTGTTCGGCGACCACCTGGACTCGGTCGTCGTCTCCGCCACCAAGGCGTCCACCGGGCACCTGCTCGGCGGTGCCGGCGCACTCGAAGCCGCGTTCACGGTCCTGGCCCTGCACAACCGGGTCGCCCCGCCGACGATCAACCTGACCGAGCAGGACCCGGAGATCGTCATGGACGTCGCAACGTCCCCGCGCCAGCTGCCGGCGGGCGACCTGCTCGCGCTGAGCAACTCGTTCGGCTTCGGTGGGCACAACGCGGTCGTCGCGTTCCGCTCCGCCTGACACGGTCGTCCCGCCCCGGGCACGGCGCCACGCGATCGCGTGGCGCCGTGCCCGTTCCGCGTCGCCTGGTCGCCGTTCCCCGTTCCCCGTTCCCCGTTCCCCGTTCCCCGTTCCGCGTTCCCCGTTCCCCGTTCCCCGTGCCCTGCTCAGCCCTGCCGTGCTGTGCTCAGCCCTGCCGACCGGTCGCAACACCCCGCTCACGTGCGCCGAGTGGTCACGTACCGTCGGTCGGGGGCGGGACGAGCGACAGAACGCGACCAGTGAGCGAACCGGCGGCGGGGAGTCGTGACCAGTCAGGTCGGACGGGAGGCCCGGTGCGCCTCCGCCACGCGGGCTCGGCCCCGCACCGACCGCGGCCCCGGGCACACGGCCCGGGCCCGGCGTCGGCACCGGGCACACGGCCCGGGCCCGGCGATCGGCAGGGGACCCCCACGCGAGTGGTCACGACACCCCGCTCAGGTGCGCCGAGTGGTCACGTACCGTCGTCGGCGCGCCTCGCGAGCGACGAATCGTGACCGGTGGACGAATGGGGAGCAGGGAGTCGTGACCAGTCAGAGCCGGACAGGAGGCCAGGGGCTGCCCCGCCACCCAGGCCCGGCCTGGCCCCGCACGCGGCCCCGGCCACGGCCCGGGCCCCGCGTCGGTCCCGGCGATCTCGGCCGGGGACGCCCACACGAGTGGTCAGGACTCCCCGCTCAGGTGCGCCGAGCGGTCGCAACACCCCGCTCAGGTGCGCCGAGCGGTCGCGACACCCCGCTCGGGTGCGCCGAGTGGTCACGATCCGTCGGTCAGGGGCGGGACGAGCGACAGAACGCGACCGGTCAGCGAACCGGCAGCGGGGAGTCGTGACCAGTCAGAGCCGGACAGGAGGCCCGGTGCGCCTCCGCCACGACGGTTCGGGCCCGGCACCGACCCCGGAAACACGAGACGCCGCCGTGTTCGGCGGCGTCTCGCGGGTTCGGAGGAGTCGAGTGTGCTCGTGCGGCGGCGGTCAGCCCACGCGGTGGAGCCAGACGACGGGATTGCCCTCGGCGGCGTGGCGGAACGGCTCGAGCTCGTCGTCCCAGGCCTGGCCGAGCGCCAGACGGAGTTCACGGTGCAGTTCGAGGGCGTTGCTGCCCGCGACCTCCATCGCGTAGCGGACGCGGTCCTCGGGGATCACCATGTTGCCGGTGACGTCGGTCTGCGCGTAGAACACACCGAGGTCGGGCGTGTGCATCCACCGGCCGCCGTCGGAGGCCGCGGTGGGTTCCTCGGTGACCTCGTACCGAAGGTGTTCCCACCCCCGCAGCGCCGACGCGATCGACGCACCCGTGCCGACCTGGCCGGTCCAGGTGAACTCGGTCCGACGGGCGCCGTCCTGAGCCGGCTGATCGAGCCAGGAGAAGTTCACGGCGCGACTCATCGCGCGACCTGCTGCCCATTCAACGTGGGGGCAGAGCGCGCGTGGGGAGGAGTGCACGTAGAGCACTCCCGACGCAGTCCCGGTCATGGTTCCTCCGATCATCAGGTGCGACTTCCCCATCGACCTGTGCAGGAGGCCCCTCGGCCAGTGCTGGAGGACCCGTGGACGACGCTGAGCGGCGCCGCGAGACCATCGATATGCGATTGTGATGTCCTGTCGGACACGCCCATTATGCAGCGCGCCCGCTGGGAACAGCAAGGGCACGGGCGGGATCAGTGGAAGACGGCGCCGTCGACGTCGAGCGGGTGCCGCTCCCCAGCCGTGATCCGCACGCGCAGGCGGTTCTCCGGCGGCGGGATCGGGCACGCGTACTGGTACGAGAACGCACACGGCGGCAGCACGAGTCGGTTCCAGTCGAGTTCGACGTCGGCCTCGATGTCAGGGTCCGTGATGAACAGGAACCGACCCATCGAGTACGAGCTGTCGGGGTCGGTCTCCGGCAACGCACTCGTGCCGTCCTGCACGATGAGCTGCAGTCGTGCGCTCCCACCGAACGGCGCTGAGCGCACCGCGACGAGTTCCGCAGCCTGCCCGCCGATGGTGGTCGTGACCGTACCCGCGACCACGAGCGGATCGCCGGCGGCGTCGAGGACGTGACCCGGAGCCTCCAGAGCGGACACCGGGACGTACCTGCCGGAGGTGACGTACTCGTCCGACACCGGGAACCGGTCGATGCGCGCGAAGCGGGCGATCGACTCCGAAGCGGGGTCCCAGACACGCAGGGTGTGCCCGTCACCGGAGCGTCCGACGGTCCCGGCGCGCCCCTCGGGGAACGTCACGGTCGACGGCACCACGGCGTCGTCGCCCGCCACCAGGACGGTGCCGTCGACCGGCACGCCGTCCACGACCACACCGTCCTCGGGGAATGCGGTCACCGCCAGTCCACCGGCGGCCGGAGCCCAGCGGCCGGGCACGGGCCACACCTGCTGCGGCTGGTCGACGCGCTGGGCATTGACCAACGCGAGCGGCCCCCGCGCGCTGCGTGCCCACCGGTCGCGAGCCGCCGCGGCGTCGTCGAGCTCGGTCACGCCAGTTCCTGGCGCGGGTAGATGACCTTCTGCACGATGATGATCACCGATGCGGCGACCGGCACCGCGACCAGTGCACCGAGCACCCCGCCGATCGTGGCTCCGGTGACCGCGGCGATCACGACGAGCGCACCGGGCACCTGCACCGCGCGGGACATGATGCGCGGCGAGATGATGTACGACTCGACCTGCATGTAGATCAGGTAGTAGATCGCCGCGGCGAGGGCGGTGGCCGGCGACGCGAACAGGCACAGCAGCGAGATCACCACCGCAGCGCTGACGGTGCCGACGAGCGGGATGAGCGATCCGAGGAACGCGAACGTCGCCAGCAGCACCGGCAGTGGCGCCCCGATGATGAGCAGGAAGACCAGGCTCAGGATCCCGTTGATGCCGGCCTGGCTGATCTGGCCGACGACGTAGCGGCCGACCGACGAGGTCACCTCTTCGCTGACGTCGATGTAGTTCTGCCGACGTGACGCCGGGACGAAGCGGTACATCATGCGCTTCATGCCCCGCATCGAGGCGAGGAAGTAGAGCATCAGGATGATGACGATGAGCGCGCCGGTCAGTCCGGAGAGGATGCCGGTGCCCACCGCCAGGATGCCGCCGCCGAGGCTCAGCAGGTTGCCCGGGTCCTCGACGAAGGTCTGCACCGACTGCAGCGCGTGGTCGACGTCGAACGAGCCGGCGAACTGCTGCGACAGGTCCTGGACCCACTCGAGCTGCGAGATGTTCCGCACGATGTCCGGGAAGTTCTGCACCAGGTTCGTCGCCTGGTCGATGAGGATCGGCAGCACGGCGAAGACCACGCCCGCGAACCCTGCCAGCACGACCACGACGACACCCAGGATCGCCAGCCACCGCGGGATGTAGCGCTCGAGGAAGGTGACGAGCGGGTCGAGCCCCAGCGCGATGAACAGGGCGACGCCGATGTAGACCAGGACGGTCGACAGCTGCCCGACCAGGGATCCCGCCAACAGCGCGAGCAGCACGCCGATGCCGCCCATGAAGCCGATCCGGAAGGCGTTCACGCGCACGCCGGTGGCCCCCTTGGAGGCCTCGAACGTCACGTTCGGGGTGGGGCCTTGGCTGTCGGCCACGTCGTGTCCGTGGCTCTTGTTCTTGCGTCGCAGGTGCACGTGGGGCGGGCGGGACTCGAACCCGCGAATCGTTCCGTTATGAGCAGACTGCCTTGACCAGCTTGGCTACCGCCCCTCGTCGGCAGGCCTAGGCCACCGGCTCCCCACGATACAGCGCCTCGAACGTGGTGAGCGTGCGGTTGATGTCGTGCGCCTCGATCATGGCCAGGCTGCGCTGCCGCATCGCGACGTAGTCCTCGTCCGACGCCGTCAGCACCTGCCCGAGCTTGTCGGCGAGGTCACGCTCGCTGCCCGGCGTGAACAGGAACCCGTTGCCGTCGATCAGGTGCGGCAGCGCCATCGAGTCCGCCGCCACGACCGGCAGTCCAGAGGCCATGGCCTCGAGTGACGAGATGCTCTGCAGTTCGGCGGTCGACGGCATCGCGAACACCGCAGCGTCCGTCAGCGCCCGGTACTTGACCTCGTCCGACACGAACCCCAGGAACCGGACGCGGTCCTCGACGCCCAGCTCCTTGGCGAGCGCCGTCAGCTTCGGGATCATCTCGCCGTCGCCGACGATCGTGATCGTCGCGTGCAGTTCGGCGGGCAGCAACGGCAGCGCCCGGACCAGCACGTCGAGGTTCTTCTCCGGGGCGACGCGACCGACGAACACGATGTCGTTGTCAGCGGGCCGCCCCTCACGCGCCTGGTAGTGGGTGGCGTCGATGCCGCACGAGATCGCCAGCACCCGCTGCCCGGCGATCGCCCGCCGCAGGTAGTCGGCCGCCAGGTTGGTCGGGGTGGTGATCGCGTCGGCCAACCGGTAGGTCTTGGCGGCGTCACTCCAGGCGATCTTCAGCGCGATCGGCAGCGTGAAGCGGCCGAACGGGGTGTACTCGAGCAGGTTCTCGGGCATGAAGTGGTTCGTCGCGACGATCCGGATGCCGCGGTCGTGGGCTTCGCGGGCGAGCCCGCGGCCGACGATCAGGTGCGACTGGATGTGCACCACGTCGGGCTTGAGGGCGTCGACGATCGGTGCGACGTGGTGGCGGACCCGCCAGGGCCACGCGAACCGCAGCCAGGCGTGCAGCGGCCACTTGTAGGACGGCAGACGGTGCACCACGAGGGTGACGCCGTGCAGCTCTTCGTCGTAGGTGCCGTGGTGACGGTTGGCGGCCGGTGCGATGACGTGGACCTCGTGGCCGCGCTGCGCCAGGCCGACGGCGAGCTGCTCGGTGAAGGTCGCTGCACCGTTGACGTCGGGCGCGAAGGTGTCGGCGGCCATCAGCACCCGCAGTGGGCGGTGCTCCGTCGGGTGGTCGAGCGGGGCGGGGGTGGCGTCTCCTGACACGGCGGGCGTCGTCCTCTCCTGGGCCTTCGTCCGGGACCCGTCGCTGGTACGGGTACCGGGCTGGTCGGGGTGAAACGCTACCGTACGCCGATCCACGGGCGCGTCCGCCGCGCGGCGGACACACCCCCTGCCACCGGAGGACACTGCTGACGCCGTGTCGCCTCGGGGTACTGCTAGCGCCGTGCCGCCTCGGGGTGGTGCTTGGCGAGCAGGAACACCCCGGTGACAGCGATCGCGCCCGCGACGACGAACCCGAGGACCGCGACGACCGGCGCGCCTGTCGCTTCACCCAGCACGACCACGCCGATGCCGACGGCGACGATCGGGTCCACGACGGTCAGGCCCGCGATGACCAGGTCGGCCGAGCCCGTCGAGTACGCGTTCTGCACGAAGTACCCGCCGAGCGCTGCCGCGACGACGACACCGACGATCGCCAGGACCGTGACCCCGTCGAACGTGTGGTTGACGAACCGGTTGAGCGTGACCTTGGCGAGCGTCGCGACGAAGCCGTAGAGCACCCCCGCGCCGATGATGTAGTACAGCGCGTTCTTGCGCTTGGCGACCAGTCGGAACGACACCAGCACCAGGACGAGCACGACCGCCAGGATCACCAGGACGGTGACCAGCTGCGACTGGGTGATCGGGCTCTCGTGCCCGACGAATGCCGCGATCGCGACGAAGATCCCGACGCCGATGATGCAGGTCCACACGGCCCGGCGAGCCCGCTGCCCCAGGGGGATGCCCGACGAACGCGACGAGAACCAGGTCGTGATGACGAGCGCGACCGCCCCCAGGGGCTGGACGACGATGAGGGGGGCGAAGGTGATGCTGATGAGCTGCAGGACGACGGCGATCCCGAGCATGAGCGTGCCGAGCACCCAGTACCCACTGCCGAGCAGGGCCATCACGTGCCCGATGCTCAGGCCCGTGGACTGTTTGCCGAGCTTGGCCTCGACCCGCTGCACCCCGCGCGACTGGAACTGCGCACCGAGCGACAGGAACACGGCGCCGATCAGGGCGACCGGGATCATCAGCGCCTGGAAGGGCGTGAGGTTGCTCACTGCCGCGGGCAGCTGGAGGTCCGTCGTCACGCGTCGAGGCTAACCGACAGGGCCGGATAACCTGGGTGAATGGCCGTCCTTGCGATCCGGATCACCGGTGAACCCGTCCTGCACGAACCCGCCACCGAGGTCACCGACTTCGACGACGAGCTGCGCGCCCTGGTGGCGGACATGTTCGAGACGATGGACCTGGCACCCGGTGTCGGGCTGGCCGGGCCCCAGGTCGGCGTCGGCAAGCGGCTGTTCGTGTACGCATGGACCGATGATGACGGCGTGCTGTGGCGCGGGGCGGCGATCAACCCCGTCCTGTGGATCACTCCCCCGCAGCCCGAGTCGGTGGAGGAGCTCGACGAGGACGAGGAGTCCGAGGGCTGTCTGTCGATCCCGGGCGACCGGTTCCCGCTGCGGCGGAGCGAAGGCGCCCTGCTGCGCGCGTTCGACGAGCACGGGGAGCCCTTCGAGATCGAGGCCCACGGGTGGCTCGCCCGGGTCTTCCAGCACGAGTACGACCACCTGGACGGCATCCTGTACGCCGACCGGCTCGTGCACCCGTGGGCGAAGCAGTCGCTGAAGTCGATCCGGAAGCACAGCTGGGGCGGCCCTGGTCAGTCGTGGCTGCCCGGCCGCGACCACCCCGAGGGCTGAGCGCACCGAGGACTGAGCACCGCACGGTCTGAGCACACCGACAGCGCCGCAGCGCGAGAACCGGACAGCAGGCACCGGACAGCGGGCCCCGGCCAGCAGGTGCCGGCCAGCTGCCTGGAGGCCCGGCTCAGCCCCGGTACGCCGCGATCGCGTCACGCAGGTGCGCCATCGCCGGATGCCCCGGGCAGTAGCGCACCAGGCCGTCCGCGACCCGCGCCTCGGCTTCGCTGGTCACCGCCGTCGTCCACGGTCCCCCCGAGGTCCGGGCGCAGACGGTGGCGAGCTCCTCGAGCGTCGCCGAACCACGCGTCGCCGCCACCGCGTCACGCTGCTGGTCGGACATCTCGGTGCCGGTGATCCGCCTCGCACGGCAGTCGACCGTGCGGTCGTCGTCCCACACCGCCGAGTAGGTCGTGAACGTCTCGGTCCGCCCGGACCCGTCCGTGCCGCACACGAAGGCGAACACGATCGGCGCGGTGCCCGTGGGGACGACCGCTGCCGACGCCGCGCTGTCGACGGAGTCGTCGGGTTCGGACTCGGCGGTCGTCGTGCACCCGGCCAGCACCACGGCGACGGCGAGCCCGAGCGCTGCGGCGGCGGATCGACGGAGGACGTGCACCTGTGAACGCTAACAGCTTCAACCGGAGTCCTGGCCGTGAACGACGGTCGACGACGACCCGCCCAGGAGAACGACGAAAAGGCCCCCACCGCGAACGGTGAGGGCCTGACGCTCCCCGAGTTGGACTCGAACCAACAACCTGCCGGAGAAGAGACTGCCGCGCCAGCACTGGCACCGGTCATCCCGCTCCCCCGTCGCACCCCCACGATGGTCGACGCTCAGGACGCGGCGATCCTCGCGTTCCCGTCCGCGATCTGACGCGCAAGTGCCGGACGATACGCCTTGCACATGAGCGGCCTTCAACGTTGCGTCACTACCGTTTCTGTCCTCCCAACCCCGTGCTCACCACACGGCCGCCGCTACTTCCCTCAGCGGCACAACACGAAGGACCAGAACCGATGAACCTCAAGGAGTTCCGCAACCACCTCAACGCCGCCGGCCTCGCACAGCGCACCGTCCACCAGCGCCTCTACCACCTCGAGGTCCTCCGCCGGACGCACCCCGACCTGCTCACCGTCACCATCGACGACCTCGAGCAGTTCCTCGCAAACCGGCGCCACCAGTCCGCCGAGTACCGGAAGTCGTTCCGGTCCACGTTCCGCTCTTACTACGCATGGGCGCACCGCCGCGGACTCATCGACACCGACCCCGCATACGGGTTGAAGCCGATCGCGATCCCGAAGCGGATCCCTCGAGTCGCCGTCGACGACGACGTCAGCTCCGGGCTCACCGACGCCGACGCCCGACAGACGGCGATCATCCTCCTCGGCCGCGCCTGCGGGCTCCGCCTCTCCGAGATCACGTCCCTCCGGATCCAAGACCGGCAGTACGCGAAGCTGATCGTTCGCGGCAAGGGCGACAAGGAGCGCGTCGTCCCGCTCGACGACCCCGAACTGATCGCCTCCCTCGACGCGCTCGAGCACGACCTCGGCACCGAGGGCTACTACTTCCCCGGACGGTTCGGCGGGCACCAGCACATCACCACGACCTACAAGGTCGTCCGGGACCGCGTCGGCATCAACACACACGCGCTCCGGCACGCCGCCGGCACCGCCGCGTACGACACGACGCACGACCTCCGCGCGGTTCAGGAGTGGATGGGGCACGCATCGTCGAAGACGACGGAGATCTACACGCACGTGTCCGGCGAGTCACTGCGAAGCGTCAGCCGGGCCACCACCTTCCGGCGAGCAGGCAACCTGGTCTCAGCGGGAGAGCCACCGCCCGGCAGCCACCTCCCTCTCGCGGCATAGCTCGAAGGCCACCGAACAGCTCATCGAGCTCGAGAGGGTCGGACTCCACCCGAAGGAGCCCGCCCCTCAGTCGGTCCCGGGAGTCACGAACGCTCGATCTGCGCGACGCCGCTGACCGAGCCGGACCTGATCCTGGATGCGGCTGACAAGTGCGGGGAACTCCGCTCGCGCCGCCGGCATCGCACAGAGGTGCAGCAGACGCTGCCGGTACCGTACCCAGGAGCAGCCGAACGTCGTCCGGATCCGCGCCTCCTTCGCACGGTCGTTCACCGGCCACTGCTCCTCGAACCGGAGAAGGTCGCGCTGCTCGTCGTCCACGGGGCACAGTCTCCGGATCACGTAGGACGTGCTTCATGCTGGTCAGCATGACGACGTGCGTGCACGTCCCGGTCCCCGCTGGACTCGACCCTGATGACGAGCGCGTCTGCGCACGCTGCAACACGCCGATGTCGGACGGCTGAGGCACCCTCTCCGACATGGCGCAGTATCAGTGGTCCCCACCGATCCACCCGGACCCACCCGAGGACCAGCCCTACGGCGTCGACGGCGTCGAGTGGTCCGAAGCCGTCAACCACGAACCCGTCTGGGTGCGCGTCGAGTTCTCCCGCACCGGCCGGCAAAAGCTGCCCGGCTTCGTCGAGGCGCAGACCGACGACCGCGTTTACGTGCAGCTCGTGCACATGGGCTTCGCACACCGGCTCTGGCTCGACCGTGACTGCGTCACCCGTCGGCAGCTGAAGACTCGCCGCTGACCGCCGGGAACGACGAAAACACCCCGCCTCCCTGAGATCAGGGGGCGGGGCTTCGACAGCGGCCTAGGATGTTCGTTCATGGGGAGAAGGATTGTCGCCGCGGCATGTGCCGCGCTGGTGGCAGTCGCAGGTGTGGGCTGCGCCCAGGAGACCGCACCCACCGCGACTGGCGACGTCTGTCTGGACCATGTGACGGAGTCGGTCGTCGCGAGTTGGGAAGCCAAGCACCAATCGTGGCCGTGGGGCGTAAGCCCCGGCCGGATCAGCAGCTCTGCCCGATCTGAGCAGAGCACGCTGTCGAACGTCGTCTACGAGGTCGAAGGAACCGCGCGTGTCACGACCGACCGCGGCGGTCATCAGGCCGACGTGAGCTGGACCTGCATCGCGCAGTACCCGAAGGCAAGCAATGCGACTGCGGTCATCACCGGCGTGCGGCTGCCGTGACCCTCGCTGAAGTGACGACCTGACGGCGTCCACGCGTTGAATCATCTCGACGTGGTCCGACTGCGAGCAGGACTCCCGCGGCCCACCAGAACGGCACAGCACCGAACGGCGCTTCCAGAACGACCCCTAGTGAGGCGACGGGAAGGATCGCTACGACCATCATCGCGGACGTGGCCACGACGTCGTCCTCCGCCGCGATGCGAAGGCGCCGGAACACGGTGACGACCAGGCTGAGAACCACCGCTGCGGCGAGTAGCAATCCCACGATGCCCATGCGTGCGTAGATACCGATGAACCAGTTGTGCGGGCTCCGCACGTTGTCGTAAGTCGTCCCTTCGAGGTAGGACAACGTTCCTGACTGGGTGAGGAAGTCGTTCCCGAAGCCGCTGCCGAACAGCTGACGCTGGGGGGTGTCATCCGTCCAGGAGATGACCTGCGTCCAGACGAGGCGCCGGGCGTTTTCCGTTCCGCGTGCGCTGAGCTGAGCGGAGGTGGATGCGGACGAAGCGTCGATCGTGGCGATGATCCGCTGACCGGGACCGGTCTGTGGGAGCACGACGAGCAGGACTCCGATCCCGACAGGAACGAGCATCTGCGAGAAGAGTCGCCGGCCGCTGGTCGGCGGAGTGCTGACGTAAAAAATCAAGTAGGCGACCAACATCGATACCACGACGCTGATGAGGCCAGCGCGAGACTGCAGCGAGAACACGTCGACGAGGGAGATGAGGATCGCGACGATGGACAGGAACCGCGTCTTGTTCCGGAAGGCCCGCAGGAGGAACGTGCCAGCCCCGATGCCCAGGATCGCCATGTCGACATCGGGGCGAATCTGGAAGACCCCTGCGGAGCCGCCAGGCAACGGGATGCCGGCGAACCCGGTGAAGATCGAGAACGTCGCCCAAGCCAGATGGAAGCAGAGCGCGACGAGGAACAGGCGGGCCGTGCGAGCGCGGCCGTCCCTGGTCGACCGTGCGATCGAGGCCGCGCTAACGTAGGCGAGGAAGATGTAGAAGAACGGCGCGGAGTCCCGGAGCCAGTCCGTCAGCGAGACGTCCTGCGTCAAGGCGAGCACAGAACGGATCAGCACGTACCCGAAGAATAGGTTCACCAGCATGCCGGGGCGGTCACGTGTGATGAGGGGGTCGCGTAGCTGCAGCCCTTGACGCTGGCGGGACACGAACCACTGTGCGATCCCCAGGAAGAGCAGCACGTCGGTCAAGAACAGGGGAGAGACACCGATGTACGAACCCCACCGCGAAGCGGCAAGGATCAGCGCTACTGCGAGAGTTCCAACCAGCGCCTGTGGCCGTCGTACGTCATGGGGCCCCGTCCGCATGGTGGCAAGTTAGCAGGTCGTGAACGACGAAACCGCCCCGACCGCCGGTAAAGGCGATCGGGGGCCGGGTGACGTCAGAGTCCGACAGCTCGCGCTGCGGTCTTCGCAGCGAGTGCGTAGCCGTCCTGGGTTGGGTGCAGGCCGTCAGACTGGATGAGCGCGGAGAGGCCGCGCGGGTCATTCGTGAAAGCACCGAAGAGGTCAATCAGACCCCAGTTCTGCGCGCCAGCGAGACTACGGAGCTCGTCGAGGCGCAGCTGGTGGCTGTACCCGTACGCGGCCTCGTTCGTCCACGCGGCCGTGTGGGGGTTCTGCAGGACCACCGCCACTGCCGCGAGCGGCAGACGCGCTGTCACCGCAGCGACCCACGCCCGGTAGGGCGCAATCCACCCGGCCGGCCCGCTGGCATTGCCCTCGTTGTGCGAGTCGTTGAACACGACGACCTGCTGCCCCCAGTTGGAGGTCTCGATTGGCAGCCGCGTCGCGTCGGTGTGGTAGCTCATCGCGCTTCCGGACCGTGATGCGTTCAGCAGCACGAGCGTCGGCGAACCACCGTAGGTCGGGCCGTTCGCGTCGCCGTAGCGCTCCCACAGCTCCGGTAGCACTGGCGCCACGGTGGGGCCGTTGACGCCGTCGCGGATCTCGACCTCGTACACGTTGCCCTGCGCTCCGCTCGCGCCAGGCTGCCACCCCTCAGCCCCGACCTCGAAGAACGCGGCCGACGCGTCGAACAGTGGACTCTTCGCGTACGGTCCGACCACGCCGATGTTGGTCCACGTCTGTCCATCCGGGGACGTGTAAAACGTTGCCGTCGCGTTGCCGCCCGAGTAAACGAGCGTCGCACGCAGCCACAGCGGGGACGTAGCGGCCGCGGTGATCACGTTCGACCGCCAGTTCTGACTGTCGAGCGAGGTCCCGTTCGTGGAGAAGTCCAGACGCAGCGTCCCGCCGCTCTCAAGCAGGAACCGGAACTGCTCGAGCGCGCTCGTCCCAGTCACACCGTCCGTGTCCACCCGGCGCCGGGCCACAAGCACCCGGTTCGTCGAAGCGACCCAGCCCGCATCCGGCTTGTACAGCACGCGGATGTCGAAGCTCCCGGTCGTGAACTTCGTCTTCGTGTAGTCCGCCGGCCGGTTACGGATCGACCGATCACCACCGAAGTGGACGAACCGCCGCCCCGGGCCGGTCGACTGCAGTGTGACAGCGGGGCCGTAGTTCGTCCCATCGCTGAGCAGCGACTTCGACACGACGTAGTAGTTCGGGTAGGCCGCAGCAATCGCCTGAGCGAGCCGTGTCGGTGTGCGCAGGTCCGCTGGGTTCGTGCCATCAGAGTCGCCGGTGGAGTCTCCGATCCACATGAAGCAGGCAGGTCGGCTGGCGTCAAGCGCCGAGCGGAGCGCACGGAACGGTGCGGATGGAGCGACGATCGACCTGCGGAGCGCATCGAGCACACCCGGCATCATCGGCAGCTTCGTGGTCGGGTCGAACGCAGTGAACTGGAAACTCATGGTGACCTCCTGGTCAGTTCGCAGTGATCAGGCCAGAGGCCGAGTCGTAGGTGATCGATGAGCCCGTCGGGACCGTGATGAGGCCCGTTGCAGGATCGAACGACAGCGGAGTGGACCCGCCGCCACCACCGCCCGCGGTGATCGCTTCTGCGAGGGCAGCGCCTTCCGGAGTAGTCGGGTCGGCGAGGTTGGCGGCGATCGTGAGCCGGACCTGGTCCGGCATCTGATTGGTCCCAGGATCTGCGGGGATGAGGTAGGGGCGGGCCGACAGCGGTGTGACACCGTCGCCTGCCCAGACCTTGCCCGAGTCGGAGGCGACGGCCAGTTCACGCTCAACGAGGACGGGGTCCTCATCGAGGAGTTCTGCCTCCGGCTTGCCCCTCTGCTGCATTCGCTTGAACTCGGTGCTGGCCACGTCGAGCTCCTCTCGGTCGTGCGCCGGGGCGCGGTACTAGGTGGGACTGGTCACACGGGTGGCGGCGGGGGTGGCGGTGCGTCTTCGCGGAGACGTTTTAGGGCGGCGCCACCGAAGGTGTCGTCGAGGTCCTGCTCGGTCAGCAGCTCCCGGACGTGCTCGTCGAGGGTGGGCGTCCCGGTGCCGAGGAGACCGCGGACTTCGCGGTAGAACTCGCGGAACGCTTCCTTGATGAGCGTGTACTTCTCCGACACCTTCGCCAGCGCACCCTCGAGCACAGCGATGCGCTGGTCCTGCCAGTTCATCCGGCCTTCGGCCCAGGTTCGGAACTCGCGGAACGTGTCGAGGCTCACTCGATCCGTCTCGGCGGCAGCGGTGCTCATCTCGGCCGGTGAGGACTTGCTGGCTCGGATCTGCGCGACCTTGACGGTCGCCCACGCGGCCGAGATCGGAGCGACGACGCCAACCACGAGGGTGACGATCAGACCCGGGTTCACCGCGGAGCTCCGCGCCACCCGTTCCGCTGCGCGTCCTTCGTGACATCGAGGATGCGCCACGCGAGCACCGGAACCAGTGCGACCGGGATGAACCCGACCGCGGAGCGTCCGAGATCGTCGGTGATGATGCCGGCCCAGATGAGCGCGCCGCCGTAGACGGTGAGCATGGACGCGAGGACGGCTTTGCCGGACCGTTCGACCTTCCAGAGGTGCGCGGGGAATGCGAGACCGATGAGGCAGCCGAGTGCGGCGGCGCCGAGTGCGGCGGACCACACCTCGGCGTACAGCGGGTCGAACACGTCTCGGAGAGCGGGGATGCCGGACAGGAACCCGCCGAGCCCGAACATGACGAGGGCGATGTCGACCGTGGGGAGTGCGACTCGGAGGAGGCCGCTGACGCGCTCGTCTGAGCGTCCGATGGCACCGGCGCCCCAGATCGATGCCGCCCGCAGCTTCTTCAGCACGCGCTGCTTCTGCTTCGGGGCGGTGGGACCCATCAGGCTTCCGAGTTGGTCACGCCGGAGACGACGACGGCGTCGCTGTCGCCGACGAGGTTGATCTTCGGAGTCGAGTCCTTCTGTGCGATGATCTCGTCGTTCACGCGGATGGAGACTCCGACCTGGACGGCGACGGCCTTGAGCGCGGCGGTGAGGAACAGGATCAGCGTCGCAGTGGTGAAGTGGCCGTCCGGCACGGCCGCGATCAGGGCGGAGGCGATCGCTCCGACGATGGCGGCGCCGGTCTTCAGCGCGCCGGCCCACTTGCCGGGGATGAGGGGCAGCCAGAAGGCGGCTCCGGTGGTGGCGAGGAGGATCACGAGCTGCGTGATGGTCTGCCAGCCGAGGAGGTTGGTGCCGGTGCGCTGGGCGGCGTCGAAGATGCCGAGGACGAGGACTCCGAGCGGGAGGAGCGCTGCGAGGTAGCGGGTCGTTGTCGCGTTCATGATGTGGTGTCCGTTCTGTCAGTCGCGAAGGCGGGCTGCGAGCTTGTCGGCGACGGCGTCGGCGATGTTGGTGTTGAGGACGTCGGAGATCGCGGCGGCGAGCTGCGGGACGTCGACCGAGGCGGTCGGGGACTGCGTCTTGACGAGTGCGGCGATGTCCTTCGCGGCCTGCCCGGAGAAGGAGGACGTGTTCTGCTTCAGCTGGTCGATGCCTCCGACACGAGCGGCGGCGGTCTGCTTGCCGTTCAGCGTGGGCACGTCGATGAGGGTGTTCCACACGGCGGCCGCGATGTCCTTCGCGTACTCACCGCGAGCGACACCGCGAGCGGTGTTGATGTCGGTCTCGGCGGTAGCGAACTCGACGGCGGCGATGTTCTCCACGTGGTCCTGCCACTTCGCGTTCGGGGGGAGGAGTCCCCATGCGCGTCCGATGCGGTAGATCTGGTCGGATCCCGTGACGCCCTTGATCTTGTTGTCGCCGGTGCGGATGACGCGGTCGGGGAACAGGAAGGCCACGAGGCCGTTGAGGGAGTTGCCGGGTTCGACGACGCGAACGAGTCGGGGCATGTCGTCCTCCAGGTTGATGTTGCTGGTGTCCGTGGCGGCGGGCGTCGCCTCGGTGCTGTTGGGGTTGTCGACGTAGGCGGGTACGACGACGGAGCGGGTGACGAGGTCGGTCCGGTAGGACCAGTGCCAGACCTCGGTGGAGACGTCGTTGACGAACCCGTAGGCGGCGGCGTTCGCGCGCAGCCAGGCGAGGTACTCACCGGAGGGATTGCCGATGCCTTCGACGGCGAGGTCTGCTGAGAGGCCCCAGCCGTGAATGGACGTGCCGGGGATCGCGGCGAGTGTCCAGCCCGGTTCGCGGTTCTGGTAGCGGGACCAGTAGCGGTTCTGCACGGTCAGAGGGCGGTAGCCCTCGCTGACGAGCAGTCGGCGGGCGAAGCGGACGAAGAAGGATCGCTGCATCCCGGACAGCTGTACGGCGGCTTCGGTCTTCATCGTGTTCGACCCGGCGGCGGCGGAGCCGAAGCCGGATCCGAGGGCGCTGTAGTTGGGGATCGCGTGCAGCGCGGCGGGCGGGACGGAGCCGTTGCGGAACCCACCCCAGGCGAGGCTCATCGGTCGCTCCCCCGGTCGATGCCGACGACGAGGTAGTGCACGCCGTCGGTGGCGCCGTGCTCGAGCGCGGCGTCGAGGGCGGCGTCCTGAGCCGTCGCCTCTGTGGGGACGTCGATGAGGACCGTCTTCGTCGTGGCGCCGGTGGGATCGGCGGTGTCCGCGAGGACGACGGTGTAGCGCTGCCCTGCCATGGGGCCTCCTTCAACGACGAACGCCGCCCCGGCTGGGACGGCGTGGGAGCGGTGCGTGATCGGCGGTTAGGCGGGCCAAACGTCGATCTGCGGGTTGTTGACGTAGACGCCGCCTGCGGAGTACTTGTCGACGCTGAGCTGCACGTCGACGGTGTGCATGCCGGGGTCGAGGGCGACGCGGACGCGGCGGTCGGCGGTGACGGGTGCGTTGCCGTAGGCGTTGATGTTGCCGACGCGGCGGGTGGTGCCGATGCGGTTGCCGTCGACGCGGATGGCGAGGTTCCCGGCCCAGTTGATGCGCTGGGAGGCGGTTGCGGCGACCTGCACGGCGGAGGTGAAGGAGATCTCCACGACTTGTGCGGCGTCGAGGCTGAGCGTGGTGAGCTTCGCGATCGACTTCGTGTCGTCGGGGTTGACGTTCACGGTGGCGGACGGGGTTCCGCTGTACAGCGGCGTGTCGGGCACGCCGGCGTCCCACTTCGGTGCCGACGCCGCGCCGAGCGCGACGTAGGTCGCGCCGGTCGTGAAGCAGTACGCCTGCGTGCCGCGGAGGAACAGCAGGGGGCTCAGCGCCTGAAGTCCTGCTGCCGTGTCCACGGCGATCGTGGGGCTGATGCGGGGCGTCGGCGAGTACCGGGAGGCAGCGGCGAGGGTCTGCCCAGATCCGCGACGGAAGAGGTGGATTGGCAGGAACTCCTGCCCGGCGGTGAGCGTCGGCTGCGGGTCGCCCTTCAGCACGACGATCTTGACCGGCAGGGCGCTGTTCTGCGGGTCGTAGAGCAGGCCGACCTGGTACAGGGTGGGCGTGGTGACAGCCGGGATGGGGAGGTTGACGTCGGCGTCGATCTGGTGGCCGAACCCGTTGACGACCGCGCGGGCCACACCGCTGGTGGTGGAGGGGCGGATCGTGATCGTGTCGTTCGTGTTGACGGTGACGGCATACGGGGATCCCCAGTCGTCGAGGATTCCGTTGCCGACGGCGCCGACGCTCTGCGCCCACATGGCGTCGGACATCTTCTTGTCGACGAGCGGGAACGAGGACTCGGTCATGGGGGCTCCTTAGATCGCCTGCAGTCGCTGCAGCGCCGTCAACGCCTTCGCGACGTCGGTGTTCTGTTTCGTGGTCCAGTTCGATGAGTCCCGGGAGCCGATGACGGCGCGGACGGTCTGCGTGGGTGATCCCTCTTGGACCTGCACGGTGGTGGTGACCTCGCGGACGACGTCAGTGAGGTCGAGGCCGTCGAGGACCACGCCGACGCGATCGCCGACGTTCCAGTCGCGGCGGTACTGCAGGTCGTTGGACGGGGAGACGGTGAAGGACACGGTCACGGGTGATGCGCCGTCGGTGATCGCGTCGGTGGCGGCGTCGGTGAGCTCGTCGAGGTCGGTGGTCTGCCGCTGGTCGATCAGCGTCTCCACCTTCATGCCCCATGCGGCTTCCGCGGCCGGCGAGGTCTGTTCGACGAAGATCCGGTTCACTCCCTGACCGCCGCCGGCGACGATCGCGTCGGTAGTGGTCGGCATCGAGAGTGTGTAGGACCAGTCGTCGTTCACGACCGCGCCGATGAAGCTGTTCGCCGTCCCGAAGCGGATGTCCGCCGACCGGTCGGTGACCAGGCGGACACGGGTCTGCAGGTACGGGGCGGCGTCCTCCGCGTGGATGATGTCGACGTGGAGGCCACCGGCTTCGGCGAGGTCAGCGACGGTGTCCGCGAGGATCCCGAGCCGGCCGGAGATCGTCGACTTCTTGCCGCGGCCCTGCGAGGTGGGGACGCGGAGGTTCCGGACTCTGCGGGAGGCGAGGGCGCCGGGCCCGGCGTTGGCGTTGATGTAGCCGAGGAGGACGGTCTCGGCGGGTCCTGACCGGTTGTCGTAAGCGGTGGGCTGCTGGGTGATCGGCTTGGTCGGGTCGGGGAAGATGATCCGTCCCCGCAGCGGCATGTCGGTGTCGCTGATCCCGGACACCGTGGACACGGAGCCGCCGCGCTGGATCGCGGTCACCGGGCCGGAGAGCACCTCGACGCCGTCCTCGAAGAGGATCACTCCCCCACCGGGGGCGAGCAGCCCCGTCAGCCCTTCGTTGAGCCCGGTGATCGACCAGGCCCCTTGCGCCGTCCCGGTGACGTTGTGACGTTCCACCACGGTCAGTTCGGACCAGAACCGGACCGGGTCGTACGCCCGCTCGAGGGCGGCGTTGCGTGGCTGGATCATCCACATGGGCTGCTCCGATCAGAATGCCGACAGGTACCGCTCCCGCCAGCGGACGGTCAGCGCCGTTCCCTCACCGGAGGTGTCGAGGGCGACGTTCATCAGGTTCGGGCCGGGCATGAGCGGCGCGAACGTGGAGGTCATCGCGATCTTCGACCACGCGACGGCGCCGTCCAGCCGTGCGGACCGTCGACGCGGTTCGGTGATGAGGACGAGCTCGGAGGCGTCCGGGATGGTGGACGTCATCCGGATGTCGGTTCCTGGGAAGGTGACCGATGCGAGCGACGCGGGACCGTCGACGATCATCTCGATCCACGCCGGCACCGTGCCCCGCACCTGCATCGGCATGCCGTTGCCGATGACGGTCGACGGCGACAGCGCACGCGGCCAGCCGTTGTCGTCGGTGGACGAGAGGAAGACCTCTCCGTCGGCGACCTGGAACGTGAACGAGGTGTAGTCGCGGTCGTGGAAGTACGCTTCCGCGGCGAGGAGCGACAGCCCGATCTTCTCCCACCGGGTGCCGGACTCGGTGCCGCCCCAGGAACCCGACCAGCCCTCCCGGTAGGTGACGTCGATGAGCCGTGTCCCGCGGGAGGAAGAAACCCCGAGGCGGAACAAGCCGGTCGTGCCGGGCTGGACCGACCACATGCCGGTGCTGATGAGGGTGCGGAACTCGTCGAGCTTGGTGAGGAAGTCGTCGTGGGACTGCTCGGAGGCGAACTTCAGCGGCAGGAAGATCTCCCGCTCGAGGACGTTGACCTCGTGCACGGTCGATCCACCGTCGGGGCCGGGGGTCTTGATCGTAACGACGTCCAGGGGCGGCATCTGCAGCCCGGTGGCGCCGCCGGTGAGGATCCGGTCGACGTCGACGTTCAGGGGCAGGATGGTCAGCCCGTCGAGGGACTCGAACCAGATCGTACGGGTGTCTTCGCGACCGAGGATCGGCGGGGACGTGGGTCCGCCGGGCCCGTCCGGGATGTTCCCGTCGACGTAGTCGTCGATGCCGATCGGGGAGGCATCGAGGATGTCCTCGATGTCCTCCCCGACCAGGCCGCCACTGATCAGAGTCGCCATGGTGTGACCTTCCTGTCAGCGGTCAGCCCGCCATCACTTCCCGCTTGTGCACCCACGCTTCGAACTCGCGGACGGATGCACGGTCGGGGTTCTGGAACACGGGCGCGTACGTCGGACCGGCGGGCTGTCCGGACCCGACGAGGTCCTGCAGCTTCCGCATCGGGAGCGCGAACTCCGGGTCCTTCGTGCGGTTCTCGATGATCGAGATCCCTCGGGGAAGGATGCCGCCTTCGTCGTAGAGGGTGGGAGTGATCCCGCCCACGACGCCGCCAGCGGCCATGCCCTTCGTCTTCGCGCCCTTGTACTCGAAGTGCCACGGCTCGCGTTGCGCGAACGACAGGCCCGTCGGGTACCAGCCGAAGGTCGGACCGTTCGCGCGCATCCACGCCTGCGAGCCGGAGCCCACGTCAGCGGCGAGACCGAAGCCGTGGATCGACGTGCCCGGTGTCGCAGCGAGGTTGCCGCGGCCGGACTTGTACGCGGCGTACCGCATCTGCTGGGACGCGAAGTCGCGGTACCCCTCGGTGAGGGACAGCTTCCCGCCGAACGCGCCCTGCATCGCCTCCCACGCTCGTGCGGCACCGGAACGGAGGTACCCGCCGATCGCACCGACGCCAGGACCACCGGTGAACCCGGAGACCTTCGACAGGGCCGACTTGGGCAGTTGCCCGTTCGACCCGTTTCCGCCGAAGTCGCCGACACCGTCGGTGTCGCCGAGCTTCTTCAGGGCCGAGACAGCACCGTCGAGCAGCTTCGTCCCCATCCCTGAGGCGACGTCGACCATGCTGCCGGCGCCGGGGATGTTCCCGATCGCTGATTTGACCAGCGCGCCGAGCGTGCCCATCGGGTCGGAGACGACCTTCGCGGCGGTCTCGGCGGCGTTCTTCGTCCAGTCCCATGCGTTGCCGGCTGCGCCCTTGGTCCAGTTCCAGGCGTCCTTCAGCGCCCCGCCGAGGCCGCCGCCGTCGGCGCCGTCGTTCTTCCCGACGACACCGCCCTTGGCGTACCCGGCAGCGGAGCGGACCGCTGCGACGCCGCCCCGGTTCCCGGCGGCATTCAGCCCGTGCACGAAACTCGGACCGAGCGCACGGACGACCTCGGGGACGAGGACACCCTCACCGCGGCGCATCGGCGTCATGACGTCGTCGCGCTTCGCGGCCTGGTACCCGGGGATCACGCCACCGCCGGCGAAGCCCTTTGGGAGTGAGATCGGGTCGATCTTCTTCGTCCCGAAGACGCCGGCGACCTTGTTGAAGTTGCCGATGAGGGCGTCGTTGATGACCGTGTTCACGACGAACTTGATCGGCGCTTTCGCGGCCTCCTTGACCGCGTTCCACGCCGTGCTGATCCCGTCCTTCATCACGTTGAACGCGTTCGGGATGGTGTTCTTCGCGAAGTCCGCGATCGTGTCGAACACCGGCTTGATGCCGGAGGTCCACACGGTCGAGATGACGGTCTTGATGCCGTCGAACACGGGCTTGATGACGTTCTGGTACAGCCACGTGAACGCCGGACCGAGGGTTGCTCGGAGGAACCCGACGACCGTGTTGAACACGGCGACGTTGCTTGCCCACCAGATCGTCACGGCGGCGCTGATCCACGTGAACACCGGCTGCACGACGGAGCTGTACAGCCAGGAGAACGCGGCACCGAGCGTGTTGCGGAGGAACCCGACGGCGACGTTGAACACGCCGGAGATCAGCCCCCACGCCCACTGGACGGAGGTGACGATGCCCGCCCACGCGACCTGCGCAACCAATGCGAGGCCGGTGAACACCGGTGCGAGGGCGAACTTCACGATCGCGACGACGAGGTCGACGATCGCGGAGAACGTGTTCCAGAACCAGCCGGCGACGGCGGCGATCCCCTGGAACACCGGCATCGTGACGTTCTGCCACCACCACGTGAAGACGGCGCCGACCGCCCGGACGACGCTCATGATGCCGTCGAAGGTCGGCTTCAGCACCGTCTGCCACGCCCACGTCGCGGCTGTCGCGATGCCGTTCCACACGGGGGTGAAGACGTTCTGCCACAGCCAGATCGCGGCAGCGCCTACGGCCTTCGCGCCGACGAGGATCCCGTTCCAGACCGCGTCGACCGCGGTGCGGAACCAGGTCCAGTGGTTGTAGGCGTAGATCACACCCGCAACGAGCGCCGCAAGTGCCGCGACGACCGCGACGACCGCGACGACGACCAGCCCGATGGGGTTCGCCGAAAGGGCCGCATTGAACGCCCACTGCGCCGACGTCGCGACACCGGTCGCGACGGTGTTCGTGATCTGCGCGCCGCGGTTCAGCATCAACGCGTACGTCCACCCCTTGGTGGCAGCGACGTAGGTGAACTGCAGCGCGGCTCCGACGCGGATCGCGGCGTTCCGGGCGTACAGCGCGGCGACACCGGCCGCGCCAGCGGCGCCCTGCGCCTGGAGGGCACTCTTCACGCCGTACGTGGCGAGGGCGTAGCCCTCCTGCGCGCGACGAGCGGCGATGGTGACGCCGGTCACGAGCGGGGTGAGTCGGAGGTACCCGGCGATGCCGCCGGCGTTGAGGATCGCCAGCGCCAGCTGCTGCGCCTTGTACGCGCCGACGAGGATCCCGACCGCGGCCGCGGCGGTGAGGACGACGCCCTGGTGGTCGCGGAGGAACCCGGTCGTGGCGACGAGTGCGGGGCCGATGACGTTGGCGAGCAGGAACGCCGCCGCGCGCAGCGCCGCGAGGAACACGCCGCCGAGGATCACGGCGACCGGGGTCAGCGCCGTAGCGATGTCACGGAGCGAGGGCAGCAGCTGCGATCGCACGAAGGTGCTGATGTCCGAGAACGCGCCGATCACAATCTCGCGGGCCTGCAGGATCGCCTTCACCTGCGGCGACCCGGGTACCCAGTTCGTGTTCGCGGTGAGATCCCCGGAGACGACGCCGGTGGCGGCGAGCTTTGCGAGTCCTCCGGCGGTGTCGAGGAAGTTCTGCACCTTGGTGCCGGCGCCGTCGAGGGACCCGGCGATGGCCGACACGGCACCGGTCAGCGCCGGGGTGACGGTCTGGTAGATGCCGAGGGCGATGTCCTCGAGCTGCGACTGCAGCTTGTCCATCGCGCCGCCAAGGCCCTGCATCTTCGCCTGCGCGACGGCTGCCGCGCCGCCCTGTCGGCCGACGGCCTTGGTCATCTTGTCGAAGTTGACCGCACCGGAGGACGCGAGGGCGGACACCGCGGCGAGGGGCTCACGGCCGAACGCGGTCGCCGCGTACGACGCGAACTGCTCCTGCGTCATCCGCTTCTGCGCGTCGGAGAGCTGGTCGATGACGGAGCGGAGGCCGACGAACCGGCCGGAGGAGTCGAACGCGTTGACGCCGAGCTTGTCGATCGCCTTCCCGGCCTGCTTCGACGGGGAGGACAGGGACGCGAGCATGCCGCGCAGCGCCGTGCCTGCGGTGTCGCCCTTCAGACCGTTGTTCGCCAGGAGGCCGATCGCGGACGCGGTGTCGTTGATGTTGATGCCGAGGGTGCGGGCGACGGGGCCGACGTACTTCATCGACGTCGCGATGTCGTCGACGCCACCGGCGGCAGCGTTGGCGGTGTTCGCGAGGACGTCGGCGACCATCGACGCGTCCTTCGCGGACAGGCCGAACTGGTTGATCGCGTTGGACTGGATCTCCGCCGCCCGGGCGCCGTCGACCTGCGCCGCAGCGGCGAGGAGGATGGTGCCCTTCGCGGCGTCCATGGCCTGCTGGGCTGTGAGACCACCCTTCGCGAGTTCGAGCATCACCGCGGCGGCGTCCTTGCCGGACGTCGCGGGGAGCGTCAGGTCGGAACCGAGCTGGCGTGCCTTCGCACCGAACCGGGCCAGCTCGGCGCCGGAGGTGTTGGTGACGGCGCCGAGCTCGTTGATCGTCGCCGTGTACTCGTTGCCGAGCTGGATGACCTTGCTCACGCCGATGATCGCGCCGAAGCCAGCCGCCATACCGGCGAGCGGCTTCAGCGTGTCAAGGGCGGTCACCGCGACGTTCTTCGCGCCGGCGGCGATCTTCCCGAGGCCGGCGGACAGTGGTGCACCAGCGGCGGCGAGGCGGGAAAATCCGGATCCCATCGCCGCGGAGGCGCGCGTCGTTCCGGCCTGCGCCGCGGAGAGCTGCCCGGTGATGAGCTTCTGCTCCGTGAACGCAGCCCGCAGCTGGTCCTCGACCGCGACGACCTTCAGCGCGGAGACCTGCTGACGGCCACGAGCGGTCGCGAGCTGCTGCTCGGCGCGGAGCGCCTGCGAGGACGTCGCGGCGAACTTCGCCCGCTGCTCTGCCAGGCGTGCTTCCGCCGCCTGCACGCCGACCGCCGCCGCCTTCTCGTCGGCGCGCGCCTTCTGGATCGCGGTCTTCTCCGCCTGCACGACGCGGGTGGCCCGCTTGGAGGCGGCTTCGAGCTCCGCGACCATCGCCTTCGCGCTGCCGGGCTGCGCGCCAGCGCTGATCCCGGCGGAGAACTGACGGCCCGCGACGGCACCGGCGGTCTTCGCCGCGGAGCCAGCCTGCTTGGACAGGGTGGAGCCGAACTTCGCCATCGACGGGAGGACGTCGAGCCATACAGCTGAACCGGCCACGACGCCCTCCCCTGTCTAGTTGTTGGCGAAGAGCCGTTCCTGCAGCTCGTCCATCTCGGCTTCGAGCTGCTCGAGGTACTCGGCTTCGGCGTCGTCCTGCACGGAGCGGCCCTCGACGAGCGGCGTCGGCAGGAACTGCGGCTTCGGGACCTTCTTCTCCGAGATGAAGTCCTGCAGCGTGTGCAGGAGGACTCGTTCGACGGAGTTGGTGCTGTGCGCGATGAACTCGGCGTCCGTCCAGTGGTGCCCGTTCAGGGCACGGTGCAGCGCTGAGGTGGGGGGTAGTCCTTCGACGAGGACCCGCAGTTGGCGACCGGTGATCCGGCCGGTGAGGAACTCGGCGACCGGGTCACGCGGCGGGTACTGGGCCTGCAGCGCGGCGTCGGCGGGTTCCTGGTGCTCACCGAAGAGCTGCAGCATCACCTCGGTGCGGACCTGCACGGCGACCGGGTGGTCTGCCGGCAGGTCCGCGACCGTCCGGTCGAAGTCGTCGAGGGCTACCCCGGTCAGTTTCCCCGGGACTCCTGCAGCTCCTGGTTGACGGCGATCATGACGAAGTTGAGGGCGTCGTCCGATCCCCCGGCGGCGATGAACCGGTCGTACTGCTCGTCACCGAGGAGCACGCGGGACGCGGCGGACTCGTCGTCGTCGTCGGTGTCCTTCAGCGCCTTCTTGGTGGCGGAGTCGTAGAAGTACGGGTGCGGGATGTAGAACGGCTCCCCGCCCTCTTCGACGAAGATCTCGATGGTGTCGCCGCCGACGGACTCCTCGACCTTCTTGCGCGCCTGCGCGAGGGTGAAGGAGGTGCGGCGGTTCTGGTCGGCCTTGCTGGTCATGGTGTTCTCCTAGTGAGCTTCGGTGAGCTGATGTGGGCAGGTGGCGGCGGCGCAGCTCACCAGACGTCGCCGCCACCTGGTCTTGGGCTGGTCAGCCGCCGTTGACGACGACGACGCCAGCGGCGGCGGTCTGGGCTTCCGTGTAGGACTTCCCGATGACGGGGTCGCGGTGGAAGGTGAACGTCCGGTTCACTTCCTCGACGTCGTCGCCGTTGAGGTTGCGGCCGTCCATGTCGGTCACCTGGGCGCGGTAGCCCATCTCGACGCGGAACACCGCTTCGGCGCCGACGCGGTCCTGCGCGAGGGTGAAGAGGCGGTAGTTCGGGTACTCGCGGTCCTCGCCGTCGTCGAAGATCCACGCGGCGTTCTTGTCGGTGGGCCACTCGGCGACGGGCAGGCCGTAGGCGAGTGCCTTCGTCCAGCCGTTCGTCTCGCCGAACGCGACCTGCAGGGTGTGGCCGCGGGAGGTGACGTCGGAGCGGACGGACTCCCGGTCCTGCAGCATGTTCGTCTCGTCGACGGAGATGTCGTAGCCGTGCTGCAGGCCGTCCGTGGTGATGTAGCCCATGTTCTTGAAGCCGGACGGCAGCGGGATCGGCTTGCCGTCGGTGCCGAAGAACGCTTCGGGGATGTCGGTGGAGACGTCGGCGATCGCGAGGATCGTCTTCCGCCACTTGTGGACGTTGCGGTTGTCGTCAGCGAGCTGGCTGATCACGTCGGGCATTGCTTCTCCTTCAACGAGAAAAGCCGCCCGGCGTGCGGACGGCTGAGGGTGGTGGTGGGCGGCTACTGGGGGCGTGCGGTGACGCCGTAGGTTGCGACGGCGCGGCGGAGCGTGTTGTTGGCGTAGGGGACGTTGCCGAACGAGGACTGCTCCTCGACGGTGTCGAACAGGTCGCAGCGGACCATGGCGACTTCGGCGACTTGCACGAGCGACCACATTGCAGGACGGGTGGTAGCGAACGCGGTGACGTCGACGACGAAGGTCTTCTCGTAGTCGCGGCCGTACCCGCCAGCGATGCGTTCGACGACGAGGCAGGGCGTCTTCTGCTCAAGGTCGGCGGGGGTCTCGGTGAACACCGGGACGCCGACCGCGGTGGTGAGGTAGCCGACCAGGAGTCGTTCGACGTTGGGCCACTGGCCGTGGACGTTCACGCTCCGGCCGACCGGCGGAGGATCGCCTGCTTTGGCACACCGACGTCGCCGTGCTCCTGCGCGGCGGCGTCCGCCGACGTCGCGATGACTCTGACGAAGGGGCGCTTGATGCCGCTCGGAGACTTCGTGCCGGGGCGGGTGCCTTCCTCGATGCGGAGGGAGTCACCGAACGCTTTCGCGCCGGCCGCGTAGGCGAGGCGCTGCGCACGGGGCAGGACGCGCTTCGCTTTGGCGCGGAGCGCCGCTCGGACGACCGGTGTGGCTGCTGCTTCGTCGAGGGTGCTCTTGGAGATCACCGGACGCGGCATCAGTTCGTTCCGTGCTCCTGCTGCCGTCCCGCGGCGGCGTCGATCACGGCGACCTTCTCGGCCTTCGTGGTCGCGGTGCCGAGGTCGATGCCGTGGTCGGCGGCGAACGTGTCGATTTCCTCGCCCTTCCACTTCTCGGTGGGGGTCGCGTTGGGGTTCTCGGGGCCCGTCGAGAGCGGCAGGAGACCCAGACGGATCGCGTCGCCGCGCTTGTACTCGGTGCCGTGGACGGTGACGATGTCGTTCTGGTCGGCCATGGTGGCTCAGCCCTTCGTTTCGGTGATGACGAACTCGGTGTGCGGGAGGACGGACCGGTAGGTCTGGGGGCGTCCGTCGATGTCGAAGGTCTCGCCGCGCCAGAGGACGGTGTCGGACGCGGTGATCCAGTCCTGCGGCTCGGTCGTGGAGACCAGCCATCGGGAGGTGACGATGTCGTTCTGGCCGAGCGACTCACGTGTCCCGGTGGGCTGCACCGTGCACCCGTCGACCTGCAGCGCCGTCGTGGTGGTCGTCGGGACGCCGTCCGCGTCGGGTTCGCCGGTGGCGGTGCGGTGGACGGTGATCGTCTCAGCGTGGAAGGCCATGGCGGCGCTCCTCGCCCCAGACCCAGCCGAGCCCTTCCCACCGTCCGGACTCCGGTGCGTCGACGAGCGGCAGTGCTCCTGCGGACGGGTCATCAGCGGCGGGGTCGAAGACGTCGACCATCCAGTCGGTGAACGTCAGGAACGTGTCCGTGCCGGGCGCGGCGAGGGTGACGGATCGGGACTCGCTGCCGGAGGTGATCTGGTAGGACTTCGCGTTCATCGGCACGTCGGCCGCGGGGACACCGAGCAGCGGGAGGACGACCCACACGACGACGTCCTTGACGTCGTCGACGTTGAGCTCTTCCGAGTCGATGCGGCGTTGTGTGTCTGGCCAGCGGCGGAGGATCGCGCGTTCGACGACGCCGATGAGTCCTCGTGCTCGGGTGGTCTCGTCGGTGGTGAGAGAGCGCCACACCGCTTCGATGTCGGTGGGTTCGGTCCATGGCGTCGGGGGCATGGCGCTCTCTCCTCTCAGGACGCGGTCGGCGTCTTCTGGGTGGTGCTCTTCTTCGCGTCGGCGACCGGCTTCGCGGTCTCGGCGGCCTTCGCGTCCTCGGCTGCCTTGGCGTCGGCAGCGGCCTTCGCGTCGACGGCGACCTTCGCGTCGGCGGCGACCGCGGCGATGGCGGCGTTGGCGAGCTCTTCCTCGATGGGGCCCTCGTCGAGCTCGGCGATGAGGCCGCGGTCGAGGAGGTTGGCGAGGGTCTCGTCGGCGACTCCGTCCGGCACGGAAGTGCCTTCGCGGATGATGCGGGCGACGCGGTTGCCGTCGGCCGCGCCGATGGAGACCTTCACGAACGGTGCAGTGGCGATGTAGCTGGCCATGCTCAGGCCCCCGTTCCGGTGAGGTAGAACCCGGCGCGCGGGTTGGTGACGACGGGCACGTGGACGTTGCGGGCCTGCAGACGGGTCTTGTCCGCCTTGGGCTCGCGGATCGAGGCGACCTCGACGCCGGTGTCGCCACCGACGGCGCGGTACTCGGGCGACGGGATCTGCTCGCGGGCGATGCCGCCGAGACGACGCCGGTCGAGGAACAGCGGGTCGGTGAACCCGTCGTCGTCGGACGACACCCAGGTGATGCCCGAGATCGTCGGGAAGTCGCCGGTGAGCGCGGTGTCGTCGTTGTCCGGCAGGACGTCGAGCAGCTCGGGGACGATCTCGGCGTACTGCTCGCCGTTGAGGACGACGGTGTCGACCGCGAAGCCGAGCTTCTGCCGACGTGCCGCGGCCTGCACCCGGAGCGCGTCCTTGAGGATCTGCTTGCCGTTCGTCCACGTGGCGCCGGCGGCGATCGTGTTGGTGACGGAGGACTGGATGACGCCGAGGGCGAGGTCGTTGCTGTCGAAGACGAGCTCGGTCTGCAGGAACAGCAGCGCGTCGTCGATGGGCTGCCGGAGGCTGCGGCCGATCTCCTCGTCCGTGACCTCGGTGGCGATGCCCTGCTTCTGGGACGTGTACACCTCGTACTGCTCGCTCGAGAGCGGGGTGAGGGTGTACTCGGCGCCGGGCGTGACGGTGGTCGCGGAGCGGTCGGTGCGGAACTTCTCGTTCGCGGGGACCGCGATCGCGCCGCCCTGGATCGCGTACCGGCCCGAGAGCAGGAACAGGCCCAGGAACTGCTGAGCGGTGAGGATCTCGCTCAGCCGCCGCGCGACGAGGGTCGGCGACTTGATGAACGCGAGCAGGTCGACGGCGGACGCCGCGGCCAGCTGGCTCGGGGTGAAGGGGTAGGTCTTCATCGTTGCGGGTCCTTTCTCAGACCTGGAGCACCTGGACGGGGGCACCGTCGGCGGCGGACGTGAGGGCGACACCGATGGCGGTGCCGGTGCTGAGGGTGCGGACACCGGCGGTGGCGACCTCGACGCGGGCGCCGCGGGCGACGGCGCCGACGGCCTTGAGCAGGTGGACCGGCTTAGCGACCTCGACGGTGACCTTGTCGCCGACGGCGGCGTCGTGGCCGGCGATGCCGACGTACTTCGCGGAACCGGCGGCGGCGGGGGCGACGGAGCGGTCAGCGGTGCCGACCTCGACCGGGGTGCCGCCGACGACGGCGGTCGTGACGTCGAAGGTGATGGTGTCGCCGGGGCGGTGGACGGGCAGGTACTGGGCCATCAGTGGGCCTCCTTCGGGAAGATCGAGTCGTAGGCGCGGTCCTCGTCGGTGGCCTCGTCGACGCCGCCGGTGTAGCCGGAGGGGGCGACGGGGACGGCGCCCTTGGCGAGGGTGCCGAGGATGCCGACGGTGCCGTCCTCGTCACGGTCGAGCGCGGCCCGCCAGGTGTCGGCGGAGGCCGGCGCGATGCGGCCGTCGTCGATCGCCGCGTTGACAATTCCGTCGCGACGGGTGCGGTCCTGCTCGGCGCGGGCGGCGCGGCCCTCCTGGGCGGCTGCCTGCAGGTCGGCGAGGGCGGCGGCGTCCATGAGGACGGTGCCGTCCGGCGTGGTGCCGGTGGGCGTGGTGGCCTGCTCCTCGAGCACCTCGTCGAGCGCGGCGAAGACCTGCTCGTCGGTGACGTCGGCGTCGGTCATGCCGAGCCGCGTGCGGAGTCCAGCCTTCAGGTCGTCGTAAGCCACGACGTCCTCCTTTCGGTTGGGGTTGCCCGGCTCGGACGAGCTCGGGGGCTTGGGGCGCGCGGCTGCTGCTCGCGCGTTGACGCGGATCACGAGGGCGGCGGATGCGTCCTGGATCTCGTCGTCGGGGATGAGGATCAGCTCGTCGTCGGTCTCGCCGACGGTCTCGGTCTCACCGGCGTCGGGGATGACGGCGACGCGGTTCGCGAGTCCGGCTTCGACCGCTTCGGCGGCGGTCATCCAGGTGTCGTCGGCGAGGAGCGTGGCCCAGTCCTTCTGACCGGCCTTCGCCGTGTAGATCTCGACGATGGACGCTTCGAGACCGTCGAGCACGTCGGCCTCCTTGCGGAGGTCCTTCGCGTTGCCGAGGGTGATGGACCACGGGGAGTGGATCATCATCTGCGTGCCCGGGGACATGACGGTGTCGTCCGCGCCGGCGGCGATGACCGATGCGGCTGAGGCCGCGAGGCCGTCGACGACTGCTGTGACCGATGCGCGGTGTGCGCGGAGCATGTTGAGGATGGAGACACCCTCGAACACCTCGCCGCCGGGGCTGTTGATCCGGAGGATGATCCGCGTGACGCTCTCGGGGAGTGCGTCGAGGATGCTGCCGACGTCCTTCGTGGAGATCCCCCAGTAGCCGCCCCAGCTGTCGATGGGGCCGTACATGCGGATCGTCGCGACGGAGCCGTCGCCGGAGGGCGCCGGGGTGGTGACGGCGTTGAAGAACTCGGTCTTCGCCTTCGGGACGGGGGCGTCACCCCAGAACCGGTTCGCGGAGCGCTTCGTGGTCATGCGGCCTCCTGGCTCGGGGTGACGGTTGGGCGCTGCCGTGCGGTCAGCGGGTCGAACGCGGGCAGGCCGTAGATGGTGCGGAGGTGGTTCTCGAGGCCCTCGTCGGCGGTGAGCGCACCGCACTCGACGAGTGCGCGGATCGCTTCTCCGGTGACGGAGTGCTTCGAGCCGATCTCGTCGAACGTGATGCGGGGCGCCTGGACGGTGGTGCCCCAGTTGAGGTCGACCAGGTCCTCGACGACGTGCTGGGTGGCGACGTCGGCGACGGCCATCGCGACGGCCTGCAGCGACATGGTGAAGAAGTCCGCGAAGGTGTCGCCGAGGGCGTAGGAGCCGGTGGAGTTGTCCCCGCCGAGGCTGAGGAAGTTCGCCAGGACCGCGCGGCCGATCTGCTCGTCGTGGTAGCGGATCGGCTTGTCGGAGTCGGGCAGGGTGCCCTGCACGCCGAGCAGTTCGAGCTTCGACCCGTTGGGGATCGAGGCGCCCGCGTTGTCGCCGGAGCGGATCGTCCGTGCGACGCGCTGCCCGGCTACCTGCTCTGCCTTCGCCCGCTCGACCTGCTGCTCGGCCGTCAGGGTGGTCGGCTGCTGGCTTGAGGTGTAGACGGGGACGCCCATGCCGTTGCGGTCGACGGTCTGCGCCTGCACGCGGAGGAGACGGTCCTTGATGACCCAGTCCTTGTACGCCGGACGGAGCAGCGACTGGCCGAGCCAGTTGCCGCCTTCCCGGTCGTTCACGTATGCGACGAGGCGGTCGATCGTGATCTTGGGTGCAGGTCCGTCGCTCTTGCCGTACTGCTCGATCGACTCGAGTCCCCCATCGGCCGCGACGTTGATCTTCTGGATCGTGCGCGGCGGACGCCAGGCGAGCTTGTGCAGGTGCGCGAGGGAGCGTCCGCCTGTCCGTTCGATGCGGTAGGTCTGCTCGAAGTAGGAGTGGCCGAAGACGAGCTGCAGCAGCGCCATGCGCAGGTGCTCGCCCCAGTTGAAGCGGTCACGGGTCCGGGTGACGGGCCGTGCGGGTCGGCCGAGGATCGGCAGGCCGAGGTCGTCGGCGATGAGGTTCACGACCTCGTCGGGTGCCCCGTTCGGCTCGATCCGCCACGGGGTGCGGCGAACCGGCAGGGTGACGGCGCGGAGCACCTGCTGCACGGTCGCGTCGCTGCGGCGCATCTTCTCGTACACGCCGATGTTGTTCGGCCACTGCAGCTCGGGGACGTCTTCGACGGGGTCGGTGATGGCCCACCAGGCGGATCCCTCGGTCTGGTACCCCTTCTCGGCGGTCGGTGCGACCGCTTCGTTGCGTGGTGCGGAGGCGTGGTCGTCGTCATTCCACATGAACGGCATGCGACCTCCTCGGGTGTCAGAACCCCATGTCGTTGAGGTCGCTGGTCAGGGACCCGCTGCCCCAGTCGGGGTCGTCGGGGTCGAAGTCGGAGCCGAGTGAGACTGCGGCGGGTTCCGGCGGTGCGGGCGGTGCGGCGACGACTCGCTGTCGGAGCAGCCAGAGCGCACCGCACACGGCCTGCAGCGGCGCGACGTCGCCCTGGGAGTTGTTCCTGTCGATCAGGAACGCACCGGAGCCGAGGGTCTTCATCGTCGCGGTCGCCGCAGCGAGGTCTAGTGGCGGCTGCGGGTTGTGCCGGACGGTGACGTCGCGGACCGCGTCGAACAGTTCCGCGGTCCCGTCGAGTAGGTCCGAGCCCTGCCACGGTTCGACCGGGATCCGGAACCTGTCTGCGGGGTCGTCGTAGGACTCGGTGAGTTCCCGCATGAGCGGGGACACCGGGGCGCCCTTGGTCTGGCCGGTGACGCGGACGATGCGGCCGGCGATGTCGTCGCCGGTCTGCAGGTACTGCTTCACCCAGTCGGTGCCGTTGCGGGCGGCAACGAGTCCGAACTGGTCGACGCCGTCCGGGCGGATGCCGGCGACAGCGACGTAGGTGATCGATCGGTCCGTGGACTGGTCGATGCACGCCCAGAGGGAGCCGACGATCTTGTCGTCGTCGAGGACGTACTTGGTGCCGTCCTGCTTCTCCCCCGGCTCGTTGCGTCCCTGCTCCCATGCGCCGGCGGGGAAGGGCCCGTCGAGGATCGAGTCCGACCACTGGCAGAGGACCTCGGTGCGGAAGACCCACTCGGGGTCGCCTGCGGCGTCCTTCGCGATCTTCTTGATCCGCACCATGTGCCCGAGCGACGGGTTCGCCCAGGCCCAGCCGTCGCGGTCCATGACGTCGGCGCCGGGAGGCGCCGACCACTCGGCGAGGAAGACGCCCGAGGCGTCTCCTTCGAGTTCGTCCTCGTCCCACCCGTCGTCGAACTCGCCGTCCTGGTCGAGCTCGTCGGGTTCCCGGTCGAGTTCGGTGGGTGCGGCGAGGGCGGCGAAGTCGCCCGCGACGATGCCGTCAGGGTCACCGATGAACTCGTGCGCGATGAGGCGGAGAAACCGGAGGACGACGGAGGTGATGTCGCCGGCGTTCGAGAGGCACAGGATCAGCGACTCGTCCTGCGCCTGCGTCGTCTTCGTGACGGCGCCCCAGGCTGCCCAGTTCGTCTGCTCGCGCAGCTCGTCCATCATGACGAGGTTGCAGGAGAGGCCACGGCCAGCACGGCGGTTCGACGCCTTCACCATGTAGCGGATCCGGCCCCACAGTTCGAGAGCCTTCTTGCCGTTGCGGAGCGAGACGTTCTCGATCAGGCCGGCGAGGTACTCGTCGTCCTGCATGGTGGCGACGGCGTGGTCCCAGACCTCTTCGGCTGTGGTGAGGTCCTGCGCGGTGCCGAGCACCATCTTCCACTGGCGGACCACCATGAAGAACAGGGCGATCACCTGCGACAGCAGCGACTTGCCCTGCTGGCGGGCGACGAGCAGGACCGCTCGGTCGAAGCGGAGCCGCTCCTCGGCTTGGTCCAGCTCGAGGAGGTGGATCAGGAACCACCGCTGCCACGGGAAGAGGTTGACCTCGAGGACGTCGGTGGCGAAGTCGATCGCGGCGTAGCCCCACGATGTCTGCGGGGTGAGCGGGCGAAGCGGCGGCGTGAACACGCGCGGCTCGGCGGACCCGTACCGGATGCCCGGGTCGAGCAGTTCGACGCCTGCGAAGACGTACTCGGACTCGATGGTGTCGTCAGGCCGGACGAACCCCGGACCGTAGCGCCGTGATCCGCGCCGACTTGTCTCCACCTGGGTCAACGACACGAGTCGTCACCTCCGTGGCGGCCGGGGCCGCGGAGGGTGCGGCGCCGGGCAGTTTCAGTCGTGCGGCCGGCGTCAGCCCGAGCTGCTCGCAGGCCTTGAAGAACGCCGAGCTCGACACGTTGTCCATCTGCGGGACCGTGGGGCGGGTGCCGCGTTCGGCGGCGTACTCGTTCGCGGCCTGGACGACGTTGTCCCAGCCGTCGATCTTCCGGGCCAGTTGGACGAGCGCGATCCGCAGCAGCGCGTACTCGTCGCCCTTCAGGTGCGTCGCCTTCCGCAGCGAACGCTGCGTTGCTCGCTCGAGCGGGCCGGCAGTCGGTTTCGCGACCATCGGAGCCTCTTCCGTCTTGACAGGACTGGGTTTCTGGGTGCACGCGCGCGCACGACCCCCCTTGGCCACTCATCCCGGGGGAGGGAGGACGGTACCGGCGGCACAGACCAGACCCGACTTGTACTGGATTTTGTAGCACCCCCCGGTATATCACCCGCTACACCGGGGACAAGCCGAGACCGCCGACACCGTTGTCGGCACCGGCTGACTTGTTGCAGCCGAGGTGCGCTGGTGCCCAGTTCGATGGGTCCCAGGTGAGTTGTGGGTACCGCTTGCGCGATCGGATGTGCTGCACCGAGCACGAATCCTCCGTGCCTCGCAGGTCGTAGTCGATCGGCTGCTGGCACAGGCAGCACGGGAGGTTGAGCCTGCGACCGAGCGCCTTGACCTGGTCGAGCGCTTCGGCTCGGCGGCGACCGGACCAGGGCGGGATGCTGATGCCGTTGTCCACGTCAGTCCACGTCCTCGACGATGTCGTCCATCACCTGGTCGATCTCGACCACGGTCTGCGGGTGCGGAGTCAGTGCAACACCCGCGTCCGCCGGACGCACATTGCTGCGTGTGCGGTGCGCACTGAGGTCGTCGCGGTCGCGCATGTCACAGCTTCAGTGCCACGACCGTGACCAGCACTGCCAGCGACAGGGTGATGGCGGTCTTCGCCTTGAGGGTGACGGTCACGCCGTCCTTGGTCTGCGACTTGAACCCTGACGGGATCAGCGCATCGGTGCTGACGATCGCGAGCGGCGTGTAGCCGGCGTCCGGGGCGGCTGCGTCGAAGGCGACCGGCACGTCGAGGGTGGCGCCGGTGGCCAGGGTGACGACGGTCGCGGCCTTCCGGCCCGACGTGACCGCGGTCATGTGGTTCTCGAGCGCAGCGACGCGGGCAGCGAGGGCTGTGTCGGCCGCGGCGCGCGAGGCGGTCTCGGCGGCGTCGGCTGCCTGGCGTGCCTGCGCTTCGGCTGCGTCTGCTGCTGAGGCGAGGGCGGCGTTCGCGGTGTCGGCGTTGGCTCGTGCACGCGCCTCGGCTGCGTCGGCATCGGCTCGGGTCTTCGCCTCGGCTGCGTCCGCTGCGGCCCGGACGGTGGCCTCAGTGGTGAGTGCCTGCTCGGCGAGGGTGATGCGGGCCATGAGCTCGGCGTCTTCGGCAGCGAGCTGGGACGTGGCAGTGGTGAGCGCGTCGGCGAGGGCGATGACGTCGGCGTTGGTCGTCGCGATGGCCTGCTGCGCGTCCTCGATGTCCGACTGCGCGGCAGCGATGCTCGCTTGGTTCGAGGCGATGTCGGACCGTGCAGCGGTGAGGGCCTCACGAGTTGCGGCGTCGGCCTGGGTGTTCGAGGCCAGCGCAGCGGCGATGCTGCCGAGCTGTGCGGACGTGGCGGCAAGGGTGCTGATCGCGGTGGCGAGGCCGTCTGCCTGGGCTGCGACGTTGGTGTTCGTGGTGCCGAGGTTCTGCACGACCTGGGCGACGAGCGCAGACAGGTCGGTGAACCGTGGGTCGCGTGACAGGACCATGGAGCGGGCGTTGCCGGCAGCGGCCATCGCCTTCTGCGCCATCTCGTCATTGCCGCGAGGCTTCATGATCGCTCCCCTGATCCGTGGTGCTCGTCGGTGGTCAGTCGACGGTGATGCCGAGCTTGCGGAGCATGTCCAGCACTTCCCGGGTGTACATCCGGACGCCCTGCGCCTCCCACGCTGCGAGGACGTCCTCCTCGGCGAGCACGACGTCGGCGTGTCCGGTGTTGTCGGCGATGCGCGTGAGCTGCGACTCGATGCCGGCGAGGTGTTCGAGCTTCGCGGCTCGGTACTCGTCTTCGGTCACGGAGTCGACACTCACGATGAGACCTGCTTCGGCTCGCCGTACGTGGTGGTCTTGGTGACCGTGGCGACGCACACGTCGGGCTCGAGCATCGCGGCGCGCATGTTGCTCTCGATGCGGTGCAGCTCGTTGATGGCCTCGGCCTCGTCGGCGACGTAGGAGCTGATGGCCTTGCCGGCACGGGCGACGGTGAAGACCTGCTCGACAATCGGCTCGGACATCACTGCTCCTTCGAAGGTGTTCCCCTGCTCGACGCCGGTGCGGTGGGTGCTGACGGCCGGAGTTCCTGCGCGTTCTCACGCGTCGGCAGGCGGCGGCGTTGCGGTCGGTGCGTGTCGGCGGGCTGGGGAAGTGCTGGCCGGCTCGGCCGCATCGCGTCTGCAGCCGAGCCGGGGTCTGAGGCGGGAACGGCGAAGCCCCCGAGGAGTTGGACTCGACTCGGGGGCTTCAGCCTGCCACCTGGCGGTTTACACACCGGTGGTTCGCAAGGACGACTATGAACGAAAAACGGGCTGCTGCGCAAGAAATTGGGCCGATCCCTCAGACCATCCAGACACCTCGCTGGGACTTCCCGGGATGCCCATGTACCCCGGGATCTGACCAGGAAGGGTACTGGGCCGTGTTTCGCGAGCCTTTCGTACCCCGTTCCAATCGATTTGGGTCAGGAGTCTGCGGCGAGCGCTGTGGTTCTGAGGGTGTTGGGGTGGTGGTGGTTGTGGTGGGTGCCGCGGGGCGTGGTGGGTCCGTGTTGGTCTACTCGCAGTCGGGTGTTGGTAGTTCGATCCATCGCTGACCGTGACGTTCGCATCCTCGGCAGCAGGTGCGGGCGCAGACCTCGAGGTCGCGAGAGGCGACGGTGTACCTGCCAACGCCTGCCCACACCCATCGGTGGCCGAGGACGAGGCAGGCGCAGAGGTGGACGTTGACGCGTCGGTGGAACCAGCTCTTCGTCGGGTACGTCAGTTCGTCCCACCAGCCGGGCAGTGACCACCAGGGCGTGGGTCGTTGCATCAGGCGCCCTCTCCGGCGAGCGCCGTGGGTGTTGGATGGAACGTCGCAGTGACTTGGTCGGCTGTCGAGGTGATGTCGGTGAGTGTGCCGATGAGCTGGGTTCCGTCGTCGAAGCGGATGAACGCTGGGCGAAGGCGGCTGGCGGGTTCGAACGGGTTGGGCGTACCCAAGAGCGCTGCGTCGACTGCTGCGGGGTCGTAGTCGACGCTGCGACCACCGGACAGGGGCATGTCCTCCGTTCGGGCGTTGCCGATCGCCTGCAGCTGGTCAGCGGCAGCACGGAGGGCGGCAACGACGCGCTCAGGTGCGAACTCGTAGCCGTTGTCCACCGTGTGCTGCACATCGTCCGCCAGTACGCGGTACTGCTCTGGGGTCATCACGTGCGGTCGCCCTCGTCTGGTCGGGTGGAGCCTTCGTCGGTGTAGTCCTCGGGTCCGAGTTCCCACCACTCGTCAGTGCGTTGGTCCCACACGTCGGTGCGGAGGCAGTCGGGGCAGCGGAACGCGTGGAGGTCGCGGAGTGGCCAGGCAGGGACGGTGGTGGGCAGGTGCACGGGCCGTCCGAAACGTCCGGTCTTCGTGCGGGTGCTCTCGAAGGTCTCGCCGGGCAGCGGGTGTCGGAGGCCGGTCGCGTGGAGGCGGTCAGCGACCGACCCGCATCCCTCGCAGGCGTCAAGGTCCGGTGGTGGGCAGATCTGGATCGTCCCCATCGTCGCCCACGGGTCCCAGGTGACGCGGCAGCCATCCCACAGGGGCGGCAGCCGGTGCTTCACGAGCTGCAGCGTCGGCGCGGGCATCAGCACTCCCCCACTTCGTAGCGGTGCGCTTCCGGGTGCAGGGTGTCGTGCGCTCGGGCGTACTCATCGGTCGGGGTGTCACTGTTCGGCCTGTCCGGTTCGTACACGAGGCGGGCGCCGAGGTTGTCCTCGGGGCCGATGCTCATGCGTCCGTGGGACTGCCAGTCCTGGTAGTAGACGACCATGCCGCGACGCTGCTGGAACGCGAACGACAGGCGCGTCGTCCGCGGCTCGAAGTCGGGCCACAGGCGGTACGCAGCACGGAGCACCATGCGCGCGACCGATCGGCGCCAGGGGGCATGCACCCGACGGCGGGACGACGGACTGAAGTACACCGCCGCGAAGAGCACAGCGGCGATCACCACGTACTGCACCCACCACCACCCGGTCGGGAACACCGCGCGGAGGAACGCGAGGAACAGGAACCACGCACCGATCAGCAGTGCCCAGCATCCGACGATGACGGCCGCCGCCAGCAGGCGGGTCAGGCGATCCTTCGTGCTGTCCTTCACGACTGGTTCCCTTCGGCGAGCGCTGTGGTCTTGCGGTGGGTGGCCCAGAGGGCTTCGACTTCGGTGGTGATGGTGGGGTTGCGGTGTCCGGTGGGGATGCTGCGGAGTAGGGCGGTTGCTTCTATGTGAGGGCTGTTGAGGTCGCGACCGGCGATGTCGGCTCGGCGGTACCCGTTGCAAGCGGCGCAGTGTCCGTAGGGGCGGCCGGCGTAGTCGGTGTGGTCCCAGGAGCCCTCGGTGAGGGAGCAGATGCAGGTGCGGTGCGCGGTCTCGATTGAGGAGCAGGCGGCGTGGTAGAGGCCGGGTTCGCCGCGGTACCAGGCGGCACGAGCGCCGTGCCACGAGTGGGAGACGTTGACCGGGTCACGACGGGTTGACCGTCCTCCACACCAGGTGCACCGTGTGAGGAAGCGGCGACGGAGACGACCGACGAGGTGCACCTGAACGCGCAGGTGCCGGAAGTGCCACTGCCAGCGGCTCTTGCAGACCGTGAGGGCGTCCGCTCCCCCGGGCTCGTGATGCCACACCGTGATCGCGGACGGGAAGTACAGCTCGTGCCGGCCGACACGGAGGAAGGGCCAGGAGAGCTGCACGCCACGGACTCGGCGACGCTCGGACATGCGTGAGAGCTGCGGGAACGGGGTGCGGATGCTCCACGCCACGACATCGGGATCGTGCATCAGTGGTCTCCTTCGGCGAGGGCGTCGGGCTGGTGAGTCTCGTGGGCGTGGGTGGCGTTGCCTCCGAAGATCGCGGCCATGGTGTGGGCGACGTGGTCTGCGCTGTACCCGTACGTGGTGGTGCGGAGTGGTTCGCCTGATCCGTCGCGGACGGTCTCGGTGGTGATGTCGACGTCCTGGACGATCGAACGGACGGCGCCGGCGCGTTCGCGGGTGATGCTGGTCGCGGTACGTGCGAGGTCGTCGTCGAAGTCCTCGGGATGTCCAGCGATGAGCACCAGGTCCGCGGCGGCACCTCGCGTGGCTTTCCCAGCGAACTGAGCGGCGAGGACCGTCGTGCCGTTGGTCAGGACCGTGTGCTGTCGTCCGTTTGCGCGAACCACCTTCGCGATTGCCTCGTACTCGATGCGGGCGACGATGTTCTCGTACTCCGCGAGCGCGTAGGTGCCGTTCCGGGACGTGATGACGACGACGCTGTTGCCCGGCAGATCAGTGATCAGCGCGGCGAGGTAGGCGATCGTGCGTGTCGGCGGGAACTCCGGCCGCTCCTCCGCGGCGCTCACCAGGGGCGTCCGTCCTGCTGCTTGCGGCGTTCGTCGGCCTGGGATGCGAGGACGACCGCGGTGGCACCGACCACGGCCGCGGCGAGCGCGCTGAGTCCTGCGAGCCAGCCGTAGCGGGTGTCGCCGGTCCAGACGGCGATGGCACTGAGGGTGAAGATGGTGATGGTGAGGATGCCGGCGAGGTAGCCGAGGGTGGATGCTGCGCGCTTCATGCGATGACCTCGAAGACGTGGAAGACGAGTGGTGCGGGGATGACGGGCCAGTGGACGGTGCCGCGGTGTGCGACGCCGGCCGGGACGGGCTGTCCGGTGCCGCGGACGATGAAGACGCGGCGTTCGAGGCGGGCTGCGGGCTCGACGACGGCCCACAGGTTGATCGTGTCGGGCTGTCCGGATGTGGCGATGTCGACGATCTCCGCGCCCACGGGCAGCTCGACGGTGACGGGGTCGTCCTGGACGGGGATCGTGTACTTCCACACGGTGCGGTGCTGGTTGGCCATGGTCAGTCCTCTCGGGTCAGCGGTGGTCGTCGGGTCCGTACTGGACGCCGTTGTCGATGTCCCACGCGAGTTCGTGGATCGCCTGCAGGCCCTCCCAGTGGCCGCGAGGGTCGCCAGCGGCCTTGCAGAACGAGCAGTCAGCGGACGAACGTGCGAGGTCGCCCGGGCGGTACGTGATCGTCAGGGCGACGCGGCGCTGGATGTTCTCCTTATCGCGGCGGTCGACCCACCAGTCGAACCCGCAGATCGGGCACGGCGTGTTCCACAGCGACGGACGACGGGGCGGGTCGAACTTGTCGAGGATCATGACCTCCCAGCCGCGGAGCATCCGCAGCTGGTCACGGATCGCCTGCTCGGTCACGTCGTTGCGCGCCAGGAACTCGACCCGCCAGTCGCGGAGGTCGTGCTCCGGGTACGCGCCAGGGACACGGTCGGGGCGGAGCTCGCTGACGGCCCGCTCGATCGCGTTGTACTTCTGCCACGCGTCCTCGTCGAACGGGGACGCGGAACCGGACGTGGAGCCGCCGCCACCGGATGCGCCGATGCTGCTCACGATCGACGCGCGGAGCTGCTGGATGAGGCCGTCGTGGTCTTCACGGTGCGGCCCGCCGAACCGTTCGCAGACGCGGCACGCGCACTCGTCGCGGGTGACGACCGGGTGCGTGTCCGTGAGACGGTCGACGACGTCGATCAGCTGCTCCTGCAGCGACGGTCCGGTCACAGGTCAGCCCTCCCGTGCGCAATCGCTCCGCCGCGGCGACGGACGCACGCGAGAGCAGCGGCGACACCCTCGGACCAGACACGGCGCCGGTGATCAGTCCAGTCCTCCGCCTTCCCGCCGGGCTCGAAGTACTCGGCGCTCAGGTTCTGGATGATCTCGCGCGACGCGGCCTGCAGCGCTGTCGCGGCAGCGTCGCGTGCGACGGCGTCGAGCTCGGCACGGGTGACGGCTGCCCACTCGGTGTCGAACCGACGCATCCCCGGCGACTGGGCAGCCCAGAGGTCGTCCGCGGCGGTCATCGGGTCGGTCCCCACGCGCGGCCGTTGCTCTCACGCTTCAGGTTCAAGCGCCGGTAGCGGGATACGTTGACCTGTCCGATGCCGAGTTCACGAGCGATGGTGGTGTCCGACTTGCCCTCGTCGAGCAGGGCGACGATCTGGTCGTGGTACCTGCTCGTCGGGCTGGTCGACCGACGACGCGGAGTGACGGCCGGCTGGGTCGTACCAGCGAGAGCACGCGCGCGACCGTCGTCGTCCGCGGCGGCGAATCGGCGCAGCACCTCGGACATCGCCTGCGCCGGCGTGACGCCGTGCTTCGCGGCCAGCGCCTCGTAGAAGCGCCACCGGTCGGGCGCCAGGACGACGGCTTCGCTGATCGCACCGCTCATGTAGCGGGTCATCCGCGGACCTCGACCACGGCCGTGTCGTACACGCGCTGTGCGTCGATGTCGCTGAGGAGCCGCGTGGTCTTCACGCCGCGCGCGTTCACACGGTGGGTGATCTCGACGACTGGTCCGACGACGGTCTCGTCGCCGAGGTCGACGTGCTTGCCGAGGGCGTCGGTGCCGAGGTCTCCGGCGTAGCACTTGCGTTCGTCAGCCACGAGACGCTCCTTGCGTGGTCGGGATGGTGTCGAGGGGTCGGCAGTCGACGCAGGCGGTGAGGCCCTGCCTGCGGATCGAACGGTCGACGGCGGCACGGTTGCTTGACTCGCCGACGAGCAGCGGCCGGGACCGGGGACGTGTGGCCCAGAGGCAGCCGGGAACGTGGACGGTGGTGCCGACGATCGAGAGGATGCTCATGCGGATGCGCCCTCGTGGATGACGGTGACGGGCAGCAGCCAGGCGGCGGTCTGGTGGTCGATGAACCCGGCGTTCGCGGTCGTGCTGGGCTTGATCTGGAAGGCGGTGCCGGCGGTGTTGACGATCACGGCACCCGGGTGGAGAGCGAGAGCTTCGTGCTGCTCGGTGATCACGCGGCCAGTGCGGTCGTTCCCGGCGGGGTGACGGTGCATCGCGCGCTCGACGGCAAGGGCTGCGTCGAGGTCGCTGATCGTCGTGTGCGCTCGTTCGAGGAGGTCCGCTCCCCCGGTCAGACCGATGGAGCGTTGCATGGCGGCGGCGCTGGCCAGCCGTTCGGTGAGCTCGGTGATCGACGAGTTCGGCATGCGGACATGCTCTGGATCAGGTGCGACAGCCCAGTCCAATAACCCACCGCGACACGCCGAAGCGGCGCGACCGGGATTCTGTGTACGGTTCGGGTGACGAGAGGAAGCCTCATGAGTGCGGACTGGGTGGCCGTAGTGATCGCAGCACTCGCAGCGTGTGTTGCGATCTGGCAAGCCGTCGAGGCGCGGCGAGCCCGAACTGACGCTCGCGATGCCGCCAAGGAAGCAGGTGTTCACGAGCAGAAGGCTCTGCAGGCATCGGAGGATGCGGCGAGCGCTGCGGGTCGTTCGGCGTCGGCGCAGGAGCGGATCGCTGAGGTTGTGGAGGCTGGTGCGGTGAAGTCGCCGTGGGGGCTGCGGAAGAAGTCGCCGACGGTTTGGCGTTTGCGGAATGTCAGTGACCATCCGGTACGGGCGACGGCTGTGTTCATGGGTGATAGTCGGTTGTCGGTGACCCCCGACGATGTTGTGGGTGGGCGGAATGCGGTGCCGCGGACTGTTGGCCCCGGGGAAGGTGTCGATGTGGTGTTCGACTATGAGGAGGGTTCTTCGTCGAACACGTGGGCGGCGTTCACGGTGTCGTGGGCGGGCAAGGGTGGGGAGCCGTCGTCGGAGGAGTTCACGCTGCAGTGGCGGCCGCCAGCACGCATCATCTTCTGAGCGATACGTGCCGGCGGGGCGTTCACGGCGCGATCTTGACGTTGTCGACCTCTCGAACCGTGGCCATCTCACCCTTGCCCGGGCCCTGCGCGAGGAGCAGTGTTCGCCACGGCGCTCCCCCTGGGTTGTACCCGTGCGGGGTCTCGGCTGGACGGTAGCCGACGAGCGTGCCCGCTGCAGGACCGACCATTCCGTCGTACCGGTCCATGACCTCGAGGCGGCAGCCGATGTGCTGCGGACCAAGCTGCGACACCGGGAGCTTGATCACCTCGGCGAGCGCTGCGGGTTCTGGTGTGCGTGGTGTGCTGGTGGTGGTGATGTTGCGTGGTCGGTTCTTGGGGCGGCTCATGCGGTGGTGTCCGGTTCTTCGTCGTACTGCCAGGTGCAGCCGTCGCCGTTCCAGGTGCCTCGGACGCGGCCGCTGTGCCATTCGAGGCGGTCAACGTTGCCGTCGTCGTCGAGGTACCCGTCGGCGAGGTCCCTGGCGGCGTTCCACCAAGGTGTCATCCAGCAGGATGCCTGCCGTTCGACGGGGTGCTCGCACGGCCAGGCTTCGCAGTCGCACGACGGGTACTGGTGGCACTCGTCGTCTGGGCTGGCGGTACAGGCGAAGAGGCCACACGCGAACGGGTTCGTACCGGGTCCGATGACCTCGACGGTGTGAACGGCGGTCATACTGCGGACTCCTCTCGGGGCGGTCGATTTGGAGTCAGGTCCTTGGCGCCGCAACTGATGCACTGCCCGGCGACGGTGCCGAAGTCAGGCTCGTCGTACGGCAGGACGGCGTGGCCGCTGATCGTGTCCTCACAGGCGGCCCATTGCAGGGTGTCGATGCTGGACAGGCGGTGCTTCGCGTACGCGTGCTTCGCAATGCCGGCAGTATGGAGGGCCGTGTTGCCCCAGGGGCGGAAGCGGTGACGTTCCCACTCCTGGTCGACCTCGACGGTCTCGTAACCGGTCAGCGTGACGCAGTAGTGCGCGCCGTTCGTGCGCACGCCGGCCTTGATCGCGCCGCGCGTCTCGCCGCACTGCAAGCAGCGGTCATCGTCGGTGCTCATGCTGTGGGTTCCTCTCGGAGGTGGATGGCCTGGTAGATGCGGCCCGTGCCCTGGCAGGCCGGGCAGGACGAGCGGCGCCCGAAGTACTCGCACAGCGGGCACGGTGCCGTGGTGGTGCCGATGGTGATCACCAGCGGTCCTCCCGCCAGAAGTCGTCGAACCAGACCTGGGCGAACCGGACGGCGCCAGCGGCGAGGAGGCAGCCGACGACGTCGAGCGTCAGGGCGAGTGCGGTCATCGGGTGCCGTCCTCGGGCCATTGCACGTAGTCGTCGATGCTCACGTGCGGCCCGTCGTGACCGATCGGCTGCGTGCAGGATGACGTGACAGCAGGGAAGTGCGGGTGGCGTGCACCGCACTCGGCTTCCTCCGGTGCCGTCACCGGTGAGGTGACGTCCCTGATCGTGGACGGGTCGATGCTGTTCGCGTGCGCCAGGATCCCGTCGAGCGAGACGACGCCACTACCAGCTGCAAGGAACCAGAAACGATCCTGCGGGTCGCCGTGCTGGCTGGCCCAGAACGTCGAACCTTCGGGCAGTTGCACGACGCTCCGATATGGATTGGCGCTCGGGCCCGGCTGCGCGAGCACCGCAGCGAGGGTGGCGGCAGCTTTGTACGAGTACGTCGCCCTGAGCAGTCGCTCCGCCAGCTCGACCAGCGACACCGGGACTGACACCATGCGCTCGGCCATCAGCTGTTCCTCCGGTCGATCGCGGCAACCCACTGCTGAGCGACCGCCTGCACTTGGATCAGCTCGGCGCGGAGCTTCGCGGGGTCAGACTCGGCGAGCGCTTCGAGGAACTCCTCGTAGAGGATCTGCGCCCAGGTAGCGTTGCCGGACGCTGCGTCGTCGTTCAGCTCGTCGCGTACGCGCTCGAGCACGGTTTCGACGAGTTCGCCTTCGAGCAGGAGGGTGCTGATGCCGGTACCGTCGGGGTGGTTCTGCTCACCCCACTTCGCGTTCTGTCGCATGCGTTCAGCGCGGACCTCGACGGTGATGCGGTGTTCTGGGTCGATGGCTTTGACGATGGCGTGGCGGTCGGGGAAGTACCGGTACACGGTGCCGATGCTGGTGCCGGCGCGGAGGGCGACGTCGGCGGTGGTGAAGCGTTCGAAGCCGATCTCGTCCGCGAGTTCGCGGGCGGCTTCGGTGAGGCGGGTGAGGGTCGCGGTAGAGCGGGCCTGCTGCGGCTCGTTCCTCAGTTCGATGGTCAACGTCGGTGTCCCTTCCGGTTGTCCTTGCGCTTCGGTTGTGCAGCGCGGGACTGGGTCTGCTTGCGGCGGAGGTCGGACTCGGCACGGCGGTAGCCGGCCAGGTACGCCTCGACGGCGACGGGATCGGGGTTCATGTCTGGTCTCCTGGTCAGGCGGCGACGGTGCCGGCGCTGTTGGCGGGAAGGTGGAGTTCGTCGTGGCGGATGCGGAGGACCGTGCGGTCCGTGCAGTGGATGCGGGCGGCAATGCTGCCGTCGGACAGGCCCGCAGCGTGGAGCTGACGGACCGCAGCGCGGCGTTCCTCGGGTGTGAGGCGCACCTGCTCCCCTGCCACGGCGAGGAGGACAGCGGTCTCGTCGATGCCGTCGACACGCTCGGGTGCGGCGGGCCGGTCGTCGAGGTCGATGTCGTCCCAAGCGAGGGCTGGGTGCCAGCCCTTGCGGCGGGCCAGTGCGCGGGCCTTCGTGACGCTCGTGCGCTGGGAAGGTGTGTCCTGCGGCGGCTCCGTGTTCCACAGCTGCTCGTACAGGGCAGCGACGGCACGGTGCGTGCGGCCCGTCACGTGCGGTTCGGTGAGGATCCGGTTGACCTCGTTCGTCGCGAGGTTCAGCCGGCGGCTCAGCTCCAGCTGTGACCAGCCCAGGTACACCAGCGCCTGCACCCGGCGGTGCGTGCCGCGCGACGAGAGGCGGGCGCCGTCAGCGATGAGGTCGAACGTGGGGCGGATGGCGAGGAGCCGGTTCGCCTTCGCGACCGACACACGCTGCATCGGGACTCGGACACCGTCAGCGTTGATCACGCCGTAGACGAGGTTCTGGATCATCGGGAACCGGGCTACGGCTTCGATGCGGTTGACGCCGATGCCGTACTCGCGGAGCCGTTGCACGTGCTCACGTGCGGGCCCCGCGTCGGTCAGCGGTGACGTCCACCGGCCGTACGCCTGTGCCTTCCGACGCTTGCGAGCAGCGTCGGTGCGTCCCTGGCGGCAGGGTGCGCAGCGGCAGCCATGGTTGTTGTAGCAGGTACCGACGCTTCGTGCTTGTGGTCGGAAGGACACAACACGATGCGGGGCTTCATGCCGTCACCACCGCGTACTCGGCGCCGAGGGACGCTGCACCTGCGGCGATGAGGTCCCGGGCTGCTGGCGGCGTGACCGCGTTCCCCGCGGCCTTCACGAGGTCCCGGTTCGACACGGGCCGGAGGCGGTCCGGCGGCTGCCACTTGTAGTCCTTCGGGAACGCCATGCCCGCGGCGACCTCGTGCGGCTGGAACATCCGGAACAGCACCTCGGGGACCATCGCCTCGGCCTCGCGAAGATCGCGCGGGGTGAGGGGGCGACGCTCCGGCTGCCGCAGCACCGCCTGGTGCCCCGCCGTCGTCAACGTGCGGAGCTCCTCGAGCATCGACGTCGTCATCTCGGCGCCGCCAGTGTTCATGCGGTGCACGAGCGCGTGGTTCGCGCCGTCGGCGACGATCGTGCGCAGCGGGTCCGCGTACGGGTCGAGGTTCCGGTCGTCGCGGTCACGGAACTGCGAGACGAACGCCTGCTGCACGAGTCCGTGGTGGTTCCCGCCCGCAGTGAACGTCCCCGCGGGCTCCGTCACCGATCGTGCCGTCGACGTGCCGTACATCTCGGCGATGAACGGCGGGTGCGCGAGCGCGGTCTCCGCGCGGGTCGTCTGCGTTCGCATCGGGGCGTCGATCGACAGTGCGTCCTTCCCGTCTCTGCCTTCGACCGGCACGGCGAGGGCCTTCGAGTTCGTCGTGTGCAGCGCCCGGAGCGGCTCGCTGACGGGCCACACGCGGTGGTAGCCGTCGAGTTGCCCGTGCTGCCGGTGGTGCGGGTCCGTCGCGTCGTACGTGTTCCCCGCCGCCTCGAGCGTCAGCGGACCCCAGTACCGGGCGATCCCCGCAGCGATGCGGGCTCGGGTCTTCAGCTTCAGCCGGTCCCCGATTCGCTCGCCCGGGATGGACCAGTCGATCGCCGCGGCCGCCGGGAGCCATCCCGGCTCGACGATCTGCCCGCAGCGGGAGCAGCAGTACACGTACGCCTGCCGGTACCGGCCGACCTCGCGTCGGCCTTTGAACGACTGGACGGACTCCACGACGTCGTCGCATCGGTCACACCACGCCTTCGGGCGGAGGATCCGGTCGATGTCCGGCGCGGCAGCGTGCTCGGGCCAGGCGACGACGTAGATGCGGTCGCGGGACTGCGGGGCCGGTGCACCGAACGCCTGGGCGTGCATCGAGTTCAGCGACACCACCCGGAACCGGTAGCCGAGGGCCCGCAGCTCCGAGCGCCAGACGTTCCACGCCGTGCGGTACTTCGCCTGCGTCGCGATGTCGACGACGTTCTCGACGATGACGAGCCGGTACCGGTGGTGCTCGATGAAGCGAAGCACGTCGAACATCAGGAGGCGGGATCGGTTCTTCGCGTCGTCGGACAGCGGGTCCTCGAACAGGCCCTCCTCGATCGCGGGGAGCTTCGCGCCGTTCGCCTGGGACCACTTCGTGCACTCGGGCGAGGCCCAGAGGATGTCGGTCTTTGGGAAGAACGACGGACGCTCCTGGTGGAGGTCGACGACCGCGTGGTCGGTGGTCGGGTGGTTCAGCGCGTGGATGTCGCAGACGAGCTGCCAGTGGTTCGCCGCGATGCGGACGGACACACCGGGCACCTGCAGCGCACCGGTCGATGATCCGCCGGCGCCTGCGAACAGGTCGGTGATGGTGAGCTCAGTCACGGTCGCCTCTCGGGAGTGCGTAGTCCTTGCCCTGGCCACGGCTGGACTCGTCGGTTCGGGTGGCGGGCTGGTGGGATCGGAAGTCGGGGTCGAAGCCGGCGGCGATGATCTCGGCGCGGTACGCGGCGTCGAACTCGGCGCGGGCCTTCGAGTCGTTGCCGCGGCCGTAAAGGATCCGCATGCAGGCGTCGGAGGGGCGTGGCGGGTAGCCGGTGGTGTCGGTGATCGAGGGCATCAAGCGTGTCCTCGTCGGCTAGCTTCGAGGAGCGCGTAAGCGATGAGGTCTTGCGATTCGTAGAGGCCGCAGATGTCCTCGGGGCTCCGCCGGATGGTCTCTGCGACGTACGCGTCGACGTTGCGGACGGGCTCCTTGGAGCGGGCGACGATGCTTTCGACGAGTCGCACGGCGGCGATCGGGGTGAGTGCTCCGAAGTCGCGAACCGTGTCGGCGAGCATCCCGCCGAGACGCCCGAGGTTGCCGATGCCCACTCTCTGCACCTCGGCCTGAACCTCGGATGACACTTCCTGGTCCGTCCAGAGCCTCGCGGTTGCTACTGGACGGACTTCTGGTTCTCGAGTCATGTCAGGTCCGTCAGTGGGACTGGGACTGGGACTGGGGGAGCCTGTGACAGGCCCGGGAGTTCCGGCGTGACTCACGCCGGGTGTCACGCCGTTACGCGCCTGCTCTTCGGCGTCGCGCTTCTCCTTGTCACGAGCCCGCTTCGCGGCCTGTCGTTGACGGTTCCGCTCGCGCTCGGTTTCGCGGCGCTCGGTCTCTTCCTCGGCCGTCCCGTTGCCGGCGGCGTGGGTCCAGTCGTGGAAGAGGTAGCCGGGCTCGCCGTCGCGGGTGTGGGGCTCCCACAGGCCGACCTTGACGAGCTTCTTGATCTCGGTGGGCGTGCCGATCGTGCGGGCGGCGTCCTGGGACAGCCAGCCGCCGGACGCGGCGTGCTTGCACCATGCGCCAGCGCGGGCCCAGAGACCGATGGCGGCGTTGCCGGCGGCGATGAACTTGGGGTGGAAGGGGGCTTGGTCGTCTACCGGGAAGTACGGCATCAGGCGTCCTCGGTGGTCGTGGTGATGGTGTCGCGGGACCAGCGCTTGTGCGCTGCCTGCGGGGTCTTGCCGGTGGCTCGTGCGATGTCGGCCCAGGACTTCCCCGTCGAGCGCTGACCGTCGACTGCGGTCTGGATCGCGTCGGCGAGGACGACGTTGAGGCCGAGGAGCGCTGCGAGTTCGTGCTCGTCGGAGTCCGCGACGCGGCGACCGGCGGCGTTGATGAACCGCTTCGCGGCGGCGAGGTAGTCGAGGGTCTCGACGGAGACGCGGCGGCGCTTGCGGCGGTCAGCCACGGCGGTCACCGCCCGTCGAAACGGCATCAACCTTGGGTTGACGCCACAGTTCGGCGATGCGCTCCTCCGCGTGCGGCCCGTAGACGCGAGTGCGGAAGCCCTGGTCGTCGAGTTCGTGCCACCCGTCCCAGTACAAGACGGGGATCAACTCGGGGTTGACGTCGGATCGGTTGCGGGGCAGGGTCCACCCGTTCGCGCGGCAGACGCCGGCGAACGCCGCGTCGGTCTCGGCGATCGTGTTGTGGTGGTTGCACATCGCGATCAGGTGCGCGGCGGTGTCGAACAGGGCGGAGCCGCCCATGCCGCGGCTGATGCGGTGCTGCAGGGTGCGGGGGCCGTGGCATGGCCAGATGAGTGCGGCGGCGGTGTCGACGACGACGCAGCTGACGGCGTCGCGGGTGTAGACGGTGTCGCGGAGTTCGTCGACGGCGTCCCGGGAACGGTCGCCGGTGCTGCGCCTACGCATAGCGTTCCGCCCGGTCCGCGTTGATCGCTTCCTCAGCGAGGGCGATGAGCTCGTGCGCGAGCTGGACAGCGTCGGCGGGGTCAAGGAGTGATCCGTTCCACTCGGTGACGGCGAGCCGGACGACGTGTCCGCGGTGCTCGACGCGGCGGACCTGACGGGTGATCGTCGCGAGCTGGCGCTTGGTGTCCCAGTCACTCGCCATGGCAGCCGCCCGAGCGGGTGAGGTGCAGGTGGAACACCTGGTGGAAGTCGGCGGAGCAGCGGCGGCACCGCTCGCACCGCCAGACGGGCATGGGGCCGTCCTCGTTCGGACTGCCGGACAGGGCACTGGTCGCCGCGGCGTGGGCCTGGCAGAGGGGGCGGACGTAGTCGCAGTGGGCGCAGACCTGCTCGTAGCGGGCGACGACCATGCACTCGTCGCTGGTGCCGTAGACGTTGTTGACGCAGAGGTCGAAGTCGAGGGCCCAGAGCGCGGCGCGCTGCTCGAGGGTGAGCTCCTGCTCGGCCATCAGAGGTACGCCCGTGTCGTGACGCCGATCGGGAGAGCGGTGTCGAGGTGGAGGCGCTTGCGGACGCGCTGGACGGTGCGGATCGGGATGGTGGTCTTGTCGGTGATCTCGCGGTCGGTGTAGCCCTGACCGTTGAGTCGACGGATGACCTCTTCGCGGTCCTCGGTGTGGAGCTGCGAGGAGCGGAGTTCGCCGCGGATGGCGAGGTCGACGGCGACCCAGTCGTAGGCGACGTTGTTCGCGAACGAGGTCGGGGCGACGCGGGTCGCGGTCGGGCGTGCCGCGCGGAGCGGCATGGCGTAGGTCACGGCTGGTCCTCCTGCCGGACGGTGGCGAGCTTCCACGCGCCGATGAGCCAGAGCAGGACCAGCAGGAGGCCGGCGCCGCTGTTGAGGGGCACGCCGAGCACGAGCGCGGCGAGGGCGACGAGGATCGCGGCGAGGAACCAGAGGGCGGCGGTGCGCATCAGAGGGCGCAGCCGTTCAGGATGACGCCGACGGTGACGGCCGCGAGTGCGACGCCGAGGAGCCAGACGAAGCCGACGAGCGCGATGCAGTCGGCGCGGGTGAGTTCCGCACGACGGTCGCTCATGCGGACACCTGCGCGAGTTCGTCGTCAGCGACGAATCCGGAGGGACGACCGTAGAGGGTCTCCACGGGAACGTGGAGTGCATCGGCAATCCCTACGATCTCCGCGGCAGTGAACGGCGTGTCGCCGCTCATCCGACGCGACATCGCCATGCGAGACAGACCGAGCCGGTCAGCGAGAGCAGCGGACGTCATCTGCCTCTTCGCAGCGACCCCTCGTACCTCACCGGCCACCGTTGCGTTAGTTTCTATCGCCATGCGTTAGATGCTTGCACAGATCGTCAGGAACGCAAGCACGCGGGTCTCCTGCGGCGTGTCTCAGACTCGCTTAGCGTTACTCAGGCGCTACAGAGTGACATGACTACCGCTCTTTGTTACATTGCACGCATGGCAGAAACGTCGAGCGTCGCCGTCGAGGCGACCGAGGTCAACTACAACCGTGTGGTGGCAAGCAACATCCGTGCGGAGTTGGCGCGCGCGGATATCAACCAGGCAAAGGCCGCGACGGCGCTCGGCGTGTCGGAGATGTGGATCAGCCGCCGGTTGCGGGGCAGCGCCTCGCTCGACGCGAACGACGTCAAGATGTTCGCCGATTTCCTGCGTGTCTCCGTCGCTTCGCTCTTCGAAACGAAGGAAGCCCCCGTGCGCTCCGGGAGTGGAGACACACGAGGGCTTCGGTACTTGCTCCCCGAGTTGGACTCGAACCAACAACCTGCCGGTTAACAGCCGGCTGCTCTGCCAATTGAGCTATCGAGGATCAGTTGCCGCTCCGGGTGACCCCGTCCGGACAACGGGTACCAGCATAGCAGGACATCGGAACGGCCCCGCGCATCGGCACCGTAGCCCGGGCGTGCCGCAGGTCAGTACCCGGCGACCGGGTCGACGACGCCCACGAAGCCCTGCCCCGCGCCGCCGAGGAACGCCGTCACGTTCACCCGCACGCGCTCGGCCAGCAGCGGCTCGACCATCTCCGGCGTGTCGGCCTGGTGCGGGGTGATGATCGCGCCCGGGGTCTCCCAGAGCGGATGTCCGTCCGGCAGGGGTTCGGGATCGGTCACGTCGACGCCCGCGCCCGCGATCTCGCCCGTGCGCAGTGCCGCCACCAGGGCGTCGGTGTCGACCAGGCCACCGCGGGCGATGTTCACCAGGCGTGCCGACGGCTTCATGATCGAGAACTGGTGCGGACCGAACAGCTTCGCGGTGCCGGACGTCATCGCCGCCGCGATCATCACCACGTCGGCGTCGGGCAGCACGTCGTCGAGCTGGTCCGTCGTCACGGTGCGTGCGGCGCCCTCCACCGGCGATGCCGACCGGCGGACGACCGTGACGTCGACGTCGAAGGGCGCGAGCAGGCGCAGGTACTCGAGCGCGATCCCGCCGGCACCGATGACGACGACACGACGTCCGTACAGCGAGACCCCCTCGGGCTCCGTCGCCCACGAAGAGGCGCGGGCCCGCGCGGGCAGCACGCGCAGGGTCGCGAGGGTCAGGGCCAGGGCGTGCTCGGCCACCGGTTCGGCGTAGGCGCCCTTGGCCGAGGTGAACAGCACGGTGTCGCCGTGCGCACCGATCAGGTCGGCGAAGGCGTCGACGCCGGCGAACGGCAACTGCACCCACGTCACCGACGGCGCGGCGTCGAGTGCGTCCTGCAGGCCCGCCGGGTCACGCGGGTCGAGCCAGACGATGGCCCGGGTGTCGTCGTCGAGCGGGGCGACGGTGCCGCCGGCGCCCGTGACCGCCGCGACGTGCAGGTCGGCGGGCGACGGCAGGATCGCGACGGGGCCCGGGGACGGCGGAGCCACGGGCAACGGCGCCCCGGCATCGGTGACGACGGCGCGGTGGCCGCGGAACTGGACGTCGGTGTCGGTCACGCGTTCTCCTGTCGGGGTGCGCGGCCGCCGGTACCGGCGGCCGCGGGGGACGATGTCGGGGCAGACGAGCGGCGGGGCGCCGAGGTGGCACCGCCGGGCCGCTTGACCGGTCGCGCCGCGGTGGCCGCGAGCGTCCGGACGTAGGGGTCGACGGGGCTGTCGAGCACCTCGTCGAAGGTGCCGAGGCCGACAAGCCGGCCCTCGTTCATGACGGCCACACGGTCGGCCAGTGCCCGGGCCTCGCGCAGGTCGCTGGACACGACGACGGCCGAGAACTGCCGGTTGCGCTGCAGCCCAGCGAGCGCTTCGAGCACGGCCTGGCGCACCAGGACGTCGACACCACGGGCGGGTTCGTCGGCGACGAGCAGCTGCGGCTCGAGCACGAGCGCCTGCGCCAGGGCCACGCGCTGCCGCTGCCCGCTCGACAGCTCCCACGTGTTCAGCCGCATCACGCCGAGCGGCAGGTGCACCGCGTCGACCAGACGGGCCACGATGAGCCCGGCTTCCTTGCGGTCGAAGCGGCGGTCGCGGACGTAGATGGGTTCGGCGATCGCCTCACCGACGGTCAGGTCCGGGCTCAGCCGGTCGGCGGCGTCCTGGGACAGGTACCCGATCCGACCGGTCAGCCGGGCCAGACGACGGGACGACGGGCGCAGACCGCGCATCCGCTGTCCGAGCACCGTCAGCTCGCCCCCGACGATGTGCCGACGGTGCGCACCCTCGCCCTCGCCGCGGGCGCCGAGCTGTCCGGCGACGGCCGCCGCGAAGCTGGACTTCCCCGATCCGGACTCCCCGAGGACGGCCAGGATCTCGCCGCTGCGGACGGTCAGGCTGACGCCGCCGACCGCGCGGATCGGGCGCGACCCCGGCACGCGGTACTCGATGGAGACGTCGTCAGCGACGACCGCCGGGTCGTTCAGCCCGATCATGGAACCCCTTCCGCGCCGCCCCTGGCGACGCAGCGCGGACCGTCAGGGGTCCGCGCGACGGACGTGGTGCACCGGAGCCGCCGGCCTGGAGGCGCGACCCGCGTCGCGGACGTGCGTCGCGCCTCCTGGACGGTCCGGCCCCACACCGGCACTGCGGCAACGCAGGCAGGTCAGGAACCAGCCTGCTCCAGTCGCTCAAGCGTACGCCGTCGCTCGGCCTGCTCGACCGGATCGGGCACGGGCAGGGAGGCGAGCAGGCGCTGCGTGTACGGGTGCTTCGGCGCACCGAGCACCTCGGCCGTCGTGCCGGTCTCGACCAGGTCGCCGCGGTACAGCACCGCGATCCGGTCGGACAGCGCGCCCACCACGGCCAGGTCGTGGCTGATGAACAGCGACGCGAACCCGAAGTCCTGCTGCAGCTCGAGGAACAACTCGAGCACCCGGGCCTGCACGGACACGTCGAGCGCGCTCGTCGGTTCGTCGGCGATGAGCAGCTTCGGCCGGAGCGCGAGCGACCGGGCGAGCGAGGCGCGCTGACGCTGCCCGCCCGACAGTTCGTGCGGGTACCGGTCGCCGTAGGCGGCGGGGAGCTGCACGGCCTCCATGAGCTCGTCGACCTGCTTCCGCGCCGCACGCGGCGAGGACGCCACCCCGTGCACGATGAGCGGCTCGGCGACGCACTCCGCGATCGTCAGCAGCGGGTTGAACGACGTCGCCGGGTCCTGGAACACGAAGCCGATGTCCTTGCGCAGCTTCTTGAAGTCACGCTCGCGGTAGCCGAGCATCTCGGTGCCCAGCACCTCGAGCGACCCGCCGGTGACCTTCGTCAGACCGGCGATGGCCCGCCCGATCGTGGTCTTGCCGGAGCCGGACTCCCCCACGAGCCCCAGGACCTCGCCCGGGCGGATCGCCAGGTCGACGCCCTTGACGGCCTTGAACGCGTGCGCTCCGAGCCGTCCGGGGTACTCGATCTCCAACCCCGTCGCCCGGACGACCGGCGCGACGTCCTCGGCGATGATCGCGCGCCGGGCGATGCCGGTGCTCGCCTCGAGCCGGGGCACCGCGGCGAGCAGGCGCTTGGTGTAGTCGGCCTTCGGCGCGCTGAACAGCTCGGTGACCGAGGCCTGTTCGACGACCTCGCCCTGGTACATCACGGCGACGCGATCGGCCAGGTCCGCGACCACGCCCATGTTGTGCGTGATGATCACGATCGCGGCCCCGAACTCGTCGCGGCACCGGCGCAGCAGGTCGAGGATCTCGGCCTGCACGGTGACGTCGAGGGCGGTGGTCGGCTCGTCGGCGATGATCACGCTCGGCTCGAGGGCGAGCGCGCTGGCGATGACCACGCGTTGCTTCTGCCCGCCGGAGAACTGGTGCGGGTAGTGGTCGACCCGGGTCTCGGGGTCGGGGATGCCGACCCGTCGCAGGTACTCGATCGCGGTTGCGCGAGCGTCCTTCTTCGACACGCCGCCGTGCGCGCGCAGGCCCTCGGCGATCTGCCACCCGACCGTGAACACGGGGTTCAGGGCCGTCGAGGGTTCCTGGAACACCATCGCACCGGCGGTCCCACGCAGCTCGCGCAGCTTCTGCGACCCGACCGACACCACGTCCGTGCCGTCGAGCAGCACCGCGCCGCCCAGGGTCGCCGTCTCCGGCATCAGGCGGAGCATGCTGCGCGCGGTCACCGACTTGCCGGACCCGGACTCGCCGACCAGTGCCAGCACCTCACCGGGCCGGACGTCGATGCTGACGCCCCGCACCGCGTCCACGGCGCCACCGTCGGTCGCGAACGTCACGGTCAGGTCGTCCACGACGACGACGGGCTGGTCGGACTTCGTGGTGCTCATGCTGCTGTCCCTGCCGCGCCGGTGCCCGCGTCACGGGTGCTCACCAGCTGCTTCAGCCGCCGGCGCGCACGCAGACGGGGATCGGAGATGTCGTTGAGGCTCTCGCCGATGAAGGTCACGCCGAGGACCAGCACGACGATCGCGACACCCGGGTAGACGCCGGTCCACCACACGCCCGACGCGACGTCGGACAGCGCCCGGCTCAGGTCGTAGCCCCACTCGGCGCCCGCGGTCGGGCCGATGCCGAAGCCCAGGAAGCCCAGGCCCGCCAGCGTCAGGATCGCGTCACTCGCGTTCAGGGTCAGGATGAGCGGCAGGCTCCGCGTGGAGTTCCGCAGCACGTGGCGCGTCATGATGCGCCACGGGTTCGACCCGATCACGCGGGCGGACTCGACGAAGGCGTCGTTCTTCAGACGGACGGCCTCGGCGCGCACCACGCGGAAGTACTGCGGGACGTAGACGACCGTGATCGAGATCGCCGCGGCCGTGATGCCGCCGTAGTAGCTCGAGTTGCCGCCCGACACCACGATCGAGACGACGATCGCCAGCAGCAGGGACGGGAACGCGTAGATCGCGTCGGCGATGACGACCAGGATCCGGTCGAGCCACCCGCCGAGGTAGCCCGACACCATGCCGAGCAGGACGCCGACGATGATCGAGACGACCACCGCGACGATGACGACGAGCACGGCCGTGCGGGTGCCGAACACGACGCGGCTGAACACGTCGAAGCCGCCGACGGTGGTGCCCCAGATGTGCTCGGCGCTCGGGGCACCCGTGCGGGGGAAGCTCTGGCCGTCGGTGCCCTGCAGCTGGCCGAAGCCGTACGGGGCGATGAGCGGGGCGAACACCGCGACCAGCAGGTACACGGCGCAGATGACCACACCGACGATGAGCATGGCGCGCTGCCAGCCGGTGCTCTTGCGGAGCTGGACGACGACGGGCAGTCGCTTCCACAGGGGCTCGTGGCGGTCGACGAGGGTGATGTCGGACATCGTCAGAACCTCACTCTCGGGTCGATCAGGGCCGCGACGACGTCGACCACGAAGTTGGTGACGGCGACGATGACCGCGAGCATCGCGACGATGCCCTGGACCGCGACGAAGTCACGGGCGGACAGGTACTGGTTGAGCTCGAAGCCGAGCCCGCGCCACCCGAAGGTGGTCTCGGTCAGGACCGAGCCACCCAGCAGCATGGCGATCTGCAGGCCCATCACCGTGATGATCGGCACCAGGGCGGGACGGAACGCGTGCGTCCGGACGAGCCGGGATTCGCGGACACCGCGCGATCGGGCGGCATCGACGTACTCCGAGCCGAGCGTGCCGATCATGTTGGCGCGCACCAGCCGCAGGAAGATGCCGGCGGTGAGCAGGCCGAGCGTCAGCGCGGGCAGCACCGCGTGGGACAGCACGTCGCCGATGATCTGCCCGTTCCCGGTGCGGATCGCGTCGATGATGTAGACACCGGTGGGGTTCTCGATGCGGTCGAGGACCAGCTGGGCGCGGGTGGACGCCCGGTCGCCGAGCGGCAGCCAACCGAGCCAGACCGAGAACACCAGCTTGAGCAGCAGCCCGCCGAAGAACACCGGCGTCGCGTACGTCAGGATCGCGAGCGCGCGCAGCAGCACGTCGGGCCACTTGTCGCGCAGGTACGCCGCGAGCATGCCGAGCGGGATGCCGAGCACCAGGGCGACGACGAGCGCGTAGAAGACCAGCTCGGCCGTCGCACCGCCGTACTGCAGGATGATCTCGGTCACCGGGCGGTTGTCCGTCACCGACGAACCGAAGTCACCGCGGACGATCTGCCCGAGGTACTCCGCGTACTGCACGATCACGGGCCGGTCGTAGCCGGCGGCGTGCAGACGGTCCTGCAGCTGCGACGGGGTCAGCCGGCCGCCGACACTGGCGGTGATCGGGTTCCCGATGACGCGCATCAGGAAGAACACGAGCGTCACCAGGATGAAGACGGTCGGGAAGATGAGCAGGAAGCGGACGAGGACGTACCGACCGATGCCGCCGCCGGCACGTCGCTGTGCCTGCGGTTTCGTCGGTTCGGAGTCGATCGCCTCCGGGGTCGTGAGGGTCACGGGGTTGGAGCCTTTCGCGGGAGGGTCACGGTGTGGGTGCCGTTCGCGTGACGCCGACAGGGGGCGCTCCTGGTGGGAGCGCCCCCTGTCGGGTGTCGGGGTTACTTGGTGATCGTGCCGTAGCGGAACTTGAACGACGCGTCGAGCTCGACGCCCTTGACGTCCTTGCCGGCCACTGCGACCGACTTGCCCTGCAGCAGCGGCAGCGTCGAGATCTGCGAGGCCTGACGCTCCTGCGCCTGCTCGATGATGTCGGCGCGCTTGGTCTTGTCGGACTCTTCCTGCTCGTCCGCGATCAGCTTCTGGATCGTCGGGTCGTCGTAGTGGTTCTGCACGAAGTTGTCCTTCGTGAAGAACGGCGACAGGTAGTTGTCCGCGTCCGAGAAGTCCGGGAACCAGCCGAGCTGGTACTCCGGGTACGCGTCCTTGGTGCGCTCCGTGGCGTAGGTCGTGTAGACCGTCGACTGGATGTTGACGGTGAACAGACCCGAGGCCTCGAGCTGGGACTTCAGCAGCGCGTACTCGTCGTCCGAAGCCGAGCCGTAGTGGTCCGGTGCGTACTGGATGTTCAGCTCGATCTTGCCGCTGACGCCCGCGTCCGACAGGGTCTGCTTCGCCTTGTCGACGGACGGACCGCCGCTGCCGTTGCCGTACATCGACTTGAACGGCGTCGCCGCACCCGTCAGCCCGTCCGGCACCATCGAGTACACGGGCGAGTAGGTGTCGTTGTAGACCTCCTTCGCCAGGGCGCTGCGGTCGACGACGTCGGCCACGGCCTGGCGGACGGCCAGCGCCTTGGCCTCGTCGGCGTCGGTCTGCCCGGTCCCGAAGGGCTGGGTCTTGAAGTTGAAGACCATGTAGCGGATCTCGCCGCCGGGGCCGTCGATGACCTGGAGCTTGCTGTCCTTGCGCAGCGACGTGATGTCGGTCGGCGTCAGGGAGCGGTACGCCACGTCGACGTCGCCCTTCTGCACGGCGAGCTTCAGGTCGGTCTCCTTGGTGAAGTACTGGGCCGTGACGTCCTTGGTCTTCGCCTTGTCGAGCACGCCGTCGTACTTGTCGTTCGCCTGGTAGGAGATCAGGTCGTTCTCCTTGTAGGACTTGATGACGTACTGGCCGGCGAAGGCGTTGCCCTTGACGATGTCGGCGGAGCTCGTGAGCTTGTCGGCCGAGAAGACGTCTTCGTCGACGATCGGGCCGGCCGGGCTCGAGAGCACCTGGGGCCAGGTCTGGTCAGCGTGGTCCAGGTGGAACACGACGGTGGTGGCGTTCGGCGTGTCGATGCTCTTGAGGTTCGCGAGCAGCGACTGCGGGCCGTTCGCGTTGTTGATCTTGATCTCGCGGTTGAACGAGAACTTGACGTCGCTCGAGGTCAGCTTGTGGCCGTTTGCGAACTCGAGCCCCTTCTTCAGGGTGACCTCGTACGTCGTCGGGTCGGTGAACTCGCCCTTCGTCGCGATGTCCGGCTTGACGTCCGGGCTGCCCGTCGGGGTGTTCATCAGGAACGGGAACACCTGGTTCTGGACGGCGAACGAGCCGTTGTCGTACGAGCCCGCCGGGTCGAGCGACGTGATCTTGTCGGTCGTGCCGATGATCAGGCCGTTCAGGTCGCCGGAGCCGCCGCTGCCGCCGCCCGCGCAGCCGGTCAGGACCAGTGCCGTCGCTGCTGCGCCGGCGCCGATCGCGAGGGCGCGCTTGCCCCACGTGGCGCGGTGGTTGGTGAACACGGATGCCATGTTCGATGCCTTCCTGGTGGTGGTTGCAGGTTCCCTGGACCGGAGGTGGATCGACTGTGTGACCGGTCAGGGACACTCATTGAGAGACACCATGCCACGGAACGGATTCCGGCGGGGGCGATTCTTTTACACCGCTGTAACGCAGGAGACGAGCGCGTACCGCATCATTCCGCCTGCGCGGATCGGCGCGTCGCGCAGGTTCGTTGCGCGGCGCAACTCCGCGGGGTGCTCCGCTCCCCGCTCCCTCCCCGCTCCCCGCTCCCCGCTCCCCCGTGCCCTCCCCGCTCCCGGCGCCGCGTGCCCGAGTGGTCGCAACACCCCGCTCACGTCCGCCGAGCGGTCACGAATCGTCGCGCAGGCCGCGCACCACCGACAGACTCCGACCACTCGGCGCGCACCCGACGGGGTGTCGTGACCAGTCAGCGGCGCGTCGAGTCACCTCCCCCACCGCCCCGTCTCCGTCGCCGATCGTCCCCGCTCCCCGCCTCCCTCCCCGCTCCCGGCGCCGCATGCCCGAGTGGTCGCAACACCCCGCTCACATCCGCCGAGCGGTCACGAAGCGTCGCGCCGGCCGCGCTCCACCGACAGACTCCGACCACTCGGCGCGCACCCGACGGGGTGTCGTGACCAGTCAGCGACGCGTCGCCGGACAGGAGGCCCGGCGCAGCACGGCAGCGCCGGTTGCGCGGGCAGTGCTGGGCGCTCGTCACCCGCCCGAGTCTCAGTCCGGTGACGAGCGGGCAGTGCTGGGTGCTCGTCACCCGCCCGAGTCTCAGCAAGGCGGACACCGCGCGACCGCCGGACAGCGTCAACGGTCCGCACGGCCGAGTCTCAGCCAGGCGGACCGCACGCGATCGCCGCACCGCGGCGGCCACGGCACGACCGCCGGACAGCGGCGGCCGTCCGCACGGCCGAGTCCCACCGGACGGGAGGAGCGTGGCGGGCTGGCACCGAGCCTCCCGTCCGGGGCACAGCCGCCCGATGCGACTAGGACGCTTCGGCGTCCGCCCGCAGGCGCATGCGCTGCGCGTCGAGGTCGACGAGCTGTCGCTGGATCTCGGCGCGACGCTCGACGTTGCCGTTCGGGTCTGCACGCTGCAGCTGCCCGAGCAGTGACGCCTTGCGCGCGAGCAGGTCGCGTTCGACCAGCGCCACGACGATGCCGCGACAGTAGATCGCCAGGTCCTCGTCGTTGCGGGCGGGGATCGGGGCGAGCGCGAGCTCGGACACCAGGCCGCGGACGGGTGCCGGCACGTCCGAGGACAGCCGGTCGAGCCAGTCCGTGCCGCCGAGCGCGTCGACGTTGGCGACGACGGCGTCACGGACCACGGCGAGCATCGGCGCCGAGAACGTCGCCGCGGCCGCAAGCCCCAGCAACGGGGCCCCCACCGAGGTCGGCTGCTGCACCATCGCCATCACGGCGTCGCGTTCCATGCGGGTGATCGGGTCGTTCGGCAGTGACCGGATGCCGGCGACGGGCTCGTCGGCGGGCGTGGCGATCTGTCCGCCCGGGCCTGCCTGCCCCTGCGGGACCGAGCCCTGCCCGCGCGCGTGGTCCGCCGACGCCCGCGACCGCGCCCCCTCGACCGCGCGACGGACCTCGCCCATGTCCATGCCGAGCCAGCCGGCCAGTTCGCGCACGTAGCCCTGCGTGAGCGAGCGGTCACGGATGCCGGCGAGCACGGGCGCGGCCGACCGCAGTGCGCTGACCCGGCCCTCGACCGTCTCGAGGTCGTGGCCGTCCAGGGTGCGCCGGATCATGAACTCGAACATCGGGCGCTTGTTCGTGACGAGCCGGCGGATCGCGTCGTCGCCCCGGGCCAGGCGCAGGTCGCACGGGTCGAGGCCGCCCGGAGCCACGGCGACGTAGGTCTGCGCCGCGAAGCGCTGCTCTTCGGCGAACGCGCGTGACGCCGCCCGTTGTCCGGCTTCGTCGGGGTCGAACGTGAAGACGACCTCGCCGTTGGCGTTCGGGTCGCCGCCGCTGACGTCGCCGAGCATCGGCCGCAGCGCCTTGATGTGGTCGACGCCGAACGACGTGCCACACGTGGCCACCGCGGTCGTGACGCCGGCCAGGTGGCAGGCCATGACGTCGGTGTAGCCCTCGACGATGACGACCTGCTTCTGCTTCGAGATGTCGCGGCGGGCCAGGTCGATCCCGTAGAGCACGTGGCTCTTGTGGTAGATCGGGGTCTCAGGGGTGTTGAGGTACTTCGGGCCCTTGTCGTCCTCGAGCAGGCGCCGGGCACCGAAGCCGATCGTGGCACTGGTCACGTCGCGGATCGGCCACATCAGACGCCCACGGAACCGGTCGTAGGGCGAACGGTCCCCCTGGCTGACCAGTCCGGCCGAGACGATCTCCTCGATCGTGAAGCCCTGCCCGCGCAGGTGGTCCCGGAGCACGTCGAACGACTTCGGGGCGAACCCGACGCCGAAGTGCTGCGCCGCCGCCGGGTCGAACCCGCGCTCGCCCAGGAACCGGCGGGCGGGCTCGGCCTGCGGGGTCGTGAGCTGCGCGACGTAGAACTGCAGCGCGGCTTCGTTGGCGGCGATCAACCGCGCACGGGTGTTGTAGTCGGTGCGGGGGCCGTCGCCTTCTTCGTAGTGCAGCGTGAAGCCGATCTTGGCGGCCATCCGCTCGACCGCTTCGGAGAACGTGGTGTGGTCCTGCTTCATGATGAAGCTGAAGACGTCGCCGTCCTCGCCGCAGCCGAAACAGTGGTACCGACCCACCTGGGGACGGACGTGGAACGAGGGTGACCGCTCGTCGTGGAAGGGGCACAGGCCCTTGAGTGAACCCACCCCGGCGGACTTCAGTGTGACGTAGTCACCGACGACGTCGGCGATGTTCACGCGCGCGCGGACCTCGTCGATGTCGTTCCGCGCGATGAGTCCAGCCACCCCACGATCCTAGTTCGCGTGGCTGACGCGCAGGACCGCTCAGACGGGGATGTGGACGGCCTCGCGCTCCCCCACGACGAGCCGCTTGTGCCAGGCGATCGCGCCCTGGTCGGTCAGGTTCGCGACCTGGTCCACCACGGCCCGCAACCGGCCCGCGTCGTCGTGGGCGCCACGCCAGTCGGCCGCGAACCCGGGCTCGAGCGCGTCGTCGGCGAGGGCCGCGACGGCGTCGAGCAGCTCGGTCAGGATGCGGCGCTGGTCTTCGTACACCGGCTGCCGGTCGCCCTGGGTCATCACGAACGCCGCCACGATGCCCTTGAGCACAGCGATCTCGCCGATGATCTCGGGCGGGGTGACGACCGAGGCCGCGAAGCGCACCAGCGACCCGGACGCGTAGGCCTGTCGCGTGGCACTGGTGGCCGTCCGTGCGAAGCGGCCGATCAGCTGCGACGTCAGGTTCTTCAGCCGCGCCGCATCCCGCCGTGAGCCGTCGTACGAGGTCATCCACAGCGGCAGCGCGCGCAGCCGGTCGAACGCCTCGAGCAGTTCGTCGCGGCTCAGGTCGTCGCCGACCCAGGCGTGCATGGCGGACACGATGTCGTTCTCGCCGACCCGGTCGCCGAGCGCGGCCACGTCGATGAAGCCCGCCACCACGGCGTCCTCGAAGTCGTGCACCGAGTAGGCGATGTCGTCGGACAGGTCCATCACCTGGGCCTCGATGCAGCGCTGCCGGCGGGGTGCCCCGTCGCGCAGCCACGCGAACGCGTCGTGGTCGTCGTCGTAGAACCCGAACTTCGTGCGACCGGACGATGCCTCGCCCACGCCCTGCGACGCCGGCCACGGGTACTTGCACGACGCGTCGAGTGACGCCCGGGTCAGGTTGAGACCGTAGGCACGATCGGCATCGGGCCCGGAGCCGTACACCTTCGGCTCGAGCCGGGTGAGCAGCCGCAGGGTCTGCGCGTTGCCCTCGAACCCGCCGATGTCGGCCGCCCAGGCGTTCACCGCGGTCTCGCCGTTGTGCCCGAACGGCGGGTGGCCGATGTCGTGCGCCAGACAGGCGGTGTCGACGACGTCGGGGTCGAGCCCGAGCGAGTCGGCGAGCTCGCGGCCGACCTGCGCGACCTCGAGCGAGTGCGTCAGCCGGTTGCGGGCGAAGTCGAGCCCGGTCGTCGGGCTGAGCACCTGCGTCTTGGCGGCGAGCCGACGGAGCGCGCTGGAGTGCAGCAGGCGGGCGCGGTCGCGGGCGAAGTCGCTGCGGCGGTTGCTGTGCTGCTCGGGCAGCCACCGCTCGGCGTCGGCCGGCCCGTACGAACTGGTGCTCATCCGCCGCTGTGGTGCAGCTCGGCGGCGGCGAGGACCTTGCGGAACTCAGCGTCGACGTGGCGGCTGTCGAGCCAGCGGTCGGGCAATGCCGTGCGCTTGGGGTGTCCGGCGCGACCGCGGGGCCCCTCGGCGTCGGCGCCCGGGTACGGCGCGTTGTGGTCGAGCTGGCCGAGCAGGTCGACGATCTCCTGCAGCGAGGATGCCATCGACAGCCCGGAGCGGACGTCGCCGCCGATCGGGTACCCCTTGAAGTACCAGGCCACGTGCTTGCGGATGTCGCGGCAGCCCTGGTCTTCGGACCCGAAGAACTCGACGAGCAGCTCGGCGTGCCGCTGGAACGCGACCGCGACCTCGCCCAGGGTCGGCATGTATCGCAGCCCCTCGCCCCGGAACGCCGCGGCCAGGTCGCCGAACAGCCACGGGCGGCCCAGGCAGCCGCGTCCGACGACGACGCCGTCGCAGCCGGTCTCGTCGACCATGCGCAGGGCGTCGGCGGCGGACCAGATGTCGCCGTTGCCGAGCACCGGGATGTCCGTCACCGCTTCTTTCAGGGTGGCGATGGCGGACCAGTCGGCCTGGCCGGAGTAGTGCTCGTTCGCGGTGCGGGCGTGCAGCGACACCGCCGCGACACCGGCATCCCGCGCGATGCGGGCGGCGTCGAGGTAGGTCAGGTGGTCGGCGTCGATGCCCTTGCGCATCTTGACGGTGACGGGGACGTTGCCCGCGGCCCGGACCGTCTTGGTGACCAGGTCGCGGAACAGGTCGGTCTTCCACGGCAGGGCGGCGCCACCGCCCTTGCGGGTGACCTTGGGCACCGGGCACCCGAAGTTCAGGTCGATGTGGTCGGCACGGTCTTCGGCCACCAGGATCGTCGCGGCTTCGGCGACGGTGTTCGGCTCGACGCCGTACAGCTGGATGGAGCGCGGGGTCTCAGACTCGTGGTGCTGGATGAGCTGCATCGACACGGGCGTGCGTTCGACGAGCGCTCGCGAGGTGATCATCTCGCACACGTAGAGCCCAGAGCCGTACTCGCGGCAGAGCCGGCGATACGCCATGTTCGTGATGCCCGCCATCGGCGCGAGCACGACGGGCACGTCGACCTCGATGGGGCCGATGCGCAGGGGCTTCCGGGGGGCTTGTGTGATCGTCATACCGGTTCCATCCTCCCACGTCGGCGCCCGCCGGTAGCGTTCTCCACATGACGACCGACGCCATCGCCCGCTTCGACGCCGACGCAGCAGCCCGCGGGCTGCAGGTCGACGTGGTCGAACGTCCCGCAGCCGACTCCCTGGCCCAGGCCGCCGAGCTGCTCGGCATCGACCCGGGCGACATCGTGAAGACCCTGGTGGTGAAGCGCCACGACGGGGACTTCGTGCTGGCGCTGGTGCCCGGCGGCCGCAGCATCGCGTGGAAGAAGCTGCGCGGCGTGGTCGGGGTGAACAAGCTCTCGATGCCCGACGCCGCGACGGCGCTGCAGGCCTCGGGCTACGAGCGCGGCACCATCACGCCGATCGGTGCGACCGGTGCGATGCCGGTGTTCGCGGACGAACGCATCGTCGGTCGCCGTGTCGCCCTGGGCGCCGGCCGCCACGGCGCGAGCGCCTTCGTCGACGCGGACGCCCTGATCACCGCCTACGACGCGACCGTCGCGGACATCACCGACGAGGAACCCCAGCGCTAGTCCGGTACCTCGGACCAGTCGCCCTCGGCGCCCGGCACGAAGCACGAGTCGCCCTCACACACGACCGCGTCCGCCAGCAGCGGCTGCAGTCCCGGTACTGCCTGGAGGCCCGGTGCGGCCACCGCGCGCACGTCGAGGTCCGTCATCGGGTCGCCTCCACACCGGCGGCGGCGTCCGCGCTGGCGGTGGCGTCGTCCGCGCTGGCGTCGTCCGTCGCACGCTCGGTCGCCGACGCGACCTCGTCCGGCGTGGTCTCGCGCAGCGCGACGACCTGCCGCAGCACCTGTTCGAACGCCGCCGGGTCCTGCGCCCCGGACACGCCGTACTTGCCGTCGATCACGAAGAACGGCACGCCGTTGATGCCGTACGCCTGGGCCTGCTCCTGATCGGCACGGACGTCGGCGAGCTTGCTGTCGTCACGCAACGTTGCCAGGACCTCGTCGCGGTCGAGTCCGACCTCGGCGGCCAGGTCGGCCAACGAGGACTCCTGCCCGACGTGCTCGCCGCGCTCGAAGTACGCGGTGAACAGCCGCTCCACCATCTCGAGCTGCTTGCCGTGCTGCTTCGCCAGGTGGATCACCTGGTGCGCCTTGACGGTGTTCGTGTGGTGCATCGCGCCGAAGTCGTACTGCAGCCCGACCGAACCGGCGATCGCGGTGACCTGGTCGAGCATCTGCTGCGCCTGGTCGAGGGGCATGCCCTTGTGGCCCGACAGGAACTCGGCCTCGGTGCCCTCGAAGTCCACCGGGGTGTCCGGGCTCAGCTCGAAGGAGTGGTACTCGACCTCGACGATGAGCCCGTCGTTCCCGGCGCCGAAGGCCCGGACCCCGGCCTCGAACTTGCGCTTGCCGATGTAGCACCAGGGGCACGCGATGTCCGACCAGACATCGACCTTCACAGAGTCATGCATGCTCAACGACAACGCGGCCGTGCCACCGGCATTCCCGGCAGCACGACCGCGTCGTGGGTGGTGCGGCTACGCGCCGATCAACCGCTGCGCGAGGTACCCCTGCAGCTGGTCGAGCGCGACGCGCTCCTGGCTCATCGTGTCGCGCTCACGCACGGTCACGGCCTTGTCGTCGAGGGTGTCGAAGTCCACCGTGATGCAGAACGGCGTGCCGATCTCGTCGTGGCGGCGGTAGCGACGGCCGATCGCGCCGGCGTCGTCGAAGTCGACGTTCCAGGTCTTGCGCAGGTCGTCGGCCAGGCCGCGGGCGACGGGCGACAGCTGCTCGTTGCGGGACAGCGGCAGCACGGCGGCCTTGACGGGTGCCAGACGCGGGTCGAGCCGCAGGACGGTGCGCTTGTCGACGCCGCCCTTCGCGTTCGGGGCCTCGTCCTCGTGGTAGGCGTCGAGCAGGAAGGCCATCAGTGCACGGGTCAGCCCGAACGACGGCTCGATCACGTACGGCACGTACTTCTCGTTGGCGGCCTGGTCGAAGTAGCGCAGGTCCTTGCCGGACGACTCGATGTGGTTGTTGAGGTCGAAGTCGGTGCGGTTCGCGACGCCCATCAGCTCGCCCCACTCCGAGCCCTGGAAGCCGAAGCGGTACTCGATGTCGGCGGTGGCGTCCGAGTAGTGCGCACGTTCGCCGTCCGGCACGTCGAAGCGGCGCAGGTTCTCCGGGTCGATGCCCAGGTCGGTGTACCAGGCGATCGAGTCGGCGATCCACTGCTCGTAGTGGGTCTGGGCCTCGGCCGGCGGGACGAAGTACTCGATCTCCATCTGCTCGAACTCGCGCGTGCGGAAGATGAAGTTGCCGGGCGTGATCTCGTTGCGGAACGCCTTGCCGACCTGGCCGATGCCGAACGGGGGCTTCATGCGGCTGGTCGTGACGACCTGCGCGAAGTCGACGAAGATGCCCTGCGCGGTCTCGGGGCGCAGGAAGTTCAGGCCCTCTTCGGACTCGACCGGGCCCAGGTAGGTCTTGAGCATGCCGGAGAACTCACGGGGCTCGGTCCACTGGCCGCGGGTGCCGCAGTTCGAGCACGCGATCTCGGCCATGCCACCCTCGGGCGCACGGCCCTTCTTGGCGGTGAACGCCTCGATCAGGTGGTCCTCGCGGAACCGGTGGTGGCAGTGCAGGCACTCGACCAGCGGGTCGGTGAACGTCGCGACGTGGCCAGAGGCCTCCCACACCTTGCGGGGCAGGATGACGGCCGAGTCCAGGCCCACCATGTCGCCACGGCCGCGGACGAACCGCTGCCACCACTGCCGCTTGATGTTCTCCTTCAGCTCGACACCGAGGGGCCCGTAGTCCCATGCGGAGCGGGATCCGCCGTAGATCTCACCCGACTGGAAGACGAACCCGCGGCCTTTGGCGAGGGCGATGACCGAGTCGAGACGGGAGGGCTGAGCCAAGGAGAACTCCATCGGGGTCGCCGAGCTGGATGCCCGGTGCAGGAAAGGTACCGGGCCAGACTAACGGGCGCGCGCCGGGGCCAGCACGTCGGCCACGGCGTCGACGTCCGAGCGGTCGTTCCAGTGGTGGAACGCCAGTCGCAGTCGTCCGGCGCGCCCCGACGCGGTGATGCCCGCCGCCGTCAGCGCTGCCAGCCCCGCGCCGGACGGGTCGGGCAGGGTCATCACGGCCTGCGACTGCCGACCCACGCCGAGCGCGTCCGCCAGCTGGTCCGCGAGACCGGCACCGTGCCTCCAGACCGCCGCCATGTCGAGCGACGCGACGTGCCGCAGGGCGGCGACCGCGCCGGGCCAGGCCTGCCAGGCCGGGGACACGTCGAACCGGCGGGCGTCGTCGGCCAGCTGCATGGCGGGGCCGTAGCACGACGACCACACGTCGGCACCGGCGTACCAGCCGGCCTGGGTCGGGCGCAGCCACGCGAGCGCAGCGTCGGAGACGGTCATGAAGGCGACGCCCCGTGGGGCGCAGAGCCACTTGTAGGCGTGGGTGACCGTCACGTCGTACGGCGACGCGTCGACGGGCAGCACCCCGGCCGCCTGCGTCAGGTCGCACAGCGTCCGGGCGCCGACGTGCCGTGCGGCGCGGACGACGGCTGCGGAGTCGACCACCGCTCCGGTGGCGGACTGCACGGCGGACCACGCGACCAGTGCCGTGTCGGGCGTCAGCGCCGTCGCCAGGGACGCGAGCGGCACACTCCGGACGCGCACACCGCGATGTGCCTGTGCCAGGAACGGGAAGACGATCGAGCTGAAGTCGCCGTCGGGCACCACGACCTCGGCACCGTCCGGCAGCGCGGCAGCGACGACCGCGGTCATCGCCGAGGTCTGGGACCCGGTCGCGACCCGGTCGGCGGTGACCCCGACGACGTCGGCGAAGAGCGCGCGGCCCTCCTCGACCAGGTCGCCGTACCGCACCGGACTCGACGCGGCGCGTTCCCACTCGGCCAGGTCGGCGCGCATCGCAGCGAGCGTGCCGTGGGTCGGCAGGCCCGCCGTGCAGGCGGCGAGGTAGCCGCGTCCGTCGACGTAGGAGTCCATGTCGCCCATGGTCGGCCTGAGAGACCCATCACACCAGGGCAGGATCATTTGCCCTGCCATAACATGACGTTGTGGAGACGATCGACCTGCAGCTGCTCAAGGTCCTGCGTGCCGTGGCGGACGCGGGCTCGATCACCGGAGCCGCTACCGCCCTCGGGTACAGCCAGCCGGCCGTCAGCCAGCTGCTCCAGCGCGCCGAACAGCGCCTGGGGCACGCGCTCGTTCTCCGTGGGGCCCGTGGCGTGACCCTGACCGAGTCCGGGCGGGTCCTGGCTGACCACGCCCTGCACGTGCAGGCGGCCCTGGCTGCGGCGCGCGAGGACTTCGACGCCGTCGGCGGGCTCACGCGCGGTCGGGTGCGGATCGCCGGGTTCCCGAGTGCGTCCTCCACCCTGGTGCCGGCGGTCCTGGCCACGATGGCAGCGACGGTGCCGGGCGTGAGCACGACGTACGTCGAGGTCGAGCCACCCGAGGCGCTCGGCATGCTCCGTCGCGGCGAGGTCGACGTCGCGCTGACCTTCACGTACGTCGGCGACGAGGTCGTGGTCGATCCGACACTGCTGACGCGGGCGATCGGGCGGGACCCGCTGGCACTCGTGCGGTCAGGAGGCTCGGCACCGTCCGACGCGGGGGCTGCGGCGGTCGTCGACCTGGCGACACTGCGGGACGCGCGCTGGATCGGCGGGTGTCCGCGGTGCCGTGGCCACCTGCTCGCCTCGTGCGCGACGGCCGGGTTCACGCCGGACATCGTCCTCGAGACCGACAACGCGGCGGCCGTCGTGGGACTCGTCGCGGCGGGGCTCGGCGTGGCGCTGCTCCCCCGGCTGGCGCTCGCGACGACGGTGATCCCCGACGGCGTCACGGTCGACCCCGTGCACGACGACCTGGCCCGGCGCGTCGAGGTCGTCGTCGCGAGCGGTGCCGAGCGGGTGCCGAGCGTCGGCGCGACCCTCGAGGCCGTGGCGTCCGCGTCCGCGCTGCTGGCGTAGCGCGGGCGCGCCGCTGGCGGAGCGCCGCCGCGCTGCTGGCGTAGCGCGGGGACGGCGCGGGCCGAGCGCCGCCGCGCCGCCCACCCATCTGCCGGATCGCTCCCACTGGCGGACATCGCGCCCCGGCGCACCGGGCCGCGATGTCCGCACCGGGGTGCGACGCGACCCACCGCGGGTCCGGACCGCCGTGCCGTACGTGCGCCGGGCCTCCCGTCCGGTGGTCGCGCAGCGGACCGCGTCAGGCGGTCGGCGTGTCGACCGCGCCGCCGAAGCGCCGGTCGCGACGGGCGTACTGCTCCACCGCGGCCCACAGGTCCGCGCGCCGGAAGTCCGGCCAGAGCCGGTCGAGGAACACCATCTCGGCGTACGCGGACTGCCACAGCAGGAAGTTGCTGGTGCGCTGCTCACCCGAGCTGCGCAGGAACAGGTCGACGTCGGGCATCTCCGGCACGTACATCCGCTTGGCGATGGCCTTCTCGGTGACCTGGCTCGGCTTGAGCCTGCCGCTCGCGACGTCCTCGGCCAGGGACCGGACGGCGTCCGCGATCTCGTTCCGACCGCCGTAGTTGACGCACATCGTCAGGGTCAGGACGTCATTGCCCGCGGTCATCTGCTCGGCGGTCTCGAGCTCGTCGATGACGCTCCGCCACAGCCGCGGTCGCCGCCCGGCCCAGCGCACCCGGACACCCCACTCGTTGAGCTGGTCTCGGCGGCGGCGGATCACGTCACGGTTGAAACCCATCAGGAACCGGACCTCTTCCGGGGAGCGCTTCCAGTTCTCGGTCGAGAACGCGTACGCGCTGATGTGCCTGACCCCGACCTGGATGCCCCCGGCGACGACGTCGAGCAACGATGCCTCGCCGGCCTTGTGGCCTTCGATACGGGTCAGCCCGCGGCCGTTCGCCCACCGGCCGTTGCCGTCCATGACGATCGCGACGTGCTCGGGGACGAACCGCTGCGGGATCGCCGGGGGTGTCTCGCCCGTCCAGTCGATCGGCCGGAAGGGTTCGGCGGCGTCGGATCGGCGGGGGCTCATGCGGTGGGGTTCCTTCGCTGGCGGGCGGGTGACGAGGCGGTGGTTCGGGAGCGGTGCCGCGCCCGGTCAGTGGTCGGGCTGTGGGACGGGTGGCGCCGGTGTTGCCGTGACGGCTCGCGCGACCACGGCCACCCCGTCGTGGCCCGACCCGTCGTGCACCGGTACCACGGCGGGGTGTTCGGAGCGGTCGACGTGCGGCAGCGACTTGAGCGATCGTTCCAGGTGCCACTGGGCGTAGGCCGCGACCACGCCGGAGGCCCGCGAACGCGTCCGCTCGTCCGCCACGTCGACGCTCGCCCAGTCCCCCGCCAGCAGCGAGCCGAGGGTCGCCAGGGTCGCCAGGTCGAGTCGCGGCGACCCGGGAGGCGCGGCACTGTTCGCGACGACCCCACCGAGCTGCACCACGAACGCCGAGTGCGGTCCGGGCTCACCCGTGACGGCGCAGTCCGAGAACGACGGCGCCCACCCCGCGATGCTCATCGCCCGCAGCAGGTACGAGTCGAGCGTCGCGCTCGGCATGTGCTCGCCGCGGGACAGCGACCGCAGCGCGCCGACGAGCAGCAGGTACTGCTGCAGTCCCGCGTCCGCCTCGCTCAGGCGGTCGGCGGTCTCGACCATCGCGCTGGCGGCCGTGTACGCGCCGTAGTCCGCGACGATCTGCGCGCCGTACGAGCCGAGCGACTCGGCCTGCGTGACGATGTCGAGCGAGCGGCCCTCGTAGAACTGGGCATCGACCACCATGAAGGGCTCGAGGCGGCTGCCGAACTTCGATCCGGTGCGCCGGACGCCCTTCGCGACGGCGCGGATCTTGCCGTGCTGCCGGCTGAGCATGGTGACGATGCGGTCCGCCTCGCCGAGCTTGTGGGTGCGGAGCACGACGCACTCGTCCCGGTACAGCGGCATGCCCCCAGTATCCCCCGTGCCCACGACACCGCGCGCCGGGGTGGGGTCGGCGCGGGGTCGGTCGGATCACGCGTGGTGGGTCGATCCGCGCGTGCTGGGTCGGATCTTCCGGCCCACCACGCGCGATTCGACCACCTGCGGCACGCAACGACGCGGGACCGCCACCGGGCCGGCGCGCGCGGCACCGGGCCGGCGCGGGTGGCGGCGGGTGGGTCGTTCCGGCACCGGACAGGAGGCGCGGTGCGCGTCGGACCCGCACCGCGCCTCCTGGCCGTGGTGGCGCCCACCGCACGGACCGCGCCCCCGCAACGACATCGCGCCCCGTCAGGACGGGGCGCGATGCGTGGAGCGGGGTGCGACGCCTAGGCCGAGACGAGCTCCGGGGCAGCACCGGAGGCAGCGCCGGCACGCACCGCACGGTTGACGGCCGAGACGATCGCCTTGAGCGACGCCGTGGCGATGTCGGCGTCGATCCCGACGCCCCACAGCCGGACCCCGTCGACGTCGAGTTCGACGTACGACGCGGCCTTGGCGTCACCCGAGGCGCTCATCGTGTGCTCCGAGTAGTCGTACAAGGTGACCGCGACGCCCTGCTCGCGCATGACCGACAGGAACGCGTCGATCGGCCCCGTGCCCGCGGCGTCGGCGGTGACGGCACCGTCGTCGACGCGCATCGCGACGGACAGCTTCGTCGTGCCGTCGAAGTCGCTCGACGTCGCGGTCTTGGTGATCTCGTACCGGCCCCACTTGTCGTCCTCGACGGAGGACGGCAGGTACTCGTCGCGGAACAGGTCCCAGATCTTGTCCGAGGTGAACTCGCCGCCCTCGACGTCGGTACGCTGCTGCACGACGCCGGAGAACTCGATCTGCAGCTTGCGGGGCAGGTCGATCGCGTGGTCGGTCTTGAGCAGATAGGCCACCCCGCCCTTGCCGGACTGGGAGTTGACGCGGATGACCGCCTCGTAGGACCGGCCGATGTCCTTCGGGTCGACGGGCAGGTAGGGAACCGCCCACACGACGTCGTCGATGGACCCGCCCGCGGCGTCGGCCTTGGCCTGCATCGCGTCGAAGCCCTTCTTGATGGCGTCCTGGTGCGAGCCGCTGAACGCCGTGTACACCAGGTCGCCGGCCCAGGGCTGTCGCTCCGGCACGGGCAGCTGGTTGCAGTACTCGACCGTGCGCTTGACCTGGTCGATGTCCGCGAAGCTGATCTCCGGGTCGATGCCCTGCGTGAACAGGTTCATGCCGAGGGCGACCAGGTCGACGTTGCCGGTGCGCTCCCCGTTGCCGAACAGGCAGCCCTCGATGCGGTCGGCCCCGGCCATGTAGCCGAGCTCGGCCGCGGCGACGGCGGTACCGCGGTCGTTGTGGGGGTGCAGCGACAGGATGACGTCCTGGCGGTGGGACAGGTTGCGCGACATCCACTCGATCGAGTCGGCGTAGACGTTCGGCGTCGCCATCTCGACCGTGGCAGGCAGGTTGATGATGACCTTGCGCTCGGGCGTCGGCTGGAAGACCTCGAGCACGGCGTTGCAGATATCCAGTGCCACGGGCAGCTCGGTGCCGGTGTACGACTCGGGCGAGTACTCGTAGTAGATCGTCGTGTCGTGCTGCAGTGTGGCTTCGGCGGCCTTGCACAGCTTCGCTCCGGCGACCGCGATGTCGACGACGCCCTGCACATCGGTGCGGAAGACGACCTCGCGCTGCACGATCGACGTCGAGTTGTACAGGTGCACGATGGCCTGCTTCGCGCCGTCGATCGCCTCGTAGGTGCGCTGGATCAGGTGCTCACGCGCCTGGGTCAGGACCTGGATCGTGACGTCGTCGGGGATCGCGCCCTGGTCGATCAGGCTGCGGACGAAGTCGAAGTCGGTCTGCGAGGCGCTCGGGAACCCGACCTCGATCTCCTTGTAGCCCATCCGCACGAGCAGGTCGAACATCGCGCGCTTGCGTTCGGCGTCCATCGGGTCGATCAGGGCCTGGTTGCCGTCACGCAGGTCGACGGCACACCACCGCGGGGCCTTGTCGATGCGCTTCGTGGGCCACGTGCGGTCCGGCAGGTCGACGGCGATCTGCTCGTGGAAGGGGACGTACTTGTGGATCGGCATCCCGGAGGGGCGCTGTGTGTTCTGCATCGGTCGTTCGCTTTCGGTTCGTCAGGTGGTGTCGGCCGACGACAGACTCCGCGACGAGGTGGGCCGTTGTCAGGCCTCGTCGCGGCAGCGAAGGAGGAGGAGCGCCGAGTACATCGATCCAACGGTAGCACCGGCGCGACCCCGTGTGACAGGGCAGTCCGGGCGGGGGTCACGGGTTCCTGTTCGCCGGTCGACCGGTCGACTGGTCACGACACCCCGCGCGCTGGCGATCACTGGTCGCAGAACGTCGCTGGAGCAGCTCCCGATCGACGTTCCATGACCAGTCGGTGAACGCGAACGGGGTGTTGCGACCGCTCGCGAGCGCCCACACGGGATCGACGGCGGACCGCAGTCCGCGCGGACGCCGGGCCCGGTGCCAGCTGCAGCGGGCCTGGCGTCCGACGCGCGGTCGCGCCACAGGCCGCGCGTCAGTCGACCGCGAGCGCCTCGGTCGGCGGCACGCGCATCGCGCGCCGCACCGGCGCGACCGTCGCCGCGACGGCGAGGAGCAGCGCGCCGACGACCACGATGACGATCGTCATCGGCGGCAGCACGGGCGCTCCGACGCTGCCGAGCGACCCGAGCAGGGTCTGCCCGCCGACCCAGCCGTACAGGGTGCCCAGCACGAGCCCGGTCAGGACTGCTGCGACGACCATCTGGACCGCCTCGGTGATGATCATGCGGCGGACCTGTGCGCCGGTCAGCCCGAGCACCCGCAGCAGGCCGAGCTCGCGGCGCCGCTGCAGGACGCCGAGCGCCAGCGCGTTCACGACCCCCACGGCAGCGATGACCGCGGAGAACCCGACGATGACGCTGACGACGCCGTTCACCTGCACGAAGAAGTCCCGCACCGCCTGCACCTGTTCGGCACTGCCACCCTGCACCTGACCGCCGACCTCGGCTTCGAGCACGCGCTGCATCATGCCGAGCGCGACCGCGAAGGTGACCAGCAGCGTGACGCCGATGACCAGGCCGATGGTGGCGCGGGCCGCACGGCCGGGGGCGCGCAGGGCGTTGCGGCCGGCGAGCAGCACGACGGGGTCCTTCGCTCCGATCCGTCCGATCAGCGCCAGCACCGGGGGCATCACGATGGTCGACCCGACGGCCACGCCGGCGAAGGACACGAAGCCGCCGAGCGCTGCCGGCAGCACCGCGACCGGGGTCGATCCGCTGAGCACCAGACCGAGCAGCATGAGCGCGCCGCCGCCGGCCATCAGGATGATCGCCCAGACCTTGCGCGCCGTGCCGGAGCGCAGGTCGTCGTGGCTCGGTTCGATGCCCGAGGAGAGCGCCTGCAACGGGGTGACGCTGAGCACTCGCTTCGATCCGACGGCGAACGCGGCCCAGGTGGCGAGCACCACGGCGACGATCGGCAGGACGAGCTGCCACGGCACGAGCGTGTACGAGGTGTCCGGCAGGAAGCCGTTCTGCCGCAGGATCGCGACGAACAGGGCGCTGAGACCCGTGCCGGCGACCGTTCCGACGAGTCCGCCGACCACGCCGACCACCAGGCCCGCACGGGTGATCCGTGCCCGGAGAGACGCCCCGGTCGCGCCGACCAGACGCTGGAGTGCGATGACCCGGGTCTGCCCGGCGATGAGCGTGGCGCACGTGTTGGCGGTGACGATCGCCCCGACGTACAGGGCGATGCCGAGGAACAGCCACCCGATGACGTCGAGGATCGACTTCACCGCGGCGAGGTCCGACAGCCCGGCCGCGCCGAGCGCCTGGGTCACGATGCCGGGCGCGATGACCAGGGCGGACCCGAAGGTGGTGCCGAGTGCTGCCACCAGGATCGTGGCGCGGAAGTCACGGAGGGTGTTCACGCTGCGGCCTCCATCCCCAGCATGGTGGCCGAGATGTCGGCGGCGGACATGGCGGGTCGATCGGCCACGATGCGACCGTCGGCCAGGAACAGGATGCGGTCCGCGTTGGCGGCTGCGGACGGGTCGTGCGTGACCATCACGACGCTCTGCCCCCACTCGGCGACCGCACCGCGCAGGATGGCGAGCACGTCGCGTCCGGTGCGGGAGTCGAGGGCGCCGGTCGGTTCGTCCGCGACCACGACGGCCGGACGCGATGCCAGCGCACGGGCGATCGCGACGCGCTGCTGCTGCCCACCGGACAGCTGGTGCGGACGGTGGGTGAGTCGGTCGCCGAGCCCGAGCTGGTCGACGAGTCGGTCGATCCACGCGGTCTCGTCCCGCGAGGGCTTGTGCCCACCGAGCAGGAACGGCAGCTGGATGTTCTCGCTGACGTCGAGCGTCGGCACGAGGTTGAACGACTGGAACACGAAGCCCAGACGACGGCGCCGGAGCTCGGTCAGGTCCTTGTCGCCGAGCTGGGTGATGTCCGTGCCGTCGATCTGGATGCGGCCGGCCGACACGGCGTCGAGCCCGGCCGCGACGTGCATCAGGGTCGACTTGCCCGAACCAGAGGGTCCCATGACCGCGGTGAACTCGCCCGCGCCGATGTCGACGCTGACGTCGTCGAGCGCGGTCACCCGGCGCGCGGCGTCGCCGTAGTCCTTGGACACGTGGTCGAGTCGGATGATCGGAGCGTGGCTGGTGGTCATGGGTCAACCATGGCTGCCGGGAGGCCATGCTCGCGTCGGTCCTGCGACTCCTGTGGATGGATCGCTGTGTCCACATCCACGGCCGCGGCTCATCCTGTCGGATGACACCGCCGTCGTGCCGACGGCGACCGCCGGGTCACTCCTTCGTGACCAGCCCGTGCTCGTGTGCGAACACGACCAGGCGGACGCGGTCACGCAGCCCGAGCTTGGTGAGCACGCGCGACACGTGCGTCTTGACGGTCGCCTCGCTGACGTACTCGTGCTGGGCGATCTCGCTGTTGCTGAACCCGCGGGCCGCCAGGTCGAAGATCTCCCGCTCGCGCGGCGTCAGCTCACCCACGGACGCCGGCACGTTCGCGGCGCGCTCGGCGGTGTCGTCGTAGCGGCGCAGGAGCTCGCGGGTGGCAGAGGCGGCGAACACGGCGGTCCCCGCGTGCACGGTCCGGACGGCGGCGAGCAGGAACTCGGGGTCGGCGTCCTTGAGCACGAACCCGCTCGCACCGGCGCGGATCGCCTTCGCCGCGGCCTCGTCGAAGTCGAACGTGGTCAGCACGAGCACCTTGGTGCCGTCCGGGCCCGAGTCGTCGACGATCGCGGCCGTCGCGGAGATGCCGTCCATCACCGGCATCCGGACGTCCATCAGCACGACGTCGGGCCGGTGCCGTCGGACGAGTTCGACGCCCTCGGCACCGTCGCCGGCCTCGCCCACGAACTGCAGGTCGGGCTGGGAGTCGATGAGCATGCGGATGCCGGTGCGGAAGAGCGCCTGGTCGTCGACGAGTGCGACGCGGATGGGGGTGGTGGTCATCGGGCGGTGCGCTCCTGGTCCATCGGGGTGACGAGCCCGCGGGGCATCTGTCCGCTGGCGGGGTGTGCGGGCATCCGGACGGCGACGGCGAAGTCGTCCCCGCGGGGCCCCGCGGTCATGCTCCCCCCGGACATGGTGGCACGCTCCCGCATGCCGACCAGACCGTGTCCGGTGCCCGGTCCGGCGCGTCCGTCGTCCGCGCGGCGGTTCACCACGTCGATCTCGACGGTGTCGGGGCGGTAGGTCAGGGTGGTCTGCACGGGTGTGCCGTGCTCGCCGTGCTTGTACGCGTTCGTCAGGCTCTCCTGCACGATCCGGTACACGGCGAGCTGGGTGGACGTCGGCAGCTTCGTCGGGTCGCCGCGTCGTTCGACCCGCACGTCGAGTCCGACCTGGCGCATCTCGCCCACGAGTCGCTCGATGTCGTCCACGTCGGGTGTGGGAGTGGTGCCCTGCTCGTGTCGGAGCGCGCCGAGCAGTTCACGGACGTCGCCGAGTGCCCGACGCGCGGTGCCGGAGATCGTGTCGAGGGCCTGGTCCGCGATCGCCGGGTCGGCCTTCAGCGCGTACCGGGCGCCGTCGGCCTGGGCGATCACCACGGCGAGCGAGTGCGCCACGATGTCGTGCATGTCGCGGGCGATCCGCACGCGCTCTTGCTCAACGGCCACGGCGCGGTCGGCCCGGGCGGCGTCGCGCTCGGCCAACAGCTGCGCTTCGCGGCTCATCCGGGCGGTCTGCCGGGTCCGGGCGACGATCCCGGCCAGCCAGGGCAGCAGCAGGACCGCGAGCACGACGGCCAGCGTCGCGATGGTGACCTGCGCGGACTCCTGCAGGGGCGTCGTCATCGACGGTGCGCTGATCCGTCGGAGGTAGTCGGGGATGCCGATGTACGCGGCTGCGACGAACCCGCCGAGGATCGCGGACACCAGTCCGGCGATCCGGACGCGCCGACTGCCGTAGGCGGCCGTCGTGTAGACGACCGCGGGGATGAACAGGTCGGCGGCGTCCGGCTGCTGCATCGTCGCCATCTGCAGCACGGCCCCGACCCAGGCGATCGCCAGGGCGAGCCCCGGGGAGAGCCGTCGGAACGCGAGCGCCACGGTCAGGACGACCACGACGACGTACGACACGGGCCCGTCGATGCCCCGAGCGGTCAGGACGCTGACGAGCAGCCCGAGCAGGACGGCGACCGACACGTCGGTGACGATCTGGACGCGCAGCAGGGGACGGAACACCCGTCCACGGTACGTCGAGCCGGTCACCCGCGCGTCGTTCGCCGGGATGACCCGCACCCGCCGGTCAGAAGCCGAGCCGACCGAGCTGCTTGGGGTCACGCTGCCACTCCTTGGCGACCTTGACGCGGATGTTCAGGTAGACGTGGCGACCGCCGAGCAGCGCCTCGATCTCCGCGCGGGCCCGGGTGCCGACGTCCTTCAGGCGTTCGCCCTTGTGGCCGATGACGATGGACTTCTGGCTGTCCCGCTCGACGAACAGGTTCGCGAAGATGCGCAGCGGACCGTTCGGGTCGTCGTCGGGGTCCGGCTCGACCATGTCCTCGATGAGCACGGCGAGCGAGTGCGGGAGTTCGTCGCGGACACCCTCGAGCGCAGCTTCGCGGATGAGCTCCGAGATGCGTTCCTCGTCGGTCTCCTCGGTGATCGCCTCGGCGCCGTAGAGCGCCGGGGACTCGGGCATCAGCTTCGTGATCTCGCCGAGCAGGGCCTCGAGCTGCGTCCCCTTCGTGCCCGACGTCGGCACGATCGCGTCCCACTCACGCAGGGCGGACACCGCGAGCAGCTGCTCGGCGATCTTCTCCTTGCCAGCGCGGTCGATCTTGGTGACGATCGCGACCTTCTTGGCGCGCGGGAAGTGATCGAGGGTCTCGTTGATGAACCGGTCACCCGGGCCGATCGGCTCGTTCGCCGGCACGCAGAACCCGATCACGTCGACGTCGCCGAGCGTGGACTGCACCAGGTCGTTGAGCCGTTCACCGAGCAGGGTCCGCGGGCGGTGCACGCCCGGGGTGTCGACGATGATGACCTGCCCGTCGGGACGGTGCACGATCCCGCGGATCGCCCGCCGCGTGGTCTGCGGCTTCGACGAGGTGATCGCGACCTTCTCGCCGACCAGGGCGTTCGTCAGCGTGGACTTGCCGACGTTCGGCCGACCGACGAACGAGACGAAGCCGGCGCGGAAGACGGGGGTGGAGGCGGAGTCGGAGTCGGGGGTGCTCATGCGTGCGTCGTTCCTGTCGTGGTCGGTGCGGTGCCGTCGAACGCCCGCTCGGCGCCGGAGAGGGCGTCGGTGCGCTCGGCGAGCACGGAGATGAGGTGGCGGCGTTTGCCCTCGACGCGATCGGCCGTCAGCACGACGCCGGACACCGTCACGGACTCGCCGGCCGTGGCCAGGTGGCCGAGCTCCTTGGTCAGCAGGCCACCGGCGGTGTCGACGTCGTCGTCGTCGAGGTCGACACCGAACAGGTCGCCCAGGTCGTCGATCGGCATCCGGGCCGAGATGCGCCAGAGGCCGGCCGAGACCTCGACCCGGTCGATCACGGTGCGGTCGTACTCGTCGGAGATGTCACCGACGAGCTCTTCGATGAGGTCCTCCATCGTGACCAGCCCGGCGACCCCGCCGTACTCGTCGACGACCAGCACCAGGTGGTTCTTTGCCGCCTGCATGTGCCGGAGCGTCTCGTCGGCGTGCTTGGACTCCGGGACGAACTCGGCCGGGCGCAGCAGCGAGGTGACGACCCGTCCGCCGGCGTTCTTGCTCTCGTACAGTGCGCGGGCCAGGTCGCGCAGGTACACCACGCCCAGGACGTCGTCGCTGTCGCGGCCGGTGACGGGCATGCGCGACACACCGGTGGCCAGGAACTGCTCCATCACGGCGGACAGGGTGTGCGCGGCGTCCGCCGTGACCATGTCCGTGCGCGGGACCATGACCTCGCGCACCAGGGTGTCGCTGAACTCGAACACCGAGTGGATCAGTTCGCGGTCGTCGGCCTCGAGCACGTTGCTCTCGGTGGCTTCGTCGACCAGGGACAGCAGCTGCTCTTCGCTCGAGACGCTCGACGTGCTGCCGTTGCGCCCGGGGGTCACCCGGTCGCCGATCAGCACGAGCAGGTCGGCGAGCGGTCCGAGCACGATGCGCACACCGTGCACGAGTCCACCGGTCGCCCCGACCAGGGCGTCGGCGTGCGCCCGGCCGACGCTGCGCGGGCTGGACCCGACGAGGACGAACGACACCGCGGTCATGATCGCCGCGGACACGATGAGCGCGACCCACCAGGTGTCGAGCACCGTGAACAACGCGATGGTCACCAGGACGGCCGCGGCCGTCTCGGCGAGCACCCGGAAGAAGTTGAGCGCGTTGACGTGCGCCCCGACGTCGTCGGCGATGGCCTCGATCGCCCGTCGGCGCTTGTGCCCGCGGGCGATCTCGTCGAGGTCGGCTCGGGAGAGCACGCCGAGCGCGGCGTCCGACGCGGCGAGCAACCCGCCGAGGACGACGAGCACGAACGCCACCGCGAGCAGGACGGCGACGAGCAGCACTGCGGTCACCGCCCCCGACGCTGGGCGGCGAACGCGGTCAGGATCTCCCCCTGCAGCCCGAACATCTCGGCCTTCTCGTCGGGTTCGGCGTGGTCGAACCCGAGCAGGTGCAGGATCCCGTGGCACGTGAGCAGCAGCAACTCGTCGGTGGTCGAGTGCCCGGCGGTCTTCGCCTGCGCCTCGGCGACCTGCGGGCAGAGCACGATGTCCCCGAGCAGTCCGGCGGGGGTGGGGTCGTCCTCGGTGCCCGGTCGGAGCTCGTCCATCGGGAAGCTCAGGACGTCGGTGGGCCCGGGTTCGTCCATCCACCGCACGTGCAGCTGCTCCATGGCGCCTTCGTCGACCAGCACGATCGCGAGTTCGGCGTCGGCGTGGACGTGCATCGCGTCGAGCGCGAAGGCGGCGAGCCGCTGGACGGCGTCGTCGTCGATCTCCACGCCGGACTCGTTGTTGAGCTCGATGCTCACCGGGGGCCTCCTCGGGTGTCGTCCGTCGGCCAGGGGCTGCCCTGGCGGTCCTGCGGCGGGCGTCCGCGACGTTCCGCGCGGTTCACACCGGCCGGGTTCGGCGTCGGTGGGGTGCCGCGTCCGCCCGGTCGGTGTCCGGCCTGTTCGGCGAGTCGCTGCTCGTCGTAGACGGTGTAGGCGTCGACGATGCGCCCGACCAGGGTGTGTCGCACCACGTCTTCGCTGCCGAGCCGGGCGAAGTGGATGTCGTCCACCTCGGACAGGATCTGCGTGACGATCCGCAGACCGGAGACGTTGCCGGGCAGGTCGACCTGGGTGATGTCACCCGTGACCACCATCTTCGAGCCGAACCCCAGGCGGGTCAGGAACATCTTCATCTGCTCGGGCGTCGTGTTCTGCGCTTCGTCGAGCACGACGAACGAGTCGTTGAGCGTCCGCCCACGCATGTAGGCGAGCGGCGCGACCTCGACCGTGCCGGCCGCCAGCAGCTTCGGCACGAGCTCGGGGTCCATCATCTCGTTGAGCGCGTCGTACAGCGGCCGCAGGTACGGGTCGATCTTGTCCGTCAGGGTGCCGGGCAGGAACCCGAGCCGTTCACCGGCCTCGACCGCCGGCCGGGTCAGGATGATGCGGGTGACCTCGCGCCGCTGCAGGGCCTGGACGGCCTTCGCCATCGCCAGGTAGGTCTTGCCGGTCCCCGCGGGTCCGATGCCGAACGTGATGGTGTTCTCGTCGATGGCGTCGACGTAGCGTCGCTGCCCGTCCGTCTTCGGGCGGACCGACTTGTTGCGGCTCGACACGATCGGCGCACCGAACACGTCGGCGGGGCTGCGCGCTTCGTCGATGATGCGCGCCGAGGTCGGGATGTCGCCCTGGCCGATGTCCTGGCCACGCTTGACCATGCCGACGAGCTCGTCGACGAGCGCGCGGGCACGGGCCACGTCGCGCTCCGGGCCGGTGAGGGAGACCTCGTTGCCACGGACCAGGACCCGGACACCCGGGTACTGGCGTTCGACGGTCTTGAGCAACCGGTCCTGCGGACCGAGGAGCTGGACCATCGCGATCCCGTCGACGCTGAGTTCCGAGACCGCTTCGGTCTCGGTGGGTGCGGATTCGTCAGCTGGCAAGGGTGCCTTCCTGCAGGTCGCCTGCGAGTACGTGCGCGTGCACGTGGAACACGGTCTGTCCGGCGGCTTCGCCGGTGTTGAAGACGAGACGGTACTGTCCGCCAGCGCGCTCGTCGGCGATGCGCTGTGCGGTGGCCACGATGTGGGCGAGGAGTCCGGGATCCCCGGCGGCGAGCTCGGTCACGTTGGCGTAGTCCTCGGTCTTGGGGACGACGAGCACGTGCACGGGCGCCTTCGGGGCGACGTCCTCGAACGCGATGACCCGGTCGTCCTCGGCGACGACGGTCGCCGGGATCTCACGCGCGATGATCTTCGAGAAGACGCTGCTCATGGTCCCATCGTAGGACGCGCCACCGACCGGCACACCGGGCGTCACCAGCGTCCGAGCCGGGCCTGCAGCACCGCGAGGGCGGCCGGACCGGCGGTGGAGGTCCGCAGCACCGTGTCGCCGAGCCGGACCCGGACGGCACCAGCGGCTTCGAGCCGGTCGAGCTCCGAGCCGTCGATGCCCCCTTCGGGCCCGACGACCAGGACGATCTCGGTCGCGTCGGACGGCGGTTCCCAGGTCGCGAGCCGCACCGTGGCGGTCGGGTCGAGCACGACCATGACGACCCGGGCCTCCAGACCGGACGCACCGGACGCACCGGACGCGCCGGACGGACCCGATGGACCGGGCGCACCGGACGCACCCGACGCACCATGACCACCGGCGGCCACCGACCCCGCCAGCGCTGCCGTCGTCACGGGCGCCGACACCGACGGCACCCGCGAGCGGATCGCCTGCTTCGCCGCCTCGTGCGCGATCGCCGCCCACCGGGCCTGCCCCTTCGCGACCTTCGGGCCCTCCCACCGTGCGACGCTGCGCGCGGCCGACCACGGCACCACCCGGTCGACCCCGATCTCGGTCGCAGCCTGCACTGCCATCTCGTCGCGGCCGCCCTTGGCCAGTGCCTGCACGAGCGTCAGCAACGGGACCGGCACCGGCGAGGTGTCGAGCGACGCGACGGTCAGCACGAGCGTGTCCCGGTCCACGGACGCCACCGGTCCCACCACGACGGTGCCCTGACCGTCCGAGATGCGCAGGGTCTCCCCGACGCGGACCCGGGACACGGTGACCGCGTGCCGGCCCTCGGCGCCGTCGAGCGTCACCGCGCCGCCGACGGTCGCGCCGTCGAGCGAGTCGACCAGGTAGAGCGATGCCATCAGAAGTTGAAGAAGCGGTCGCGCAGCTTGCCGAACATGCCCTGCTGGAAGCGGGCGAGCTGCGGTGGCGCGGCCTTGTGCGACTTCGCCAGCTGCTCCACCAGACCGCGCTCCTTGTGCGAGAGCTTGGTCGGCGTGACGACCTGCACGCCGACGCGCAGGTCGCCGCGGCCGTTCCCGCGCAGCTTCGTGACGCCGCGGTCCTTGAGCACGAGCACGTCGGCGCTCTGCACACCCGGACGGATCTCGAGCTCGACCGGTCCGTCCAGGCCGTCGATCGTCGTGGTCGTGCCGAGCACGGCGTCGGTCATCGCGACCTCGAGGGTGGCGAGCAGGTCGTCGCCGTCGCGGCTGAAGACGTCGTGGTGCCGCACGCGGATCTCGAGGAACAGGTCACCCGAGGGTCCGCCGGCGGGACCGACCTCGCCCTGCCCGGACATCTGCAGGCGCAGGCCGGAGTCGACGCCGGCGGGCACGTCGACCGGGATGGTCCGACGCGCGCGGACGCGCCCCTGGCCCTGGCAGGTCGGGCACGGGTTCGGGATGACCGTGCCGTAGCCACGGCAGGTGCCGCACGGTGCGCTGGTGACCACGTTGCCGAGCAGCGAGCGGACCTGACGCTGGATCGAGCCCGACCCGCCGCAGATGTCGCAGGTGCGCGGACCGGTGCCGGGCGCGCAGCACGAGCCGTTGCACGTCTCGCAGAGCACCGCGGTGTCGACCTCGACGTCCTTGTGCGTGCCGAAGACCACCTCGTCCAGGTCGACCTCGATGCGCAGCAGGGCGTCCTGCCCCCGCTCGGCGCGGCTGCGGGGGCCGCTGCCGCGTCCGCCGCCGGCACCGCCACCGAAGAAGGCGTCGAAGATGTCGCTGAACCCGCCGGCACCGCCACCACCGAAGGGGCTGTCGGCCGAGGGGCCGGCGTCGTAGCGCCGGCGCTGCTCGGGGTCGCTCAGCACGTCGTACGCGTGCGTCACGTCCTTGAAGCGCTCGGCCGCGTCGGGGCTCGGGTTCACGTCGGGGTGGAGTTCGCGCGCGAGGCGTCGGTACGCCTTCTTGATGTCGGCGTCGGCCGCGTCGCGCGGGACACCGAGGACGTCGTAGTGGTCTGCCACGTGTTCCTCAGGAGGTTTCGTCGGTCGTGTGGATGGATCGGTCTGGAGGCCCGGGGCGCGTCCGCCTGGTCGCGCCCGTCCCCGGGATGGTCGTCAATTCTCTCCGAGCAGCCTGGACAGGTACCGCGCGACCGCGCGGACCGCGGCCATGTTCGACCCGTAGTCCATGCGGGTCGGCCCGAGGACGCCCAGCCGGGCGACCTCGCCGCCGGCCGCGACGTACCCGCCGGCGACGATGCTGGTGGCATCGAGCCCGTACTCGGCGTTCTCGACGCCGATCCGTGCCGTGACGGCGGCGTCGTCGAGCTGCATCTCCCCGAACAACCGGAGCAGGGTCACCTGTTCCTCGATCGCTTCGAGCACGGGGAACAGCCCGCCGGAGAAGTCCGACTCGCTCTTGGCCAGGTTGGCAGCGCCCGCCATCAGCAGGCGGTCCTGCCGGTTGGCCGCGACCTGCTCGATGAGCGTCGCCACGACGACCCCGGCCAGGGTCTGCGACTCGGGGCGGATCTGCGCGGGGACCGCTCGGAGTGCCGCGGGGACGTCGTGCAGCAACAGCCCGACGGACGCACCGTTGAGCACGGCGCGCAGTTCGCCCAGGGCCGGTTCGTCGAGGCCGACGTCGGTCTCGAGCACGCGCTGCTCGACGCGGGCGGTGTCGGTGATCAGGACGACCATGAGCCGGGTGTCGCCGAGGCGGACGAGTTCGACGTGCTGGACCCGTGCGCGCGCCATCGACGGGTACTGCACCAGGGCGACCTGGTTGGTCAGCTGGCTGAGCAGCCGCACCGTGCGGCTCAGGACGTCGTCGAGGTCGTTCGACGCGCCCAGGAAGGTCTCGATGGCCTGACGCTGCGCGCTCGACAGGGGCCGGGCAGCGGCCAGGTGGTCGACGAACAGCCGGTAGCCCTTGTCCGTGGGGACCCGCCCGGACGACGTGTGCGGCGCGATGATGAGCTGTTCGTCCTCGAGCAGGGCCATGTCGTTGCGGATCGTCGCCGCGCTGACCCCGAACGCGTGACGCTCGACGATGGTCTTCGAGCCGACGGGCTCGCGCGAGGCGACGTAGTCACGCACGATGGCCTTGAGGACCTCGAGGGAACGTTCACTGACCATCGGGATCCTTCCTGTCGGACTGGCGGTGCACGGGCTCTGGCACTCGGACGTGTCGAGTGCTGATCCTACGCCCGGGCACCGACGTCCCCACACTCCAGCGCACCGGTGTCGATACGCTGTCGGCCATGAGCTACGGACAGCCGCCGAACGGACCCCAGGGCTACGGACAGCAGCCCGGCGGGGGGCAGTACCAGCCGCCGCAACCGATGACCCCGGAAGACCAGCGCCTCTGGGCGACGCTGACGCACATCGGCGGCATCTTCTTCAGCTTCGTCGCGCCGCTCGTGGCGTACCTCGTGCTGCGTGACCGGGGACAGTTCGTCCGCGAGCACACGCGCGTCGCGCTGAACTTCTACATCACGATGGCGATCGCCGACGCGATCGGTGCGATCACGAGCTGGCTGGGGATCGGCGTGCTGATCATCCTGGCCGTGCGCGTGGTCACGATCGTGTTCGGGATCATCGCCGCGGTCGCCGCCAACCAGGGCCGGCACTACCGCTACCCGCTGGCGATCGAGTTCGTCAAGCAGTGAGCCCGGCCCGCCGCTAGTCGAGCAGCTCGCGCACCACCGCGTCGGCGAGCAGCCGGCCCCGCAGGGTGAGTTCGAGCCGGCCGGGGGCACCCGGCCGGCCGAGCGCACTGCGGCCGTCCACGAGTCCCCGTGCGATGAGGCCCGCGACCCGGCCACGCGCCTGCGGGCGGAGGTCGTCGGTCGTCAGCTCACCGCGGACCCGCGCGGCGAGGAGCACGCGCTCGACGTAGCGTGTCTCGTCGTCGATGCTCTCGCGTCCCGCCGCCGGTGACGCGTCGGCGAGCACCCGGGCGGCGTACGCGGCCGGGTGCTTGACGTTCCACCAGCGGGTGCCCGCCACGCTGGAGTGGGCGCCCGGGCCGATGCCCCACCAGTCGTGGCCCTTCCAGTAGGACAGGTTGTGGCGGCTGGCGTGCGCGTCGCCGCGCGCCCAGTTGGAGACCTCGTACCAGCCGTAGCCAGCGTCCCCCAGGACCTGGTCGGCCAACTCGTACATGTCGGCGGCCAGGTCGTCATCCGGTGCCGGCAGGTCACCGCGCGCGACGGCACGCCCCATCGCGGTGCCGTCCTCGACGATGAGCGAGTACGCCGACACGTGATCAGGGGCGCAGGCGATCGCCGCGTCGAGCGAGGTTCGCCAGTCGTCCAGGGACTCCCCCGGCGTCGAGTAGATCAGGTCGAGCGAGACGTCGAGCCCCAGCTGCTTCGCGAGGTCGACGACGATCGGCACGCGCTCCGGGTCGTGGGTGCGGTCGAGGGTGGCGAGCACGTGCGGCACCGCCGACTGCATGCCGAAGCTCATCCGGTTGAACCCGCCGGCACGCAGGGTCTCGAGTGCTGACGCGTCGACCGAGTCGGGGTTCGCCTCGGTCGTGACCTCTGCCCCCGGCAGGATCCCCCACGTGTCGTCGATCGCCCGGAGGATCATCGCCAGGTCGCTCGCCGGCAGCATCGTCGGGGTGCCGCCCCCGAAGAAGACGGTCGACACCGGCCGCCGGGGCACACCGGATCGGTCGAGCACCGACGCCGCCCACGCGATCTCGCGCACGGCGTGCCCGGCGTAGTCGTCACGGCGCACCCCGCGCAGCTCGGAGGCCGTGTAGGTGTTGAAGTCGCAGTACCCGCAGCGCACCCGGCAGAAGGGCACGTGCACGTAGACGCCGAACGGCACGTCCCCCGCTTCGGGCCGCGGCACCAGGAGTCCGTCCGCGGGTGCCGGATCAGCGATCGGGAGAGCACTCGGCATGGAGACCATTCTCCGCCATGATGGAGCCATGGAGCACCACCCCGTCCCGACCACGGTGCTGTGGGACATCGACGGCACCCTCGTCCGCAACGCGACGTCGCCGGGCAACCTCTACCACCAGGCGCTCGAGCGTGCGACCGGCGCCGACCTCCCCCAGCTCGTCGGCCACCAGCACGGCCGCACCGACGCCGGCATCATCGCCGAGCACGTCCGCGCGCACGACCTGGGCGACGACGTGATCCCGCTGGTCAGCCGGCACCTGCGCGACCTGTCCGAGGAACGGCACCGCTCGGGTGAGCACCGCGTGGCTGCTCCCGGTGCCGCCGCACTCGTCGCACGCTTCGCCACCCTGGGGTGGCGCAACGGCCTGCTGACGGGCAACTCGGCCTACCGTGCGCGCGTGAAGCTCTCCGGCGCCGGGTTCGACGTCGACGCCTTCGACTGGGAGCACTCGTACTTCGGTGACGAAGAAGTGGAGCGTGCGGGCGTCACCGCGCTGGCCGCCGCGGACCTGGTGGGCACCCGTGCCGTGATCGTCGGCGACACCCCGCGGGACGGCAACGCCGCCGATGCCGCGGGGATCCCGTTCCTGGCCGTCGCGACCGGGGTCTACGACGTCGATGCCCTGCGGCACACGAACGCCGTCGCGATCGCACGCGACTGCGTCGCCGACGCCGCACTGATCGAGGACGCGATCGCGGCGCTGCCGCCGCTGCGCTGACCTAGTCCCCGCGCAGCGCCCCGAGGTACTGCTCGGCCATGACCCGCTGCTGCCGACGCAACAGCGGTGCGACGAACCGCCACTTCGCGCTGGCCGGCCGCGAGAACTGCCGGATCTGCAGCCACACCGAGCCGTCCGCGGTGCGCTCGACGACGAAGGACTCCTCGCCCGACAGCGGGTGGCCCTCGAGCGTGCCGTAGGCGAAGCCCTTGCGGTCGGCCTCGTCGATGATCGACACGACCCGGACCGGCGCATGGACCGTCTGGCCGAACGCGTGCATCGTCAGCACCGCGCTGGTCCCCGCGGTGACGAGCGGGGTGCCGTCCGCGGCGAACTGCTCGACCCGGGGTGCGCCGATCGAGGCCGGCTTGATCGGCACGCCCTGCTCGTCGAACGTGACCGGGTTGTAGCGGACCTCGTCGTCGTCCGGGGCCTGGTCGACCCGGACGCCGATGCCGCTGCGCTCCTGGATCTGCCACGTGAGCGTCTGCGTGACGGCGGTCTCGAACCGCTGGTCGCCGTGGCCGATCCGCGCGCGGGACTCGGCCGGCGTGAAGCCCTCGGGCGGGTAGGTCATCAGGTCGGGTGCCTGGGTCGCACCGACGGCGCCGTACGTCAGTGCGGTCAGGTAGCCGCCGCGGTTGCTCACTTCTTCTTCTCCTCGACGTCGCCCGACAGTGCCGCGATGAAGGCCTCTTGCGGGACCTCGACCCGGCCGATCGTCTTCATGCGCTTCTTGCCCTCCTTCTGCTTCTCGAGGAGCTTGCGCTTGCGGGTGATGTCACCGCCGTAGCACTTCGCCAGGACGTCCTTGCGCATCGCCCGGATGCTCTCGCGGGCGATGATCCGGGCACCGATCGCGGCCTGGATCGGCACCTCGAACTGCTGCCGCGGGATGAGCTTGCGCAGTCGCTCGGTCATCAGCGTGCCGTAGGCGTACGCCTTGTCGCGGTGCACGATCGCGCTGAACGCGTCGACCTGGTCGCCCTGCAGCAGGATGTCGACCTTGACCAGGTCGGCCGCCTGGTCGCCGACGGGTTCGTAGTCCAGGCTGGCGTAGCCCTGCGTCTTGCTCTTGAGCTGGTCGAAGAAGTCGAACACGATCTCGCCGAGCGGCATCTGGTAGCGGATCTCGACGCGGTCCTCGCCCAGGTACTCCATCCCGAGCAGGGACCCACGCCGCTGCTGGCACAGCTCCATGATCGCGCCGACGTAGTCCTTCGGCGCCAGGACGGCGGCGCGGACCATGGGCTCGCGGACCTCGATGATGCGGCCGGTCGGGAACTCGGACGGGTTCGTGACCTCGGTGACGGTGTTGTCCTCGTTCGTGACCTCGTAGACCACGCTGGGCGCCGTCGTGATGAGGTCGAGGCCGAACTCGCGGGACAGGCGTTCGGTGATGATCTCGAGGTGCAGCAGGCCGAGGAAGCCGCAGCGGAACCCGAACCCGAGCGCGACGCTGGTCTCCGGTTCGTAGACGAGCGCGGCGTCGGACAGCTTGAGCTTGTCGAGCGCTTCGCGCAGGTCCGGGTAGTCGGAGCCGTCGATCGGGTACAGGCCCGAGAACACCATCGGCTTCGGGTCCGTGTAGCCGGGCAGGGCCTGTGTCGCGGGTCGCTGGGCACTCGTGACGGTGTCGCCGACCTTGGACTGCCGGACGTCCTTCACACCGGTGATCAGGTACCCGACCTCGCCGACGGACAGGCCCTTCGTGGACTTCGGCTCGGGGCTCGACACCCCGATCTCGAGGATCTCGTGCGTCGACTTGGTGGACATCATCTGGACCTTCTCGCGCGGGGCGATCGAGCCGTCGATCATGCGGACGTAGGTCACGACGCCGCGGTAGCTGTCGTAGACGGAGTCGAAGATCATCGCGCGCGGGGCCGCGGCAGCGTCGCCGACGGGGGCCGGCACGGTGCGCACCACACGGTCGAGCAGCTCGGGCACGCCGACACCGGTCTTGCCCGACACCCGCAGGACGTCCTCGGGCTTGCCCCCGATCAGCTGCGCGAGCTCGGCCGCGTACTTGTCCGGCTCGGCGGCCGGCAGGTCGATCTTGTTCAGGACCGGGATGATCTCGAGGTCGTTCTCGAGCGCCAGGTACAGGTTGGCGAGCGTCTGGGCCTCGATGCCCTGTGCGGCGTCGACGAGCAGGATCGCGCCCTCGCACGCAGCGAGCGACCGCGACACCTCGTACGAGAAGTCCACGTGCCCCGGCGTGTCGATCATGTTCAGCGCGAAGGTCTCGCCGTCGAGCTCCCACGGCATACGGACGGCCTGCGACTTGATCGTGATGCCGCGCTCGCGCTCGATGTCCATCCGGTCGAGGTACTGCGCGCGCATCGCCCGGTCCTCGACGATGCCGGTGATCGACAGCATGCGGTCGGCCAGCGTCGACTTGCCGTGGTCGATGTGCGCGATGATGCAGAAGTTGCGGATCGCCGCGGCCGGAGTCGCGGCGGGCTCGAGCGGGGTGGCTGCTTGTGGGCTCACGGTTCCTCGTCGGTGGGTGCTGCTGGGTGGCGCGCCCGTGGGCAGGACGGCTGACGTCGATTGTCCCATGCCCCGGACCAGGACCGGACGGGAGGCGCGGTGCGGCCTGGCACCGCGCCTCCCGTCCGCCTGTCCCGACGCCGTCCTGCACCGCTCACGGTCGCGCGTCCGCGCGCCGGGTGCCGGCGGCGACGACGCGGATCACATGGTCTCGCCGGAGAACTGGAAGTCCACGTCGAAGGTGCCCGGCGAGGCGCTGTGCCGGACAGTCAGCGGCGCGGTCCACCGCAGCTGTCCTCCGGCCGGCAGGTGCACGCTTGTCCCCGTGCCCAGGACGGTGCCGCGCACCGACGTGCCTCCGGGACCGAGGACGACCGTGGCGGAGAGCGCCGGTGCAGTGGTCCACGGGTCGTCCGGACCGGCGCGGTACGCACCGACGAGCGAGCGCGTGCCCACCGCGAAGCTCGTGCCCTGGGGTGCTGTCGCTTGGAACACGGCCTGCCGCAGGCCGTCGATCGGTGCCGTGGTCGTCATCCCGAACGACACGTCCACCGTGTCGCCGATCCGGACCGTCGCCGGGGTGCCGTCACCGACGGGTGCGATCCCGCCGTTGACGGGCGGCGTCACCGTGCCGTCGCCGGTCAGGAACGACGTGTCGACCGTGCCGATCGGGTACCCACTGCCGTCGTCGCCCTCGAGCACGTCGTCGTTGCCGCCGCGGTTCCCCGTCCCGATGTGGAACCCGGTCAGCACGTTCTGCAGCGCCAGGCCGCCGTCGTGGGCAACCCACCGCCAGTCCTGCACTGCCGAGCCGTTGCACGGCGCGACGGAGAAGACCAGCCCGTACCCGGTCAGACACGCCGTCGGTGCGCTCGCGACGGAGAGCGGTCCGACGCTGTCCAGGGCCGGTGTGGTCCACGCCGGCCCCCGGGCAGCGGCGGCAGCCGCCGACGTGCCGGCGAGGGCGCGACCGGCGTACCCGTTCTCGACCGCGGCGGCGAACCACTGCAGCTGCCCGGTGGAGTTCGAGGGCACCGTCGAGAACACGAGCGGTCCGGTCAGGCGCGCTGCCGTCGGCGGTGCGTCCGTCGGGGCGACGTTCGACGGGGCGGTGTCCGACGGGGCGGTGTCCGACGGGGCCGTGTCCGACGGAGTCGCGAGCGCGGGCTCCGCGCTCGGCGTGAGGGCGACAGCAGCGGCGATGGCGGCGGGGAGGACCACGGCGGTCGTCGCCGCGACGGAGACCGCGCGGAGCAAGCGGCGCACGGAGATGTTCCTGTCGTTCGGCACCGTGGTCAGTCCGTCTGCCCGGAGATCGTGAAGGCCAGGTCGTACGTGCCCGGTGTCGCGCTGTTCCGGACGGTCAGCGGAACGGTCCACCGGATCTGGCCGCCGGCGGGCAGGTGCACGCTGCTCGTGGCCGGGACGGTCCCGACGAGCGAGGTCCCCCCGGCCGCCAGGCGCACGGTGGCGGACAGCGCCCCGGACGTCACCCACGGGGCGTCCGGGGCGGTGCGCCACGCACCGACGATCGTGCGGGTCCCCACCACGAACCCGGCACCGGCGGGTGGCTTCGCGGTGATCCCGATGTCCTGCAGCGCGTCGATCGGTGCCGTGGCCGTCATCCCGAACGACACGTCCACGGTGTCGCCGATCCGGACGGTCGCCGGGGTGCCGTCGCCGACCGGCGCGATCCCGCCGTTGACGGGCGCCGTCACCGTGCCGTCGCCGGTCAGGAACGACGTGTCGACCGTGCCGATCGGGTAGTGCGTGCCGTCGTCGCCCTCCAGGACGTCGTCGTTGCCGCCGCGGTTGCCCGTGCCGAGGTGGTGGCCGGTCTGCACGTTCTGCAGTGCCAGGCCGCCGTCGTGGGCCACCCATCGCCAGTCCTGCATCGCCGAGCCGTCGCACGACTCGACCTGGAAGTAGCCGGTGAGGCACGAGGTCGGTGCACTCGTGACGGAGAGCGGCCCGACGCCGTCGAGCCCCGGGGTCGTCCACGCCGGGCCTCGGGCTGCGGCGGCGGCGGCACTCGTGGCGGCGAGCGCGCTGCCGTGGTACCCGTTCTCGACCGCGGCGGCGAACCACTGCAGCTGCCCGGTCGTGTTCGACGGCACGGTCGAGAACACGAGCGGCCCGGTCAGGCGCGCCGCCGTCGGATCGGCCCTCGACGGATCGGTGTTCGTCGGGGCGGTCGTCGTCGGTGCGTTCTTCGTCGGGACGGCCTTCGTCAGGACGGCGTCGGACGGGGCCGCAGGGGCGGGCACCGCGTTCGGAGTGAGGGCGACAGCAGCGGCGACCGCGGCAGGGACGACCACGACGGCGGTCGCTGCGATCGAGACCGCGCGCAGCAGCCTGCGCGGGGATGGGAGGTGGAGCACGTGATGGTCCTGTCGTTCGGTGGGGCCGGGTCAGTTCGTGGTGCCGGGTCAGTTCGTGGTGCCGGGTCAGTTCGTGGTGCCGGCGATGGTGAAGGTCAGATCGGACGTCCCCGGGGTCGCGGTCGCCGACGCCGTCAGCGGCACCCGCCATCGCAGGTCGGCTCCCTCGGGGAGCTGCACCGCGGCAGTCGGCTCGGCGATCGTGCCGGTGAACGTCCGCCCGTCCGCCGACACCGACCCGGCCGCCCGGAGTGCGGCCTGCGTGGCCCACGCGTCGGACGACGCCGGTCGGAGCGCGCCGTCGAGCGCGGTGAGCGCCGGGTCGAACGTCGTGCCGACGGGCGCCTGCACCGTGATCGTCGTGGCGTGCAACGCCGTGATCGCCGACGTCGTGCGCATGCCGACGAAGACGTCGGTGGTGCCGCCCGGGGCGACGGACGCCGGGGTGCCCTGTCCGAGCGCGTCGATGCCGCCGTTCGCGGGCGGGGTGACGGCACCGCCGCCGTCGGGCGTCAGGCGCGACAGGTCGTACAGGCCGGCGAACCCGACGCGGGGGAACCCCTGCAGGTAGTCGGAGTACGTGGCGTCCAGCGCCCCGGTCGACAGGTACCTCCCGGTGGCGGGGTTCTGCAGGGTGGTCCCGCCCGGGATCGTCGTCCACGCGAATTGCTGCTCGGGTGAGCCGTCACAGCGGAGCACGTGGTAGACGACGCCGTACGTGTCGTCCGTCAGACAGCCGTCGTCGGACGTGCGGATGAGCGGTCCGGTTCCCCCGACCACCGGCGTGGTCCACTCGTCCCCCTGCGGGAGTGCAGACGCAGTCGTCGCGAACTCCGCGAACGCCGATCCCTGCTCCTCCCCCTTGGCGACGAACCAGTTGGTGCCGTCGGCGTTCGAGAAGACGAGTTCACCGCGCAGCCGGTCGTCCGCGGGCTGTGCGTCGGTCGCCGGGGCCGCCGGGCTCGCCGGTGTCGCGGTCGCCGGGTCGGCTGTGCTCGCCTGCTTGGCGAGCACAGCGGACGCGAGCGTGGCCGCGACGACGGTCGCGGTCACGAGTCGGTGTGGGGATGGGCGGAAGGGCATGGTTGTCCCGTCGTGCGTCGATGTGGTCGGTGTGTGCTGAGGGTCGGATGCGGATGCGGGTGCGGGTCGTGGTCGGTGCCTGTCGGGCACTCGCCCCGTCAGTCCGTGGTGCCGCTGATGGTGAAGCGCATGTCGACGGTGCCCGCGGGCGTGCTCGCGCCGGCGACGAGCGGGGCGCTCCACCGCAGCTCGGTGCCCTTCGACAGCCGCAGCTGCGTCCCGGTGTCGCTGATCGTGCCCTGGAACGTGGTGCCGTCGGCCGAGAGCGATCCCGACACGGTCAGCGCCGGCTCGGCCGTCCACGGGGCCGCGGCGTCCGACCGGACGGAACCGGCGAGGCTGGCAGTGCCCGGCCGGAACGACAGTCCAGCGGGTGCCGTGACCGTGACGCTCGACCGGTGCAGCACGCCGACGGCCGCGGTGGTGGTCATGCCGAACGCGACGTCCACCGGTTCCCCGGGCGCGACGGTCGCGGGGACGCCGATGCCGACCGGGTCGATCCCGCCGTCCGTGGGCGCTGTGCCACCAGACAGACGGGTCGTGTCGATCGCGCCGGCGTAGTAGGCACCGATCGATCCCTGCAGGGAGTCGTCGTACCCGTTCGAGGCGGTCCCGAGGAACGTTCCGGTGTCGACGTTCCGCAGTCCGCGTCCGTTCGGCACGGTGTCCCACGAGTACCGCTGTGCGTCGCTGCCGTCGCACGCGACCAGGATCATGGCCGGGTCGTGCATCTGCAGGCAGCGGCCCGGGTCCTCCGCCGGTGAGATCACACCGGTGGCACCCTCGGCGGGGACGGTCCAGGTGCTGCCGGTGGGCAGACCCGCTTCCGTTGGCGACCAGAGGGCCTCCACGAACCCCTGGCCCTCTCGTGTGTCGCCGGCGATGAACCAACCGCCGCCACCGCCCTCGAACAGCGTCTCGAACGCGAGCTCCCCGGTCAGCCGGTCGTCGGCTCGCGGGGCCGCGGGCGTCCCCTGGGACGGCAGCGCCTGCACCGAGACGATCGCCGCGGACACGAGCGTGACGGCAGCTGCGGTCAGGGCGATCCCGGAACGGGACCGGCGTGTGCGGTCGGCGCTCATCGGTTCGCCCCTGCGAGCGTGAACTCCAGGTCGTCGGTACCGGCGGCCGCCCCGGCGTCGGCCGTGACGTCGATCGTCCAGCGCAGCTCGGCGCCCGCGGGCAGCCGGACCGGGCTGCCCGTGTCGGCGATCGTCCCGGTGAACGTCCGCCCGTCCGCGGCGACGGAGCCGTCGACCCGCAGTCCGGGGTCGAACGTCCAGCCGTCGGTCGCGGCGGCGCGAGTCACGCCGTCGATGCTCGTCAGGTCCCGCGCGAACGTGGTGCCGGTCGGCGCGTGCACGGTCACGGTCGTCGCGGGCAGGGCGGCCACGGGCGCGGTCGTCCGGGCGCCGAAGTGCACCGCTGCCGAGTCCCCCGCGGCCACCGTGGCCGGTGCGCCCTGTCCTGCCGGGTCGAATCCACCGTTCGCCGGCGGAGTCGTCGCGCCCGCCGACCGCAGGAACGACGTGTCGACCACGCCGACGGGGATCGTCGAGCCGTCGTCGCCCTCGAGCAGGCCGTCGCCCGAGGTGCTGCTCGTCCCGACGTGAAAGCCCGTGTCGACGTTCTGCAGCGCGGTCCCGCCGGGCACGTCCACCCACGTCCACTGTTGCGGCGGCGTGGTGTCGCACGGGTGCACGGTGAGGACCTGGCCGTGCCCCGACAGGCACGACCCGGGGTCGTCGACGGGCGTGAGCGTCCCCGTCCCACCGAGAGCGGGCGTCGTCCACTCCGCTCCACTGCCAGCGGCGTCGATGGCGCTCGAGCCGGCGTTCGCCAGGCCGAGGCCCTGGTCGACCGCCGCCGCGAACCACAGCGTCCGGCCGGCCGGCGCGGTCGAGAAGACGATCGGGCCCACCAGCCGGTCGTCAGCGCGAGCCGAGGCCGCGGCCGACCGGGCGTCGGGTGTCGCGTCGGCGACGGCCGGTCCGGCGACGGCCGACGCGGCGACCGCGCTCGACAGCAGCAGTGCGGCGACGACGGTCGCGGCCGTCGTGGGGCGAGGCGGGCGGATGAAGGGGGTCATGCGGCAGGTCCAGTCGTGCGGGGGCAACGGAGCCGTCCCGACGCGTGACCACATCCGGACGAACACTTCGTATTCTACATATTGGGTAGCCGACCCGTGACACCGACGACACGACCCGTGCGCGTTGTCCCGCTCCCGCCGTCCTGGTAGTGTTGCTTGCTGGCTTGCGCGTTCCCCGCCCACGGGTGGAACGCGAGACGACCAAGGGCCCCTCTACCCAGCGGTCGCATTCACCCGTACGAGACGAAGCAGGAGCACCACATGGCGAACATCAAGTCGCAGATGAAGCGCATCAAGACCAACCTGAAGGCCCAGGAGCGCAACAAGGCCTACAAGTCCGAGCTCAAGACGCTCATCCGTCACACCAACGAAGCCGTCACCGCTGGCGACAAGGAGAAGGCTGCTGCCGCTCTGGTCACCGCGACGAAGAAGCTCGACAAGGCCGTCAGCAAGGGCGTCCTCCACAAGAACCAGGCAGCGAACCGCAAGTCGGCCATCGCGAAGAAGGTCGCGTCGCTCTGACGCACCGATCCCCTCGGAAGCCCCGCACCCTTCGGTGCGGGGCTTCCGTCGTTTCCGGGGCCCGTCTGGTTCTGCCGCTTCCGGACGGAGGCGCGACCCGCCTCAGCGCGCCTCGCCGCGTCGGGCGATGGTCCGGACCATGACCTCGAGTGCGTAGTGGGCGTCGCGCGACCCGCCCTTCACGGCGGTGTCGGCCTCGGCGATGCTGATGATCGCGTTCGCGAGCCCTGACTCGCTCCACCCGGCGACGTCGCGCTGTGCACGCTGCACCTGCCACGGCGCCATCCCGAGGGCGGCGGCGGCCTGCCCGCTGGAGCCTCGGAACGCACTGACCTTGGCCATCGTGCGGATCTTGCTGGCGAACGCGGCCACGATCGGTACCGGGGCCTCTCCGGTCGCGAGCGCATGCCGCAGTTCCACGATCGCGGGCGCGGACCGCCCAGCGAGGGCGATGTCGGCGACCTTGAACGCGTTCGTCTCGACCCGGCCGCCGTAGTACTTGTCGACGACCTTGTCCGTGATCTCCTGTGCTTCGTCCGCCAGGAGCTGCCGGCACGCGGCTGCCAGCTCGGCGAGGTCGTCCGCGAAGGCGGCGACCAGGGTCCGCACGGCCGACGGCGCGATCGCACGACGGGCAGCACGGAACTCGGCGTTGACGAAGTCGATGCGGTCGGTCTCGCGCTTGAGCTCGTCGCACTGCACCTCGATGCCGCCCCCGACACCGCCGCGAATCGTGTCGAGCAGCTTCTTGCCGCGCACGCCACCGCCGTGCCGGAGCACGAGGGTGACGTCGTCTGCGGGGGCGCCGAGGTACGAGATCGTCTCGGTGATGAACGCGTCGGTGCACTTCTCGACGTTGGTGACCCGCACCATCCGCGGTTCGCCGAACAACGACGGGCTGGCAAGGGTCGCCAGCAGGCCCGGCGCGTACTGGTCGGCTTCGAGGTCGTGGACCTCGAGCGCGGGGTCTTCGCCGACGAGCAGGTCGCGCAGCATGCCGGTGGCGCGCTCGGCCAGGAAGGTCTCGGGGCCGGTGACCAGCACGACGGGCGCGGGACGGATGCCCGACCACGGGACTTGATCGATCTTCGCGGCGGCGCGCGCGGGCTTCTTGGCGGGCATGCGTTCCTTCCGGTGGTGCGGGACCGAGTCTACGGGCCGCCGCCGACGAGGGCTGCCCTGCGGGGTCGGACGGCCGGTCGTCGTGCCGCTCGGTCCAGACCTGGGGTCCGTCGGGGCCGCGGCGAACGACGATCGTGCCCTGCAGGTCGGTGCGGAACGGGGTCGTCCCCGCGGCCGCCAGCATCGCGAGGGCGCGTGCCGTCGGATGCCCGTAGGTGTTGTCCGCACCGACACCGATCAGGCCGACCGGGGCCGCAAGCTGCCGGTACAGTGCCGGGTCCTGGTCCGCGGACCCGTGGTGCGACACCTTGACCACGTCGACGCTCCCCGGCTCCGTCGTGCCCAGGAGCCGCCGCTGTGCCCGCTCGTCCAGGTCGCCGAGCAGCGTCGTGGACAGGCACGCGTCGCACCCGGTGGCACCGGACGTCGTGACGACGATGCTCGCGGCGTTCCCGCTGTCCGTGTCGCCGGCCGGCGGCCAGACGACCCGCCACGCGAGGGTGCCGAGCATGCCCGCGGTCTGGTCGTCGGCGCGCCGAACGTCCACCCCCGCACGCACCAGGTCGTCCACGACGGCCTGGTCTGCGGGACGACCGGTCGGGCCGACCAGGGCGACGTCGGACTGCGCGGCGACCTCGGCCACGGCGTCGACGTGGTCGCGGTCGAAGTGCGTCAGGACCAGCAGGTCGACGTGGTCGATGCCCAGCAGGTCGAGGCAGCTGCGCAGACGGTCCGGGTCGTCGCCCACGTCCACGAGCGCCGTCGCTGCTCCGTTGCGCAGCAGGGTGGCGTCGCCCTGCCCCACGTCGCATGCCGCCACGCTCCAGTCCGCCGGCAGCGATGCCCGCACGACGATCGTCGGCACCACCGTCGACGCGACCCCGACCACCACGACGACCCCCGCCACCAGCAGCACCCGCACGCGCACCACGGCGCGGACCAGGACGGCGACGACGACCGCCGCGCTGACCACGACGGCCGCCCCCACCCCCACGATCCCGACCGGCCAGGGGACGGACGCCGCCGGGAGCGCGGCGGCAGCGTGGGCGAGCACCCCGATCGCCGCGGCCGGCGCCCAGGCGACCGCTGCGAGCACCGATGCACCCCCGGCCCAGACAGGCGCGAGCAGGCAGGCGGCGAGACCGAGCACGGTGACCACCGGCGCCAGTGGCTCGGCGAGCAGGTTGGCCGGGACCGCGTAGGTCGGCAGCGCGGCCGACAGCGGGATCGTGAGCGGCCAGCAGGCGACCTGCGCGGCGATCGGCACGGACACGGCCGTGGCGATCGGGGGCCAGCACCACCGACTGACGATCGCGGTCAGCGGCGGAGCCACGACGACGATGCCGGCGGTCGCCAGCACGGAGAGCCCGAAGGCGAACGAGCGCGCCGTCCACGGGTCGACCACGAGCATGCCGAGCGCGGCCAGGCTGATCAGCGGCAGGCCGCGCACCGGGCGTCCGACCAGGTGGACGACGAGCACGACGACGGCCATCACGGTCGCGCGCAGGATCGAGGGATCCGGTCGCACCAGCACCACGAACCCGAGCAGCACCGCGACGGCACCGGCGGCTCGTGGGACCCGTCCGAGTCCGACAGCCCGACCGAGCAGGACCACCAGGGCGACGACGACCGCGCAGTTCGACCCGGAGACCGCCGTCAGGTGTGTGAGCGCGCTGGTCTCCATCGCGGCACGGGTGTCCGGGTCGAGGCCGCTCCGGTCACCGATCGCGAGTCCCCGCAGCAGCGCACCGCCGGGCTGCGGCAGGTGCGCGGTCACGGCGGCGAAGGCCGCCCGGACGTCGTTCGTCGCGCCGAGGAACCCCGTGGCGTCCGTCACGGCGGGCGTCCCGCGCAGGAACACCACGAACGCCGTCGCAGATCCGGGGTCGTCGGGTTCGACCGCGGCCGACCCCGTCACTGTCGCGCCCGCACCGACGGTCCGGTGCCGTTCCGTGTCGAGCGGCGGGACGACCCGCACCGGCACGTCGAGGTGGGTCGTGTCCGCGAGCGCGTGCAGCGTGCCGAGGACCGAACGGTCGGGTGCGGCCAGGTCGCGGTCGAGGACGACCTGCACCGGGACGCTCCCGGCCAGTCCGTGGTGCAGGACGGCGGGACTGCGACGGACGTCACCGACGGCCACCGCGACCCCGACCAGGGCGACGAGCAGTCCTGTCACGCCCGCCAGCGCCGCGACCGCCCGCAGACGACCCGGCCCGGACCGTCCGGACGCCAGCAGCACCGCGCCGACCACCGCACTGGACAGGACGACCCACCACGCGGTGTGCGGGAGCCCGACCAGCACCGCAGCCACGACCCACGCGGTGGCGACCGGCCCGGCGATCCGCAGGTCGGTCACGCCCGCTGCGACGATCACACGCGCACCAGTGCTTGCAGCTCGGCGAAGCGGACGTCGCCGATGCCGCTCACCTCGAGCAGGTCCTGCGGCGACGAGAACCCGCCGTGCGCGTCGCGCCAGGCCAGGATCCGCTGCGCCAGTGCGGGACCGATGCCGGGCAGGGTCTCGAGCGCTGCCTGGTCCGCGGTGTTCAGGTCGACGACGGTGGTCGCGGTGTCGCCGCCCTCACCACCCGGCGAGGGAGCACCGCCACCCCCGTCACCGTCGAGCGCGGCCGGGATCTCGGTCTCCCCGACACGCGGGACGTACAGGCGCTCACCGTCCACGAGCGCCCGCGCCAGGTTCAGCCGGGCCAGGTCGGCGTCCGGCTCGGCTCCGCCGGCGGCGTCGAGCGCGTCGGCGACCCGGCTGCCGCTCGGCAGGGACACGAGTCCGGATCGAGCGACGGCACCGAGCACGTGCACGACGACCGGCGTGGCCGAGGCGGACGCCGCGCCCGACGGCGGGCCGGACGTGCCGCCGACGCCGCCGCCGCTGCCGCTGCCGCCACCGGACGGCGAGACCCCCGCATGTGAGGAACCGGATGGACCGGGCGACACCGGGGCAGCCCCCGAGACCGATACCGTGCCGCCGCCACCGCTCCCCCGCGCGCCGACCACGATGACCACCAGAGCGACCACGACGACGACCGCCGACAGCACGATCGCGGCGCGCGGGCTGAGCGTGAACCGGGACATGCCGGAACGCTACGGAGCCCGGCCGTCCGACCGGGCTCCGTGGCATGCGGCTGTGGAGTGGCGTCGACCGCCCCGGGGATGTGGAGGAGGCGCTACCCCTTGATGGCGATGTTCACGAGCTTCGGCGCCCGGACGATCACCTTCACGACCTCGCGGTCACCGATGTACCGCTGCACGTTGGCCGAGGCCCGCGCGAGCTGCTCGAGCTCGTCGGCCTCGATCGACTTCGACACCTCGAACGAGTCACGCACCTTGCCGTTGACCTGCACGACCGCGGTCAGGGTCTCCTGCACGAGCAGCGTCGGGTCGGCCTTGCGCCACCCGTACGTCGCGACGGTCGTGTCGTACCCGAGCTGCTCCCACATCTCTTCGCCGGTGTACGGCGCGAAGACGCTCAGCCCGAGCGCGATGGTCTCGGTCGCCTCGCGCACCGCGGGGTCACCGGCGCCGGGACCGCTGTCGATCGCCTTGCGGGTCACGTTCACCAGGTCCATCAGCCGCGCGATCACGACGTTGAACTTGAACGACTCCATCATCCCGGGGGCGTCGGCCAGGAACCGGTGCGTGACCTGGCGCAGCCCACGGTCGCCATCCGCCCACACGGCGTCGGGCGTCGAGGTGACGTCGGTCGCCAGGCGGTAGGCCCGGGCGAGGAAGCGCGCCGAGGCGGCCGGCGAGACGTCCTCCCAGTTGATGTCGTCCTCGGGCGGACCGGCGAAGCCCATCACCAGTCGGATCGCGTCGACGCCGTGCGCGTCGAGCTCGTCACCGAGCGAGACACCACCCTTGGACTTCGACATCTTCGAGCCGCCCGACAGCACCATGCCCTGGTTGAGCAGGGCCGAGAACGGCTCGGTGAAGTCGAGGTAGCCCAGGTCGAACAGCACCTTCGTGACGAACCGCGCGTACAGCAGGTGCAGGATCGCGTGCTCGACCCCGCCGATGTACTGGTCGACGGGTGCCCACTTGTTCACCAGCGCCGGGTCGAAGGCCCGGGTGTCGTCGTTCGCGGACAGGAAGCGCAGGAAGTACCACGACGAGTCCACGAAGGTGTCCATCGTGTCGGCGTCGCGCTTGGCGGGCGTGCCGTCGACCGGGTTCGGGACGTTCACCCAGTCCGTGGCGCCACCGAGCGGCGACGTGCCCTTCGGCTTCAGGTCGAGCCCCTCGGTGGAGGGCAGCACGACGGGCAGCTGGTCCTCGGGCACCGGGTACTCGGTGCCGTCCTCGCCGTGGATGATCGGGATGGGCGTGCCCCAGAAGCGCTGGCGCGAGATGAGCCAGTCGCGCAGGCGGTACGTCTTGGCGGCACGACCGGTGCCGCGCTCGTCGAGCAGGGCGATCGCTGCGGTGATGGCGTGCTGCTTCGACATGCCGTCGAGCGGCCCGGAGTTGATCATCCGGCCCTGGCCGGTCAGCGCCTGGCCGGTCGACGCGGGATCGAGCGTCGGCAGGTCGAAGTCGTCGAGCGTCGCGCCCTCGGGGATCACCGGGATCGCACCGGTCACCGGCTGGTTGGTGTCGACCACGACCCGCACGGGCAGGTCGAACGCCCGGGCGAAGTCCAGGTCGCGCTGGTCGTGCGCGGGCACGGCCATCACCGCTCCGTGGCCGTAGTCGGCCAGCACGTAGTCGGCGGCCCAGATCGGCAGCCGTTCGCCGGTGAGCGGGTGGATCGCGAAGCGACCGGTCGGCACGCCGGTCTTCGGGCGGTCGGCGTTCTGCCGGTCGATCTCGGAGGTCTTCTGCGTCGCCACCAGGTACGACTCGAATCCCGCGCGGGTCTCCTCGGGGACCGACGGGTCGGCGATCAGTTCGGCGGCCAGGTCAGAGTCCGGCGCGACGACCAGGAACGTCACGCCGTGGATGGTGTCCGGCCGCGTCGTGAAGACCGTGACCGGCTCGTCGCGGCCCTCGATGACGAAGTCGACGTCGGCCCCGACGGACCGGCCGATCCAGTTGCGCTGCATCGCGATGACCTTGGACGGCCACCGCCCCTCGAGCTGGTTGAGGTCGTCGAGCAGGCGGTCGGCGTACTGCGTGATGCCGAAGTACCACTGCGTCAGCTTCTTCTTGACGACGACGGCGCCGGAGCGGTCCGAGGTGCCGTCGGGCAGCACCTGCTCGTTCGCCAGCACGGTCTGGTCCACCGGGTCCCAGTTCACCCAGCTGTCCTTGCGGTAGGCCAGGCCCTTCTCGTACATCTTCAGGAACAGCCACTGGTTCCACTTGTAGTACTCGGGGTCCGAGGTGTGGATCTCGGTCGACCAGTCGAACGACGGCGCGTACCGCTTGAACGAGGCCTTCTGTTGCTCGATGTTGGCGTACGTCCACGCCTTGGGGTCGACGCCGCGCTTGATCGCCGCGTTCTCGGCGGGCAGCCCGAACGAGTCCCAGCCGATCGGGTGCAGCACGTTGAAGCCCTGCTGCCGCCAGTAGCGCGCCACGAAGTCACCGAGCGCCCAGTTCTCGGCGTGGCCCATGTGCAGGTCGCCGGACGGGTACGGGAACATCTCGAGGATGTACTTCCGGGGTCGGCGGTCGTCGTGGTCGGTGGTGAAGAGGCCGAGCTCTTCCCAGCGGCCCTGCCACTTGTCCTGGATACGACGGAAGTCGTAGGCGGTCGGGTCCTCGACGTGCTGCTCGATGGTCACGGAACTCTCAATCGGTCTGGAGGCGCGGTGCACGCCGTCGGGGACGGGCGCCGGTCACCCAGATTACAAGGCACGAGCGACGGTCGCGGACGCGCCCGGCTCACGTGACGAGGCGGCCGTCCCGCATCCGGAGCGTCCGGGTCACCAGGTCCGCCGGGACGGGCACGTGTGAGACGACGAGGACGCTCCGACCGGCGCCCCGAGCGGTGGTCACCAGGTCGCGCAGCACACGGTCGCCGAGGTCGGGATCGACGTCGGCCGTCGGTTCGTCGAGCACCAGCACCGGGAACGCGTGCAGCAGCGCCCGCGCCAGGGCGAGCCGGTGCGCCTGTCCGCCGGACACCAGCCCACCGCGCTCCCCCACGCTCGCGTCCAGGCCGCCCCGAGCCCGGACCCAGGCGGCGAGGCCCACCCGGTCAAGCACCGCGAGCAGGTCGTCGTCCGTGGCGGTGTCCCGCGCGAACAGCAGGTTCTGCCGGATCGACTGGTCGAACACGAACGGGTCCTGCTCGATCAGCCCGATCCGCGCGCGGACGGCGTCGGGGTGCATCGCACGCGCCTCGACACCGTCGAGCGTGCAGCTGCCCCGGTGGTCGACGAACCGGACCAGGGCGTCGACCAGGGTGGACTTGCCGGCACCGCTCGGCCCTTCGAGCACGACGACCTCGCCCGGGTGCAGGTCGAACGACACGTCCTGCACGGCTGCTCGTTCCGCACCGGGCCAGCGCACCGTCATCCCCCGCACCGACAGGGTCACCGGCCCGTCGACCACCAGGTCGGCCGGGTCCGCGGGCTCGGCGGGCTCCTCGACCAGTCCGTCCGGCAGCTCGGACGGCACGACCTGGTCGACCCGTTCCGCTGCAGCCCGGACCCGTCGGAGCGTCAGCACCGCGAGCGGCACCGTGCCGACGACCTCGAACAACGCGAGCGGGACGAACACCGCCAGCGCCCAGAGCGGCCCGTCCAGGGCACCCGAGGCCACGTTCGGTGCCCCGACGGCCAGGATCCCGATCACGGCGCCGCCACCGACGAGCCCGACGAGCGCGCCCACGAGCGACTCCACCGTCGCGCGACGACGCACCGCGCGGGTGACCCGCCGGTCGAGCTCCTCGACGTGCCGCAGCCGTTCGTCGAGCGTGCCGTAGGCCGCGAACACGTCGAGCGTCCGCACGGTGTCGAGCACGAGATCGGCGACGCGGCCCCGGTCGGCGGCCGTCGCGCGGTCGCTCGACCGGGCGATCGACGCCGTCACGACCGAGCCCACCAGCGCCGCGACCAGCAGGGCGACGAGCAGCACGAGCGCTGCGGGCAGCGACACGAAGGCCACGGCGACGACGGACAGCACGGCGGTCGTGCCGGCCGACACCAGCGGCCCGACGACGCGGATCGGCAGGTCCTGCAGCCGGTCGGTGTCGGTGACCAGCCGGGTGACCAGGTCACCACGACCGGTCGTGCCGAGCCCGGCCGGCGCGACGGACGCCAGCCGGCGGTACATCTCGGTCCGGACGACGGCGAGCTGGCGGAAGGACGCGTCGTGCCCGGCGAGCCGGTCGACGTACCGCAGCGCGGCCCGTCCGAGTGCGAACGCGCGGACCCCGACCATCACGAGCGTCAGGTACAGGATCGGCGGGTGCTCCGCGGCGCGCGTGATGAGGTAGCCGCTGGCAGCCAGCAGCGCCACCGCGCACAGCGCACTGAGCACGCCGGCGGCGACCGCCTTCGCCCAACCGGACCCCGTCGGCATCGCGAGCCGCAGGACCGAGCCGGGCCGGGCCTCCTGTCCGGTGCTCATGCGCGCACCCGGAGCGACGACGTGGCGACCGAGCCGGACGCGTCGACGGTGACGTGGACGTCCGCTGCGGCGACGACCGCCGGTCGGTGGCTGACGACCACGACGACCGCACCCTGGTCGGCGAGTCGGCGGATCGAGCGGACGACCTCGGCCTCGGCGTCGGCATCGAGGGCCGACGTCGGCTCGTCGAGCAGCACGAGTCCGGTGCCGACGCGCTGGTGCCGGTACAGCGCTCGCGCCACGGCGACCCGCTGCGCCTGGCCGCCGGACAGGCCGGCACCGCCGGAACCGACCGGGAGGTCCGGGTCGAGTCCCAGCCCCAGCGCACCGAGTGCGGTCCGCACGTCTTCGGGCGCGGGGGTCGCGCTGAGCGCGACGTTCTCGGCGACGGTGCCGCGCACCAGACGCGGGCGCTGGTCGGCCCACGCGATCCGGTCCGCGCGGGTCGTGCCGGCCGACCCCGGCACCGTGACGACGCCGTCGTGCGGCAGGACCCCGCGGATCGCGGCGATCAGGCTCGACTTGCCCGAACCGCTCGGGCCGGTCAGCGCGACGACCGTGCCGCGGGGTGCCTCGAGGTCGACGGGGCCGATCAGGGTGTCGTCGCGGCGCACGGTGACCCCGCGCAGGACGAGGACGTCCGTCGCGGGTTCGTGCTCGGGCTGGGGCTCGGCAACCGGGGCGTCCGCGTCCGCAGCGTCGTCGAGGACGTCGAGCACGGCCCCCGCGGCCGCGACGCCGTCCTGCGCCGCGTGGAAGTCGGCGCCGACCTGCCGGATCGGGGCGAACGCCTCGGGCGCGAGCACCAGCACGAACATCGCCGCACCGAGCCCCATCGACCCGTCGACCAGCCGGATGCCGATCGTCACCGCGACCAGCGCGACCGACAGGCTGGCGGCGAGTTCGAGGGCGAAACCGCTGACGAACGACAGCCGCAGCAGGCCGATCGTGCCGCGGCGGTACTCGTCGGTGATGATGCCGATGCGGCCGACCTGTCGCCGGGCGCGGCCGAACACCTTGAGCGTCGCGAGCCCCTCGACCGCCTCGGTGAAGGCGCCGCCCAGTCGAGCGAGCGCGTCGGCCTGGCGTTGCTGCATCGACTGGGTGGCCATCCCGATCAGGGCCATGAACACCGGGATCACCGGCAGGGCACACAGCACGATGAGGCCGCTCGTCAGGTCCCCCACGCCGATCGCCACCAGCAGCAGGGGCGTGGCGACCGCGGTGAGCGCGAGTTGCGGCAGGTACCGGCCGAAGTAGGCGTCGAGCGCGTCGAGCCCCGGGCCGAGCGTCGTGGCGAACCCCGCGCTCGAGCGCTCCGCCAGCCACGCGGGCCCGCGCGCCGCCGCGCGGGCCAGCACCCGCGTGCGCAGTTCGCTCTTGACGGTGGCCGCGGCACGGGCCGCCAGGTCGTCGGTCGCCCACGCCGCGACCGCACGGACCACGAACGCGGCGCCGAGCAGCGCGAGCGTCGGGACGAACGCGGCCGGCACCACCCCGCCGTGCCGGACCACGTCGACCACCTCGGTCACCGCCGCAGCGATGCCCCAGGCGATCCCGACGGTCGCCACGGTGCGGAGCAGCCCCGTGGTAGCGGCGGCCAGGACGAAGCCCCGAGCGGACCGCGACAGACGCAGCAGACGCGAATCGAGCGGCTTCATCGTGGGGCCTCTTCCCGGTGGGTCAGTGTGCGGCGGCGGTGACGTGGGCGCGGGTGACGCGCTTGCGGAAGATCCAGTAGGTCCACGCCTGGTAGGCCAGGACGAGCGGCACGAAGACCAGCGCCACCCAGCTCATCACCGTGAGCGTGTAGGTCCCACTGCTGGCGTTGACGACCGTCAAGCTGTTCGCCGGGTCGTTCGACGCGGGCATGACGTCCGGGAACACCGCCGTGAACATCGCGAGCACCACCGCGGCGATCGTGACGGCCATCAGCGCGAACGCCCGGCCCTCGCGACCCCAGGCGGCGCAGAGCACCGCGAGCACCAGGGCCAGGGCGGCGACCACGGAGAGCACCAGGCTCGCCGGGGTGGCACGGACGACCGCCATGCTGACCAGGAACGCCGCTGCGACGACGATGGTCACGATGCCGGCGCGGGTGGCCAGGCGTTTCGCCCGGGCACGGATGTCGCCCTCGGTCTTCAGGGCGATGAACACGACGCCGTGCGTGAAGAACACCAGCAGCGTCGCCAGCCCGGTCAGCACCGCGAACGGGTTGAGCAGGTCGAACACGGTGCCGGTGTAGTTGTGCCCGGCGTCCATCGGGATCCCCCGCACGACGTTGCCGAACGCGACGCCCCACAGGAACGACGGCAGGGCGCTGCCCACGATGATCATCAGGTCGAACCTGCGCTTCCACGCGAGTTGCTTGTCCTGGTGCCGGTACTCGAAGGACACCCCGCGGACGATGAGTGCCGCCAGGATCAGCAGGAGCAGCAGGTAGAAGCCGGAGAACATCGTGGCGTACCACTCCGGGAACGCCGCGAACAGGCAGGCGCCGGCGACGATCACCCAGGTCTCGTTGAGGTCCCAGACCGGGCCGATCGTGTTGATCATGACGCGGCGGTCGGTGTCGTCGCGGCCCAGGAACGGCAGCGCCATCCCGACACCGAAGTCGAAGCCGTCCAGCACGAAGTACCCGACGAAGAACAGTCCGACGATCGCGAACCACAGAACGGGCAGGTCCATCTCAGTACACCGTCACTTCGTGCTTGACCTCGCCGGTGGTCTCGTCGACCTCGGCCGGCGCCGCGGGACCCTCTTGTGCGACCTTCTTGATGAGCCGGAACTCGACGACCGCCAGGCTGCCGTAGATGAGCGTGAACACGACGAGCGAGATCAGGACCTCGAGCCCCGTGACGTTCGGCGACACCCCGTCTGCGGTCTTCAGCAGCCCGAACACCAGCCACGGCTGCCGGCCCATCTCGGTGAAGATCCAGCCGACGATCATCGCGGCCATCGGCAGCGGCACCGCCCACGTCGCGATCCGCCACACCCAGCGCTGCGTCGGGAACCGGCCCTTGCGGGTCAGCCACAGGCCGGCGAGGGACACCATCACGGCGCCGACGCCCAGCGCGATCATCCAGCGGAACGACCAGTAGGTGACCCAGATGACCGGCTTGTAGTCGCCGGGGCCGTAGACCTGGCTGTACTCGGCCTGCAGGTTGTTGATCCCCTCGACCGTGCCCGTGAACGTGTGCGTCGACAGGAACGACAGCAGGTAGGGCACCCGGATCGAGAACAGCTCGTGCACGCCGTCGGGTGTGCCGAGCGTGAAGATCGAGAACGAGGCGTCCTTGCCGGTCGCCGTGTTGTACAGCGCCTCGGCCGAGGCCATCTTCATCGGCTGCGTGTCGACCATCGTGAGGCCGAGCTGGTCCCCGGTCAGCACCGTGAGCGCACCGGCCGCGACCATCGTCCACAGGCCGAACTTCAGCGCCGGCAGCATCGTCTCCAGGTGCTGGTTGCGCGCCAGGTGGTACGCCGCGACCGCGATGATCACGCCGGCCGCGACCATGAAGCAGGCGAACAGGGTGTGCGGGAAGGCCGCCAGTGCGACCTTGTTCGTCAGGACGGCCCAGATGTCGGTCAGCTCGGCGCGGCCCTTCGCCTGGTTGATGACGTACCCGACCGGGTGCTGCATGAAGGCGTTGGCGGCGATGATGAAGTACGCCGACATGATCGTCCCCGCGCTGACGCACCACATGCTCGCCAGGTGCAGGCCCTTCGGCAGGCGGTCCCAGCCGAAGATCCAGATGCCGATGAACGCGGCCTCGAAGAAGAACGCCAGGATGCCCTCGAGCGCCAGCGGAGCGCCGAAGACGTCCCCGACGAAGCGGGAGTAGTTCGACCAGTTCATGCCGAACTGGAACTCCTGCACGATGCCCGTGACGGTGCCCATCGCGAAGTTGATGAGGAAGATCCGGCCGAAGAACCGGGTGAGCTGCAGGTAGTGCGCCCGGCCCGTGCGGTACCACGCGGTCTGGAAGACCGCGACGACCACCGCCATCCCGATGGTGAGCGGGACGAACAGGAAGTGGTAGATCGTCGTCAGGCCGAACTGCCAGCGCGACAGGATCAGGGGATCGAGGATGTCGTTCATGCGGCTGGACCGGTCGGGCACGCCGCGCGCAGGTGCTGCACGTCAGTTGCTTCCTGTAGGAGGGCACTTGTTGCCGTCACACCGTCGGGACACCTCCACGTTACCCATCGGACACGTCGTTCGACAAGTTGTAGAAGACTGCGGTGCACGAACGTGCACAGCCACTGCACGGCACAACCGTGCGGAACTGGTGTGCCTGTGATGCGCTCCTGATGTACCTCCGCGAACGACGACAGGTGCCGGGCTGCTGCCCGACACCTGTCGTTGTACTACCGGATCGTGCTGACTACAGCAGACCCTTCTCGGTCAGGAAGTCCTTGGCGATGGTGGACGCCTTCTCCTTGTCCGAGGTGCTCTTCGTGTTGAGCTCGATGAGCGCATCGGTCGTCAGGACCTTGCTCACCTTGTCGATGTCGGCAGCGGCCTTGTCGCTGACCTTGCTCGAGACGACCGGCGTGACGTTCTGCGGCAGGATCAGGTTCTTCGGGTCCTTGAGGGACACGAAGTCGTTCGCCTTGATGCTCGGGTCGGCGCTGTAGATGTCGGCGAGCTGCACCGTGCCGTCCTTGAGCGCCTTGACCGTCAGCGCCCCGCCCGAGTCCTCGATCGCCTTGAAGTCGACGTCGACGCCGTACTCGGACTGCAGCCCCTTCGGGCCGTACGGCCGGGTCTGGAACTCGGAGTTCGCGCCGACGGTGAGCTTGTCGCTGACCTTGGACAGGTCGGACAGGCTGGTGACGCCGTTCTTCTCGGAGAAGTCCTTGGTCACGGTGTAGCTGTCCTGGTCGGTCGCCTCGGCGGCGTCGAGGGCGCGCAGGCCCTTCGGCAGCGCCTTCTCGAGGCCAGCTGAGATCTCCGACGCGGTCTTCGCGGTCGAGTTCTTGTCGTAGTACTGCAGCAGGTTGCCGCTGTACTCCGGCATGACGTCGATCGCGCCCTTCTGCAGCTGCGGGAGGTAGACCTCGCGCTGGCCGATGTTGAAGTTGCGCTTGACGCTGAAGCCGTCCTTCTCGAGGACCTGGGAGTACAGCTCGGCGATGATCTCGTTCGAGTAGTACTGCTGCGAGCCGACGACGATGGTCTTCGAGTCGGACGAGGCGCTGGAGCCGCTGTCGAGCGGGCTGCTGGACGAGCAGCCGGCAAGCGCAGCTGCGACGCCCACGGCCAGCGCTGCGGCGATGCCGGCGCGGATCTTGGGTGCTGTGATCACGAGGGGGTTCCTTCCGGGATGGGATTGCGGGCTCGCTCGCGCGATCCCTTGCGTCCCCCCGCGGTCCGGCCGGAGACGCCCGCGGGCACCACCGCCCGCTGCAACAGGGAGAAGACGATCTCGAACGCGATCGCGAGTGCGATCACGAGGATGGAGGCGCCGAGCATCTCGGCGTAGTCCTGGGTCTTGAGCCCGAGGAACACGTAGCCGCCCAGGCCACCGGCGCCGACGTACGCGGCGAGCGTGGCCGTTGCGACGACCTGCAGCACGGCGGCGCGGATGCCGCCGATCAGCAGCGGCAGCCCGAGTGGGACCTCGACCTTGGTCAGGATCTGCCACCCGGTCATGCCCTGGGCACGGGCGGCGTCGACGGTGACCGGCTCGACGGACTCGATGCCGGAGTAGGCCCCCGCGAGCACCGACGGGATCGCCAGGATCACCAGCGCCAGCAGCGGTGCCTGCAGGCTGACGCCGAGCACCAGGCCGAACAGGGTCAGCACGCCCAGCGTCGGCAGGGCGCGGATGCCGCCGGACAGGGCGATGGCCACGCCACGGGCACGACCGGTGTGCCCGATGAGCCAGCCGAGCGGCACGGCGATGACCGACGCGATGAGGACGGCGAGCAGCGAGATCCAGATGTGCTCCCAGAGCCGGGTCGGGATCGCGTTGTAGCCGGAGTAGTTGGTCGGGTCGAACACCCAGGCGAAGGCCTGTCCGATGATCACGAGGTCACCTCGGCCGCCTGCAGCACACGACGCGCCTGCCGCTTGGTGACGGTGGTCTTCCGGGTCCACGGCATCACGAGCCGGCCGAGCAGCACGAGCAGCCCGTCGATCGCGAACGCCAGCACCAGGACCATCACGATGCCGGACACGATCTCCTCGGTGATGCCACGACCGATGCCGTCCGTGAACAGGGACCCGAGGCTCTGGATGCCGAGCACCGCGCCGACCGTGGTCAGCGAGATCGTCGACACCGCCACGACGCGCAGGCCGGCGAGCAGCACCGGGCCGGCGAGCGGCAGGTCGACGCGGAAGAACCGCTGCGCTCCGGAGTAGCCCATCGCCGTCGCCGCGGACACCGTGGGCGCATCGACGGACTCGAGCCCGTCGACCGTGGACCGGACCATCAGCGCGAGGCCGTAGAGCGTCAGACCGATGACCACGTTGACCGGGTCCTGCAGACCGGTGCCGAGGATGCTCGGCAACGCGATGAACAGCGGCAGCGACGGGATCGCGTAGAGCAGCCCGGCGACGGTGACGATGCCACCGCCGACGCTGCGCGTGACCGGACGGCCACCTGCCCGGCGCAGCCGGACGACCAACCAGCCGATCGGGATCGACAGCAGGAAGCTGATGACGATCGGCGGGATCGCGATCGTCAGGTGTGCGACGACGTCGTCCCAGATCGTGTCGGTGTTGGCGAGCACCCAGTTCACCGGGCGCTCCCACCCTGCGCCGGAGCACCCGTTGCGTCGGAGGACGCAGCGGCCTTGTTCGTGGCGGACGGTTCACCCTGCACGGCGGCAGCAGCGTCGACCACCGGAGCGGGGCCGGTGAGGACGCCGGCCGCGCGACCGTCGCCGTCGACGACGATCGGACCGGTGGGGGTCTGCTCGATGCGCAGCGCACGGCGACCGCGACCGGCACCGATGAAGTTGGCGACGAAGTCGTCGGCGGGCTCGGAGAGGATCTGTGCCGGGGTGCCGAGCTGGGCGATCTCGCCGCCCTTCTTCAGGATGACGACCTGGTCGCCGAGCTTGAAGGCCTCGTCGATGTCGTGCGTGACGAACACCACGGTCTTGCCGAGCTCACGCTGCAGCCGGATCAGCTCGTCCTGCAGGTCGTTGCGGACCAGCGGGTCGACCGCACCGAACGGCTCGTCCATCAGCAGGATGTTCGGGTCGACCGCCAGCCCGCGGGCGACCCCGACGCGCTGCTGCTGTCCGCCCGACAGCTGCGACGGGTACCGGTCCGCGAACGCCCGGTCGAGTCCGACCGTGTCCATCAGCTCGAGTGCGCGCGACCGCGCCTCGGCCTTGGCGACGCCGGTCAGCAGCGGCACGGTGGCGATGTTGTCGACGACCTTGCGGTGCGGCAGCAGGCCGGAGCTCTGCATGACGTAGCCGATGCTGCGGCGGAGCTTGACGGGGTCGACGTCGGCGACGTCCTTGCCGTCGATGGACACGGAACCCGACGAGGGGTCGACCATCCGGTTGATCATGCGGAGCAACGTCGTCTTGCCACAGCCGCTGGACCCGACGAAGACCGTCGTGGTTCGGGAGGGGATGACGAGGTCGAACCGCTCGACGGCGTTGGTGCCGTCCGGGTACGTCTTGCGCACGGAGCGGAATTCGATCATGGGGTGGGTGCCCTTCTGGTGGGAGGTAGCCCGACTCCGAGTGAGAGTACCCGTCAGGACCGACACCGGTTGCACCGCGTGTCGAATCGTGACGTGTCGCGGACAGCCCGGCTCCGCCGGAGGACGCTCAGGAGGCTGCGACGACCTTCTCGAGGTAGCCGCGGCTCATGACGCGGTACGCCTCGATCAGCGCGGTGTCCGGGTGTTCACGGTCGCGGTGCGCACGAGCGAGCAACGCGTGCGAGGACTCGGCCAGGACCACCCAGGCGCGGGTGACGTCCTCGTTGTCCGGCATGCCGAAGCGTTCGTGCAGGATCCCGCCCACGGCGGCACCGAGCGCCGCCATCCGGTCGTCGTCGGCGCCGACACCGGCGTCCGCCGGGTCGCCGAACCGGATCGCCCGGAAGCCGGGCTCAGTCCGGTACATCTCGCTCGTCATGTCGATGAGCGCGTCGCAGGCTTCCTGCCAGGTCGTGGCCGCGCTGGCCTCGAGGGCCTGCACGAACCGGGCAGCCAGACGCTGCGTGGAGCGGATCGCCAGGGCTTCGACCACGGCGATGCGGTCCGGGAAGTACCGGTAGACCGTGCCGATGGACGCCCCCGCCCGCTCGGCGACCATGGCCGTGGTGAGCCGTTCGAACCCGATCTCGTCGATCACCGCAGCAGCGGCGTCGAGGAGTCCGGCGAGGCGCGCCGAACTGCGGGCCTGGACCGGCTCGTTCCTGAGCAGTGATGATCCCCCCGGCAGTGCGTTCGAAACCTCGGTGACGAGCACGTGAACTCCTTCTCGCGGCGACCGCGGGCTGATTGTGTGACGGGGCAACTCTCGCAGAGCCCGCCTGGAACATCGCTGCGATTCACAGGGTGTCGGAACCGGATCGTGGACCGATCCACGCTGGTCGGGACCGGATCGCCCGACGATCGACGGGTGTCGGGGCGGATCGTGGACATCCGGACGCCCCCGCATGGGATGATGGGCCGATGCCCGACCCGACGTCCCACGAACCGTCGTTGGCCGAGCCCATCCTGCACCGAGCCGCCCGGATCGAGGACGCCGTGCAGGAGTTCCGTGAACAACGCGCTCGGCGTCGCGGCCAGGTACCGACGGTGATCCCCTACACGGGCTACGGCGCACCGGGGTGGATCCGCGTGCTGTGCCGCGTCCTGCTCACCCGTCGTGGGCTGGCGTCCGACGTGTCGTACGAGGGCGTCCGCGGGTGGAAGTCCTTCACGAGCGTGGCCGTCGACCACGCCGAGGTGACCGTCACCGCCGGCGGGTCGTCGCACACCGTGCAGTCCGACCGGGGCGGGGTCGTCGACGCCATCGTGCCGATCGACCTCGAGCCGGGGTGGCACACCATCCGCCTGACCGCCGGTGGCCAGCGCGACGTCGAAGCGGACGTGTTCGTCGTCCACCCCGACACCCGCTTCGGCCTGCTGTCCGACATCGACGACACGGTGATGGTCACGGCGCTCCCCCGCCCGTTGCTGGCCGCGTGGAACTCCTTCGTCGTCACCGAGCACGCGCGCCGACCGGTGCCGGGGATGTCCGTGCTGTACGAGCGGGTCCTCGCGCAACACCCCGGCGCACCGACGGTCTACCTGTCGACCGGGGCCTGGAACGTCGCACCGACGCTGCAGCGCTTCCTGACGCGCAACATGTACCCGTCCGGCACGCTGCTGCTCACCGACTGGGGGCCCACGCACGACCGGTTCTTCCGGAGCGGGCAGATGCACAAGCGCGAGAACCTGCGACGTCTGGCGCGGGACTTCCCCGACGTCCAGTGGCTGCTCGTCGGCGACGACGGGCAGCACGACGAGTCGCTGTACGGCGAGTTCGCCCGTGAGCACCCCGACAACGTCGCCGGGGTCGCGATCCGTCAGCTCTCCACGAGCGAGGCCGTCCTGGCCGGTGGCCGGTCCCGCGCGCAGGAGCGTTCCCGCGACTCGAGCGCCCCGTGGGTCTTCGCCCCGGACGGTGCCGGCCTGTGGAAGGAACTCGGACGCATCGGGCTCGCCGACCTCGGCGACCAGCCAGAAGTCTGAGCCCACCCTCAGTCGATCACTCCGGCAACCGGTGGACCATCGGCGGTCGGTGGTTCGATCAGGGGCATGGCCCAGCGAATCGAAGACCACGCGATCATCGGCGACTGCTACTCGGCGGCGCTCGTCGACCGCGCCGGCACCATCGACTGGGCGTGCCTGCCCCGCTTCGACAGCCCCTCGACGTTCGCGGCGCTGCTCGGCGACGAGCACGACGGACACTGGACCCTCCGACCGACGGACCCGGACGCCACCGCCCACCGGCACTACGCGAAGGACTCGCTGGTGCTGCGCACGGTGTGGACGACCGCCACCGGAGTCGTCGAGGTCACCGAGTTCATGCCGATCGGGGCACACCGGGCCAGCATCGTGCGCCGGGTCCGTGGGCTGCGCGGCTCCGTCGACCTGCGCCAGGTCCTGCGCATCCGGTTCGACTACGCGCGGGCGCTGCCGTGGGTGCGCCAGATCGGCGACGACGACGGGCCGGCCCTGCTGGCGACCGCCGGACCGGACTCGGTCCTGGTCCGTGGCTGCCGCTTCCACGCCGACGACCACCGGCACGTCGCCGACGCGACCGTGCACGACGGCGACGTCCTGGACACGGTGCTCACCTGGTACCCCTCGCACCGCGAACCCCCCGAGCCGCTCGACGTCGACCAGGCGCTCGCCCGGACGACCGACTGGTGGCACACGTGGGCCGGCAAGACCCAGGTCGACGGCCCCTACGCCGACGCCACCCGGCAGTCGCTGCTGTTCCTCCGGGCGATGACCCACGCCGAGACCGGTGGCGTGGTGGCCGCCGTGACCACGAGTCTGCCCGAGGACCCGGGCGGCGAGCGGAACTGGGACTACCGGTACGTGTGGCTCCGGGACGCCTCGCTCGCCCTGGCCTCGCTCATCGCCCACGGTTACCAGGACGAGGCCAAGCACTGGCGAGGCTGGCTGCTCCGCGCGATCGCCGGCGACCCGGCCGACGTGCAGATCATGTACGGGATCGCCGGCGAGCGGGAGCTGCCCGAGCGCGAGCTCGACGAACTGTCCGGGTACGCCGGTTCCCGGCCGGTGCGCATCGGCAACGGCGCCTTCACGCAGTACCAGGGCGACGTGTTCGGCGAGGTCCTGGCGGCGCTGCACGACGCCCGCGAACTCGGGCTCGAGGAGAACGCGGACTCGTGGGCGCTGCAGCGGGCCCTGCTCGGGTACGTCGAGCAACACTGGAAGGAACCCGACAACGGCATCTGGGAGATGCGCGGACCCCGCCGGAGCTTCACACACTCGCGCGCGATGATCTGGGCCGCCTTCGACCGCGGCGTCGCTGCGGTCGAGGAGTTCGGGCTCGAGGGACCGGTCGCCCGCTGGCGGCAGCTCCGCGACGCCGTCCGTGCCGAGATCGACGAGCACGGGTGGAACGCTGACCGCGGGGCCTTCCGGCAGCACTACGACACCGACGAGGTCGACGCCAGCCTGCTCGTGCTCCCCCAGATCGGCTTCTGCAAACCGGACGACCCGCGGATGCTCGGCACGGTCGCCGCGATCGAGCAGGACCTGCGCGTCGGCGACGACGGGCTCGTGCTGCGCTACCGCACCTCGTCCGGCTTCGACGGCCTGACCGGCAGCGAGCACCCGTTCCTGGCGTGCTCGTTCTGGCTCGTCGAGCAGTACGCGGCGTCGGGGCGGGTCGACGACGCCGAGCGCCTGATGGACGTCCTGGTCGGCTACGCCAACGACGTCGGCATGCTGTCCGAGGAGATCGACGTCGCCACCGGCCACCACATCGGCAACACCCCGCAGGCACTGTCGCACCTGACGCTGGTGTCGGCGTCCGACGCGATCAACCGTGCACGCGGCACGGCGGCCGGCCACCGCACGCGCGTGTCCCAGCACGACGGCTCGACCCGGTCCGCAACGGGCGAGGGCGAGCGCGCCGGCACCCCGGCCTGAGGCCGGACCGCGCACGGCGGGTCGAGCCGCGCGTTGGTGGTCGGATCTTCCAGCCACCAACGCACGTTCCGGAGACAGACGGGAGGCCCGGTGCCAGCTGGCACCGGGCCTCCCGTTCGTCAGGTGGTCAGTCCGTCAGGACGACGACTCCCAGTCCGCCGGACCGCGCGAACCGGCGCGGTACTCCTCGAGCGGGACCTCGTCGGCCTTCCAGGCCGCGACGACCGGCTCGACGATCTCCCAGCAGCGCTCCGCGACGTCGCCGCGGATCGACAGCAGCGGGTCGTCGTGGAAGATGCCGTTGAGGACCTCGCCGTAGGGGGTCAGCTCGCCGTCGCTGAACGACGACGACAGGGTGACCTGCCCCATCTCGAACGGGTTGCCGCCGCCGTTCGCCGACACGGTCAGCTCGATCTCGTCCGGGTTCAGGACGATGCGCAGTGTGTCCGCCTTCGGCCGACCGCTCAGGCCCGAGGGCAGGCGCGTGACGGGCTTGAAGGTGATCAGGACCTCTTTCCGGCTGGCGCCGAGGGCCTTGCCGGAACGCAGGGTGAAGGGCACGCCCTTCCACCGCGCGGTGTCGACCTCGACCGAGATCTCGGCGAGCGTCTCGGTCTCGCGCGACTTGTCGACGCCGTCCTCGTCCTGGTAGGACGGCAGTTCCTTGCCGTCGATCGTGCCCGCCGTGTAGACGGCCCGGCGGGAGGCGACCTTGGGGTCGTTCCCCTTGAGCTGCGTCGAACGGAGCGCGCGGGCCAGGGACGAGCGGAACTCGACGGCGTCGATGTCAGCCGGAGCGTCCATCGTCACGATGCCCAGGATCTGCAGCAGGTGCGACTGGATCATGTCGACCATCGCACCGGCCTCGTCGTAGTACTGCGCGCGGTTCTCGAGGCCCAGGGTCTCGTCGTAGAAGATGTCGACCTTCTCGATGTTCTCCGCGTTCCAGATGGGCTCGAACAGGCGGTTCGCGAAGCGCAGACCGATGATGTTGAGCACCGTGGTGCGGCCGAGGAAGTGGTCGGTGCGGTGGACACGCTCTTCGGGGACGATCTTCAGGACGGTCTCGTTGAGCGCCTTCGCACTGGCGACGTCGGTGCCGAAGGGCTTCTCGAACGCCAGGGTCGTGCCCTCGGGGAGCTCCACCTCTCGCAGCGCCTCGCAGATGTCGGACGCGATCTGCGGCGGCAGCGCGAAGTACAGGATCGGCTCGTTGTCGGCCGCGTCGAGCAACGCCTTCAGGTGCTTCGGGTCCGTCGGGTCGCCCTGGATGAACGAGGTCGACTCGAGGGTCGCGTCGACCTCGGGTCCCTTGACGTCCTGCGACGCGAAGGACTTCGTGACGATGTCCTTCCACTGCTCGGGGGATCGCTCGCTGCGGCCCGTCCCGATCAGCTGCACGGGCACGGCTCGACCACTCTGCAGGAACGTGCCGAGGCCCGGCAGGAGCAGGCGGGAGGCGAGGTCGCCCGTCGCGCCGAAGATGATGAGGGTGCGCTTGTCGGTCACCTGAGGTGACTCCTTTCGCGAGGTTGTGGGGGTCCGTGTGGCTCAAGCCGCACGTGGACCGGTTGATTCCCCCTCGGGGGAAGTGCTCCGGACGCAGTTCGGGCGGCACCGAGGTGGTGCCGCCCGAAGCGCGTCAGATGCGGATCAGTGTCCGAAGTTGCCGCGGTAGTACTCGAAGACCCAGCCGACCAGGGTGATCGCCACGAAGGCGAGCCCGAAGGGCACGATCCACAGGCCGGCTGCGACACCGAGGAAGGTGATCGCGGTGGCACCGGCGAGCAGGATCGGCCACCAGGACCAGGGGCTGAAGTGCCCGAGTTCGGCGTCGCCGTCCTCGATGTTGGCGTCCTGACGGTCTTCCGGCAGGTCGCCGCCCTGGGCGGAGAGCACCCGGCCGAGGTAGAACGCGATGAACGCGGACATCAGACCGACGAGCCCGATGCCGACGGTGCCCACTGGCTCCCAGCGACCGTAGTTGATGTAGAACCAGATCGTGTACGCGGCATCCGCGACGACGAAGAACCCGAAGAGGATCCAGAACAGGTTGACGTTGGCGCGCATCGCCTTACTTCACCTCGCCCTTCGCGGCGTCGTAGGTCGGGGCATCAGGGGCGTCCTTCGCCGGGCCCACACCGATCGGCACACCGGCCTCGGGGTGGTTCAGGTCGAACGCCGGGGACTCCGAGCGGATGCGCGGGATCGACGTGAAGTTGTGCCGCGGCGGCGGGCAGGACGTGGCCCACTCGAGCGAGCGGCCGTAGCCCCACGGGTCGTTGACGGCCACCTTGGGAGCGTTCCGTGCGGTGACGTAGACGTTGAAGATGAAGGGCAGGAACGAGATGCCCAGGATCATCGCGCCGATGGTCGACAGCTGGTTCATCCACGTGAACCCGTCGTTCGGCAGGTAGGTCGCGTAGCGACGCGGCATGCCGATGACACCCAGCCAGTGCTGGATCAGGAACGTGGTGTGGAAGCCGATGAACAGCAGCCAGAAGTGGATCTTGCCGAGACGCTCGTTGAGCATCCGCCCGGTCCACTTCGGCCACCAGAAGTAGAACCCGGAGAACATCGCGAACACGACGGTGCCGAACACCACGTAGTGGAAGTGCGCCACGACGAAGTACGAGTCGGACACGTGGAAGTCGAGCGGCGGCGACGCCAGGATGACACCCGTCAGACCACCGAACGTGAAGGTGATCAGGAAGCCGATCGCCCAGAGGATCGGGGTCTCGAACGTCACCGAACCGCGCCACATGGTGCCGACCCAGTTGAAGATCTTCACGCCGGTCGGGACCGCGATGAGCATCGTCATGAGCGAGAACCACGGCAGCAGCACCGAACCGGTGACGTACATGTGGTGCGCCCACACCGTGACCGACAGGGCCGCGATGGAGATGGTCGCGTAGACCAGCGTCTTGTACCCGAAGATCGGCTTGCGGCTGAACACCGGGAAGACCTCGGAGACGATGCCGAAGAACGGCAGCGCGATGATGTAGACCTCTGGGTGGCCGAAGAACCAGAAGAGGTGCTGCCAGAGCAGGGCCCCGCCGTTGGCCGGGTTGAAGATCTGGGCGTCGAACACGCGGTCGAGTCCCAGGCCGAACAGCGCAGCAGCCAGCACCGGGAAGGCCATCAGCACGAGCAGCGACGTCACGAGGGTGTTCCACGTGAAGATCGACATGCGGAACATGGTCATGCCGGGGGCACGCATCGTGATGATCGTCGTGATGAAGTTCACCGCGCCGAGGATCGTCGAGAAGCCCGTCAGGCCGAGCCCGAACACCCACAACGTGCCGCCGAGCCCTGGTGTGAACGTCGTGTCACTCAGTGGCGCGTAGGCGAACCACCCGAACGACGCCGCGCCCTGCGGGGTGAGGAAGCCACCGACGGCGACGAGCGCGCCGAAGAAGTAGAGCCAGAACGCGAAGCCGTTGAGGCGCGGGAACGCCACGTCGGGCGCACCGATCTGCAGCGGCATGATCGCGTTCGCGAAGCCCGAGAACAGCGGCGTCGCGAAGAGCAGCAGCATGATCGTGCCGTGCATCGTGAACAGCTGGTTGTACTGCTCCTTCGTGGCGACGACCTGCAGGCCGGGCTCGAAGAGCTGCGCGCGGATCACGAGTGCCATGACGCCCGCGAGCAGGAAGTACAGGAACGACGTGATCAGGTACATGTACCCGATGGTCTTGTGGTCCGTGGAGGTGATCCACCGGACGATGATGTTGCCCTTCCGACCGACCTTGGACGCCTGGAAGTCCGGCGTCGCGGTCGCTGTCGGTTGGCCGACGAATGACGTGGTCATCTGGCGAGCCCCTACTTGTCGTCCGACGCCGTGACGGGCGCCTTGTTGTCAGGCTGGTTCGTGTTGGTGTTGTACTCGTTGCCGAGCAGTCCGACCTTGCCCTGGTCCTTGAGCGTGTCGAGGTAGTCCTGGTACTTGGCGGGCGACACGACCTTCACCTGGAAGAGCATCAGGGAGTGGTACTCGCCGCAGAGCTCGGCGCACTTGCCCTGGTACGTGCCTTCCTTCTGGGGGATGAAGTACTCGTAGTTCGTCTTGCCGGGGAGCATGTCCTTCTTGTAGAGGAAGTCGATGACCCAGAAGGAGTGGTCCACGTCGCGCGAGTCGAGCTCGATCTTGACCTTCTTGCCGACCGGCAGGTAGAGCGTCGGCAGCTGCGACTCGTCGATCGAGCCGTTGCCGTTCTCTTCTTCCTGGGCCTGGATGCCCTGGTAGTAGACGCTCTTCGAGGGGTCGTTCTGGTCGATGTAGTTGAAGTCCCACGCCCAGCGCTTGCCGTACACGTGCACCGTGGTGTCGGGCTGCGCGAACGGCTTCTCGATGGCGGCTTGGTCCTTGGCAGTGAAGGCGAAGAAGCCGAGCACCAGGATCAGCGGCACGATCGTGTAGAAGATCTCGAGCGGCATGTTGTAGCGCATCTGCACGGGCAGGCCGGTCTGGCCCTTCCGGCGGCGGTACACGATCGCTGCCCAGATGATCAGGCCCCAGACGATGAGACCGACGGCCAGCAGGACGATCCAGCTGGTGGTCCACAGGCCGACGACGCGGCTGGTGTGGTTGGTGACGTCCTTCGTCTCCTCGGTGCCCGGGAGCCATCCGTTGAGCTGCTGCTGCGAGCAGCCCGCCAGTGCGATGACCAGACCGACGGCCACCGGGACGGCCGCCCAACGTATACGGCGATTCGAACGCACTGTTACCTCTCGGAAGAACTGAAGCCGTGGGCTCAGCCCGTCGGAGACCGACGGCGGATCACCGAGGCGATCCATGGCTGGCTCCCAGCTTGGTTGGGACACTCCTAGCTTACTCGCAGCTGGTGACACTCAGTGCACACGCGACACGCCTGGGGGCCGGTTCCGCGCGGTCGCAGCACGCGTTTTCCCTGGTCACCGCGGGCTCGATGCGGTCACCGGATGTTCCCGACGCAGAACGCGGACGGGGAGCGACCATGTCGGTCACTCCCCGTCCGCGCGTGTGCCGGAAGTCGGTCCGGATCAGTGGAAGCTGTCACCGCAGGCGCAGCTGCCCTGGGCGTTCGGGTTGTCGATCGTGAAGCCCTGCTTCTGGATCGTGTCCTCGAAGTCGATCGTGGCACCGTCGAGGTACGGCACGCTCATCTTGTCGACGACGACCTCGACCCCGTCGAACTCGGCGGTGGTGTCACCGTCGAGCAGGCGCTCGTCGAAGTAGAGCTGGTAGATCAGGCCCGAGCAGCCACCGGGCTGGACGGCCAGGCGCAGACGCAGGTCGTCGCGGCCTTCCTGCTCGAGGAGGCTGGCGACCTTGCCCGCGGCGGCGTCACTGAGCTGCACGGCGTGCGTCGCGCTCGTGGTGGTGTCCGTCGCGATCGCGTTCGTCGCGGTGGCTTCGCTCGTGATGGTGTCGCTCATCGCGCGTCTCCCTCCGGGCGGTGCAGATCACCGCCGTCGTCTCGATTGTAAGCACCGCCCCCGACGGTCCGCACCATCCGGCGGCTGCCTGTGGAGAACCGGGACCGCACCACGGGCGGACAGGAGGCTCGGGGCGGGGTCGCGCCGGGCCTCCTGTCCGGTGGTCGGGCCGTCAGGCGCGCGTCGCCAACCGGGCCAACAGGATCGTCTCGCTGGCGATCGCGCGGTGCAGCACCCCGAGGTGCTGCGACTCGTTCGGGCTGTGCGCCCGCGTGTCGGGGTCCTCGACGCCGGTGACCAGGATCTGCGCGTCCGGGAACTCGGCCGCCAGGTCGGACACGAACGGGATCGAACCACCGATGCCCTGCTCGACCGGGGCGGCACCCCAGCCCTCGGCCATGGCGGTCCGCGCCTCACGCACCGCCCAGCCGCTCGTGTCGACCAGGAACCCGTCGCCGGCGTCCGGCTCGCTGATCTCGACGCGCGCTCCGAACGGCGTGTGCGCGCGGATGTGGCGTTCGACGGCGGCCGCGGCCTCGCGTGCCGACTGTCCAGGAGCCACCCGCACCGACACCCGGGCGGCGACGGTGGGCAGCAGCGTGTTCGAGGCGTTCGCGACGCTCGGCACGTCCATGCCCGTCACCGTGATCGACGGCTGGAACCAAATGCGGGACAGCACGTCACCGGTGCCGACCGGGCGGACACCCTCGACCAGCGCGGCGTCCTTCGCGAGTTCGTCCTCGGACCGCTCGGGCACGGGCGCGTCGTACGCCGTCAGCCCCTCGACCGCGACCGAGCCCTGGTCGTCGTGCAACGAGGCGAGCAGGCGCACCATCGGCAGCATCGCGTCCGGCGCCGCTCCCCCGAACATGCCGCTGTGGCTGGCGTGCTCGAGTGTCGTCAGGGTCAGCTTGAACGTCACGTTGCCGCGGAGCGAGACGGTGATCGCCGGGACCTCGGTGGACCAGTTGTCGCTGTCCGCCACGACGATGACGTCGGCCGCCAGGTGCGCCTTCTGCTCGCGCAGGAAGGTGCGGAACGACCGGGAGCCGAACTCCTCTTCCCCCTCGACGAACAGGACGACGCCCAGGTCGAGGTCGTCGCCGAAGCGGGCGTGCAGTGCGCGGAGCGAGGCGATGTGCGTCATCACGCCGGCCTTGTCGTCCGAGGCACCGCGGCCGTACAGGCGGTCGCCGCGGAGCGTGGGCTCGAACGGCGGCGTCTCCCACAGGGCGTCGTCGCCCTGCGGCTGCACGTCGTGGTGGGCGTAGAGCATCACCGTCGGTCGGCCGTTCCGCGCCGGTCGGACGGCCAGGATCGCGGGCTGTCCGAGTTCGACGCCCTGGTGCTCGATGCCGGTCGCGTCGGATGCACCTGACGGGGTCTCGCCCTCGACCGCGCTCCGGACGATGCGGACCTCGTCGAACACGCCCGTGCCGCGCGCGAGTTCCGCGACGGCCTCGGCGTTCCGGCGCACGTGCGCGGGATCGAACGCGGACCACGACACCGACGGGATCCGCACCAGGGCGGACAGGTCCGCGATCGTCCGGGGCAGGTCGCCGTGCACCTGTTCGCGGAGGGCGTCGAGGAGCTCGGGGTCGGTCGCGGGTGCGGACTGTTGGGTGTCGGTCATGCCCGGTAATCTAGAGGACGACAAGCACCGGGGCTCCCCTCGGCGCACCGCTCACCGACAGCAGGAATCACCGTGGCCAAGGCAGCACCCAAGACCAACACGACAGCAGAGCCCTCGGAAGAGGAACTGCTCGAAGCGGGCAAGGGCCGTCCGACGCCGTCCCGTCGCGAGCGTGAAGCCGCCAACCGCCGTCCGCTGGTGGGCAACACCCCGGTGGACAAGAAGGCCGCCCGTGCTCGACTGAACTCCGAGCGCGAGAAGGCCCGCGTCGGCATGGCCAACGGCGAAGAGCGCTACCTTCCCGCCAAGGACCGCGGCGAGCAGCGCCGGTTCGTCCGCGACACCATCGACTCCCGCTGGAACGTGGGCGAGGTCATGATGCCCGTGCTGGTCGTGTTCCTGATCGTCGGGTTCGTGGCGGCGCAGACGGCGGCAGCCTCGTACGCACTCCTGCTCGTCTGGGCCTTCGTGGCGCTGTTCCTGCTGGACTGCGTGATCCTGTGGGCCATCCTGCGCAAGAAGCTCACCGCGAAGTTCGGCTCCATGCAGAAGGGCACGTTCCTCTACATCCTGACGCGGGCGTGGCAGCTGCGCTTCCTGCGCCTGCCGAAGCCGCAGGTCAAGCGCGGGCAGCACCCCGCGCTCTGAGTCGCGTTCCGGAAGCGCCGTCGGCCTGGCCGGCGGCGCTTCGTCGTGCGTGGGGCCCGGGGTCGGTGCGGGGGGCCTCCGTCCGTCGAGTGGTCACGACACCCCGGCGGCGTTCCGCCGAGCGGTCACGATTCGTCGCGCCCGACGCCTGCAACCGACGATTCGTGACCCCTCGGCGGACGTGAGCGGGGTGTCGTGACCCATCGTGGCGGGCGTGGCGAGCGGGCGGGACGCCCCCCCACACCGGACAGGAGGCTCGTGGCGGCACCGCCCCGCGCCTCCAGTCCCGCGGCTGGTCACAACACCCCGGCGGCTCTCCGTCGAGCGGTCACGATTCGTCGCACCCGACGCCCGCGACCGACGAATCGTGACCCCTCGGCGGACGTGAGCGGGGTGTCGTGACCACTCGGGCAAGCGGGCGTGCGGCCCGGCGGGCACGCACCTGCGGGTGCAGCACGCGCCTCAGCGCGCAGCGCGCCGCAACCGCCGCCGGCGCAGCCGGTTGATCCGCGTCGCCCAGGTCGGCCCCTCGTACAGGAACGCGGTGTAGCCCTGCACCAGGGTGGCTCCGGCATCGAGCCGCGCCTGCACGTCGGCCTCGGAGGTCACTCCCCCGACGGCGATGACGCAGAAGTCGTCCGGCACGGCAGCCCGCACGCGCCGCAGCACGTCGAGCGACCGCGCGGCGATCGGCGCCCCGGACAGCCCGCCGGCACCCATGGCGTCGACGGACGCGGCCGAGGCGGTCAGCCCGGACCGGTCGATCGTGGTGTTGTTCGCGATCACGCCGGCGAGTCCGAGCTCGACCGCCAGACCGGCGATCGCCGCGATCTGCTCGTCGGTCAGGTCCGGCGCGATCTTCACGAGCACGGGCACCCGACCGGCAGCGTCCTTGACGCCGGACAGCAGCGGGCGGAGCTGGTCGAGTTCCTGCAGACCACGCAGGCCGGGCGTGTTCGGGGAGCTGACGTTCACCGCGAGGTAGTCCGCGAACGGTGCGAGCAACCGGGTCGACTCGAGGTAGTCGTCGAGGGCGTCCGCGACGTCGACGACACGGCTCTTGCCGATGTTCACGCCGATGACGGGGCGCCCCGGGTGCCGGCGGGCACGTTCGAGCCGGCGTGCGGCAGCGGCCGCACCACGGTTGTTGAAGCCCATCCGGTTGATCAGCGCGCGGTCGCCGATGAGCCGGAACAGCCGCGGCTTCTCGTTGCCCGGCTGCGGCTTCGCGGTGATCGTGCCGACCTCGACGTGCCCGAAGCCGAGCAGCCCGAGGCCGACGATGCCGCGGGCGTCCTTGTCGAAGCCCGCTGCCAGCCCGAAGCGCGAGGGGAAGTGGATGCCCATCGTCGTGACGCCGTCGGCGGCCGCCGGGCGGGAGTACCGCTCGACCGTGCCGGCCAGGAACGGCACGTGCGGCAACCACCGGATGACGGCGAAGGCGATGTGGTGCGCGCGTTCCGGGTCCATGTTCGCGAACACGGACCGGAACACGACCCGGTAGCCGTTGCGGACGAGTCGTTCCCCGACCCCGCTCACGCGTCGGCCCCGGCCGCCGAGCGACCGCCGGCAGCGCCGTGGTGGTCGACGCGCAGCTGGCCGATCGCGGACTCGAAGTCCTCGAGCGAGTCGAACGCCTGGTAGACGCTGGCGTAGCGCAGGTAGGCGACCTCGTCGAGCTCACGGAGGGGATCGAGGATCGCCAGGCCGATGTCGTTCGCGTCGATCTGGCTGGCGCCGGACGAGCGCACGATCTCCTCGACGCGCTGCGCCAGCACGGCCAGATCCGAGTCGGTGACCGGACGCCCCTGGCAGGCCTTGCGGACACCGGAGATGATCTTCTCGCGCGAGAACGGCTCGAGCACACCGTTGCGCTTGACGACGTTCAACGAAGCGGTCTCGGTCGTCGAGAACCGCCGACCGCAGTTCGGGCACTGACGTCGGCGTCGGATCGACGTGCCGTCGTCGCTGGTTCGGGAGTCGACGACGCGGGAGTCGGGGTGGCGGCAGAAGGGGCAGAACATGGCAACCCCAGGCTATCGGTTCACGCGCTCCGTCACGGCGGCGGCGTGCGCGGGCAGCTGCTCCTCGGTCGCCAGGGCGACGATGTGCGGGGCGACCTGTCCGAGGGCGGCCGCGGTGTACCGGACGACCTGCTGCGGGCGCAGGAACGTCGACGCCGACAGCCCGGACCCGAAGCGCGCCTGGCCGCCCGTCGGCAGCACGTGGTTCGACCCGGCCAGGTAGTCCCCCAGGCTGACCGGGGTGCTCGGACCGACGAACACGGCCCCGGCCGCGTCGATGTCGGCGAGCACGGCGTCGTCGTCCGCGGTCTGGATCTCGAGGTGCTCCGGCCCGTAGGCGTTGCTGACAGTGGCGGCGTCGGCGAGCGAGTCCACCAGCACGACGGCAGACTGCGGTCCGTCGAGTGCGGTCTGGAGGCGCGCAGCCGTCCCCAGCACGGCTGTCCGTTCGGGGATGGCGGCTTCGACCGCATCGGCGAACGCCGCCGACGTGGTCACCAGGACGCTGCCGGCCTGCTCGTCGTGCTCGGCCTGGCTGACGAGGTCGGCGGCGACGAAGCCCGGGTCGGCGGTGTCGTCCGCGATCACCAGGATCTCGGTGGCCCCGGCCTCGGAGTCGATGCCCACGACGCCACGCACCAGGCGCTTGGCCGCGGCGACGTAGTTGTTGCCCGGACCGGTGACCAGGTCGACCGGTTCGAGGCCGATCTCGGTCACGCCGTACGCCAGCGCGCCGACCGCGCCGGCACCGCCCATCGCGTAGACCTCGTCGACACCGAGCAGCCCGGCCGCGGCCAGGATCGTCGGGTGCACCGCGCCGCCGTGGTGGCGCTGCGGCGGGGACACCAGGGCGATCGAACGGACGCCGGCGACCTGCGCGGCGACGACGTTCATGACGACGCTGGACGGGTAGACGGCCTTGCCGCCGGGAACGTACAGCCCGACGCGGCGCATCGGCTGCCAGCGCTGGTGGACCTCGGCACCGTCGGCGAGGGTGGTCACGGACGGGGCGGGGACCTGGGCCGCGCTGGCGGCACGGACACGGCGGATGGCCTCGTCGAGGGCGCTGCGGAGTTCGGCGCTCAGGCCGGCGACCGCGGCGGCGATGTCGGCAGCGGGGACGCGGACGTGCGCGGGCGCGCCGCCGTCGAACCGGTCGGCCTGCTCGCGGAGCGCCGTGGCACCACGCTCGCGGACGTCGTCGACCAGTGCCCGTGCCGCGTCGACGGCTGCCCCGATGTCGCCCGCAGCACGCGGCATGAGACGGAGGAGTTCGGCGCGGGCGGGCAGGCCGCCACGGAGGTCGATTCGCTGCATCATGAGACGACCAGCGTACCGGCGGCACCCTGCACGAGCGCGTCGACGACCGGCCGGTGGTGGTCGGCCTGGCCGTGGTCCCACGCCCCCAGCTCGTGCAGCGTGACGATGCGGAAGGCCAGTGCGCGGACGAGCAGCTGCGACCACTCCGGCACGCCGGTCCCGAGCGCCCGGAGCCGGTCGAGCGGCACGCCGTGCCAGCACACCGCGTCCACGGCGGCGATCGCAGCACCGAGCCCGGCGGGTCGCCAGTACGGTGCCCAGTCGAACACGGCCGGCGGCTGCCCGTCGGCGAACAGCACGTTGCCGAGCAGGTCGCCGTGGATCAGCTGCGACGGTGACGTCACCGGGCGGAACGCCGCGGCGAGCCGGTCGAGCGTCGGGTCCGCCGGCAGTGACCCGTCCCACACCAGGCGGTCGGCCGTCGCCCAGGGGCCGTCGAGCCGGTCGAGGAACGCCGGACGCGGCAGCCCCGCCACCGACCGGTGGAACGCCGCCCCCGCAGCGATGACGTCGCCCACCCGGGTCGGGTCGGTCGTGCCGTCGAGCCACTCCCAGGCCTCGTACCCACCGGCGAGCCAGCCACCGCCCGTCGTGGGCACCGGGCGTGGCGTCCGGAACGCGGCCGTGTGCGGAAGGCGCGCCAGCGTGTCGGACCGCCACCGGGCCTCCGTCGCGTCACCGTGCGGCCGGACCACGACGTCGCCCGCGCGCCACGTCTGCCCCTGGCCACCCAGCAGCCGCTCGAGCGGCGCCCCGGCCACGCCGAACGCGCACAGCACCGCGTCCGACGGACGCGGTGCCGTGAGCTCGGTCATCGCCTAGACCAGGCAGCGCGGCCCGAGCAGGCTCTTCAGCTCGCCGAACAGGTCGGGCGTCAGGTTGACCGGGAACGGCAGCTCGAACGTGCGGGCGACGTCGTCCTTGAGCAGCCGGAGCCGGACCTCGGTGTCGCCCGTGTGCCGGCCGAGCACCGCGGCGAGCTCGGTGACCGTCGTGGTGGTCGCCTGGCGCTCGGGCAGGGTGAGCGTGAGCGGGCCGGAACCCATCACGTCGCCCAGGTTCGGCTGGAACATGCTCACCGCGTGCAGGGCCTTGCCGTCGTCGCGGACGTTGACGCGACCGCGCAGCACGACGATCGAGTCCGCCACCAGCGACGGCCCGAACTCCTGGTACGTCTTGCCCAGGAACATCACGCCGATCTCGCCGCCGAAGTCCTCGATCTGGACGATGCCGTACGGGTTGCCGCTCGTCTTCGCCACGCGGTGCTGCACGCTCGTCAGCAGTCCGGCCACCGTGACGGTCTCGCCCTCGACCGAGTCGTCCGCGCCGAGCAGGTCGGCGATGGTGATCGACTGGTGCTTCGCGAGCTCGATCTCGAGCCCGGCCAGCGGGTGGTCGGAGACGTACAGCCCGAGCATGTCGCGCTCGAACGCGAGCTTGTCGCGCTTGGACCACTCGGGCCGTTCGGGCACCTGCGACACCGCGGCCATGGCGGGTTGCTCTTCGGCGACCTCGGCGAACAGCGAGTCGAAGTCGAACCCGACGTTGCCGTGGACCTCGTCGCGCTTGACCTTGACGGCGGCTTCGACCGCACCCTCGTGGATCTCGACCAGCGCGCGGCGGCTGTCCCCGAACTCGTCGAACGCACCGGCCTTGATGAGCGACTCGACGGTCCGCTTGTTGGCGGACGAGATCGGGATCTTCCGCAGGAAGTCGTGGAACGACTCGAACGTCCCCTTCTCGGTGCGGGCCTTGACGATGTCGTCGACGACGTTGAAGCCGACGTTGCGGATCGCGCCCATGCCGAAGCGGATGTCGTTGCCGACGGCCGCGAAGAAGCCGATCGACTCGTTGACGTCCGGGGGCATCACCCGGATGCCCATGCGGCGGCACTCGTTCAGGTACAGCGCGAGCTTGTCACGGGCGTCGCCGACGCTGGTGAGCAGCGCGGCCATGTACTCGGCCGGGTAGTGCGCCTTGAGGTACGCCGTCCAGAACGACACCACACCGTACGCCGCCGAGTGCGCCTTGTTGAACGCGTAGTCGGAGAACGGCAGCAGGATGTCCCACAGCGTCTTGATCGCCGCGGCGGAGTAGCCGTTGTCGAGCATGCCCTTCTCGAAGCCGGCATACTGCTTGTCCAGCTCGGACTTCTTCTTCTTGCCCATCGCGCGGCGCAGGATGTCGGCCTGACCGAGCGAGAACCCGGCGACCTTCTGCGCGATGGCCATGACCTGCTCCTGGTAGATGATCAGGCCGTAGGTCGTGCCGATGATGTCCTTGAGTGGCTCTTCGAGCTCGGGGTGGATCGGCGTGATCGCCTGCTCGCCGTTCTTGCGGAGGGCGTAGTTGGTGTGCGAGTTCGCCCCCATGGGCCCCGGGCGATACAGGGCGATGAGCGCGGAGATGTCCTCGAAGTTGTCGGGCTTCATCAGGCGCAGCAGTCCGCGCATCGGGCCGCCGTCGAGCTGGAACACGCCGAGGGTGTCACCGCGCTGCAGCAGGGCGTACGCCTCGGGGTCCTCGAGCCCCATGGTCTCGAGGTCGAGGTCGGTCCCCCGGTTGCTCTTGATGTTGTCGAGCGCGTCACTGATGATCGTCAGGTTCCGCAGCCCCAGGAAGTCCATCTTGATGAGCCCGAGGGACTCGGACGCCGGGTAGTCGAACTGCGTGACGATCTGGCCGTCCTGCTCCCGCTTCATGATCGGGATGATGTCGATCAGCGGGTCGCTCGACATGATGACGCCGGCGGCGTGCACGCCCCACTGCCGCTTCAGGCCTTCAAGTCCCAGCGCCGTGTCGAACACCGTGCGGGCCTCGGGATCGGTCTCGACGACGGTGCGGACGTCGACGGCCTCCTTGTAGCGGGGGTGCTCCTTGTCGAAGATCCCGGTGAGCGGGATGTCCTTGCCCATCACGGGCGGCGGCATCGCCTTGGTGAGCTTCTCACCCATGCCGAACGGGAAGCCCAGCACGCGCGACGAGTCCTTGAGCGCCTGCTTGGCCTTGATGGTGCCGTACGTCACGATCTGCGCGACGCGTTCGGACCCGTACTTCTCGGTGACGTACTTGATGGCCTCGCCGCGGCGCCGGTCGTCGAAGTCGACGTCGAAGTCGGGCATCGAGACGCGGTCCGGGTTGAGGAACCGCTCGAAGATCAACCCGTGCCGGATCGGGTCGAGGTCGGTGATGCGCATCGCGTACGCCACCATCGAGCCCGCACCGGAACCACGGCCGGGACCGACGCGGATGCCGTTGTCCTTGGACCAGTTGATGAAGTCGGCGACCACCAGGAAGTAGCCGGGGAAGTTCATCTGGTTGATGATGCCGACCTCGTAGTCGGCGCGCGCCTGGACCTCGTCCGAGATGCCGCCGGGATAGCGGTACTGCAGCCCCTTCGCCACCTCTTTCTCGAACCAGCTGTGCTCGGTCTCGCCCTCGGGCACCGGGAACTTCGGCATGTAGTTCGCCGCGGTGTCGAACTCGACGTCGCAGCGCTCGGCGATGAGCAGCGTGTTGTCGCAGGCCTCGATGTTGTCGCGGAACAGGTGCCGCATCTGCTGCGGGGTCTTCAGGTAGAACTCGTCGGCGTCGAACTTGAACCGGTTGGGGTCGTTGAGCGTCGAGCCGGACTGCACGCACAGCAGTGCCGCGTGCGACTTGGCGTCGTGCGCGTGCGTGTAGTGCAGGTCGTTCGTGCCGACCAGCGGCAGGCCCAGGTCCTTCGCCAGCCGGATCAGGTCGCTCATGATCCGGCGCTCGATCTCGAGCCCGTGGTCCATGATCTCGGCGAAGTAGTTCTCCTTGCCGAAGATGTCGCGGAAGTCGGCCGCGGCCTTGATCGCCTCGTCGTACTGCCCCAGACGCAGGCGGGTCTGGACCTCGCCCGACGGGCAGCCCGTCGTCGCGATGATGCCCTCGTGGTGCTCGCTGAGGAGTTCGCGGTCCATGCGCGGCTTGAAGTAGTAGCCCTCGAGCGAGGCCTTCGACGACAGCCGGAACAGGTTGTGCATGCCCGTGGTGTTCTCGGCGAACATCGTCATGTGCGTGTACGAGCCCGCGCCCGACACGTCGTCGCCGCCGCCGTCGCCCCAGCGCACACGGGTCTTGTCGGAGCGGTGCGTGCCCGGGGTGATGTAGGCCTCGGTCCCGATGATCGGCTTGACGCCGCCGGCCTTGGCGGCCTTCCAGAACTCGAACGCGCCGAACATGTTGCCGTGGTCGGTCACGGCCACCGCCGGCATGCCCTGGGCAGCCGTCTCGGCGACCAGGTCGTTCAGTCGCGCGGCGCCGTCGAGCATCGAGTACTCGCTGTGCACGTGCAGGTGGACGAAGGAGTCGGAACTCGCCACGGGGCCTCCGGTCGAACGAACTGCGTGTGGGACTCGGACAGCCTAACCGCGGGCGGTGACACCCACGGGCGTGTCGTCTGGACCGTCCGCGTGTCAGACCGACGCGGCGCGGATCTGGTCGAGCGCTGACCGCAGGTCGTCGGGGTACGACGCCTGGAACTCCACCCAGTCGCCCGTGCGCGGGTGGTGGAACCCGAGCCGGACCGCGTCGAGCCACTGGCGCGTCAGCCCGAGCTCGGCGGCGAGCACCGGGTCGGCGCCGTACATCGTGTCCCCGACCAGCGGATGCCGGGTCGCGGCCAGGTGCACGCGGATCTGGTGCGTGCGACCGGTCTCCAGGTGCACCTCGAGCAGCGACGCCGACCGGAACGCCTCGAGCGTGGCGTAGTGCGTCACGCTCGGCTTGCCGTCGGACGTGACCGCGAACTTCCAGTCGCTCGAGGGGTGCCGGCCGATGGGCGCGTCGATGGTGCCCGAGGTCGGGTCCGGATGCCCCTGCGCCAGGGCGTGGTAGACCTTGTCGACCGTGCGCTCCTTGAAGGCGCGCTTCAGGTGCGTGTACGCCAGCTCGGTCTTCGCGACCACCATCAGCCCGGACGTGCCGACGTCCAGCCGGTGCACGATGCCCGCACGCTCGGCGGCACCCGAGGTCGCGATCGTGAAGCCCGCAGCGGCGAGCCCGCCCGGCACGGTCGGGCCGTCCCACCCGGGCGACGGGTGCGCGGCCACGCCGACGGGCTTGTCGACGACGACGATGTCCTGGTCGTCGTGCACGATCGTCATCCCCGGCACGACGGCAGGCACGATGCGCGGTGCTTCCTTCGGGGTCCACTCGACCTCGAGCCACGAATCGGTGTGCAGGCGGTCGGACTTGTCGACGACGGCTCCGTCGACCCGCACGCCACCCGCGGCGACGACCTCGGCCGCGAACGACCGGCTGAAGCCCAGGAGCTTCGCGATGGCGGCGTCCACGCGCTCACCGGCGAGCCCGTCCGGCACGGGGAGTTGGCGGGACTCGCTCACGTCGCGTCGTGTCCCAGCGGGTCAGGACGGGAGGCCCGGGTCGTGTCGGCCACGTCGGTGACCGTTCCGGACTCGGGGACCGCGGCGTCCGTGGCGGACCCGGCACGGTCCTCCCGGCCGGCGCCGGCCAGCGTCGTGTTCGTGTTCTTGCTCTTGCTCTTGTCCGAGACCGTCCTGGTGCCGTCGAGGTTCACCCCGAAGACGACCAGCAGCACGAAGACCACCATGCTGATGCAGATGAACGAGTCGGCGACGTTGTAGATCGCGGGCATCATCCACGGCGTCGAGATGAAGTCGACGACGTGCCCGCGGCCGAAGCCGGGCTCGCGGAAGAGTCGGTCGAGCAGGTTGCCGAGCGCCCCGCCGAGCAGCATGCCGAGCACGATCGCCCACCACATCGACCGGATGCGCCGGGCGAACACGATGATCGCGACGACCACGGCCGCCGACACGATCGAGAACACCCACGTCATGTTCACCGCGAACGAGAACGCGGCACCGGGGTTGCGGACGTACAGGAACTGCAGGGCGCCGCCGAGCACCGGGACGACCTGCCCGTACGGCAGGTTCGCGACGACCAGCGCCTTCACGATCTGGTCGAACGCCACCACCACGACAGCGGCGAAGGCCAGTGCCGCGATCGCGCGGACACTGACCTTCGCTCGTTGGTCTTGCTGCTGGGTCAACTCAGTTGCCGAAGCCCTGCGCCGAGGCCGGCGCGGGGGTGAGGCCCGACTGCTCGGTGCTCGACGACGCGTCGAGCTCGCTCAGCTGGCCCTGGATGTAGCTCTTGAGCTGGGCGCGGTAGTCGCGCTCGAAGGTGCGCAGCTCGTCGATCTTGCCCTCGAGCTGACGCTGCTCGCCCTCGAGCACCTGCACGCGCTGGCGGTTGGTGTTCTCGGTGTCAGCGATGATCTGACGCTGCTTGGCCTCGGCTTCGGAGACGAGACGCGCTGCCTGGGCCTGGCCCTCGGCGATGAGCGCGTCGCGCTTCTCGACGCCCTCGCGGACGTGCTCCTCGTGCAGGCGACGTGCGAGCGTCAGCAGGTTGGTCGTGCCCTCGGTGTCGTCGTCCGGGTTGACCGTGGTGGTCGGTGCGGCGGCGGCGACCGGAGCCGGCTCCGGAGCGGCGGCGACGGGGGCCGGCTCGGGCTCGGGCTCGGGGGTCGGAGCGGGAGCGGGCTCTGCGGCGGCGGCCGGCTTGGGCGCCGACTCGGCGGCCTGCAGGCGCTGCCGGAGCTCCTCGTTCTCCTGGGTCAGACGGCGCAGCTCGACGACGACCTCGTCCAGGAAGTCATCGACCTCGTCCTGGTCGTAGCCCTCGCGGAACTTGGTCGGCTGGAACCGCTTGTTGACTACGTCTTCCGGCGTCAAAGCCATTTGCCGTCACCTCAATAGAACTGCTGAACGTGTGGAACCGAAACGTTGCGCCCGAACGTACCAGGCGCAGAACTCACGGTGCGGATGCCCACCTGCGCGGACATCGATCCCGTCAACCGTACACCGACGACCGACCGGAACCGTGATCGTGGACCGGGCGTGGCGCGTGTCGCGGCCAGCCGCGGATCGGGGAGGCGGGTCAGACCGTGACCGAGATGACCCGCACGATGCTCATCAGGATGATCGTGACGAGCATCACGATGGACCAGCCGAAGTCGAGTGCGACCGCGCCCATGCGCAGCGGCGGGAGCGCCCGACGGACCGTGCGGATCGGCGGGTCGGTGGTCGTGTAGACGACCTCGGCGACGACGAGCATGCCGCCGCGGGGACGCCACGAGCGGTTGAACGCCTGCACCATGTCCAGCGCGAACCGCCCCCAGAGCACGAAGAAGTACAGCAGGAGCAGGAAGTACAGGATCGTGAAGATCACGGACACGGTGCGGCTCGCTCGTCTCGGGTGCACGGCCCGGGTAGAGCACCGTGCACAGGGCGGGTGGGCCTGGGCGGCGCCACGGGGTCACGGGGACCCCGGGACGTGACGGCTCAGGACTGGGCGAAGAAGGACGCCTCGATGTCGGACTCTACCTCGGGCGCCTCACCGCTCACTGCGACGTGGGCGGGAGAGAGCAGGAAGACCTTGTTCGTGACGCGCTCGATCTTGCCGTACAGCCCGAGCGACAGGCCGCTCGCGAAGTCGATCATGCGACGGGCGTCCGACTCGGTCATCTGCGAGAGGTTGATGATGACGGGGATGCCGTCGCGGAAGCTCTCGGCGATGGACTGGGCGTCCTTGTACTCGCGCGGGTGGACGGTGAGGATCTCGTTCATTTCCTGGACCGGGGTCGCCTTCTGTGCGGTCGTGTGCGAGCGGCGGAGCGGGGTGACCTGCGCGCCGCGCTGGTGCTGGGTGTGCGGGACCTTCGTCTCGACGGGGGCCGCTGCGGGCGCTGCCGCGGGGGCTGCTGCCGCCGGGGCGTCGTGGTGCGTCGCCGCGGGTGCCGAGGCCTGCTGCGCGCGCTGCTGGTGCTGCGTCGGCTGCTCGTCCTCGTACTCGAGTTCCTCGTCGGCGAGGCCGAGGTAGACCATCGTCTTCTTCAACGGACCGGCCATGGTTCCTCCAGGGGTGTGCGTGCACGTCGTGCCCCGCTGCTCGGGATGTACTGTGTCGAGGCTAGGGCGCGGTCGGCCGGTTTCCCGTGATTGCCGTCCCGATCCGCAGGTGTGTCGCGCCCTCGGCGATCGCTTCGGCGTAGTCACCGCTCATGCCGGCGGAGATGTCGGTCGCACCGGGGGCGATCAGGCGGACGCGCTCGGAGATGCCGCGCAGCCGGGCGAACGCCGGACGCGGGTCCTGGCCGAGCGGGGCGACCGCCATCACGCCACGCAGACGGATCGTGCCGGTGGCCAGCACACGCTCGACCATCGCGTCGACGGCCTCGGGCTGGACGCCACCGCGGTCGGGGTCGTCGGTCAGGTTCACCTGGACGAACCCGTCGATCACGGGCGGCTCCGGCTCGGCCTCGGTCGGTGCGAACGCGTCCACCACCGAGTCGCGGTCGAGGGACTGCACGACGTGGGCGTAGCGGCGTGCCTGGCGGGCCTTCTTCGACTGCAGCTGGCCGACGAAGTGCCACGTGAGCCCGAGGTCGGCGAGTTCGGCGGCCTTGGCCTGGGCCTCTTGGTGGCGGTTCTCCCCCACGTCGGTGACGCCCAGCGCGGCGAGCTCGCGCACGAGCGACGCCGGGTGGTACTTCGTCACGACGACCAGCGTCAGCTCGTCGGCGGACCGCCCTGCGGCTCGCGCCGCGTCGGCGATGCCCTGTCTGACGGACGCGAGTCGAGCCTCCGGTCCGGTGTCGGACGGGAGGCTCGGCTCACGCTGGGCGGCGTCGCTCACGCGCGCAGACGGGTCACTGCAGGACGGGTCACTGCAGGACGGGTCACTTCAGGAAGTCGGGGACGTCGAGCTCGTCGTCGTCACCGTCGAAGGCCGGGTCGGCGGCACGCTGCGTCGGCGGCTCGTGCTCGGAGGACGCCCACGACGGGCTGGACGTGGTCGAGTCCTCGATGGCGTGCGAGCCACCGGCAACGGGCGCCGTGGCGTTCGACTCGGGGTCGACCCAGCTGGCCCGACGTTCCTTGACCTGCGACGATGGCTCGCCGCCGTCGAAGCCGGCGGCGATGACCGTGACTCGGACCTCGTCGCCGAGGGTGTCGTCGATGACCGCACCGAAGATGATGTTCGCCTCGGGGTGGACGGCTTCCTGCACCAGGCGTGCGGCGTCGTTGATCTCGAAGATGCCGAGGTTCGAGCCACCCTGGATCGAGAGCAGCACGCCGTGCGCACCGTCGATCGAGGCCTCGAGCAGCGGCGACGCGACGGCGAGCTCGGCGGCCTTGATGGCGCGGTCGGCCCCGCGCGACGACCCGATGCCCATGAGCGCGGAACCCGCACCCTGCATGACGCTCTTGACGTCGGCGAAGTCGAGGTTGATCAGACCCGGGGTCGTGATCAGGTCGGTGATGCCCTGCACGCCGGCGAGCAGCACCTGGTCGGCGGTCGCGAAGGCCTCGACCATCGAGATGCCGCGGTCCGAGATCTCGAGCAGCCGGTCGTTCGGCACGACGATGAGCGTGTCGACCTCGTCCTTGAGCCCGGCGACACCGTTCTCGGCCTGCGACTGACGACGCTTGCCCTCGAAGCTGAACGGCTTGGTGACGACGCCGATGGTGAGCGCGCCGATCGACTTCGCGATGCGGGCGACGACGGGAGCACCACCCGTGCCGGTCCCACCGCCTTCACCGGCGGTGACGAAGACCATGTCCGCACCGGCGAGGGCCTCTTCGATCTCCTCGGCGTGGTCCTCGGCGGCACGTCGGCCGACCTCGGGGTCCGCGCCGGCGCCCAGGCCGCGGGTGATCTCGCGGCCGACGTCGAGCTTGACATCGGCGTCGCTGAGCAGCAGCGCCTGGGCGTCGGTGTTGATCGCGATGAACTCGACCCCACGGAGGCCCAGCTCGATCATGCGGTTGACGGCGTTGACGCCGCCGCCGCCGACACCGACGACCTTGATCACGGCGAGGTAGTTGTGGTTCGTGGTCACGTGAGTCCGGCCTCCGTTTGAACCCTCAACCTTTACTTGAAGTTCAGGGTCTTTGCTGCTAGGTGTGGTGCTTGCGACGACGCTACGGGGGCGCTCGCCACGGTGTCGTCCCGCCACGCCGCGTGTCGGCGATGTGGTGCCGCAATTCTGTCCGCTCGTGCCGCCAGGCGCGAGCCGGCCGCGCCGAGTCTCGGCCCCGCGGACAGTTCGCGGCGTCTGGAGCGCACGATCTGTCCGCAGCGGCGAGACTCGGCGCGCAGACGCGACGGGTGGCAGGCGCGCAGGTAGGCGCGCAGGCACGCAGGCGGGCGTCAGGACTGGTTGCGGATGATGCCGTTGTCCGGTGCGGAGACGTCGTACTCCACCGCGGTGCCGGGGTCGCGGCTGGCGTGGTCCTTGACCAGGGCGTCGAGCAGCGCGGCCTTGGCGTCCGAGTCGTCGGGACTCCCCCACACCACGCGTGAGCCGTCCTGCATGGTCAGGGTGACGTCGTCGGCGGTCGAGGCCGCCACACCGGCCACCTGAGCGCGCACGGTCGACGGCAGCGCGAGCACGACCTCGGTCATCGTGCGGAACACGCTCGACCCGAGCTTCGCGCGACCGATGTCCGCGACGGGCATCGACTCAGGCTGCTTCGGCGACGACTGCACGACGATCCCCGCGGGGTCGACGAGCTGGAACGCATCACCGCTCTTGACGGCGACGACCGGGGTGCGCTCGGTCACGGTCACCACGAGCGTGTGCGGCGGCTCCTCTTCGGTGACGTAGCTCTCGATGAGCGGGAACCCGGCGATGTCCCGCCTGATCGCGCCGAAGTCGAGCCGGGCGAGCGGGGTCCCGATCTGGCCGGACAGCGCCTGGCGCAGCTGCGTGTCGTCGACGCGGCTGGTCCCCTTGATCTCGATCGTGCGGAGGGCCATCAGGGGCGAGAACACGGCGACCAGGATCGACACGCCCAGCACGAGCACGACGCTGGCGGCGGTGATGCCGATCGCTCGGCGGTGCCGCGAGCGCCGGGTGAACCGTCGGACCTCGGCGCGCTCGAGCAGCCGTCGCCGCTTGCGGGCGGCCCGCGCCTCGCGGGCGGTCTCCGCCGCGCGGACCTTCGTGCCGATGGGCGCGTCCGGCACGTCGGCTGCGTCCGTGTGCTCGGGACTGGAGGCCCGGTGCAGGTCGATCACGTCGGTCACGCCGGCGACGTGGTCACCCTCGTCCGCCGTCGCCCACTCGGACCCCGTCGCGTGGTCGGACCCCGTCGCACCCCCGGGTGCACGTCGCGCCCCGTCCTGCGCGGGCGCGACGTCCGCGACGGGGTGCGACGCTCGCAGGCCGGAGGTGGTGGGGGCGTCCGAGGCGACCGTCTCGTCGGCCGCAGCCGGCGTGTCGGTGTCGGGCCGGGCCTCCTGGGCGTGGCCCGCACCGCGACGGACGGACAGCCGCGGCATGCGCGGGACCCGACGCTCACGCGGCGCGCGCTCGCTCGCTGCCGACGCGTCCGGGGCCGCCGGACGGTCGTCGAAGCCCTCGGGACGCTTCACCGGGTGGGTGCTCCCTCGACCCGGAGCGTGCTGTCGTCCTGCAGCGCGCTGAGCACCTGCGGGATGATCCGGTACACGTCGCCGCAGCTGAGGGTCATGATGATGTCACCGTCACGCGCGACCTCGGCCGCACGGGCCGAGGCGTCGGCCCAGTCGGGCAGGTACTCGACGCGCGACTGGTCGACGAAGCGCTCCTGCACCAGGGCGCCCGTGACGCCGGGGACAGGGTCCTCGCGCGCGCCGTAGACGTCGAGCACGACGGTGTGGTCGGCGAGGTCCTCGTAGACCTTCGCGAAGTCGCCCGCCATCATCTGCGTGCGCGAGTACAGGTGCGGCTGGTGGATCGCGATGATCCGGCCGTCGCCGACGACGTTCCGCGCGGCCTTGAGCGCGGCCGCGACCTCGGTCGGGTGGTGGGCGTAGTCGTCGTACACCGACACGCCGCGCTCGACACCGTGCAGCTCGAAGCGCCGCTCGGTACCGCCGAAGGCCTCCAGCCCACGGATCGCGTCCTCGGGTGCGACGCCCAGGCCGACCAGCACCGCGAAGGCACCGACGGCGTTGATCGCGTTGTGGCGCCCCGGTACCCGCAGGGTCAGGTGGTGCGAGCGCCCGTCCGCACGGAAGTCGACCTCGACCCCGGCGGACTCGACGATGCGCTCGATGCGGACGTCGGCGTCCGCGGCCTCGCCGAAGGTCAGGATCTCCGGTGCGTCCGGCCGGGCACGGACGCCCTCGGTGACGCGCTTCGCCCCGGCGTCGTCGCTCGACACGACGACCCGCTCGCTGGCCTTTCCCGCGAACTCGACGAAGGCCTCGATGAACGCGTCCTCGGTGCCGTAGTGGTCCAGGTGGTCGGCGTCGACGTTGGTGATCAGCGCGACGGCGACGTCGTACAGCAGGAACGAGCCGTCGGACTCGTCGGCCTCGACCACGAACAGGTCGCTCGAGCCCGGCGCCGAGCTGGTGCCGAGCGACTGGATCACACCGCCGTTGACGAAGCTCGGGTCGAGGCCCAGCTCGACCATCGCGGTGACGATCATGCCGGTCGACGTGGTCTTGCCGTGCGCACCCGCGACGGCGACCAGGCGGTGCTCGGCGATGAGCGCGGCCAGGGCCTGGGAGCGGTGCAGCACGGGCAGACCGCGGCGCTGGGCCTCGAGCAGCTCGGGGTTGTCCGGCCACAGGGCGCTCGTGACGACGATCGTGTCCGCGTCGCCGACGTTCGCGGCGTCGTGCCCGATGTGCACCTGGGCGCCGAGCTCGCGCATGCGGCCGGTGGTGGCGGTCTCGCGGGAGTCACTGCCGGTGACGGTGTGCCCGGCGGCCAGGAACAGCCGGGCGATGCCACTCATGCCGGAGCCGCCGATGCCGACGAAGTGGACCGTGCCGAGGTCGTCCGGGATCGGCTGGGTCAGGTCCGGCTTGATGGTCATGGTCGTTCCTCCGTGGTGCTGCCGGTGCGCTCGGTGCTGCCGGTGCGCTTGCTGGTGGCGGTCCGCGCGGCGTCGAGCGCGAGCTCGGTCATCCGGTCGGCGCCGTCGCGGTGTCCGACACTGCCGGACCGGACCGCCATGTCCGCGATGCGGGCACGGTCCTGCAGGACGTCCAGCAGGTGGAACGTCACCCAGTCCTGGTCGAACTCCTGGTCGTCCACGAGCACCGCTCCACCCGCCTGCACGACGTCGCGGGCGTTGTGCCGCTGCTCGCCGTTGCCGACAGGGTACGGCACCAGCACGCTCGGCAGCCCGACCGCGGTGAGCTCGCACACCATGCCCGCACCCGAGCGCGAGACGACGAAGTCGGAGGCGGCGTACGCCAGGTCCATCCGGTCGCAGTACGGCAGCACCGTGTAGCCGTCCAGGTCGCTCGGGCCGATGTCGCTCGCGGCGCCCACCACGTGCAGCACCTGCCAGCCAGCGCCCACGATGCTGGCGGCCGACCGGTTGACGGTCCGGTTGATGCTCCGGGCACCCGAGGACCCGCCCGTGACCAGCAGGACCGGCCGCGCGGGGTCGAGCCCGAACTCCGCCAGCCCCTCGGTGCGGCTGGCGCGCCGGTCGAGGCGCTCGACCTCGCGTCGCAGCGGCATGCCGACCACGCGCGCATGGCGCAGGCGGGTGTTGGAGAACGTGACCCCGACGTGCGTGGTCAGGAACGCGGCGAGCCGGTTCGCCAGCCCCGGCTTGGCGTTCTGCTCGTGCACGACGATCGGGGTGCCGGTGCGCTTGGCGGCGATGTAGGCCGGCGCGGACGCGTAGCCCCCGACACCGAGCACCACATCGACACCCCGGTCGCGGATGATCGCCTCGGTCTGCTTGACGGCACGCCAGAACGCCGCGGGGAACCGGAGTGCCGCAGCGTTCGGCTTCCGGGGGAACGGCAGACGCGGGATCGTCAGGAGCTCGTACCCGCGCATCGGGACCAGGCGGGACTCGAGCCCCTCGGCCGTGCCGAGCACGATGACCCGGTCGTCGGGCGATCGCTCGGTCAACCGGTCGGCGACCGCGAGCAGGGGGTTCACGTGCCCGGCGGTGCCGCCGCCGGCGAACAGGTAGGTGTTCATCGGAGTCGCCCGTCGACGAGCGGCTCGCGGTGCGCGTCGGGAAGGCGCCGCGCGGTCCCGCCGGCTGCCAGCGTGTGTCGGCTCGGCAGGTCGCGGGCGAAGGACAGCACGACGCCGATGGCCACCAGGGTCATGATGAGCGCCGAACCACCGGCCGAGATGAGTGGGAGCGGCACGCCGAGCACGGGCAGCAGGCCCAGGACGACGCCGATGTTGACGAGCGCCTGGCCGATGATCCAGGCGAGCACACCACCGGTGACCGTCCGGACGAACGGGTCGTCGGAGAGCCGGATGATGCGGACCATGCTGACGGCGAGCACGACGAAGAGCGCCAGGACGACGACCGCGCCGATCAGGCCGAGCTCTTCACCGATGATCGCGAAGATGTAGTCGTTGTCCGCCTCGGGCAGCCAGGACCACTTCGCCTTGGAGTTGCCGAGGCCGACGCCGAACACGCCACCGGAGGCCAGCGCCCACATGCCGTGGACGGGCTGCCAGCACAGGTCCTGGTACTGGCTGGTGTCCGTGCAGCCCGACAGCCACGCGCTGATGCGGGACGACCGCGAACTCGACGCCATGGTGATGAACGGCAGGAGCACGAGGATCGCGCCGACGCCGATGCCGAGGTGCCGCAGCCGGACCCCGCCGACGAACATCGCGCCGAAGACCAGGATCATCATGACCATCGCGGTCCCCTGGTCACCGCCGAACAGGACCAGGCCGATCGACCCGGCGGTGACCAGGCCGATGGGCGGCAGGATCTGCTTCCACTGGTCGAGCTTGTTGCGCTTCTGGTAGATGATCGTGCCGATGCCGAGCACCAGCGCGAGCTTGAGGATCTCGGACGGCTGCGCGGTGAAGCCGCCGAGCTTGATCCAGTTCCGGTTGCCCTGGATCGAGTAGCCGAGCGGCGTCAGGACGACCGCGGCCTGCACGATCAGGCCGAGCACGATCACCCAGCGCGAGTACTTGCGCCAGACCCCGGTCGGGATGCGGCTCGCGACGAGCATCAGGGGCACGCCGATGATCGCGTACAGCCCCTGCCGGGTGAAGGCGCCGAAGAAGTCGTGGGTCTTGGCGTACTGCTCGACGCTCGACGACGACAGCACCATGACGACGCCGAACACGACCAGGAACAGGGTGACGCCGAGGATCGAGTAGAACGTGCTCGACTCGGCGACGAAGACGTTCTTCACCGCGACGACGGCGCCGTTCGGCCGCCGACCGCCGGCGCGCTGCGTCGTCGTGGTCGAGCCGGTCGTGCGCGGGCTACGCGTCCCCGCCGGGATGTCCGGTGTCGCCATCGGTGTTTCCTCCCAGGTGATCGTGGACCGCCGCAGCGAATCGCTCGCCCCGGTCCGCGTACGAGACGAACTGGTCGAACGACGCAGCCGCCGGGGCGAGGAGGACCGTGTCGCCCGGTCTCGCGACCGATGCGGCATGTCGGACCGCCTCGGGCATGACCTGATCAGTGTCCGGTGCTTCGACCTGCAGGACCGGCACCGCGGGCGCGTGTCGCGCGAATGCCTCGAGCACGGGACCCCGATCGGCGCCGATCACGACGACACCACGCGCGGTCGGACCGAAGCGCGCGACGAGCCCGTCGATGTCCACGCCCTTGAACTGCCCGCCGAGGATCCACACGACGGTCTCGAACGACGACAACGAGGCGGTGGCGGCGTGCGGGTTCGTGGCCTTGGAGTCGTCGACCCAGGCGATGCCGTCAGGGCCCGTGGCGACGAGCTCGGTGCGGTGGTGGTCGGCGCGGAAGGCCTGCACGGCGCGCTGGATCGAACTCGGGCGGACGGCACCGGCCCGGGCCAGCGCGGCGGCGGCGAGCACGTTCATCGTCATGTGCGGGCTGGCCAGACCGGCCTGCACCAGGTCGGCGTGGGTGGCGAGTTCGAGGGCGCTGTTGCGTCGGTCCTCGGTGAAGGCCCGGTCGCACAGCACGTCGTCCACGATGCCGACCTCGCTCGGGCCCGGGATGCCGGGTGTGAACCCGACGGCCCGGCAGCCCTCGACCACGTCGGCGTCCTCGACCATGCGCCGGGTCGCCTCGTCCGTGACGTTGTAGACGCACGCCAGCACCGTGCGCTCGTAGACCTTCGCCTTGGCGGCGCGGTAGGCGTCGGCGGACCCGTGCCACTCCAGGTGGTCGTCGGCGATGTTCAGGCAGGTCGACGCGAGCGGCAGGACCGCGCCGTCGCCGGCGTCGGCCAGGTAGTGCAGCTGGTGGCTGGACAGCTCGACGACCAGCACGTCGAATCCGTCCGGGTCGCGCACGACGTCGAGCACCGGCACGCCGATGTTGCCGCACGCGACGGCGCGCAGCCCCTCGGCCTGGAACATGGCGGTGGTGAGCTGGGTGGTCGTGGTCTTGCCGTTGGTGCCCGTGATGGTCACCCACGGCGCGGCGACCGGCCCGCGCACGACCTTGTCGCGGACGCGCCAGGCGAGCTCGATGTCGCCCCAGACCCTGCTGTTGACGACGGACCACTGCACGCTCGCGTTGTGCGGGGGCAGCCCGGGCGACACCACGACCACGTCGGGAGCCTGGTCGACCAGCGCTGCGGGCACGACGTCGAGCGGGGTCTGCACGAACCGTGCACCGATCACGTCGAGCAGCTCGACGCTGTCCGCCGGCGCGTCCGTCGAGTAGACCGTCACCGTGCTGCCCAGCTCGACCAGGGTGTCGGCGACCGAGAACCCGGTCGCACCGAGCCCGAGCACCGCCACGTCGAGGCCCTTCCAGCCCTCGGCGTACCAGCTGTCGAGTCCCTGCAGCCGCTCCGAGGAGCCGTGGTCAACCAACGCGCGCGATCCATTCGAGGTAGAAGAGGCCGACACCCGCGGCAACGCAGAGTCCGGCGATGATCCAGAACCGCACGACGACCGTGACCTCGGCCCAGCCCTTGAGCTCGAAGTGGTGGTGCAGGGGACTCATCCGGAAGATCCGCTTGCCGTGGGTGATCTTGAAGTACGCCCGCTGCAGGATGACCGACCCGGTGACGATGAAGAACAGGCCACCGATCAGGATGAGCAGGAGCTCGGTGCGGCTGAGGATGGCGAGTCCGGCCAACGCGCCGCCCAGGCCGAGCGACCCGGTGTCGCCCAGGAAGATCTGTGCGGGCGAGGTGTTGTACCAGAGGAACCCGATCAGGCCACCGCAGACCGCGGCGGCCACCACGGCCAGGTCGAGCGGGTTCGTCACGGTGTAGCAGGCGTGCTCGGTGCTGGCGTCGAGCCGGGCACCGCCGCAGATCTGGTTCGACTGCCAGAACCCGATGATGACGTACGAGCCGATCGCCAGGATGCTCGAGCCCGTCGCCAGGCCGTCCAGACCGTCGGCGACGTTGACGCCGTTCGACGTGGACACCGTGAGCAGGACGATCCACGCCAGGAACAGGATCGTGCCGATGACCGTGCCGAGTGCCATGAAGTCCAGCCACGGGATGTCCCGGATGGCGGAGATCATCGTGGACGCGGGCGGCTTGCCGGTCGAGCTCGGGACGACCAGCGCCACGGTCGCGAAGATCACGCCGACGATGACCTGGCCGAGCACCTTGGCCCAGCCGCCGAGCCCGAGACTGCGCTGCCGTCGGACCTTGAGGAAGTCGTCGACGAAGCCGACGAACCCGAGCCCGACCATCAGGAACAGCACGAGCATGCCGGACAGCGTCACCGAGTCGCGCCCGGCCAGGTGTCCGACGAAGTAGCCGATCACCGTGCCGAGGATCAGGACGATGCCACCCATGGTCGCGGTGCCGCGCTTGGTGTGGTGCGACTGCGGACCGTCGTCGCGGATGAACTGTCCCCAGCCCAGACGGTGGAACAGCTTGATGAACAGCGGCGTGAGCAGCAGGGTGAACACCAGCGACACGCCGCCGGCGATCAAGAGGGCGATCATGCGGACACACCTCCGAGGCGGTCGCCCAGGTGACGCAGCCCGGCCGACTTCGAGGACTTGACGAGGACGACGTCGCCGGGGCGGACCATCTCCTGCAGGGTGTGGACGGCGTCGTCGACGTCCTCGATGAACACGGACTCGCCGTCCCACGATCCCTCGAGGGTGGCGGCCTGGTGGATGGGCATGGCGCCGCGGCCAACGACCACGAGCTGGCCGATGCCGAGCCGGACGACGAGTCGACCGATGCGGTCGTGCTCCTCGACCGAGAACTCGCCGAGTTCGGCCATCTCGCCGAGCACGGCGATGGTCCGCTCCCCGGGGCGCACGACCTGCGCCAGGGTGCGGAGCGCGGCCGACATCGAGTCGGGCGATGCGTTGTAGGCGTCGTTGATGACCGTGACGCCCTCGGGTCCGTCCTGCAGCAGCTCCATGCGCCAGCGCTCGGCGCGCGTCATCGACGCGAGCGCCGCGGCGCCGTCGGCCAGCGGGACGCCCCAGCGGTGGGCGACGGCCAGGGCGGCCGTCGCGTTCATCGCGTGGTGCTCACCCAGGATGGCGAGGCGGACGTCCACGGTCTCGGGGACCGGCACCGGGCCTCCAGGCAGGCTGCCCTCCGACGTGCCGTCACCGCTCGGACCGACGGGAGGCGCGGTGAGCGTGAAGCGGGTGCCGTCGCGGTCCGTGGACACATCGGACAGGCGGTAGTCGGCCTGGGCGGACGTGCCGAAGCCGACGACGTGGGCCGCGGTCACCGCACGCATCGACGCGACACGGTCGTCGTCGACGTTGAGCAGCGCGGTGGCCGTCGCCGGCAGGTCGGTGACCATCTCGGACTTGGCGCGCTGGGTCGCCTCGATGCCGCCGAACTCGCCGGCGTGCGCGAGCCCCACCTTGAGGACGACGCCGGTGTCGGGTTCGGCGATGCGGACGAGCTTGGCGATGTGGCCCGTGCCGCTCGCGCCCATCTCGACCACCAGGTACCGGGTGTCGTGGGTGACGCGGAGCATCGAGATCGGCGCTCCCACGTGGTTGTTGAACGAGCCCTCGGGCGCGACGGTCTCGCCGTGCGTGGACAGGATCGTGCGCAGCATGTTCTTCGTGCTGGTCTTGCCGTTCGAGCCGGTGATGCCGACGACGCGCAGCGGTGCCGGGGTGCCGTCCGTGTCCACGCGGTCGGCACTCGACGTGCGGACGCGCGCGACGACCTCGTGCGCGAGCGCGGCCAGGGCGGCGTACCCGTCGGCGACGACGATCTGCGCGGTCGTGGCGTCCGCGGGCAGGTCGACGCGGCGTCCGGTGACGACCAGGGCCGCACCGGCCTGGGCCGCGGCGGGCACGAAGCGGTGCCCGTCGGTCTCCTCGCCCAGCAGCGCGAAGAACACGCTGCCGGGGCCGACCAGGCGGGAGTCGGTCTCCACCTGGCCGTCGATGACGGTGTCGGGGGCACCACGAAGCAGCTCGCCGTCGATCGCGGCGGCGACCTCGGCGAGGGACAGGGCGATCATCGCGCTTCCTCCACCGGGCCGGAGTTCGGTTCCCAGCCGGCCTCGCGCAGCGCCGCTCGGGCTTCGTCGCGGGCCGAGTACGGCGTCCGCTCCCCCGCGATGTCGCGGTAGTCCTGGTGACCGGGGCCGGCCCACAGGATCGAGTCACCCTCGCCGACCAGACCGACCGCGGTCCGGATGGCCGCCTCGGGTGGGCTCACCTCGTGGATCTCGTGCTCGGGGTACGCGGCACGGGCGGCGTCCACCAGGGTCTTGCGGATGGACGCGGCGTCCTCGAACCGGGGGTGGTGGTCCGTCACGACCAGGATGTCGGAGCCCTCGGCGGCGACCCGGGCCATGTCGGCGCGCTTGGTGGTGTCGCGGTCGCCGTCGGCACCGAAGAGCATGACGACCTTGCCCGGGGTGAACTGGCGGACCGCTGCCAGGGTGTTGAGGAAGGCGTCGGGGCTGTGCCCGAAGTCGACGTAGACGCTCGGACCGCGGTCACCGGAGACGCGTTCGGTCCGGCCCGGCAGGTAGCACTCGATCGCGCTGACGGGCTGGTCGTCGCCGTCGGCAGCGTCCTCGTAGTGGCGGTGGTTGCTCTCGAGCGCGTGCGCGATGGCACCGAGCTCGAAGCCGCCCTCGACCAGCATGACGATCGCCAGGGCGGCGTTCGCGGCCATGTGCCAGCCGATGAGCGGAACCCGGGTGGTCAGCTCGCGGCCCTCGGGACCCGTCAGACGGAACTCGGTGTACGCCGCGTGTGCCTCGACCACGTCGACGTGCCACTCGGCCTCGACGTCCGGGTGCACCGTGATGGTCGTGACCGGGATGCGGGAGTCCTGCACGACGCGCTGGCCCCACTCGGAGTCCAGCGACACGACGCCGCGGCGCCCGTGCTCGGGCTGGAACAGCGGGAGCTTCGCCTGGTAGTACTCCTCCATGTCGGCGTAGTCGTCGAGGTGGTCGTGGCTGAGGTTCGTGAAGGCGACGACGTCGAACACGATGCCGTCGACCCGGTGCCGGCTGAGGGCCTGCGCGCTCACCTCGACGGCGACCGCACGCACCTCGCTCTCGCGCATCCGCGCCAGCAGCGCGTGCATCTCGCTGGCCTCGGGCGTGGTCAGGCGGCTCGTCACGCTGAGCGAGCCGATGTGGCGCTCGGCGGTGGAGCTGAGTCCCGTGACCAGGCCGAGCTGCTTGAGGATCCCCTCGAGGATGTACGACGTGCTGGTCTTGCCGTTCGTGCCGGTGACGGCGAACAGCTGCGGCAGGTCGGTGGCCTCGTCCGGGTGGGTGCGGTAGACCCACGCGGACACGTCGCCGAGGGCGGCGCGGGGGTCGTCGACGACGAGCACGGGGAGCCCGGAGGCCTGGGCGGCCCCGACACCGTCGGCGTCGGTCAGCACCGCGACGGCACCGCGCTCGGCGGCCTCGGGTGCGAACTGGGCACCGTGGCGGTTCGCACCGTGCACGCCGACGAACAGGTCACCCGGCTGCACCTCGGCGGCACTCAGCGTGACGCCGGTCGTCTCGACGGCGTCGAGCGACCCGACGACCCGCAGCCCGAAGCCGTTGGCCAGCTCGGCCACGGCCCTCGGGGTCGGGTGTTCGGGACGGAGGACCGGGGGGATCCGTGCGGACACGTGCTCCTTCTTCCTCTCCACCTGGGCGGGTCGGCCTACCACGTCGAGGGGTAGGTCTGCGCCTGGGTCGTGGAGGGGGCGACGCGGTACTTCTCGAGCACCTGGGACATGAGTGTGCGGAACGCCGGAGCCGCTCCGGATGAGAACTTGCTCGTCTGCGGCTTCGTGAACGTCACCGTGACAACATACTGGGGGTCCTCGGCGGGTGCCATTCCGGCCACCGAGATGATGCGCTGAGCGCCGTACCCCTTGCCGCCCTCGGCCACCTCGGCGGTGCCCGTCTTGGCGGCGATGTTGTAGCCCGAGATCGGCTTCATCCCCACCAGGGTGCCGCCCGTGACGACGCTCTGCAGCATGTCGGTCACCTGCGTCGCCGCATTGGCGGACACGACGCGCTCGCTCTGCACGTCGGGCGCGTCGATGGTCTTGCCGTCGGCCGTGGTGCAGCCCTTGACGAAGTGCAGCGGGATGCGCACGCCGTCGTTCGCGATGGTCTGGTAGATGCTCGCGACCTGCATGGCCGTCGTCGAGATGCCCTGGCCGAACATCGAGTTGATGTTCGTCTGCTGGTCCCAGTCCGGGCTCGCGCCGTACTGCATGCCGGGCTGCCCCGGGTAGTCGATCGCCGACTCGGGCTGGAACAGGCCGAACTTCTTCATGACGTCGTACCGCTGTTGCTCGGTCAGGCGCGTCCCGAGCTCGGTGATGCCGACGTTGGACGAGTCCCGCAGGATGCCGGTCAGCGTCAGGTTCTCGGTCGGGTGGAACTCGGCGTCGTGGATCGTGCCACCCCAGGGGAACGTCCGCGAGTACGGCACGCTGACGCCGGTGGTCGGTGTGGCCTTCCCCTGGTCGATCAGCGCCGCCGCGATGGCCGCCTTGATCGTCGAGCCGGGCTCGTACGTGTCGGTGAGTGCACGGGAGCCGTACGCACCCTTGTCCTGGGTGGCGTCGACGTCGTTCGGGTCCACCGTCGGGTAGTCCGCCACCGCGAGGACCTCGCCGGTCTTCACCTTGGTGACCGTGGCGGTCGCGGAGACCGCCTGCAGCTGCTGCGCGGCGTCGGCGATGTCCTGCGACGCCATGTACTGCAGGTCGCTGTCGATCGTCGTCTGCAGCGTGCCGCCGTCCTTGGCCTGCTTGGTCGTCACGGTGCTGCCGGGCAGCTGCACGCCGTCCTCGCCGCGCTCGTACGTCTGCGAACCGTTCGTGCCCGCCAGGCACTGGTCGTAGGCGTACTCCAGGCCGGCCTGCGCACCGTCGGTGCCCATGAAGCCGGTGATGTTGCCCGTGGTGGCGCCCGTCGGGTACGTCCGGGCCGACTGCTGCTGCGGGTACAGCCAGGGCACGTCGAGCGCACGCACGGCCTCGTAGTGGCTGACGTCCAGGCCCTTGACCAGGTACGCGAAGTCCGAGTTCGGCTGGGCGTCGATCGCCTTCTGCATCGCCGTGGCGTCCCCGCCGGACGCGCTCGCCACGGCCTTCAGGGCATCGGTGACACTGACGTCCTTGACGCGCGTGCCGCCGAGCTTGCCCTGGAAGTCCTTGACCAGCCGCGGGGCCGTCGTGATGTTGTACCGGGTCACGCTGTCGGCGAGTTCGGTGCCGTTGCGGTCGACGATCGAGCCACGCGTGCCGTAGAGCGTCACCGGGATGCTGCGCTTGGCGCTCGAGGCCCTGTTCAGCTCTGCCGCCTGCACGACCTGGATGTCGACCAACCGGATCACGAAGACCGCCACCAGGGCGATCACGGCGACGATGACGACGCTGTATCGGAGTCGGCGGTTGCGGATCGTCTTCGTCACGCGGTGCGGTCCTTCCCGGCTGGTTCTGCTGACCCGCAGGTCACCTGGCTGACCCGCAGGTCACCGGGTGGACGGTGCCTGGAGCTGGTTCGGGTCGGACTCTACGGAGGACGGCGACGAACCCCCGGCCGACGCGCTGGCGCCGCCGGTCTTCTCAGCGCCGGTCTTCTCAGCGCCGCTCTTCGTAGCGTCCGCCGTGCCGGAGGTCCCGGCGTCGGCGGTGGAGCCCGTCGCGGAGGTCCCCGCGCCGTTCTCCTTGCTGGTCGCCGTGTCGCCCGGCTTCGCCACCAGGGGGACGTCGTCCAGCAGGGAGTTCGGCACCTGGTTCGCGGTGTTGCCCGTCGCCTCGGCCGGGGTCGCGGGCGTCGGCGTGCCGTACACCCGACCGGTCTTCGGGTCGAGGTACACCGGTGTCGAGTTCGCGATCATGCCGAGCGACTGGGCGTTGCGTGCCAGGTTCTGCGGCGAGTCGAGCACCCGCAGGTTCTCGGACAGCGACTGCTGCGTGCGGCTGAGCGAGGTCTGCTGGGCGTTCAGCGCGTCGAGCTCGTACGCCCCCTGACTGAGCACCATGCTGATGCCGAGCTGCGCGAGCAGCAGGGTCCCGAGGGCGCCCACCGCGACGATCGCGTAGGCGATCTTCGGGCGAGCGCGGCGCTGGGCCCGGGTCGACGTGACCTCGACGAGCTCCGGACGGTGTCGGTCTGCCGTGGGACGCGGCGCGCGCGACGGGACGACGGCAGGGTCGACGAGTGCGAGGTTCGTGCTCATGTCACTTCCGGATCCGCTCGGCCGCGCGGAGTCGCACGGGTGTTGCTCGGGGGTTGGCTGCACGTTCGGCCTCGTCGGCCAGCTCCGCGCCCTTGACGACCAACGAGAAGGTGGGGGCGTGCTCGGGGAGCTCCACCGGCAGGTCGGCCGGGGCGCTCGACGTGGTCCGTGCGACGAGGGCCCGCTTGACGATGCGGTCCTCGAGCGACTGGTAGGACTCGACGACGATCCGGCCGCCGACCGCGATGGCGTCGAGTGCCGCCGGGATCGCCCGCTCGAGCACGCTCAGCTCGGTGTTGACCTCGATGCGCAGCGCCTGGAACACGCGCTTCGCCGGGTGTCCCTGCCGCTGGATTGCGACCGGGGTGGCGTCGTGCAGCACCTGGACCAGGTCACCGGACATCGTGAAGGGCTGCTCGGCCCGACGCTCGACGATGGCCTTGGCGTAGCGGCCGGCGAGCTTCTCCTCGCCGTAGCGCTGGAAGATCCGGCGGAGTTCGCCCTCGTCGTAGTCGGCCAGCACCTCGGCCGCGGTGATGCCCTGCGTGCGGTCCATCCGCATGTCGAGCGGCGCGTCCTGGCTGTACGCGAAGCCGCGCTCGGCCCGGTCCAGCTGCAGCGAGGACACACCGAGGTCGAACAGCACGCCGTCGACCTGGTCGAACCCTTCGCCCCGGATCGCGTCGAGGATCTCGTCGTACACGGTGTGGACCAGGCGCACCCGGTCGCCGAAGCGCGCCAGACGGTCGCCCGCGATGCCGAGGGCGTCGGTGTCGCGGTCCAACCCGATGAGCGTGAGCTCGGGGAACCGTTCGAGCAGGCCCTCGGAGTGGCCGCCCATGCCGAGCGTGGCGTCGACGACGACCTTGCCCGGGCCCTCGAGCGTCGGGGTGAAGAGGTCGACGATGCGCTCGAGCATCACCGGGGTGTGCGGGAACCGCTGGGGGGTGTCGCCGTTGGTGTGGTCTGTCATGTGCAGCCCTGATCTCCTGGGCCGCTGACCCGGATCCCCATCCATACCGACCTGACACCGGGGAAGGTGCATCAGGGCAGACGGCTGGGAGTCCCGGTCCGCGGATCAGAAGATGCCCGGGATCACCTCCTCGTCGTTCTCTGCGAAGGCCTCTTCGGCTTCGGCGTAGTAGGCCTCCCACGCGGTGGTCGACCAGATCTCGGCACGGTCACCGGAGCCGATGACCGTGAGGTCCCGCTCGAGCCCCGCGTACTCACGGAGGTTCTGCGGGATCGTCACGCGGTTCTGCTTGTCGGGCTGTTCTGCGCTGGCCCCCGAGAGGAACAGGCGCATGTAGTCCCTGGTGCGCTTCGACGTCATCGGCGCCTGACGGATGCGCTCGTGGATCTCCTCGAACGTCCGAGCGCTGAAGACCACCACGCACCGCTCTTGACCGCGGGTCATGACGAGCCCCCCGGACAGTTCGTCGCGGAACTTGGCGGGGAGGATCACGCGACCCTTCTCGTCGAGCTTCGGGGCATGGGTACCGAGCAGCACTCGGGGCCTCCCCTCAGCTCCACCGGTCTTCGATGGACCCCACGGTACTCCACTTCCCTCCACCACGGGGCAAAAGTGCTCCCAGAATCGTCGCTGTGCCCCCTTCTGGGGCAGCGGCGAAGACCGCCGGGCAGCACAGAGGCCCGGAATCCCGGGCCAGTGGGCGGCAGTAGCTGCGGTGGAGCGAAGTGGAGGACTTTCGCAGCCATCGCGGCGCGGTGGAGGGGTCGACACGACGGACGGGAGGCCCGTGGCGGCGTCGCCACGGGCCTCCCGTCCGTTTGTTGGTCACCTCACCCGCGTCACCCGCGCATCAGGGCAGGTCGGACCGCGCGCGGAACGGCCCCGGACGCACGGAACGGGGCCGGCCCGAGTGGGCCGACCCCGTTCCGGGAAGTCAGTTCATCGTCTCAACTGGGATCGTTGCGCTTGTCCCATCGATCGTTCATCCGGTCCATGAAGGACCCGCCGGAGGAACTCCCCCGTGCCCCACCGGACGACGGCGTCCGCGGTGCCTTGGAGGAGGACTTCGGCGCACGCATGCCCGGGCGGAGTGCGAAGAGCACCCCGGCGAGCATCACGACGAAGCCGAGGACTCCGATCAGGGGCTGGCGCATGGCCAGCCCGAGGATGACGACTGCGACTCCAGCGAGCGCGCCCAGAACCCCGAGCGTGATCGACGTGTACGTCGGCCGCCCTTGTCGCCGGGTGACGCGCGCCACGAAGTCGGAGTCGTTCTGGTAGAGGCTGCGCTCCATCTCTTCGAGAAGTCGCTGCTCTTGCTCCGAGAGTGGCATCTTGATTCCCTCTTTGTCCCTGGGATCAACGCGTTGTTGGTTGGCCGATTCTATGTCTCGACCACTCCACTAGGGTAGGCACTGTGGCTGAGAGTACGCGATTAGTGGACCTCGTCTCGGCGCGGATCGATCGGGCGCTCGACGAGCAGCGCGATCGACTCGCCGCGATCAGTCCGGACCTGGCTCCGTTCGACGAGTTCGCCCGAGACCTGTTGTCCGGAGGCAAGCGCTTCCGGGCCCTGTTCTGCTACTGGGGGTGGCAGTCCGTGGCGGGACGTTCCGGGTCGTTCGACCCCTTGGCGGAAGGCTCGCGCCAGACCACGGCCGAGGCGGTCGTCACGGTCGCTGCTGCGCTCGAGGTCTTCCACGCGGCCGCCCTGGTGCACGACGACATCATGGACCGCTCGGACACCCGCCGCGGGCGTCCGGCAGCGCACCGACGGTTCGAGTCGCGGCACGCCGACGCCGGGTGGGTCGGTGACCGCGGGCTGTACGGCACGAACTCGGCCCTGCTGCTCGGCGACCTGCTGCTGTCCCTGAGCGACGCCGTGTTCGACGAAGGACTGGCCTTGCTCGACCCGGCGCGGGCACGGATCGTCCGCCAGGAGTTCCACGCGATGCGGCTCGACGTGACCGCCGGGCAGTACCTCGACATCCACGAAGAGACGGCCTGGCCGACGGTCGACGAGAGCGAGCACCTGCTCCGTGCGCAGCGCGTCGTCGTGTTCAAGTCCGCCAAGTACTCGGTCGAGGCGCCGCTCGTCATCGGCGCCCTGGTCGCCGGGGCCTCGGAGTCCCAGCTCGAGGGACTGCGGTCGTTCGGTCTGCCCCTCGGCGTGGCCTACCAGCTGCGGGACGACATGCTCGGTGTGTTCGGCGACCCCGAGCTCACCGGCAAGCCCGCGGGCGACGACCTGCGCGAGGGCAAGCGCACGGTCCTCATCGCGACGGCGCGCAAGGCGCTGCCGCAGGGCTCGCGGTCGTTGCTCGACGAGCTGCTCGGCGACCCCGACCTCGACGAGGACCAGGTGCAGATGCTCCGCGCGACCCTGACCGACTCGGGCGCGGTCGCCGCGGTGGAGCGCTCGATCGACCGGCACGTCCAGCGGGCGAAGGCGGCACTCGACGCATCGCCGCTCACACCGTCAGCGCGCGAGCAGCTCGCGTCGCTGGCGGACACGGTCAGCCGCCGCCAGGCGTAGGCGGCGCGGCGCGGCACGTCCGGCCCGGCCGGCCCGCCGCTGGCCGCTCGTCGCTCGCCGCTGGCCGCTGGCCGCTCGCCGAGACTCGGCCCGGCGGACATCGTGCGCCGTCGGCAGGCCGCAGGGTGTCCGCGGAGCCGAGACTCAGCGCGGCGAGGGCCGTCCGGCGGGGGCGGCCCGGCGGGGGCCGCGTGGCGGGGCGTCGCCTACAGCAGCGACTGCGCGACGCGGCGCACCTCGGCCTTGCGGCCGGCGCGCAACGCGGCGATCGGCGAGGTACCGAGCACGTCGTCGACGCTGAGCATCCAGCGCACGGCCTCGTCGTCCGAGAAGCCGTTGTCCGACAGCACGATGAGCGTGCCGCGCAGCTCGGGCAGCGGCTCGGCCTCGTCGAGGAACTCGGTCGGGACGCGCAGCACACCGCCGACGCGCGCCGGCAGCAGCGTGTGCTGCTCGAAGAGCCGGTGGACGCGGCCGGGGCTCACGCCGAGCAGGTCGACGAGGTCGGGGACCGTCAACCAGCGTTCGGAAAGGGTCAGGTCATCCCCACGTGTGGCACTCACACGTTCATGGTGCCAGAGTGCCGCCCGACTGCGAACCACAACACAAGTCACATTCGTCACGTGCACCACATCAAGCTCTCTGGTTGACTTGCGATTCACGACATGCCAGCGTGGAGTCGCCTGTGAATGCGCTCTCGCGTGCGCGCACGGCTCACCCCGAGACAGGAGCACCCCGTGGACACCGCAGCAGACGACCACGTTCGACGCCTACGATCCGCCCGCTTCGCCACCATGCCGATCGTCCTGGCGGGCACCATCGCCGTCACCGCGGGGCTGACCGGGCCCGTCGCCCACGCCGAGCCGCGGCACGACGACGACGGCTCCAACAAACGGCACGTCGACCAGGACGGCAACGTCGGCCACCGCTCCGTGTTCACCACGGCCGTCGCCCGTCCCGCGCAGACCGTCGCCACCACCGTCGCGTCGGTGTCGAGCGCGCCGACGACGTACACGGTGCAGCAGGGCGACACCGTCTCGGCGATCGCGGCTCGCCACGGCCTGTCGGCACAAGAGGTCCTGGTGCGCAACGGCCTGGGCTGGAACACGATCATCCACCCCGGGCAGGTGCTCCACCTGGCTTCGACCCCGGTGGTCACCACGGTGCGCTCCGCTCCGGCGACCTCGACCAAGTACCACGTCAAGTCCGGCGACACGATCTCGGGCATCGCGGCCCGGACCGGCGTGTCGACCTCGGCACTGCTCGGCGCGAACAACCTGACCCTCAGCAGCGTGATCTACCCCGGGCAGAGCCTGACCGTGCCGAAGGCCGGCGCCGCGCCCGTCGCACCGGCCCGCACCACGTCGGCCCCCGCCACCTCATCGGCACCCGCGGCGTCGACGGCGACCGCCGGTTCGGTCACCATCACGGCCGGTCAGACGATCGCCACGATCGCCGCCGCCCACCACGTCTCGGTGTCGGCGCTGCTCTCCGCCAACGGCCTGACGTACACGAGCACGATCTACGCCGGCAAGACCCTCGTCCTGCCCGCTGCCGGCCCGGCCGCTGCGTCCGGCACCGCACTGACGGCCGAGCAGCGCGCGAACGCCGAGACGATCGTCCGCGTCGGCCGGTCGCTCGGCGTTCCGCAGCGCGGCCTGGTCATCGCGCTCTCCGCCGCCATGCAGGAGTCGAGCCTGCGCAACCTGCCCCACGGGGACCGCGACTCGGTCGGTCTGTTCCAGCAGCGCCCGAGCCAGGGCTGGGGCACCGCCAGCCAGCTGCAGGACACCACCTACGCGACGAAGCTGTTCTTCGGCGGGCGCTCCAACCCGAACGCCGGCACCACGCGTGGGCTGCTCGACGTCCCCGGCTGGTCGTCCAAGAGCGTGACCGACGCCGCCCAGGCGGTGCAGATGTCGGCCTACCCGAAGGCGTACGCCCAGTGGGAGCGGTCCGCGACCGCTTGGCTGGCGACGCTCTGACACCGCTCGGGCGCGGGGCCGTCCGGCGCCGCACGTGACCCGGGACCGCTCCGGGGGCGGCCCACACCTCATCCCTGAGATCGAGATTGCATCACGACCGGTGCGCCGATGCGACGGTCCGCATCCTCGCTTCGTAGAATGCCGCCGATGACCACGAACGCCGCCACGGACCCGATGATCGGTCGCATGATCGATCAGCGGTACCGCGTCCGATCCCGCATCGCGCGCGGGGGCATGGCGACCGTGTACCTGGCGACCGACGTCCGACTCGAGCGCCGGGTCGCGATCAAGATCATGCACGGCCACCTGGCCGACGACGCGGCGTTCCGCGAGCGCTTCATCCAAGAGGCCCGTTCGGCGGCTCGGCTGTCCCACCCCAACCTGGTCGGGGTCTACGACCAGGGCGCCGAGGACGACACCGCGTACATCGTCATGGAGTACATCCCCGGCATCACGCTGCGGGACCTGCTGCAGGAGCACCGCGCGCTGACGCCCGAGCAGACGACCGACATCCTGCGCGCCGTGCTCGCCGGTCTGGCATCGGCGCACCGGGCGGGGATCGTGCACCGCGACCTCAAGCCCGAGAACGTCCTGCTCGCCGACGACGGCCGGATCAAGCTCGGCGACTTCGGGCTCGCCCGCGCCTCGACGCAGAACACCGCCACGGGGGCGGCGCTCCTCGGCACGATCGCGTACCTCTCCCCCGAACTCGTCACCCGCGGCGCTGCCGACTCCCGCAGCGACATCTACGCCGTCGGCATCATGCTGTACGAGATGCTCACCGGCGAGCAGCCCTACAAGGGCGAGCAGCCGATGCAGATCGCGTACCAGCACGCCCACGACACCGTGCCCGCTCCGAGCCTGGTCGTGCCGGGCGTGCCCTCCGAGCTCGACGACCTGGTCGCCTGGTCCACCGCGCGCGAGCCCGACGACCGACCCCGCGACGCCCGCGAGATGCTCGAGCACATCAACGGCAACCAGCAGCGTGCGACCGGGCAGTACCGCACGGCCGTGCTGCGCCCCGAGAACGCGACCGCGATCCTCCCGGCCGGTGCCCCCGGTCCGGACGCGACCGACGCCACCACCGTCATCCCGCCACAGGGCGGGTCCGGAACGGGCCCCACCGGCCCCGCCGGCCGCGGCCGGAACGCACCGGGTCCGCGCCGGACGGGCCAGGCACCGGGCGTCCTGTCCCCCGCCAGCCAACGACTCGCCGACAAGACGGCGAAGCGCCGGAAGCGTGGGTGGATCGCGCTCGTGGTCTTCGTGGTGATCGTCATCGTCGGCGCCGGCCTCGGCTGGTGGTTCGGACCGGGCCCCGGTGGCAACGTCCGGATCCCCGAGGTCGCCGGCAAGTCGGTGTCCCAGGCGCGACAGATGCTCGAGGCCGAGGGACTCCGCGCCGCTGACCGGACCCGTGCGCGGTTCGACGCCGTCGTGGCGAAGGGCGAGGTCTCCGCCACCGCTCCGGCGGCACGGCACGAGGTCCGCAAGGGCACCGCGGTGCAGATCCTGGTGTCGAACGGTCCGAAGATGATCACCCTGCCGGCGATCGTCGGACAGTCGGCGACCACCGCCCAGGCCGCGCTCGACGACGACTTCGACCTGCAGGACCCGCAGTACCAGTTCTCCGCCGACGTGCCGAAGGACACCGTGATCGCCGCGACCGGCCGCGACACCGACGGCAACACGGTCGACCTGACCACCGTGCAGGAGTACGGCGAACGCGGGCCCATCACGCTGACGGTGTCGCTCGGGGCCGTCCCCGACGTCACCGGCAAGTCCGTCGACGATGCGCGGGCCGCGCTGCAGGACGTCGACCTGACCGTGGGTACCCAGACCGACCAGTTCGACGAGGACGTCCCGTCCGGCCAGGTCATCTCCGCGAAGGCCGAGGCCGACCCCGTCGTCAAGGGCACGGCGATCGACCTGGTCGTGTCGAAGGGCCCGGCGCCGATCACCCTGCCCGACGTCACCAAGCAGACGATCAACCAGGCGGCGTCCACACTCGAGGCACTGGGCCTCAAGGTGTCGTACCCGGACTGCAAGAACGTGCTGTGCGGCTTCTACGACTGGAAGTCCACGCTGCCCGTCACCGGGACCGACCCGGGCGCGAACGCCACGGTGCACAAGGGCGACACCGTCCGCCTGTCCTACGACCAGTAGGAACGCGACGACGAAGGAGACAGGAGGCCCGGTGCCAGCTGGCACCGGGCCTCCTGTCTGCAGGATGCGTGCGTCAGCGCGCGGGGTACGGGTGCGCGCCCAGTTCCTCTGCCACGAGGAACGCGAGTTCCAGCGACTGCATGTGGTTGAGCCGCGGGTCGCACAGGGACTCGTAGCGGGTGGCGAGGGTGGCCTCGTCGATCTGCTCCGAGCCGCCCAGGCACTCGGTGACGTCGTCGCCCGTCAGCTCGACGTGCATGCCGCCCGGGTAGGTGCCGGCCTCGCGGTGGACCTCGAAGAAGCCGAGGACCTCGTCCACGACGTCGTCGAAGCGGCGCGTCTTGTAGCCCGTCGGGGTGGTCAGGCCGTTGCCGTGCATGGGGTCGGTCACCCACAGCGGGTTGGCCTCCATGCCCTTGATGGCCTGCAGCAGCTTGGGGAGCTCGTCGCGGATCCGTCCGGCACCCATGCGGGTGATGAACGTCAGACGACCCGGCTCGCGGTTCGGGTCGAGCTTCTCGATCAGGGCTTCCATGTCGGCGACCGTGGTGGTCGGGCCGAGCTTGACGCCGATGGGGTTGCGGACCCGCGACAGGAAGTCGACGTGCGCGCCGTCGAGGTCGCGGGTGCGCTCCCCGATCCAGATGAAGTGCCCGGAGGTGTCGTAGGCCAGACCGGAGCGCGAGTCGATGCGGGTCATCGGGCGCTCGTAGTCCATGAGCAGTCCCTCGTGCGAGGCGAAGAACTCGACGTGCTTGAGCTGGTCGAAGTCGGCGCCGCACGCACCCATGAACCGGATCGCGCGGTCGATCTCCTGGGCGAGGTGCTCGTAGCGGGCGTTCGCCGGGTTCGACGCGAAGCCCTTGTTCCACGAGTGCACCTGCCGCAGGTCGGCGAACCCGCCCTGCGTGAAGGCACGGACCAGGTTGAGCGTCGACGCGGCCGTGTGGTAGCCCTGCACGAGCCGGCGGGGGTCGGCCTGGCGGCTCTCCGGCGTGAAGTCGTAGCCGTTCACGATGTCGCCGCGGTAGGCCGGCAGCGTGACGTCGCCGCGGGTCTCGAAGTCGCTCGAGCGCGGCTTGGCGAACTGCCCCGCCATGCGGCCCATCTTGATGACGGGCATCGACGCGCCGTACGTCAGCACGACGGCCATCTGCAGGATCGTCTTGACGCGGTCGCGGATGGAGTCGGCCGTGGCGCCCGCGAAGGTCTCGGCGCAGTCACCGCCCTGCAGCAGGAAGGCCTTGCCCTGGGCCGCGGCGGCGAGCCGGTCGCGCAGCTGGTCGACCTCGCCCGCGAAGACGAGCGGCGGCAGCGTGGCGAGCTCGGCCGAGGCGGCTTCGGCCGCTGCCTGGTCCGGCCACGTCGGCTGCTGCTTGATGGGGAGCGTGCGCCAGTAGTCGAGACCGTCGATCGCGTCCGGTTCCTGCAGGGCGACGAAGTCGGTCGACTCGGACAAGGCGGTACCTCGGTGTTCTCTCGCTGGCGGTGGCCCGGCAGGGTGCCGGAGCCGTCCCACCCTACCGTGCAGGGGTGCTGCGGCGCTCTCGCATGACCTGCTCGCGGGCCGTGCTGGCGCGCTCCTTGACACTCGTCGCGTAGACGTCCTCGTACTCCTGGCGGCTCAGACCGGCGAGCTCGTGCATGATCTCGTCCGTGACGCTCCGCAGGATGAAGCGGTCGGTCTCGAAGCCCTGGAAGCGCGAGAAGTCGAGCGGCTTGCCGAAGACGACGCCGACACGTTTGAACTTCGGGAAGCGCTGCCCGATCTGCTGGACCTCACGCGTGCCGACCATCGCGACGGGGACCACGACGACCCGGCCCTCGAGGATCATCCGGGCGATGCCGGTCCGGCCGCGGTAGAGCTTGCCGTCGGGGCTGCGGGTGCCCTCGGGGTAGATGCCGAGCTGCTCGCCGCGCGCCAGCACCTGCAGTCCGGTGCGCAGCGATGCCTCGGACGCCTTGCCACCGGAGCGGTCGATCGGCAGCTGGCCGATGGCGTTGAAGAAGGTCTTGGTCGCCCAGCCCTTGAGCCCACGGCCGGTGAAGTAGTCGCTCTTGGCCAGGAAGGACATCCGGCGGTCGAGCACCGCGGGCAGGATCACCGAGTCGATGAACGAGACGTGGTTCGACGCGAAGATGACCGGCCCGGACGTCGGCACGTGCTCACGACCCACCACCCACGGCCGGAACAGCGTGAGGATGAGCGGGCCGAGCAGGAAGTTCTTGAGCAGCCAGTAGAGCATCGTCGACTCCGTTGCGGGTGGGCGGGCGCCGGGGGTCAGGCGGTCCGGGCGTGGATCCGTGCGAGGTCGGCCGCGCCGACGACACCGGCGTCGTTGACGAGCTCGGCGATCACGAAGTCCGGCTCGGGGTGGTACCCACGGGCCGGCAGGTTGTTGAGGTACGCCTGGCGGATCGGTTCGAGCAGGCGTTCCCCCGCGCTCGCGACGCCGCCGCCGAACACGAAGAGCTGCGGGTCGAGCACGGCGGAGAGCGACGCGCAGGCCTCGCCGAGGTGCCGTCCGAGCCGCCGCAGTGCCGACAGGGCACCCGGGTCGTCGGCCAGGATCAGCTCGCCGACGATCGCACCGTCGAGCTGGCCGCCGTTGTCGTCGCGGGCCTGGGCCAGCGCGACGCCGATGCCCCCCGCGTCGGCGACGTCGTTCGCCATGCGCTGCAGGGCACGACCCGAGCCGTACTGCTCGATGCAGCCGCGGGCACCGCAGCCGCACGGCAGGCCGTTCGGGACGATGCGCAGGTGGCCGATCTCGCCGCCGGTGCCGAAGCCGCCGCGGAACAGGCGGTCCTCGGTCACGATGGCGCCGCCGACACCGGTGCCGATCGTCAGCATGGTCATGTCCGACACCAGGCGACCGGCGCCGAAGCGGAACTCGGCCCACCCGGCGGCGTTCGCGTCGTTGTCGACCGTGATGTGCAGGTCGCCGAGGCGCTGCTGCAGCTTCTGGCGCAGGGGCTCGTTGCGCCAGCGGATGTTCGGCGTGTAATAGACGATCGACTGCGAGGCGTCGATGAAGCCCGGGGCGGCGACACCGACCGCGCCGACGTCGTTCGCGTCGCGCAGTCGCGAGACCATCGCGACGACGTCGTCCAGCATGGCGTCCGGGTCCGCAGCGTTCGTGGCGACGCGGTCCTCGGCGACGATCTCGCCCAGTTCCGTGACGACCGCTCCCGCGATCTTGGTGCCCCCGATGTCGATTCCGATGGCGTGCACGAGCACCGAGCCTACCGGTTCGCTGCGTCCTCATCGAACGTGCGACATCCGCCCCTATGCTGGGATCAGAGCCGCCGATCTGAGGCGGACTCGTCATCGAACCGGTCGACAAGGGAGTTGCCGTGAACGATCACCGACCCGTCCCCACCAGCGCGTCACCCTCGGCGGAGGCGACGGCGACGGCGCAGACGTCCGCCCCGGCGCCGGTCGCCCCCGACCACGGCTCGGCAGCACGACTGCTGACGGACCGGGCCCGCGCGACGCCGGACCGGCCGATCCTGGCCGAGCGCCACGGTGACACCTGGACCACGATCACCGCCGCCGAGGTCGAGCGCCGCGTGCGCGGCATCGCGAAGGGCTTCGTCGCCGCCGGGCTCGAGCCGGGCGCCCACGTGGCGATCCTGTCCCGCACCCGCCTGGAGTGGACGCTCGTCGACTTCGCCGTGTGGACGGCCGGGCTGGTGTCGGTCCCCGTGTACGAGACCAGTTCGCCCGACCAGGTCCGGTGGATCCTCGGGGACTCCCAGTCGGTGGCGATCGTCGTCGAACAAGAGGAACACGCACGCCGGGTCGCCGGGATCGCGCCCGACCTGCCGCACCTCGGCCAGCACTGGACCATCGACGGCGGCGGGCTGGACGACCTGACCCGCCTGGGCGAGGACGTCACCGACGACGAACTCGACGCCCGGACGGCCACCGTGCACGGCCATGACGACGCCACGATCATCTACACCTCGGGCACGATGGGGCGCCCGAAGGGGTGTGTCCTGCGGCACGACAACTTCACCGCGACCGTCGAGGGCGCGACCGAGGCGATGCCCGAAGTCGTCGCCGACGGCTCGTCCACCCTGCTGTTCATCCCGCTCGCCCACGTGTTCGCGCGGTTCATCGCCGTGATGAGCATCTCCACCGGCGTGCTGGTCGGCCACGAGCCGGACACCAAGGACCTGATGCAGGCGGTGTCCACGTTCCGGCCGTCGTTCCTGCTGGCGGTCCCCCGCGTGTTCGAGAAGATCTACAACTCGGCCGAGCAGAAGGCCGACCTGGGTGGACGGGGCAAGGTCTTCCGCGCCGCCGCCGCCACGGCCGTCGCCCACTCCGAGGCCCTGGCGACCGGACGGGTACCCCTCGCACTGCGCCTGCGGTTCCGGGTGTTCGACAAGCTCGTCTACAGCAAGCTGCGTGACGCGCTCGGTGGGCGTGTGCAGTACGCGATCAGTGGCTCCGCACCGCTGTCCCCGCGCCTGTCCCACTTCTTCCGGTCCATCGGTGTGCTGATCCTCGAGGGCTACGGCCTGACCGAGACCACCGCGCCCGCCACCGTGAACCGCGCCGGCGAGCTGCGCATCGGCTCGGTCGGGCGGGCACTGCCGGGCGTCGAGGTGCGCATCGCCGAGGACGACGAGATCCTGATCCGCGGCGTCGACGTGTTCGACCGCTACTGGAACAACCCCGAGGCGACCGACACCGCGTTCGCCGACGGCTGGTTCCGGACCGGTGACCTCGGCCGGCTCGACGGCGACGGGGTCCTCGCCGTCACGGGTCGCGCGAAGGAACTGATCGTCACGGCGAGCGGCAAGAACGTCGCGCCCGCGCCGCTCGAGGACGGCATCCGCGAGCACCCGCTCATCGGCCAGGTCGTCGTCGTCGGCGAGGCCAAGCCGTTCGTCGCCGCGCTCGTCACCCTCGACCGCGACATGCTGCCCGGCTGGTGCGCGTCCCGCGGGATCAGCCCGGCGCTCTCCCCGCGTGAGGCCGCCTACGACGAACGCGTGCACGCTGCCGTCCAAGAGGCGATCGACACCGCCAACAGCCGGGTCTCACGCGCCGAGTCCGTTCGGTCGTTCACGATCCTCGACACGGACCTGACCGAGGCGTCCGGGCACCTCACCCCGAAGCTGACGATCAAGCGCTCGGTCGTGATGCGCGACTTCGCGGCTGACGTCGAGCACATCTACTCGGGGTCGAAGGTGCAGACGACCGCGACGCCGGTGGTCCAGGGACGACGCCGGCGGTGAGCGGGCGGGCCGGAGCCCGCCACGGCACGACGCGCACCTGACTGGAGGCCCGGTGCCGGTCCACGGGACCGGCACCGGGCCTCCTGTCGGTTGCGTCAGACGGCTGCGGCCTGGTCCGGCACGTCCGTCGGCTCGAGGACGGCCGTCGCGGCCGTCGTCGCTGGGGCCGGCTCGGGGCGCCGGTTGGTACGGGTGCGGTGCGAGCTGAGCTCGTCGTTCTGAGGGGCCATCGTGAATCCTGGGGTGTGGGTGACCGTGTCGGCAGGGAGTCCGACCCGGATACGGTACCGCTTCGTCAGGACATGTCGACAATCCCACGTCCGGGTGTCACGATCGTGCGGTGAACCGCAGCGGAACGGTCAGTGGAACCAGTCCTGCTCGCGGATGTCGCGGAGCGCCTGACGGCGGGTCTCCGGCGCGAGCGTCATGACGTAGACCGTGCCGTCGAGGTGGTCGACCTCGTGCTGCAGCGCCTCGGCCATCAGCCCGGTGCCCTCGACCTCGACCGGGTTGCCGTCGACGTCCACGCCACGCACCTTGGCGTACGGGTGACGGCTGGTCGGGTAGGCAAGACCGGGGACGGACAGGCAGCCCTCGTCCATCAACTCGGGCTCACCGCCGACCTCGACGACCTCGGGGTTCAGCACGTAGCCGACCTCGCCGTCGACGTTGTACGAGAACGCGCGCAGCCCGACACCGATCTGCGGCGCGGCCACACCGGCGCGGCCGGGCTCGCGCACGGTGTCGATGAGGTCCTGCACCAGGTCGCGGATGCCGGGTGACCCGAGGGCAGCGGGTGCGATCGGGTCCGCGGGAGAACGGAGGACGGGGTCGCCGAACAGGCGGATGGGACGGACGGTCACGTTACTGCAGCACCACCAGGAGGTCTCCGGCATCCACCTGCTGGGTCACCGGGATCGCGAGTCGGCCGACGGTCCCCGCAACGGGAGCCGTGATGGCCGCTTCCATCTTCATCGCCTCGATGCTCGCCACGGCCTGCCCGGCCACGACGGTGTCACCGACGGCGACCTTGAGCGTCACCACACCGGAGAACGGTGCCGCGACGTGGTTCGGGTCGGAGCGGTCCGCCTTCTCGGCGGCCTTCGTCTCGACGTGGATCGAACGGTCGCGGACGGCCACCGGGCGGAGCTGCCCGTTCAGGGTCGCCATCACGGTGCGGATGCCGCGGCCGTCGGCCTCTCCGATCGCCTCGAGCCCCACGAACAGGTCCACGCCCTTGCCGAGCGACACGACGTGCTCTTCACCGGCGCGCAGGCCGTAGAGGTAGTCGGTGGTCGGGACCGGGGACAGGTCGCCGTACTCGTCGCGGACCCGTTGGAACGCCTCGGTCGGCCCCGGGAACAGCAGCCGGTTCAGGGCCTGCCGTCGCTCGGGCCCGGACGCGGTGAGGCGTGCCCGCTCGTGCTCCGGCACGGGCGTGATCGTCGGCGTGACGTCGCGCCCGGCCAGGACCTTCGAACGGAACGGCTCGGGCCAGCCGCCGGGGAGTTCGCCGAGTTCACCCGCCATGAAGCCGATCACCGAGTCCGGGATGTCGTACTTCTGCGGGTTCTGCTCGAAGTCGACGGGGTCGGCGTCGACCGCGGCCAACTGCAGCGCGAGGTCGCCGACGACCTTCGAGGACGGGGTGACCTTGGTCGGACGCCCGAGGATCCGGTTCGCCTCGGCGTACCAGTCCTCCACCTGCTCGAAGCGGTCGCCGAGCCCGAGTGCGATCGCCTGCTGCCGGAGGTTCGACAGCTGCCCGCCCGGGATCTCGTGCTTGTAGACACGACCGGTCGGGCCGGCGAGACCGGACTCGAACGGCGCGTACGCCCGACGCACGGCTTCCCAGTAGGGCTCGAGGTCGCCGACGGCCGCCAGGGACAGACCGGTGTCGCGATCGGTGTGGGCGAGCGCGGCGACCAGAGCCGACATGCTCGGCTGACTCGTCGTGCCGGCCATCGGCGCGGCGGCCACGTCGACCGCGTCCGCACCCGCCCGGGCGGCGGCCAGCAGCGTCGCGAGCTGGCCGCCGGCGGTGTCGTGCGTGTGCACGTGGACGGGCTGGTCGAAGCGCTCCCGCAGGGCGGCGACGAGCCGCTCGGCCGCTCCGGCACGCAGCAGCCCCGCCATGTCCTTGATGCCGATGACGTGGGCTCCCGCCTCCACCATCTGCTCGGCCAGGCGCAGGTAGTAGTCGAGCGTGTAGAGGTCCTCGGCGGGGTCGAGCAGGTCGCCGGAGTAGCAGAGCGCGGCCTCGGCGACGGCGGTGCCCGTCGCGAGCACGGCCTCGAGCGCGGGGCGCAGCTGGCTGACGTCGTTCAGGGCGTCGAACACCCGGAACACGTCCACACCGGTCGCCGCTGCTTCTGCCACGAAGGCGTCCGTCACCTCGGTCGGGTACGGCGTGTACCCGACGGTGTTCCGGCCGCGCAGCAGCATCTGGATCGGGATGTTCGGCATCGCTTCGCGCAGCGAGACCAGACGCTCCCAGGGGTCCTCGCCCAGGAACCGGAGGGCGACGTCGTAGGTCGCACCGCCCCAGGCCTCCATGCTGAGCAGCTCGGGGGTCAGGCGTGCGACGTGCGGCGCGACGGCGATCAGGTCCTTGCTGCGGACCCGGGTGGCCAGGAGCGACTGATGGGCGTCGCGCATGGTGGTCTCGGTGACGGCGAGCGGGGTCTGCGCGCGGAGAGCCGCTGCCCATGCCGTCGGGCCGAGCTCGAGCAGCCGCTGCCGCTGCCCGGCGGGCGGCGGCGTGCCCAGGTCGACGTGCGGGAGCTTCAGCGCGGGGTCGACGATCTGCGCGCCGCGGTCGCCGTTCGGCTTGTTCACCGTGACGTCCGCCAGCCAGTTGACGACCTTGGTGCCGCGGTCCTTGGACACGTGCCCGCTGAACAGCTGCGGGCGTTCCTCGATGAACGCCGTCGACACGTCGCCACGGGCGAAGTCCGGGTCCTCGAGCACGGCCTGCAGGAACGGGATGTTCGTGCTGACCCCGCGGATCCGGAACTCCGCCAGGGCCCGCTTGGCCCGACCGACCGCGGTCGTGAAGTCACGGCCGCGGCACGTCATCTTCGCCAGCATCGAGTCGAAGTGCGGGCTGATCTGCGCGCCCGTGGCGACCGTGCCGCCGTCGAGCCGGACGCCCGCGCCACCCGGGCTGCGGTAGGTCGTGATGCGACCGGTGTCCGGTCGGAACCCCTGCGTCGGGTCCTCGGTCGTGATGCGGGTCTGCAGTGCGGCACCGTGCACGGCGACGCGGTCCTGCGTCAGCCCCAGGTCACCCAGGGTCTCCCCCGCGGCGATGCGCATCTGTGACTGCACCAGGTCGACGTCGGTCACCTCTTCGGTGACGGTGTGCTCGACCTGGATGCGGGGGTTCATCTCGATGAACACGTGCTGGCCGGCACGCTCGCCGACCGTGTCGAGCAGGAACTCGACGGTACCGGCGTTCACGTAGCCGATCGACCGCGCGAACGCGACGGCGTCGCGGTGCAGGGCGGCAGCGACCGCGGGGTCCAGGTTCGGCGCCGGCGCGATCTCCACGACCTTCTGGTTGCGGCGCTGGACCGAGCAGTCACGCTCGAACAGGTGGATGGTGCCGGCGTCGTCACCCGTGGCGTCGGCCAGGATCTGCACCTCGATGTGCCGGGGACGCAACACCGCCTGTTCGAGGAACATCGTCGGGTCGCCGAAGGCACTGTCGGCCTCGCGCATCGCAGCTTCGAGCGCGGGACGGAGCTCGTCCGCCGTCTCGACCCGGCGCATGCCACGACCGCCACCGCCCGCGACCGCCTTCGCGAACACCGGGAACCCGACGGCGTCCGCGCCCGCGATGAGTTCGTCGACGTCGCGACTGGCCGGGGTGCTCGCCAGCACCGGGACCCCCGCCGCGACGGCGTGCTGCTTCGCCGTGACCTTGTTGCCCGCCATCTCGAGCACGTGCTGCCCGGGGCCGATGAAGGTGATGCCGGCTGCTTCGGCTGCCGCGGCCAGGTCCGGGTTCTCGGACAGGAAGCCGTAGCCCGGGTAGATCGCGTCCGCGCCGGACTCGCGCGCCACGCGGACGATCTCGGCGACGTCGAGGTACGCGCGCACCGGGTGCCCGCGCTCGCCGATCAGGTAGGCCTCGTCCGCCTTGAGGCGGTGCAGGGAGTTCCGGTCTTCGTAGGGGTAGACGGCGACGGTGCGAGCGCCGAGTTCGACCGCCGCGCGGAAGGCACGGATCGCGATCTCGCCACGGTTGGCGACCAGGATCTTGCGGAACACGCGGGCCCTTTCAGCGCTGGGTCAGGTGGGACAACCTTAGTGGCGGTAACGTTGCTCAACGTGCATGTACTCAGCGTGAGCTCTCTCAAGGGCGGTGTCGGCAAGACGACGGTCACACTCGGTCTGACCTCGGCCGCGTTCGCCAAGGGCCTGCGAACGCTGGTCGTCGATCTCGACCCCCAGTCCGACGTCTCCACCGGCCTCGACATCAACATCGCCGGTCACCTCAACGTGGCCGACGTGCTCGAGAACCCGAAGGAGAAGATCGTCCGGCAGGCCATCGCGCCCTCCGGCTGGACCAAGGGCTCCCAGGGCAAGATCGACGTCCTGGTCGGCTCGCCCTCCGCGATCAACTTCGACGGACCGCACCCCTCCATCCGCGACATCTGGAAGCTCGAAGAGGCACTCGCCAACGTCGAGCAGGACTACGAACTCGTCCTGATCGACTGCGCCCCGTCGCTGAACGCGCTCACCCGCACCGCCTGGGCAGCCTCCGACCGCGTGACCGTGGTCACCGAACCGGGACTGTTCTCCGTCGCGGCCGCCGACCGTGCCCTGCGCGCGATCGAGGAGATCCGTCGCGGACTCTCCCCCCGCCTGCAGCCCCTCGGCATCATCGTCAACCGGGCGCGCGTGCAGTCCCTCGAACACCAGTTCCGGATCAAGGAACTCCGCGACATGTTCGGCCCGCTCGTGCTCTCGCCGCAGCTGCCGGAGCGCACCTCGCTGCAGCAGGCCCAGGGAGCCGCCAAGCCCCTGCACGTGTGGCCCGGCGAGTCCGCGCAGGAGATGGCGCGTAACTTCGACCAGCTGCTCGAGCGTGTCATGCGCACGGGCAAGATCGGCCCGTACGCCGACGGCACCCCCGCCTGACCCGGCAGATCGGCACGCACCCACACGGCGCGGACGGCACCCCCGCCTGACCCGGCAGATCGGCACGCACCCACACGGCGCGGACGGCACCCCCGCCTGACCCGGCAGATCGGCACGCCCGCCAGACCCGGCGTCCCCGACCGGTCACGACACCCCGCTCACGTCCGCCGACCGGTCACAGAGCGTCGGCTGGCGGCCGGATCAGCGACGATCTCCGACCACTCGACGCCGCGCACCCGGGGTGTCGTGACCACTCGGTCCGGTGCAGCACCCATGCGCACGCGTCGACATCACGCCGACTTGGTCAGCACGACTCCCGCGCACGCGGTCGGACCTCGACGGTGCAACACTCGCCGTTCAGTTCTGCGGCGGGCGCACCGACGCCGGCTCAGGACGCTCCAGATGCAGCAGTGCTGGAGCCTCGACGCACGACACGACGGCACCGCACACACGCGACGTGCCGGATCGCCCGCGTGGGATCAGGAAGCGCGTGTGGCGCGGCGCGCTGCGAGCTCGTCGGCGGGGTCGGCCGCCGGCGTGGCGTCGAGCTCGACCAGCGAGGACTCGACCTCGCGCAGGACCTTGCCCACGGCGATGCCGAACACGCCCTGCCCGCGGGAGACCAGGTCGATGACCTCGTCGTCCGAGGTGCAGAGGTACACGGACGCGCCGTCGGACATCAGCGTGGTCTGTGCAAGGTCCGACACGCCCGACTCGCGCAGCTGGTTCACCGCGGTGCGGATCTGCTGCAGCGAGATGCCGGTGTCGAGCAGGCGCTTCACGAGCTTGAGCACGAGGATGTCGCGGAATCCGTAGAGCCGCTGCGAGCCGGAGCCCGCAGCGCCGCGGATCGTGGGCTCGACGAGCTCGGTGCGAGCCCAGTAGTCGAGCTGGCGGTAGCTGATGCCGGCGGCCTTGGCGGCGACGGTGCCGCGGTAGCCGTTCTGTTCGTCGTGTTCCGGCAGGCCGTCGGTGAAGAGCAGACCGAGGTCGTACCGCGTCATGTCTGACGGGGTACCGGGGGTGCCACTGTCGCTCATAGAACTACCCCACTCATTGGACTGCCTTCCAGGACGATCGAGCCCTCACCCGAAGCTTCAACGACGGGTTGAGAGTTGTGCCGAGGTCCACGGTAGCGACTCGGACGGCTCCGGCGCGGGACATCCGACTCGGCGCGTCCGGCGTGTCGAGGATACGCCCAGCCGGGGACAGTGAGCCAGCCCCGGGACGAGCGGCCCGGGCGCACGCGATGCCGCGACTCATCCATCCATCCGACCGATGGCGGCCCGGATCAGGTTGGACCGGATCACCTCGAGGTGCCCGGCGATCTCGCGCGCAGCTTCGAGCGCCTTGGCCTTCGAGGTGGCGTCGCCACGGCGCGAGACGGGCATGAGCGCCGACTCGATGAGCCCGACCTCGCGTTCCGCAGTGGTGCGGAACGTGCGCAGGTGACGCGGCTCGATGCCGGTGCGCTGCAGTTCGACGAGGGCCTTGAGCACGACGACGGCGTCTTCGCCGAAGGTGTCGGACGCCGGCAACAGGGACGCCGAGACGGCATCGGCCAGCAGCATCGGCGACGCGCCCGCCGCACGGACCAGGTCGTCGCGTGTGTACCGCTTCTCGCCACCCAGGATCGAGGGCCTGGGGCCGTCTCCGCCGCCGGGCAGCACGGGCTCACGACCGGCGTCGAGGTCGGCGAGGTACTCCTTGATGACCTTGAGTGGCAGGTAGTGGTCGCGCTGCAACCCGAGGACGACCCGCAGGCGCTCGACATCGGCCGGCGAGAACTTGCGGTAGCCGCTGGCGGTGCGGACCGGCGTGACGAGCTCGCGCTCCTCGAGGAACCGGAGCTTCGAGTTGGACAGCTCGGGGAACTCGGGCTTGAGACGGGCGAGGACCTGTCCGATCGTCAGCAGGTCCGCGGCTGGCGAACCCGACCGTACTGCGGCCGAGCGCGCAGCCACTACGCGTTCGCCAGGCGCGCCAGGTCGACGCGGGAGGCGTAGAAGGTCAGGCGGAACTTGCCGACCTGCACCTCGGACCCGTCGGCGAGCACCGCTTCGTCGATGCGCTCCCCGTCGAAGTAGGTGCCGTTGAGTGAGCCGTTGTCCTTGACGGTGAACGTCGTGCCCTGCCGCAGGAACTGGGCGTGCTTGCGCGACACCGTGACGTCATCGAGGAAGATGTCGGCGTCGGGGTGCCGACCGGCCGTCGTGACGTCGGAGTCGAGCAGGAACCGGGCCCCGACGTTGGGGCCACGGCGCACGACGAGCAGTGCGGAACCGGACGGCAGCGCGTTGATCGCGTCGCGTTCTTCGGGCGAGACACCGGACTCGGGCGTCAGGGCCGCTCCGAGTTCCATGCTGAAGGTCAGCGTCGTGTCGACCAGCCGCTGCTCCGGGGTGTTCTGTCCCTCGGGCTGCGGGACCACTGGATCTGGCATCGGTGGACCTCCTCCTCTTGGCGTCCAAGCGTATCGGAAACGCGGGGCGCGTCGAGAGCCCCGTGGACGGGTGACACGACCTGTCCGCGACGAGCGGACACGCCGTGTCCTCCGCATGGCGGACAGCACGCTCGCTCGGTGCGCCACCGCTCAGCGAGGGTGCGCGTCCGAGATGCGTCGCGTCGCCCCGCCCCTCACGACCGGTCACGACACCCCGCTCATGACCGCCGAATGGTCACGGATCGTCGGCCGACGGTCCGGCGAGCGACAGGAACCGACCGGTCGACCTGGTGCGCTCGGGGTGTCATGACCGGTCGGGCGACGGGCTCGGTGCCGGCCCGCACCGCAAGCGCCGGCCTTCGGGCGACAGGCTCGGTGCCGGCCCGCACCGCAGGCGCCGGCCTTCGGACGGGAGGCCCAGTGCCGGCCCGCACCGCAGGCCCCGGCCCGGCGCCAGGTCGGGTCAGCGGCCCCGGGCCAGCAGCCAGAGCAGGTACGGCGCGCCCACGACACCGGTCACGACGCCCACCGGCAGCGCGGTGCCCGGGATCGCGAACTGGCCGATCAGGTCGCTCGCCAGGACGACCACGGCACCGACCACCGCTGCGGGCGCCAGCGCGACGCGACCACCGCCCACCAGCCGCCGCGCGATCGGGGCCGCCATCAGCGCGACGAACGACACCGGCCCGGCGGTGGCGACCGCGCCCGCCGTCAGGCACACCGCGGTCAGCAGGAGCAGGACCTTGGCGCGGTCCGGCCGGAGCCCGAGCGAGGCCGCGACCTCGTCCCCGAGCGTCAGGATGCCCAGACGGGGTGACTGCAGCAGCGCCGCCGCGACGAGCACCACGAACGCGATGCCGAGCAGTCCGACGACCCCGCGGTCCACGGCGTTCAGGCTGCCGGACAGCCAGAGCAACGCGGTGCCGGCCTGTTGCACGGAACCGCTCGTCAGCAGCCACCCCGTCACGCTGAGGCACATCGCCGCGACACCGATGCCGACCAGGACGACCCGGTTGCCGGTGATGCCGCGACGCCAGGCGAGTGCGGCGATCACGGCCGAGACCACGAGCGCACCGACGACGACGGTCGCGAACAGGCTGGTGCCGGACGCCCCGAACAGCACGATGGCCGTCAGTCCGGACGCACTGGCGCCCGAGGTGATGCCGATGACGTCCGGGCTCGCGATCGGGTTGCGGACCACGCTCTGCACGATCGCCCCCGCGACGCCCAGGCACGCACCGACCAGCAGTGCCGCCAGGGTCCGGGGGCCGCGGAGCTGGCCGATCACGAAGTCCGACACCGTGTCGCCGTGTCCCACCAGCGCCGCGACGACCTGGGTGGGCGCGAGCGGGATCTCGCCGACGCCCAGTCCGACCAGGACCAGCGCGACGAGCACCACGAGCAGCGCTCCGAGCACCACGAGTTCTCGCCGGACGCCGACCGTGCGCGTCCTCACAGTCCGCGCACCGCCTTGGACCGCACGAGCGCGATGAACACCGGCGCGCCGAGGAGCGCGGTCACGATGCCGACCTGCAGCTCCCCCGGGTACGCCACGACCCGGCCGATGACGTCGGCGACGAGCAGCAGCGCCGGTGCGACGACCGCCGACAGCAGGATCGTCCAGCGGTTGTCGGGGCCGCTCAGGCGACGGACGGCATGAGGCACCGCCAGGCCGATGAAGGCGATGGGCCCCGCAGCGGCGACGGCCGACCCGGCGAGCAGCACGGTGACGAGTCCCCCGACGGCGCGGACCAGCACGACCCGCTGCCCGAGCGAGGCCGCGAGCTCGTCCCCGAGTGCCAGCGTGTTGAGCGAGCGACCGAGTGCGATCGCCAGGACGAGCCCGACGAGCACCGGGACGGTGACGACGCCGGCGGTGCCCAGGTCACCGCCCGCCAGCGCGCCGACCTGCCAGAAGCGCAGCTGGTCGAGCAGGCTCTGGCTCGTCACGAGGACCGCGGTCGTGACCGAGGCCAGGGCCGCGGCGACGACCGCTCCGGACAGGGCGAGCCCGACGGGGGTGAGCCCGCGCCGGGCGACGGCAGCTATGCCGTAGACCAGCAGCGCCGCCAGCCCGGCGCCGGCGAACGCGAAGGGCAGGTAGGCGGCGGTCCCGCTGATGCCGAACACCGCGATGCCGGTGACCACGGCCAGGGCTGCTCCCGAGTTGATGCCGAGGATGCTCGGGTCGGCGAGCGGGTTCCGCGTCACGCCCTGCATGACGGCTCCGGCGACGCCGAGGGCCGCCCCGGCGAGCAACCCGACGACGGTGCGCGGGATGCGGTTGCCGATGACGATGAGCCCGACCTCGTCGTTCCGGCCGGGGTGCAGGACTGCGTCGAACACCGTGCCGAGCGGGATCGGCCGTGACCCGAACGCGACGCTCAACGCCACCGCGACCCCGAGGACGACGACCGCGAGGACGGTCGCGCCGACGAGTCGTGGCACGGAACTGGGCGCCGGTGGCGCAGGCGACGGGGAACGCATGAGGGGTGAGGCAACCCTAACGTGGACACCCGTTCGGTGATCGCCGAGCGAGTCATGAGCAGGCGCAGGGCCCGTTCATAGCTCCGTCATGGGTTCGAGGCCTGTACTCGTACCCATCGACGCCCGACCGGGACGTCGAGAGCGACCGGAGAGCACCGATGAACGAGACCCCGAACCCCGACGCCGAACCGGGCACCACGCCGATCGACGCACAGGACGCCGCACCCCGCTCCACGTGGGAGGCCCCGCACGCGGACGCGTCGACGCTCCGCCCCGCCTACGCCTTCGACGGCTCCGGTCCGTACCTCTACGCTCCCGATGGTTCCGGCCCGTACGCCTACGCTGCCGACGGCCGCGGCCCGTACCTGATCGGCAGCCCGGCGCTGGCCGGCACGCACACCTGGGCCCACGCGGCGCAGCACGGCGAGCACGCCGGCGCACCGTACGGCGGCGCGCACGCCCCGCAGGGCTGGAGCGGCGCGTTCGGCACGCAGCCCGGCACGAAGAAGCGCCGTCTGGGCCTGATGATCGGCTCGGGCATCGCCGCACTGGCGATCGTCGGCGCTGCCGGTGGCACCGCACTGGGTCTGTCGTCGCACGGCACCCAGACCACCTCGAGCCAGTCGCAGGGCACCACGACCCTGCCCGGCACGGGCTCGGGCAGCGGCACCGGGTCGGACGGCAGCGGGACGAACGGCTTCACGGTGCCCGGTGACGGCAGCGGGAGCGGCAGCAGCGATGGCAGCTCCGGCACGAGCACGCAGAGCCCCGCGACCGCCGCGACCGCCGCGCAGAAGAAGGGCGTCGTCACGATCAACACGGTGCTGAACTACGACGCGTCGTCGCAGGCGGCAGGCACCGGGATGGTCCTGACCAGCGACGGCACGATCCTGACGAACAACCACGTCATCCAGGGTGCGACGAGCATCACCGTCACCGACGAGACGACCGGCAAGGAGTACAAGGCCGACGTGGTCGGCGCCGACGCCACCAACGACGTCGCCGTGCTGAAGCTCGAGGGCGCCTCGGGCCTGTCGACCGTGTCGCTCGACGACGACGGCGGCGCGAAGACCGGCGACGCGATCACCGACGTCGGCAACGCCGAGGGCACGGGGAACCTGGTGGCGGCCGAGGGCAGCGTCACCGCGACCGACCAGGACATCCAGGTGCAGAGCGAGTCCGGCACGGGCACCGAGTCGCTGACCGGCCTGATGGAGCTCGCGGCTGACGTCGTGTCCGGCGACTCGGGCGGTCCGGTGCTGGACTCCGAGGGCGAGGTCGTCGGCATGGCGACCGCGGCGTCGTCGGGCTCGGCGGACGTCACCGGCTACGCGATCCCGATCGCGACGGCGAAGTCCATCGCGGACAAGATCCTCGACGGCCAGGCCGGTGGCACGATCACGATCGGCCTGCCCGCGTTCCTGGGCGTGCAGGTCAGCGGCACGGCGACCAGCGGTGGCGTCGCGGTGGCCGGCACCATCGCCGAGTCCGGCGCGGCGAACGCGGGGCTCGTGGCCGGCGACACGATCACCTCGATCGACGGCACGGCGATCACGAGCGCGGACCAGCTGACCCAGGTCATCCAGTCCAAGTCCGTGGGTGACAAGGTGCAGGTGGGTTACACCAACACCACCGGCGCATCGACCACCACCACGGTGACGCTCACGGCGGGACCCGCCGTCTAGGAAGCAGCGGGCAGGAACGCCCGCACCAGCGACCGGTACACGTTGGCCGGCGACTCCGCTCCGAACGCGGTGGCGCCGGCTTCCGTGCGTCCGACGCGCGCGAACCCGATGCCCTCGGCCCGGACGATCGTGACCGGCCGCGGCTTCCCCGGACGGCGCAGGTACGACACCGTCCACGGCGCGGCCCAGAACCGTGCCAGCCGCGGGTCGGCATCGGCCACCTCCGCTGGCAGGTCGGGTGCGTCGTCGCCACCGGCCAGGCGCCGGCCGACCAGGTCGGCCCGCAGCGTCCCCGTGCGGAACGGGAAGGTCCATGCCGGACCGACACCGAGCCTCCCGGCCGCGGTCTGCAGCACGCGCTCGGCTGACAGCTGCGCGAGGACCGAGCCGCGGTCGTCCGGTGTGTCGACCACCGTTCCGGACCAGGCCTGGAGGCGCGTCACGCGCCCGTCGGGCAGGTGCTGTTCGAGGGTGGTCGGTGCCTGGTCGTCGCTCCACGGCTCCAGCAGCGCCTGCGTGGTCGCGGGGAGCGTCCCGAAGCGGCCGACCAGGCCCGCCTCGACGAGCTCGCGGCCCCCGGCCGACCGCAACAGCGTCGGGCTCCAGCGCTTGCCGGCCATGCTCTGCAGGGTCGCGAGGGCCTCGTCGCCGATGCGGGGCCCGGCGAGCTCGGTGGGTGCGGGTGGGACGGGCAGTGCCTCGAGGTCGCGGGTGTCGCGGGCGGTGACGGGCCCGGTCGCCCGGACGGACTCGAGGACGGCGAACACGACGTCGTCGGTGGCCTGGAGTCGGGCGAGGGGGCGCTCGACCGTCACGTCGACGCGGTGCCGGCCGGTCACGAAGAGCAGGTGGGCGCCGGCGATGTCCCCGTGACCGTCCTCGTCGTCACCGCCGGTGTCCGGCCGGACGTACTCGACCAGCCGTGCCGGCGCGCCGACGCTCGTCCACACGTCGCACCCGACCAGCAGCAGCCCGTCGACGGCTCCCGGCAGCCGGTCGAGCAGCGAGGCTGTCTCGTCGCCGATCGCACGGTCGCTCGGCCGGGAACGGACCGTCAGGACGACGTCGTCGCCGGTGATGCGCAGGTCGGCCTGGGCGGTGTCCTCGCGCTGCCAGGAGTCCGGGTGGCGCAGGGCAAGGCGTGCGGTGCGGTCCTCGGTGCCGAGTGGGACGGGGACAGGCATGGGCCGAGGCTACGACGGCGGGGTGCACCGGTCGGTCGCGGCTCGCCGGGGTCGGGCGGGTTGGCGCCGCGCGGTGCCGGTCTGCGCGCTGGTGCGAGGACGACCGGCCCGTGCGAGGAACGTTCCCCTCACCACCCGATCGACCTCGCACCGGCGACCAACCTCGCACGGTGCCGACCCGCGCACGGTGCGGCGCCGGTGCCGGTGCCGCGGTGTCTCAGCGCCCCCGTGTCCGCGGAGCCGGCGGCGGCGGCACGCGCTTCGCGGCGACGACGTCCGCCAGGGCCACCACCACGGGTCCCCGGCGGGTGTCGATCGTGACGGCGTCCGCCGTCCGCACCGCGACCTGCCCGAGGGCATCGCGCGCACCGTCGCCGTCGTGCGCCCGGACGACGACCCGCTCGCCGACCTGCACCGCCGCGAGCAGCTCGAGCGCGAGCCCCCGTGCGATCACGTCCTGCGCCTCGGCACCCATGCACCCGAGGGTACGGCGCGCCTAGGGTGGGGACATGGACAGGGCCCGGGTGGACGCATGGATCTGGGCGGTCCGGATCACCAAGACCCGGTCCGCCGCCACGACCGCGTGCAAGGCCGGGCACGTCAAGGTGAACGGCGAACGCGCGAAGCCCGCGCAGCCCGTCGGCCCCGGGGACGAGGTCCGCGTGCGACAGGCCGGGTTCGACCGGATCGTCGTCGTGAAGAGCATCATCCTCAAACGCGTCGGTGCGACCGAGGCGGCGAAGCACCTGGACGACCGGACGCCGCCGCGGCTGCCCGCCGAAGAGGCCGGGTTCGTCCCGATGCGCGAGCGCGGTGCCGGTCGACCGAGCAAGCGGGAGCGCCGAGACCTCGAGAAGCTCCGCGGCTACTGAGCGCCCGACCCGCCAGCTCCCCGACCTGTCAGACGAAGCGGACGGTCTGCTGCAGCCGGTCGCGGACCTCGAACACGTCGACGGCACCCTCGGGCGACCACACCCCGTTCAGCACCTGCCCGAGCGCACTCCGCCGCACGACGAAGGCGGTCGGCTTGCGCTGCGGACCGACGAGTTGCACGTCCACGTCGACGGCCGAGTCCGGCACCACCAGCAGTCGCCCGGTGAACCGCACGCGGGTCTGCTTCTGCACCGCTCGAGCGGCACGGACGAGCTCCTTGACGGGACGCTCCCCCGGCTCGAGGGTCTCGCCGACGACCTCGCCGTGCTCGATGCGCACCGGGCCGCCCCAGTCGATGGACTCGAGCGCCCAGAGCCCGCTCGGCATGAGCACGACGTGGTCGAGCTTGCCCTCGGCCCCGGCGTCCAGGTCGTGCCAGACGGTCACGCCGATGCCCATGTCGGCGACGATCGACGCGGTCGCCTCTTCGGCGAGTGCCTCGCCCAGCAGCCGGCGGATGAACCGGGGCGCGGAGCGGATCAGCGACGGGTCGTACGGGTCGTCGATCGGGTCGCCCAGCCCCACCCACTCGCGTTCTGCGGCCAGGAAGACCTCGCGCGACCGACCGCCGGGATGTCCGTGGGACCGGGCACGGGGGCGGGAGTCGCGACGTGCCGTGGGCGGTGCGTAGGCGTCGCGGGCCGAGCCGGTCCTCCAGTCCGATCCACCGGACGGGGCGGTGGGGGCGGACGTGGGCCGGGATCCGGTGTCGTAGGCGCGGCGGGCGGCGGGGGTGCCCACGCGCTCCCAGGCGATCTGCACGCGGCGGAACCGGACGGCGTCGCCGCCCAGGTCGGGGTGGGTCTCGCGCGCGGCGCGGCGGTAGGCGCGACGGAGTTCCTCGTCGTCGGCGGTCGCGGCGACGCCGAGGACTTCGTACGGGGTGGCGTCGGCCGGGCTGTCGGTCATGGCCCTGGCACAGTACCCGACCGTTCGTATGGACCAGCCGCATGCGCGCTGCGGACTGCCTGGAGGTCCCACCGACGCTGCGGGAGCGGTGCGGACCGTCAGGTGGCCGGGTCCAGGACCTGCAGCACCACGGGCAGGTCGAGGAACCGTCCGACGTGGCCGGCGGCGGCCTCGACGGCACGGGTGGCCGCGCCGGACAGTGCGGCGAACGGGGTCACGGTGATGCGGACGTCGCGGGTGCGTTCGGTGGTGCGCCAGGTGCCGACGACCTGTCCGCGGTGCACGACCATCGCCAGGAACATGCCGTTGGCGCCGGGGACGACCCGGTGCGCGTGCTCGGGGGCCAGGTGGCCCGTGCGGTCGGCGTACCCGAGCAGGTACTCGTCGAAGCCGGGCAGCAGGTGCGCGCGGGTCAGCTGCGCTGGGTCTGGCTCGGGCCGGTCGGTCAGGTCGAGGAGTCCCGCGCCGAGGTCCTCGATCGTGTCGCCTGCTGCAGCCCGGGCCCGGCGGAGGTCGCCGAGCGGCAGCTTCGTCCAGTGCGCGGCGTCGGACTCGGTCGCCGGTCCGCGGCCCCGCAGGTACCCGACCAGTGTGCGGCGGAGTGCCTCGTCACGCTCGGGCACGGGTTCACCGGCCGGTGCCCACTCGTCGAGCAGGACGAGCTCCTGTCCCACGCGGCCGGTCGGTCCCCACGCGACGAGTCCCTGCTGCGACAGGTGCAGCAGCAGGTGGTACCCGCGCTGGCCCGCGGGGTCGATGCCCGCGTCGCGCCAGCGGGCGAAGACGTCGTCGCGACCGAGGGACCTCCCGCCCTGCAGCATGGCGATCGTGGCGTCACGGGCCCGCCCGACCAGCGCGTCGTCGATCTCCAGCTCGCGCGCCCGCCGGGTCAGTCCGCGCAGGGTCCGCTCGGCGGTCAGCGACAGGATCGTCCGCAGCGTGTCGGCGTGCAGGACGTGCAGGGTCCCGCGCATCGGCCACGACCGGACGAAGTCGCCCCGGTCGAGCGCGGCACGGACGTCGGCGCGCGTCACGCCGAGGGCACGGGCGCCGATGGCCCACAGGGACTGGCCGAGGTCCTGCCCCTGCAGCGCGTGCAGGTGCTGCACGACATCGAGCGGTGTCCCGCCCCGGTGCCCGACGTGCTGGGCGGCCAGGCGCATCGCGCGCAGCTGCACGGCGGTCGGGGACACGGGGACAGAGCCGTCGGGTGCGGTGCTCGTGCTCAGGCGACCGCGCGGGTGATCGCGTCGGCGTGCTCGTCGAGGTAGGCGACGTCGGCGCGGTACAGCTCGGCGTGTCCGTGCTGCAGGTCGCTGACGAACTTCGGGTTGCCGGCGGCGGCCTCGGACTCCAGCGTGGTCACGAGTGCCACGATCGAGGCCACCATCGTCGGCGCGAGCCGGGCGCGGGACTCGGCGTCGAGCCCGTACGCGCCGCAGAACTCCGCCGCGCGGGCCAGGCGTTCGTCGAGCGACGGCGCGGTACTGCCTTCGACCACCCCGGTGGTGAAGGGCGCGAACCGGTAGACCGCGCTGGCGACGTCCCAGACGCGGGGGCCGGGGTGCGCCGTGTCGAAGTCGATGACGCCGACGGCCTGGATGCCGTCGTACACGCAGTTGTAGGGCGCGAAGTCCCCGTGCACGACGGTCTCGACGGGCGACCGCGTGGACTGCGACCAGACGTCCACCGCGTCGTCGAGCGGGAACGTGGCGGCGGCGTCGTGGTAGTGCCGGAGCAGCCGGGCGCTGGTGACGAGCGCGGCCTCGCTGGCGATGTCCTCGGTCCACGGGTACTCGCCCGCGACGCCGGGGACGAACGACACGGTCTCGAGGGTGTCGCCGAGGGCGATGGGTTCCGGTGCCGCGACGAAGCCCTGCTCGTGCAGGTGCCCGAGCAGGCGGTGCACGGTGGGGGTCCACGGTCCGGCCGGCCGGTGCACGCGGTCCGCTGCCCTGGTGATGCGCTCCATGAGAGCCCTCCTGTCGCGGTCGTCGTCATTGACGTGCTGCTGACGTGTCGGTCAGCGTAGCGGCTCGGTGCCGCCGATGTCGCGATCCATCCGTGATCGGACAAGGCCGTCGCGGCACCCACGCTCCAGCCGCTCGTGCGCTCCGACAGCTCGCTCGGTCGGCCCGCGCTACCGCTGCTCGCGCAACCAGCTCGGCCCGTGGACCACGACCTGGTCGCCCAGCGCGCTCACCCGGGCCCGCAGACCCCGGTCGGCGGTCACCACGACGACCGGTGCGGCCCCCGCGGCCACGGCTGCGGCGGCCGTCTCGACGACGGCGTCGTCCCCGGAGCCGTCGGCACGGACGACCGCGACGGTGTCCGGCCGGTCGTCGGAGGCGTCGGCGTCCCGTGCAGCACCCTCGAGCACCACGGACCAGCGCGGCCACCACCGGTCGAACCCGAGTCCGAGCGCGGCGGCGGGGAGCCCCGAGGCGGCGAGCGCCGTCACCCCGTCGAGCAGCCGGGTGGCCGCGCCGGCACGGTCCTTCCACCAGCCGTCGGGCACGCTGCCGACGACGTTCGCCGCGTCGACGACCACGTGCGGGGTGACGTCGATCACCGCGCGGAGGGCCGGCCACGACGCGCCGAAGCCCGGGTGCAGGGGCAGGTCGTCGACCTCGGCGACCGGGACCCACGACAGCGCCAGGCTCTCGCGGTCGGCGATGACCGGCTCGAACGGACGGGCAGCGCGGCCGACGACGGTCGTGTAGGTCCAGAACCCCAGGTCGAGCACGGCCGTGTGGCGCAGGTCGACGCCGCCGTCGGGCACCCCCGCTTCTTCCGCGGACTCGCGGAGCGCTCCGGTGACGGCGTCCTCGTGCTGGTGGCGAGCACCGCCGGGGATCCCCCACGTGCCGCCGTGGTGGCTCCACTCGACACGGTGCTGCAGCAGCACGCGGCCGGCGCCGTCGTCGACCAGCAGGCCGGCGGCTCCGAACAGTCCCCACGCCTTGGTGCCGTCGGGTCCGTACGCCCAGGCGTCGCCGGGATCGCGGGGACCGGGTGGCGGACCAGGGGGCAGGACGTCGGGCACGTGTCCACCCTTCCACACGCGCCTCGCACGCGGCCGTGATGCGTCGCTCGGCGTCGTGTACGGTGCTGCCCAGAGACACGGGGTGCCGCATCCAGCGGCTGAGATCACACCCGTCGAACCTGCTCGAGCTCGTACTCGCGAAGGGATCGTCCATGGAGAACGCTGCGCCCGCACGGGCTGCGCACACCGCCGAACTGCTCGAGGCCGTCCGTGCCCGGAGTCCCCTGGTGCAGTGCATCACGAACACGGTGGTGCAGAACGTCACCGCGAACGTGCTGCTGGCACTCGGCGCCTCGGCCGCGATGGTCGACGTGCCGACCGAGGCCGGACCGTTCGCCGGGATCGCCGACGCCCTGCTGGTCAACACCGGCACACCGCACGCCGAGCCGCGTGCCGCGTCGGTCGAGGCCGCCAGGGCGGCCACGACTGCCGGGACGCCGTGGGTCCTGGACCCGGTGGCCGTCGGGTCGCTGCCGGTCCGGACGGCCCTGGCGCGCGAGCTCCTCGCGCTCCGACCGACGGTGCTGCGCGGCAACGCGTCCGAGGTGCTCGCCCTGCTCGGGACGTCGGCCGGTGGGCGCGGGGTCGACAGCACGGCGGGTACCGAGGACGCGCGCGGATCGGCGGTCGCCGCAGCCGGGAGGACCGTGGGCGCGGTGGCTGTTTCGGGTCCCGTCGACCTGGTGGTCGGCCCCGGGGCACCCGGCGGCCCCGGCACGCTGGTCCGGGTCGGGAACGGCACCGACCTGCTCACGCGGATCACCGGTGGCGGGTGCGCCCTCGGCGCGGTGATCGCCGCGTTCACGGCGGTGACCGACGGCGATGCGGTCGCCGCCGCGGTGGCCGGAACGACGGTGCACACCGTTGCAGCCGAACTCGCCGCACGGGACGCCGCCGGTCCGGGGACCTTCCAGCCGCTGTTCCTCGACCGGTTGGCCGCGCTGACAGCCGAGGACGTCGTCCGGCACGCCCGGGTCACCGAGGAGTCGACGGCGTGACCGGGGCGTGGACCGACGACCCGTGGGAGGTCGGCGTGTACCTGGTGACCGACGGCACGCTGTGCGACCGGCACGGACACGGGGTGCTCGCCGTGGTCCGGGCGGCCGTGTCGGCGGGGGTCCGGACGGTGCAGGTGCGGGACAAGGACGCGAGCGCGCGGGACCTGCTGGCGCTGACGGCCGCCGTGGCGGACGCGGTCGGCGACACCGCGCGGGTGGTGGTCGACGACCGGCTCGACGTGGTGCTGGCCGCGCGGCACGCGGGGCACCGCGTCGCCGGTGTGCACCTCGGGCAGTCGGACGTGCCCGTCACCGCAGCGCGTGCCCTGCTCGGCCCGGCGGCGCTGGTCGGCCTGACCGCGAACACCCCGGAGCACCTCACAGCGCTGGACCGGCTGCCCCGCGGCACGGTCGACCTGCTCGGGGTCGGTGTCGTGCACCCCACGGCGACCAAGCCCGACCACCCGCCGGCGCTCGGGATCGCCGGGTTCGCCGGCATCGCCGACCGGGCGGAGCTGCCCTGCGTGGCGATCGGCGGCGTGACGCTCGACGACGTCGCCCCACTCCGGGCAGCCGGCGCTGCCGGTGTCGCCGTGGTGTCGGGCATCTGCGCGGCCGCCGACCCGGGGGCTGCTGCGGCCGCGTTCGTGTCGGCGTGGCGCGGTGCCGGACCCGGCCGTGCGCCGGACGGGCGGGTGGGCGTCGGACGGCTGCCGGGCCTCCTGGCCGACGGGGGTGCGCGGTGAGCGGGCCGGTGCGCGTGCTGAGCATCGCCGGGACCGACCCGACCGGCGGCGCCGGGCTGCAGGCCGACCTGAAGGCGATCGCCGCGCACGACGGGTACGGGATGGCGGTCGTGACCGCGGTGGTCGCGCAGAACACGCGCGGCGTGCGGTCGGTGCACGTGCCGGGCGTCGAGGTGCTGCGCGACCAGCTGGACGCGGTGTCGGACGACGTGGTCGTGGACGCCGTGAAGATCGGGATGCTCGGCACGACCGCCGTCGTCCGGCAGGTCGCCGAGTGGCTCCGTGCGCACCGGCCACCCGTCGTGGTCGTCGACCCGGTGATGGTCGCCACGAGCGGTGACCGGCTGCTCGACCCCGACGCCGAACGCGCGGTGACGGAGCTGTTCGCGCTCGCGGACCTGGTCACGCCGAACTGGTCCGAGCTGGCGGTGCTGGCGGGGCTCGTGGCTCCGTCGGCACCGGACGCAGACCCCGTGGCCGCCGCCCGTGTGGTGGCCGCCGCGTTCGACGTCCTGGTGCTGGCGAAAGGTGGGCACGGGGACGGGCCGAGCTCGGAGGACGTGCTCGTGGCACCCGATGGCAGCGTCCGGGTGTTCCGGGCGGCACGGGTCGCGACGACGAACACGCACGGCACGGGCTGCTCGCTGTCCAGCGCGATCGCGACCCTGGCCGCGCAGCACGGCGACTGGGAGGTGGCGGTGGGGCTCGCGAAGGACTGGCTGACCGACGCACTGCGCGGAGCGGACACCCTGCACGTCGGGACGGGCGCCGGGCCGATCGACCACGGCGCCGTCGTGCGGGCGGCCCTGCCGGTCGTCCGGTGGACCGATGCGTGGTGGCGGGACGTGCACGAGGTGCTCGACGCCACGATCCGCTCCCCGTTCCTTCGGGCGCTCGGAGACGGCACGCTCGAGGACGCCGTGTTCGCCGGGTACCTGGCGCAGGACGTGCACTACCTGCGGGCGTACGAGCGGCACCTGGCGGCGCTCGGCCGAGGTGCGACGGGCGACGCCGCCGCGTTCTGGACCCGGGCAGCGGCGGGGTGCGCGGACGAGGCGGCGGCGCTGCACCACCGTCGACTGGGCGGCACCCGGGCGGACGACGGCGTGCACCCGACCTGTGCGGGCTACCTGGCGCACCTCGACGCGGCGGCACGGGACTCGGACGCCGTGCTCGCCGCCGCCGTGTTGCCGTGCTTCCGCGTGTACGCGTGGGTCGGTGAGCAGCTGGGGCAGCCGGCGGCGGGACACCCGTTCGCCGACTGGGTCAGCGCCTACGGCGACCCGGCGTTCGCGGCGGCGAGCCGGAGTGCGACCGACCACGTCGAGGAGCTGGCCGCGGCGTCGACCCCGGCGGTCCGGGGACGGATGGCGCGTGCCTTCCGGACGTCGACCGCGTGGGAGGCGGCGTTCTTCGCGATGCCCTACGACCTCGGCGAGGGTTCCTCGCGCGGCGTGGCCGCACCCGGAGCGAGCCGCACCAGCCGGACGTCGAGCGCGCCGTCGTCGGACACCGTGCAGCGCATCCAGGTGTGGTCCGGCTGACGACGACGGTCGGTGGGTGATCCGGGGTTGAGCAGCCGCAGGCCACCGGGGGCCGCGGTGTCCCAGGGGATGTGGGAGTGACCGAAGACGAGCACGTCGGTGTCGGGGTACGCGGCCTCGGCGCGACGTTCCCGCCCGGTCGCCGAGCCGGTCTCGTGCACGACGGCGAACCGCAGTCGCTCGACGGTGACCCGGGCGACGACGGGCAGCCGGTCGTCGAACTCCGGGCCGTCGTTGTTGCCGCGGACCCCGACGAACGAGCGGCTGCGGGCCTGCAGGGCGTCGAGGGTCGCCAGGTCCACCCAGTCGCCCGCGTGCACGACCAGGTCGGCGGCGTCGATGTCGTCCCACAGTGCCGCGGGCAGGTCCTTCGCCCGCTTCGGCAGGTGGGTGTCCGACAGCAGCAGGAGCGCGGTGCTCACGCGTCGGCGTCGGGATCCGCGTGCGCGTCGGCGTCCGCGTCGGGATCCGCATCCGCGTCACGGTGCGGCATCGGCAGGCCCGCCTCGTCAGCTTGGCCGAGCCGTTCGAGCAGGCCGGCCAGCAGGGCGATGTCGTCGTCGGACCAGCTCGCGATCCGCTCGTCGAGCGCGTCCCGGTGCAGCTGCACGGACCGGTCGAGCGCCGCGCACCCGGCGTCGGTCGCCTCGAGCGGCTTCGCGTTGCCGGTGCCACCGTCCGTGGTGCGGATCAGCCCGGCCGCCAGCAGGCCCGCGAGCTGGCGCGAGATCGTCGAGCGGTTCAGGTGCAGGTAGCGCGCGATGTCGATCGCCATGCAGCCGGGGTGCTGCACGACGAAGTCGACGAGCGACTGGTCGACGATGCTCAGGACCGCATCGGTGCCGCGTGCCCGGATGCTCGCTCGCCGGGTGATGCGCGACAGCTCGGTGTACGCGCGACCGATGTCGGCGGTGCGGACGTCGGGCCTCGGCTGGTTCATGGTGCCTCCAACCATCGTGTTCCCTCGGCGGTCACCATACCTGTGGGTCTCCGCACCAGACCGCGACGCACCGGGGTCGTCTGCGCGATCCGGCCTGCTCGTGCGTCTTCGCGCACGCGGTCACGGTTCGACCGTCAGACCGACCACGACCCGTCCCGGCCGTCGCACCGACGCGTGGGACGGCCGCCGTCACTCGCCGCGGATCGCCGCCTGCAGGGTCGGGATGTCGAGCTTCACCATCTGCATCATCGCCTGGAACGCCCGCGCCGACGCCTCGGGGTCGCCGCCCGCGCTCATCAGCTCGCCCCAGTTCGCCGGGGTGACCTGCCACGACACCCCCCACGCGTCGGTGAGCCAACCGCACATCGAGGGCGTCGCTCCGTTCGCCAGGAACGCGTCCCAGATGCGGTCGAGTTCGTCCTGGTCGTCGACGTCGACCTGGAACGAGATCGCGTCCGAGTGCGGGTGCCCGGGGCCGGCGTTCATCGCCCGGTACGGCTGACCGTGCAGCCGGAACTGCACGACGAGCGTCGACCCGTCGGGCAGGCGGTCGACGTGGTCGACCGACGAGTCGGGGATGACCGACGCGTAGAAGGTGGCGGCCTCTTCGGCCTGCCCGTCGAACCAGATGAAGGGGACGATCTGCCGCATGGTGTGTCCTGTCGTCGTGGCTCAGCCCGCGGCGGTGCGGGTGAGCAGTGCTGCCTTGTCGGGATGTTCGTCGAACCACTTCGCCACGAACCAGCACATCGGCACGATGCGCTTGTCCGTCCGCTGTTCGACGTCGGCCACGGCGAACGCGACCAGCTCCGCCGCGTACCCGTGACCCCGGTGCGCGGGCACCGTGACCGTGTGCGGGAACGCGACGGCGTCGTCGTTCTCCCGCTCGTCGAGCACGCTCACCAGTGCACCGTCGACGTACATCGCGTACCGCTGCCGATCGATCTCGTGGTGGAACTCGTGTGCCATGCCGCCATCATGCCGCGGAATGCCTTCGCGGGGCGCGGAGTTGCATCGTGCATGACAACCATCGGCATCATCGGCGCAGGACACATCGGCTCACAGCTCGCACGACTGGCGGTGCAGCACGGCCACGACGTGGCGATCGCGAACTCCCGCGGCCCCGAGACCCTGCAGGACCTGGTCACCGAACTGGGTGACCGCGCCCGGGCCGTCACCCGCGACGAGGCCGCAGCGGCCGGCGACCTGGTCGTCGTGACCACGCCCCTCGCCGCCATCGAGACGATCCCCGTCGAGCCCCTGGTCGGCAAGGTCGTCATCGACACGAACAACTACTACCCCGAGCGCGACGGACACATCGCGGCGCTCGACGACGAGTCGACCACGACGGCGGAGCTGCTGCAGGACCACCTGCGGGGCGCGAAGGTCGTCAAGGCCTTCAACCACATCGGCGCCGCCGAGCTGACCACCGCCGGCACGCCGTCCGGCACCCAGGGCCGTCGTGCCCTGGTGATCGCGGGCGACGACGCCCAGGCCAAGCGCGTCGTGTCCGACCTGCTCGACGAGTTCGGCTTCGACGCCGTCGACGTGGGCGCCCTGGCCGAGGGCTGGCGCATCCAGCGCGACACCCCCGGCTACGGCAAGCCGGCCGACGTGACGGAGCTCGAGCAGCTCGTCGCCGACGCCAAGCGCTACCGCGACATGGCGTAGCCCGCGCCCCCGGAACTGGGGCTGGGTGGGCCGGCACCTCCGCCGATAGAACTGACGATGGATCAGCCGACGGAGGGAGCTGCGCACGTGGCGTCGCATCGCATGCCCGATTCCGATCGACCCCGCCGGAGCGTCCCGGCCTGGGTGACGGCCCCCCACGACGACGGCCAGGAGGCCCCGGTCGCGTCCACTTCGCAGGCCTCCGCGACCGAGCCCCCGGCTCCGCAAGCCCCGCCCGCAGCCGCACCGGCGCCGTCCGTGTCCGGTGCGGCACACGGGTCCTCTGCGACGCCGGCCCCGGCCCCGCGGCTCGACCCGCACGCGGTCGTGCCGGACTACCCGCCGTCCCAGGAGTCGCTGCCGCCCGCGCCGACCTCGCCCGCGCTGCACACCGCGCCACTGGGCTCGTCGTCCGCCGAACCGGTCGTCGCGACCGCCGCGCCGGTGTCCCCGATCGACGCCGTCCGCGAGCCGGCACTCGCCGGTCCCGCACACCAGGGGCCCGTCGTGCCGCGCACCGGCCAGCCCCGGTTCTCGGTCCCCGGACTCGAACACGTGCTCGTCGAGGGCACCGAGCCGGAGACCACCGGACCCGTCGGCTACCGCACGCCCGCACGCTTCGCCCACCAGCAGGCCGGCTCCGTGGTGGCACCGGACCGGTCGTTCGATGCCGTCCTGGCCGCACCCGCGGTGCAGCCGGAGACGGTGACCCGACACCTGCCGACGGCGGACCTGCCGGACGTGACCGTTGCCGGGGAAGCCGACCCGGGCCTCCCGTCCGCTCCTGCTGCTGACGCTCCCCGCGCACTCGGGGCGACGCCGGCCGCTGCCCTGGGCGCGGTCGCGGGGATCGCGACGCTCGGCCTCGCCGCGTGGTGGTTCACCGCTCCCGCAACGGTGCACGCCGTCGGGCTGCTGCTCGGCCTGGTCGCGATCGTGTGCTCGTCCGTCGCACTGCGTGACCGCGCGGCCACGTGGCAGCGTCCGGTGGCGCTGCTCGGAGCCGTGCTCGGCGCGGTCGGCACCGTGGTGCTGCTGTGGGCCGTCGCGACCGCCCTGCTGCCGATGGCCGGTATCACCCTGCCGGACCTGACCGGCACGGCCACGGTCCCCACGCTCGCTCCCTGACGCGCGCCTCCTCCCGCGCTCCTCTTGGCGCTTCTCTCGACGAACGGGACGCGCGGGGGCGGGCGAGGACGGGCGCGCGCGCGTCAGACCGCGCGGACGACGCCGCGGGACGTGATCGCGTTCGTCAGGGCGTCGATCGGCTCGCGCTGCACGGTCGGGTTCGCGATGAGCACGTAGTCGACCGCGGGCAGGTCGGGCAGCCCGAGCCGCTGCGACACCTTCACCAGGTCGGCCGGGATCAGCGAGTGCGGGAACACCGCCACGCCGATGCCCGCACGCACCGCCGCGAGCACCCCGTTCACGTCGCGGGTGTTGCACGTGATCCGCCAGGTCCGACCGGCGGCCTCGAGCGCGTCGATCGCCATCTGTCGGCTGATGCTCGGCGCCTGGTAGGCGATGAGCGGCACCGGCTCGTCCCGCTCGACCACGATGCCGTCCTGCGCCATCCACACCATCTGGTCCGTCGCGACCCGCGTGCCCTCGGCCGATTCGCCCGCGGTCTGCTTGATGAACACCAGGTCGAGCGCCCCCGCGTGCACCCGGCGCAGCAGCGGCGCGGACTGGTTCACGGTCAGCTCGAGGTTCACCTGGGGGTGCAGCCGCCGGAAGTCCCGCAGGATCCGGGGCAGCTGCGTGATCGCCAGGTCGTCGGCCGCGCCGAACCGCAGTCGCCCGCGGGTCGCCGAGCCGGAGAAGTACGCGTCCGCGGTGGCGTGGGCCGCCAGGATCGTCCGCGCGAACCCGGCCATCGCGTCGCCGTTGTCGGTCAGGCGGACGCCCCGGGTGTCCCGCGCGACCAGGGTGCGCGACACCGCGGTCTCGAGCCGACGGACGTGTTGCGACACGGTCGGCTGACTGATGCCGAGTCGGGCGCCGGCCTGCGTGAAGCTCTGCGTCTCGGCGACGGCCAGGAAGGTCTGCAACAGGACGGGATCGAGCACGCGGGTGCCTCTCATTCGACATCGCAATGGAGTGATAGCAACCATACGGGGATCGAATGGGTCGGTGTCACGTAGTTTCGTTGGGGTACCAGTCCGCATCCGACGTCCGGAGTCCCTGCACCGTGAGCGCGTCACCGACGACCCTCCCCCCGCCCACCGAACCGCTCCCCATCCAGACCACCCGCCCGCCGTGGCGCCACACCCTGATCGCGCTGTCCGTGCCGAACTTCCGGCTGTTCACCGCGACCAACCTGGTCGCGATGACCGCGGGCTGGATGCAGCGCATCGCGCAGGACTGGCTCGTGCTGCAGCTGACGGGCTCCGTCGCGCAGGTCGGCATTACCGTGGCGTGCCAGTTCGCCCCGATGCTGTTCTTCGGGCTGTTCGGCGGCGTCATCGTCGACCGGTTCTCCAAGCGCGCGCTGATGATGATCACCCAGGGCGCCTTCGCGGTCCTGTCGCTGCTGCTCGCGGTGCTGACGCTGACCGGGGTGGTGCAGGCGTGGCACATCTGGGCGATCGCGTTCGTCGTGGGCATGGTCACCGTGATCGACAATCCCGCCCGCCAGGTCTTCGTCACTGAGATCGTCGGTCACGAGCACCTGCGGAACGCCATCAGCGTGAACTCGTCGGTGTTCCAGCTGGGCGGCATGATCGGCCCGGCGCTGTCCGGTGCGCTGCTGGTGGCCGTCGGTGCCGGGTGGTCGTTCGGCGTGAACGCCGTGGCCTGCGTCGCGGTCGTCGTCACGCTCGGGTTCCTGAGGACCTCGGAGCTGCACCGAACGCCGGCGGCCCCCCGCGGCAAGGGCCAGCTCGTCGAGGGGCTGCGCTACGCCGTCGGCAAGCCCACGATCATCGTGCCGGTCATCCTGGTCGCGTTCTTCTCCGTCTTCGCCCTGACGATGCCGGTGCTGCTGTCCGCCTTCGCCTCGAAGGTCTACGACGTCGGTGCCGGCGGGTACGGCCTGTTCAACTCCGCGGTCGCGGTCGGCGCCCTGGTCGGAGCGCTGCTGTCGACCCGGCGCGCGGTGGTCCGGCTGCGCACGATCGTCGGCGGGGTGTTCTGGACCGGGATCCTGCTGGTCGTCAGCGGCAGCATCCCCGTCATCGCGCCGTTCACCGTGATGCTCGTCGCGGTCGGCATGTCGCAGCTGCTGTTCATGACGGCGTCGAACTCGCTCGTGCAGCTGTCCTCGAACATCGCGATCCGCGGTCGGGTGATGTCGCTGTACATCCTGGTGCTGCTGGGCGGGCAGGCCATCGGCGGGCCGCTGATGGGCCAGGTCGTCGACCACTTCGGCGCCCACGTCGGGATGATGGTCGCTGGCGGGGTGCCGGCCGCCGCCGCGGCCGTGATCGGCGTGGTGCTCGCCCGACGCGGAGGCTTCCACCTGGGCGTGCGGGTGCGGCACCACGTGCCGCTGCCGGCGATCGTCGGGCACCGCTGACGGCGATCGACGCAGGCCGCTGACGGCGCTCGACGTGCACCGCTGACGGACGGGAGGCCCGGTGCCAGCTGGCACCGGGCCTCCCGTCCGATGGTGGTCACCATCTGCGCGTCGCACCCCGCCACGAGCATCGCGCCCCGTCGGGACAGGGCGCGATGCTCGTTCAGGGGTGGGATCTGCCGCGGTGGATCAGTACGCGACGCCGAAGCGCGCCTGGTGGTGCGCCGGACGCTCGACCTCGTCGACGAACGCGATGGCGTAGTCGGCACCGGAGATGTCCGAGTTGCCGTCGGCGTCGGTCAGCAGGACGTCGTCCGACGTGCGGTACGTACCCCGACGCTCGCCGGGGTTGTAGCCGCCGAAGGCCGCCGCCGGGCTGACGTAGAACCAGTCGACGTCGGTGCCACTGGAGCGCAGCGCCTCGAGGACCTGCGCGTGGCTCTTCGCCTCGGCCTTGAAGGCGTCCGGGAACTCGGCGGTGTCGAACAGCGCGGGGCCGCCCTCGGCGACCAGCAGCGAGCCCGCACCCCCGACGATGCCCAGGCGTGCGCCGGCCGCAGCGGCAGCGTCGACGAAGTGCTGGAACTTGTCCTTCAGCTCGCTGCCGTCGGCCTGCACGGCGTGCAGGGACACCACGACGACGTCGGCGTCCTTGGTGACCTCGGTGACGAAGGCCGCGTCGAACGCGTCGCCCTGGGCCAGGGTCAGGCCGTCGGCCGGGTCGAGCTTGGAGGTGTCACGGGCGACGGCGACGACCTGGTGGCCGCGCGAGAGTGCCTCGTGGGTGATGGCGGAGCCGGCGTAACCGGTGCCTCCGAAGACGACGATGGTGCTCATGCGTGTTCCTCTCGTGGTGGTGCGGTCTGTCCTGACTCACTCTAGGGGTGTTACTCTCTTTGAGTAAGTAGGCACCTCGTGGTGCGTGCCATTTGGCTCAGTTCGTCCCGTTCGTCCCGCCGTCGCGCGTCAGGAGTGTCCATGAGTGCCCTCGAGTACAGCCCGTACGCGGCCGACTGCCCGTCGCGACAGTTGCTCGACCGGATCGGTGACCGGTGGAGCGTGCTGACGATCGGCACGCTGGCGTCCGGCCCCCATCGGTACTCCGCGATCGCAGCGGCGGTGCAGGGCGTGTCGCAGAAGATGCTGACGCAGACGCTCCGGGCCCTCGAACGCGACGGGCTCGTCACCCGCACGGTGTTCCCCGAGATCCCCCCGCACGTCGAGTACGCGCTCACCGACGCCGGCCGGTCGCTCCGTACGGTGCTGCAGCCGCTCGAGGACTGGGCGACGACGCACATGCCCTCGGTCGCCGCCGCACGCGAGCAGTACGACGCCGCAAACTGACCGGTCCCTGGAATCGACCGGCCGCGCTGGTGGTTGCGTGGAGACATGCGATCGATCGTCTACTCCCAGCCCGGTGACTCGTCCGTCCTCTCCCTCGTGGACCGTGACCTGCCGGAGCCCGCTGCCGGCGAGGTGCGCGTGCGTGTGGTCGTCTCCGGCGTGAACCCGACCGACTGGAAGGCCCGCGCCGGCGGCACCTACGGCGACGGACTGCCCTTCCCGGAGATCACCCCGAACCAGGACGGCGCGGGTGTCGTGGACGCCGTAGGCCCGGGCGTCGACGAGTTCGCCGTGGGAGACCGCGTGTGGCTGTTCATGGCCGCGGCATCGCGTCCGACCGGCACCGCGCAGGAGCACACGGTCGTGCCGGCCTCGCGCGTCGTGCCCCTACCGGACGACACCTCGTTCGACGTCGGCGCCTCGCTCGGGGTCCCCGCGATGACCGCCCACCGCGCGCTCACCACACACGAAGAGGGACCCGCGCGCCTGGGACCCGGGGCGCTCGACGGCATGACGGTCCTGGTCGCGGGCGGCGCGGGCGCAGTCGGCCACGCTGCCATCCAGCTCGCCCGGTGGGCGGGTGCCACGGTGATCTCGACGATCAGCTCCGATGCCAAGGCCGTTCTGGCCACCGCGGCCGGTGCGCACCACACGGTGAACTACCGCTCAGGCGACGCTGCCGACCAGATCCGAGCGATCGCACCCGACGGCGTCGACATCGTCGTCGAGGTGTCGATCCCGCAGAACGCCGACCTGGTCGCCGAGGTACTGGCGAACCACGGCGTGGTGTCGATCTACGCGAACAACGGAGGGGATGCGGCCTCGTTGCCGATCCGCCCGAACATGAGCGTGAACGCCCGCTACCAGTTCCTGCTGCTCTACACGATCGGCGACGAGGCCCTGGCCGCCGCGGCCGAGGACATCACCGAGGCGCTGCACGACGGCGTCCTGCCCGTGGGCGAGGACGCGGGCCTGCCGCTCACCCGTTTCGACCTGGCCGACACGGCTGCCGCGCACGACGCCGTCGAGAACGACACCGTCGGCAAGGTCCTGATCGACGTGACCCAGGCGTAGGGACGGGCTGCTGGTCGCAGACCACGCCCGTCGCACCCCCGCAACGACATCGCGCCCCGTTTCCACGGGGCGCGATGTGCGTGCGGGGGCGCGACGCGAAGACACGGCGGCGGCGTTCGGCAGAGCGACGGCGCGCGGCTGGGTGCGCTCGGCAGCGTCAGCGACGACGCCCCGGGCGGAGCGTCAGCCGTGCCCGTGCCGCCCGGAGCGCTCGCTCGAGGTTGGCGGCGACGACCGCGGGGTCGTCGTAGTCGGCGTCGGACACCTCAGCAGCGTCGGTGGCCTCGGCCCGGCGCGCGGCCGACCGGATCGGCGCACGGCCGAACGAGAACGGACCCGGGTGCACGCTCGTCATGGCGCCAGGGTACGACCGCGGACCGACAGTGGTCACGGCGTGCGCTGCCGCTCGTGCTCGCGCACCGGGAAGGCCAGCGTGCACGCCACCGCGACGTACTGCGCGACGACGTCGACGTTGCGGACGTCGAGGTCGGCGAACGCACCCGGCGTCGGGCAGTCGACCGTGAGCATGCCGAACGAGTACCCCTCACCTCGGATGACCACCGCGACGTACGAGCGGTAGCGCGGGTCGAAGTCCGGAGCGTCGTCCGCGGCGTCGACGTCGGACTCACGGTCGCCGACCACGCGCGGCGGCCCACCCGCCAGCACCCACTCGAGGTTGCGGTCGCCGTAGGGCGTGCCCGCGCGGAAGGTGCCCGCGGTGTCGTCGGCACCGCCGTGGCCGATGGGCTCGAGCGCGTCGAGCGCCGGCGACAGCAGGTACACGTTGGCGCGGACGTCGGGTACGTGCGGCAGCAGGTAGAACGCCAGTGCCGCGGCAGCCCGATCGGCGAACGCCCCGAGCTCGGAGCGGCGGGTGGGATGGTCGTGTGCCGCGAAGCGGGTGAGCCGCGTGGCGATCTGCCCGAAGCCGTACTGCACGGCGACCTCGTACGCGGCGAGCGCGGCGGCACCCGTGTCCTCGGCACGACGACGGGCCGCTGCCGTGCGGCGGGCGCGGACCACCTGCCAGAGGACGACCGCGGCGAACACCGTCAACGCCACGACGACGACCACGGCACGCTCGACGGGCACCCCGACCAGGTTGGGCAGCTGGAACACCGCCGTCGGAAGCGCTGCCGCGACGATCGGCAGCACGACGTCGCCGTACCGCCTGCCGCGCACCCGCTCGTTCCCCTGACCCACGCCTCGACGCTAGGGGCGACCACCGACGCCCCAGCGGCACCCGGCGCACCCGGGCGTGCACAGCGCACCCGGCGCGGGCAGCGCACCCTCGATCCACCATTGCCAACGCGACCCGATGCGGGGACCATCGCAGGATGCGCATCAGTGACGATCCGTCGGAGCCGACCCGAGCCTCCCGTCCGGACCCACCCACCGGCACGGTGCAGACGGTCGAGAAGACCCTCGCGATCCTCGAGGTGGTGGCCGACCGCGGCGGTGCCACCGCCAAGGAGGTCGCCGAGGCGACGGGCTACCCGCTGCCGACCGCGTACCGGCTGTTGCATGCGCTGGTCAGCGCCGACTACCTGGTGCACCTGCGTGACCAGAAGCGGTTCGAGCTCGGGCAGAAGCTGCGCGCGCTGGGGGCTGCTGCCGCACGGTGACCCGGGCATCGGTGGCTCTTGGTAGACATGGTGCATGAGCCAACCTGCCACGCCAGCCGCCGGTACCCGCGCGATCGTCCTCGGAGGCGGCGGGGTCGCCGGCATCGCCTGGGAGCTCGGTGTGCTGTCCGCGTTCCAGGACGCGGGCGTCGACCTCGATGCGGCCGACCTGGTGGTGGGGACCAGTGCCGGCAGCGTCGTCGGCACGCTCCTGCGGCAGGGTGGGATCGCGGACGCCTTCGCACAGCAGAGCGCCCCGGCCCCGACCACGTACGAGGAACCCGCCCGGATCGACGCCGAGCTCGTGCAGCAGCAGATCGGGCAGGCCCTCGCCGGCGCCACCTCGGAGCAGGACGCCCGCGCGCGGCTCGGACACCTGGCGCAGCAGGTCACGACGGGTCAGACGGACGACGAGCGTGTCGAGACGTTCACCGAGATGCTGCCCTCGAGCGCGTGGCCGGAACGACCCCTCGGCGTCACCGCGATCGACGCCGTCGACGGCACCTTCCGCGTGCTGACCGCGGCCGACGGCATCCCGCTCCCCCGTGCCGTGGCGTCGAGCTGCTCGGTCCCCGTCGTGTGGTCCCCGGTCCAGATCGAGGGCCGTCCGTACATCGACGGCGGGATGCGCTCCGCGACGAACGCCGACGTCGCGGCCGGGTACGAGCGGGTCCTCGTGCTCGCCTGCGGCCCCGAGGCACCGTCGCCGCTCGGACCCTGGCTCGACCAGTCGGTCGAGGCGCTGCGCGCGGGTGGGTCGAGCGTCGAGGTCGTCGTGGCGGACAGTGCGGCGATGCAGGCCTTCGGCACGAACTCGCTCGCCCTGTCCACGCAGCGTCCGTCGGCCGAGGCCGGTCACGCGCAGGGCAGCGCCGTCGCCGAGGGGATCGCCGCGTTCTGGGCGTGAGTGCCGTCGGCCTCGCTAGCGTGGGGCCATGACGACGCCGTTCTCGGACCTCGACCAGTTCATCGCCCTGCCGCGTGTCGACGGCATCGCACTCAGCCCCGACGGTGCGCACGTCGCGCTGACCGTCAGCCTGCTCGATCCGGACCGCACCGCGTACCGGCGCGCTGTCTGGACGGTGCCGACGAGCGGTGACGCGGGTGCGCGCCGACTGACCCGGTCGGCGAAGGGCGAGGCCGGCATCGCGTTCACCCGTTCCGGCGACCTGCTGTTCGTCTCGGGCCGCCCCGACGCCGACGCGCCCGAGGGCGAGGCGGCCCAGCTCTGGCTGCTGCCCGCCGCGGGTGGCGAGGCACGTCCGGTCACCCGACTGCCGGGAGGCGCGGGTGGCGTCCTCGCGACGGCGAGCGCCAGCGACGTGGTCGCGCTCACCGCGGACCTGCTGCCGACCGCGGCCGCCGGTGACCGGGACGGTGCCGTGATGCGCGATGCCGCGCTGCGGAAGCGCCGCACGGACAAGAAGGTGCACGCGATCCTGCACGAGACGTACCCGGTCCGGTACTGGGACCACGACCTGGGCCCGGACGAGACGCACGTGCTCGGGCTCGACCTGGCCCAGTTGCGGGACGACGCGCTGGACGTCCCACCCGCGGGGACCGCCGACGGCTCCGACAACGCCGACCGCTCGGACGCCGCCGGTGCCGCGGACGCCGGTGCCGCCGGTGCCACCGACGACGCTGTGCAGCCGTACCCCGCGGCGCTGCCGACGCCGGTCGACCTCACCCCGTCCCCCGGCCGCAGCCTGGACCACGTCAGCGGCGGACTCACCCCCGACGGCCGGACCCTGGTCGTGCAGGTCGGCATCCCCGAGGCCCGCGGTGCACGAGCGGCCGTCGTGGCCATCGACGTCGCGACGGGGACGCGGACCGTGCTGTTCGCGGACCAGGGGATCGACCACGAGATGCCGAGCCTGAGCCACGACGGCACGCGGATCGCCTGGGTCCGCACCGTCAAGTCCACGCCGGCCGGTGCCCAGCCGCAGGAGGTCTGGACGGCCGAGCTCGACGGGTCGGACGCTCGTCGCATCGCGACCGACTGGGACCGCTGGCCGAGCGAGCTGGTGTTCGCACCCGACGACCAGGCGGTGCTCGCCACCGCCGACCAGGACGGCCGCGCGCCGGTCTTCCGGATCCCCCTCGACGGCGGCGCCGTCGAGCAGCTGACGGACGACGACTGGGCGTACTCGAACCTGCGCGTGTCGGCGGCGACCGGCGTGGTCGTCGCGCTCCGGGCCTCCTGGGCGGCGCCACTGCACCCGGTCCGGATCGACGCAGACGGGGTGACCCCGCTCGCGACGCCCGCTCCCCTGCCGGCGGTCCCGGGCCGTCTGGAGGACGTCGCGACGACGGCCGAGGACGGCACCCGGGTACGTGGCTGGCTCGTACTGCCCGAGGGCGACGGACCGCACCCGCTGCTGCTCTGGATCCACGGCGGACCGCTCAACTCGTGGAACCAGTGGTCGTGGCGGTGGACGCCGATGCTCGCGGCAGCGCAGGGCTACGCGGTACTGCTACCCGATCCGGCCCTGTCGACCGGGTACGGACTCGACTTCGTCAACCGGGGCTGGAACGCGTGGGGCCAGGCGCCGTACACCGACCTGATGGCGATCACCGACGCGGTCGAGGCCCGGACCGACATCGACGAGACCCGCACCGCGGCGATGGGTGGCTCGTTCGGCGGGTACATGGCGAACTGGGTCGCGGGGCACACCGACCGGTTCCGCGCGATCGTCACGCACGCCAGCCTGTGGGCGCTCGAGCAGTTCGCCGGCACCACCGACGCGTCCGAGTACTGGCAGTCGATCTTCGACGCGTCGGGCATGCGCGAGAACGACCCGCACCGGTTCGTCGCCGACATCGTGTCACCGATGCTCGTCATCCACGGCGACCACGACTACCGGGTGCCGATCGGCGAGGGGCTGCGCCTGTGGTCCGAGCTCGCCGAGCACCACGCCGCCGAGGACGGGTCGATGCCGCACCGGTTCCTGTACTTCCCGGACGAGAACCACTGGGTGCTGCAGCCGCAGCATGCGGTCATCTGGTACCAGACGGTGTTCGCGTTCCTCGGCCAGCACGTGCTCGGTGCCGAGTGGGAGCGGCCGGAGCTGCTCGGGTAGCGGTGGTGGTGGGGGGCGTGCGGCGACCCGAAACGCCGCACGCCCGGTCTGTGGGGGCTGCCCGATCCGTCGATCGGCTCGTCCGTCCGTCTCCGGGCGGACCGGGCCGTCACACGAAAGCGGCCTGACCCGTGATCGCTCGGCCGACGATGAGCGTGTTGACCTCGCGCGTTCCCTCGTACGAGTAGATCGCCTCGGAGTCCGCGAAGAACCGGGCGACGCCCTTGTCGAGCACGATGCCGTTGCCACCCTGCACCTCGCGACACCAGCCGACGGTCTCGCGCATCTTCGCCGTCGCGAACGCCTTGGCCAGCGCGGAGTGCTCGTCGCCGCCGACGCCCGCGTCCTGCATCGCCGATGCCTGCGTGCACAGCGCGATCGAGGCGGTGATGTTCGCGATGGACTTCACGAGCAGGTCCTGCACGAGCTGGTGCGAGGCGATGGGCTTGCCGAACTGGATGCGGGTCTTGGCGTAGTCGAGCGCTGCCTCGTACGCACCGACGGCGATGCCGACGGCCTGCCAGGCGACCTCGGTGCGCGTCAGGCGGAGCACCTCGGCCGTGGTGCGGAACGACGTCGCGCGCTGCAGCCGACGCGACTCGGGCACGCGGACGCCCTGCATGACGATGTCGGCGTTCTGCACGCTGCGCAGCGCGATCTTGTCCTCGATCTTGGTGGCTGTGAAGCCGGGGGTGTCGGTCGTGACCAGGAAGCCCTTGACCTGGTCGTCCGCGACGTCCTTGGCCCAGATGACGACGACGTCGGCGAAGGTGGCGTTGCCGATCCAGCGCTTCTCGCCGTCGAGCACCCACGTGTCACCCTCGCGACGCGCGGTGGTGCGCAACCCCTTTGCGGAGTCGCTGCCCGACAGCGGCTCGGTCAGGCCGAACGCCCCGATCAGCTCGCCGGCGGCCATGCGCGGCAGCCACTCCTGCTGCTGCTCGTCGCTGCCCGCGACCGCGATGGAGTTCATCGCCAGGCCGGACTGCACGCCGATGAACGTCGCGACGCTGGCGTCGACGCGACCGAGTTCGAGCGCTGCCCACCCGCGGTACACGGCCGAGTTCTCGAACTGGCGTACCAGCGGCACACCCGGACCGTACATCCCGAGTTCAGCGAGCGGCTTGATGACCTGCATCGGGAACTCCGCGCGCGCCCAGTACCCGTCGGCGATCGGAGCGACCTCGCGCTCGAGGTACTCGCGCACCCGTCCGATCGACTCGCGCTCCTGATCGGTCAGCTGCTGGGCGAACCCGTAGAAGTCCGACTCGAGCAGGGCAGGCAGGGCGATGGACGTTGACATATCCACTACGATGCATCATTCTGGAAAACGTTGCAAGGGGGGATCTGTGTACACGTCGGAAACCGCGCTGCGCGCCTTCCGCCAGGCGCGCCACACCTTCATCGCCGGCTCACGGATCGACATGGGAGCGTTGGCCGCCACGCTCGGCGTCGACCGGACGTCCCTGTTCCGCTGGGTGGGCAACCGTGACCGGTTGCTGTCCGAGGTGCTGTGGTCGCTCGCGGTCCCGACGCTCGACAGCGCCCGACGCTCGGCGCGGGGAACCGGGGCCGCACGCATCGTCGACGTGCTCGACCGGTTCACCGCCGACCTGATCCAGGCGCCGTACTTCCGCGTGTTCCTGACCCGAGAACCCGCACGGGCACTGCGGCTGCTCACGACGACGGACAGCGACGTGCAGAGTCGGTTCGTGCACGCGGTCACCGAGCTGGTCGCCGTGGAGCAGGAGTCGGGTACGTTCGATCCCGCGCCGCTGTCCGCTGACGAACTCGCGAGGCTGCTCGTCCGGATCTCCGAGTCCTTCACGTACGCCGACCTGATCTCGGGCGAGACCCCCGACCCCGCTCGGGCCCGGGCGACGTTCGAGTACGTGCTGCGGCCGACTGCAGCCCTGCCCCCGCCCTCGATCGGAGACCGATGACCATCGACGAGTACCCCTTCCGCCGCACCTACCCGACACGGTGGAACGACAACGACATGTTCGGCCACGTGAACAACACGATCTACTACAGCGCGATGGACAACGCCGCGACGTACTGGTTCCGTGAGCAGGCCGGCCTCGACCCGTTCTCGTCGGACTGGATCGCCGTGCTCGTGACCTCGAGCTGCCACTTCGTCGAGTCCGCGGTGTGGCCGGACGTCATCCAGGTCGGGATGCGCTCGAAGCGCCTCGGGAACACCAGCCTGTCGTGGGAGTTCGGCCTGTTCCGCCAGTCCGACGGCGCGCTGCTGGCCACGGGTGAGTTCGTCCACGTGATCATCGACCGCGAGGGTGCCCGCCGTCCGCGCCCCGTGCCGGACGCCCTGCGCACCCTGGTGACCCAGACGATGACGGTCGCCGTCGACGCCTGACGCGCGTCGCGCCCCCGCGACGACATCGCGCCCCGCCCGGCCGCCCGCGTCGCGCCCCCGCGACGACATCGCGCCCCGGTGCTCCGGGGCGCGATGTCCGTCCGGGGGTGCGATCCCCGGCCGGGGTCAGCGGACGGCGGCGAACTCCAGGTTGATGTCGTCCGGGTCCTGCACGGACAGGATCGTCATGCCGGCGTCGCTCAGGTCCGTGACCTGGCCGTGCTCGACACCCGCGGCGTCGAGACGCGTCGCGGCCTGGTGCAGCTCGTCGACACTGCCGAGGACGAAGCTCACGTGGTCGAGCCCGACCCGCTCGGAGTCGAACCGCTGACCCGTCGGCGCCACGGGACGCAGGCCGAACACCTGATCGCCGAGCTGGAACACGCAGCCGCCGTAGAACTTCGTGCGGTCCTCGCGGACACCCGGCTCGTCGACCTGGTCGCTGAAGTCGATCACCGGGTCCGACCCGAGCAGCTGCTGGTAGAAGGCCTTGCTGCGGGCGATGTCGGTCACGGTCACGCGGACGTGGGCCAGGGCGGAGGGGCGGGCGATCGGTTCACTCATGCGTCCGACCCAACGCCCACGCGCTCCGAGCGCCCCGAGCCGACGCGGAACCCGGACACCGCCGGCCTCGGCGGCGACCAACGGCGTGCCGGACCGGCTTCGCACCCCCGCCACGACATCGCGCCCCGAGGGAACGGGGCGCGATGTCCGCACGGGGGTGCGAAACGGGGGAAGCCGCAGCAGCCCCGCCAGCGACTCAGATCAGGTCGTCCGTCAGGTGGTTCGGCGTGCCGAAGCGGTGCGCGGTGATCGACACGGCCTGCTCGCGCAGGAACGGCAGCAGCTCGATGCGCCCGGCCTCGGTCACCGGCTCGGCGTACACCGCCACGTCCGGGCGACCATCGACGGCGGCGTACAGCGCCGAGGCACCCGCGGCCAGTTCGGGAGCCGACGTGCCGGCCAGGCGCACGCGCGTCGACGGGCCCCCGGCGACCCGGGCGCCGAACGCGGCGTCGGACTCGGACGCGGTGACTGACCGGACGTTCGGCAGCGCGGCGACCGCCGGCGGCACGAACCCCGCCGACGAGACGTCGATCGTGGTGCCGGCACGCAGGGCCGCGGCGACGACACGCACCAGCGCCTCGACGTCGTCCGGCAGCTCGGACGCCAGGCGGACGTGCACCCCCGGGTACGGCAGGTACCGGGCGATGTTCCGCTCGGCAGAGAGCGCCGACACGTCGGTCGCAGTGCCGAACAGCGACGTCCACGCGAGCTCGTCGGAGGCCAGCGCGCGGTCGAGCGAGGGCGACGACACCCCGGCGGCCCGCACGAAGGACGAGACGGCGGCCGACGGGGCGGAGCCCGATCGCGCTTCGGCGGACGACCACGAACCCAGGCCCACCAGGTAGTTCAGGCCGCCGGCCTTGGTGCCCGCACCCACGGCGGACTTCTTCCACCCGCCGAACGGCTGCCGGCGCACGATCGCACCGGTGATCCCGCGGTTCACGTAGAGGTTGCCGGCCTCGATGCGGGACAGCCACGTGCCGATCTCGGTCGGGTCGAGCGAGTGGATGCCCGAGGTCAGGCCGTAGTCGACCTGGTTGACGATGTCGATCGCCTCGTCCAGCGTCGCGGCGCGCATCACACCGAGCACCGGGCCGAAGTACTCCGTCGTGTGGAACGCGGACCCGCGACGGACCCCACCACGGACACCCGGGCTCCACAGCCGCCCCGTGTCGTCGAGCTTGCGGGGCTGCACGGCCCACGACTCCCCCGCCCCGAGCTGCGTCAGGCCGTCGAGCAGCTTGCCCGCAGCCGGCTGCACCACCGGGCCCATCTGCGACGTCGGGTCGGACGGGTACCCGACGGTCAGCGACGACACCGCGTCGATCAGCTGGTTGTGGAACCGGCGCGAGCGTGCGACGGACCCGACGAGCACCACGAGGGACGCTGCGGAGCACTTCTGTCCCGCGTGCCCGAACGCCGAGGCGACGACGTCCTTGACGGCCAGGTCGAGGTCGGCCGACGCGGTGACGATGATGGCGTTCTTGCCCGAGGTCTCGGCCAGCAGCGGCAGGTCGTGGCGGAACGACCGGAACAGTTCGGCCGTCTCGTAGGCGCCGGTCAGGATCACCCGGTCGACCATCGGCGAGGACACCAGGGCCGTGCCCAGAGCGGACTCGTCGACGTCCACGAACGACAGGACGTCGGCCGGGGCACCCATCGCGTCGAGGGCCGTGTCGATCACCGAAGCCAGCACCGCACCACACCGGGCGGCCGGGGGCGCGGGCTTCAGCACGACGGCCGACCCGGCGGCGAGTGCGGCGAGCGTCGATCCGGCGGGGATCGCGACCGGGAAGTTCCACGGCGGCGCGACGAGCGTCAGGGCAGCGGGCGAGAACGTCGCACCGTCGACGTCGTCGAGCGACGCGGCCAGGTCGCCGTAGAAGTGCGCGAAGTCGACCGCCTCGGACACCTCGGGGTCGGCCTGGTCGATGGTCTTGCCGGTCTCGGACGCCATCACCTCGATGAGCGCCGCACGGTTCGCCTCGAGCGCATCGCCGACGGCGTGCAGCACCGCGCCGCGCGCGGCACCGGACCAGGTCCCCCAGACGGAACCGGCGGCCCGGACCCGGCCGAGCAGGGTGTCGAGCGTCGCTGCGGAGTCGACCCGGGCCTCCCGGACGGCCGACGCGCCCAGCGTCGACGACGCGACCCGCGACGTGATCGCTGCACCCCACGAGCGGACCGCCGCGACGGACGGGTCGCTGTCGGGGGTGTTCTCGAAGTGCCCGGGGGTGGGACGGCCGACGGCCGCGTACCGGTCGGCGACACGGTGCGAGGCGGGGGCGTCCAGCCCGCCGGGTGCGGACAGCGGCTCGAGCGAGTCGCGGAACCGGGACTCCTCGCGTGCGAACAGGGACGGCGACGATGCGAGGGAGAACACCGCGGACATGAAGTTGTCCTGGGACGCGCCCTCCTCCAATCGGCGGATGAGGTACGCGATGGCGACGTCGAACTCCCCCGGATGGACGACGGGGACGTACAGCAGCAGCGACCCGACGGTCTGGCGGACGGCCTCGGCCTGCCCCTGTGCCATGCCGAGCAGCATCTCGAACTCGATGCCGTCGCGGACCCCGCGCTGCCCGGCGAGCAGCCAGGCGTGGGCGACGTCGAACAGGTTGTGACCGGCGATGCCGACCCGCACGTTCGCGATGCGCGACGGGGTGAGTGCCCAGTCGAGCACGCGCTTGTAGTTCGTGTCCGAGTCCTGCTTGGTGTGCCAGGTGGCGAGCGGCCACCCGTGCACGGACGCCTCGACCTGTTCCATCGGCAGGTTCGCGCCCTTGACCAGGCGGACCTTGATGTCGGCGCCGCCACGGGCACGGCGGGCGGCGGACCACTCCTGCAGGTGCTGCATGGCGGACAGGGCATCCGGCAGGTAGGCCTGCAGGACGATGCCGGCGGAGAGCTGCTGGAACGCGGGCTCGTCGAGCAGCTGCGTGAAGACCGCGATCGTCAGGTCGAGGTCCTTGAACTCCTCCATGTCGAGGTTGATGAACGTGTTCGGCGACGCGGCCGCGGCCCGCTCGAACAGCGGCCGGAGCTTGTCGACGATGTCCTGGACGGCCGCCTCGAACGCCCACGGCGAGTGCGGGTGCACGGTCGACGAGACCTTGATCGACACGTAGTCGACGTCGTCGCGCGCGAGCAGCTTGTGCGTGCCCTCGAGCCGACGGGCGGCTTCACGCTCGCCGAGCACGGCCTCGCCCAGCAGGTTGACGTTGAGGCGCACGCCGTCGCGCTTGATCTTCGCGATCGCGGGACCGAGCTTGGCATCGGTGGCGTCGACGATCAGGTGGCCGACCATGGTGCGCAGCACGCGTCGGGCGATGGGCACGACGACCCCCGGGAGGCCCGGTGCCAGTCCGCCACCCAGCCGCACCAGACCGCGGAGCGCGCTGGGCAGGAAGCCGGGTGCGTCCGGCGCGATCTGCTTGAGGCGGCGAGCGGCGACGCCGAGGTCCTCCGGTCGGACGACCCCGTCGACGAACCCGACGGCGAACGCCAGGCCCTTCGGGTCGGCGAGCACGCCCGCCAGCTGCTTCGCCGAGCCGTCGACCGGGTACGTCTCGGCCTCGGCGAGCCACTGCCGGACCAGCGCGACGGACGCGTCGGCGAGGTCGTCGGGGGTGGTCGCGGCAGGCGCGTCGTTGCGGGGCTGGACGTCGGTCATGGGATCAGTGTGTCGCTCGGGGTTCCGGTAGCGGAAGCAACTCTTCCTGACGCTTTCTGTTCAGTTGAACTACGCTTTTGCGCATGCTCGACGTTCGACGCCTGGTGCTCCTGCGTGAGCTGTCGATCCGCGGGACCGTCGCGGCCGTTGCCGAGGCGCTCAACCTGACACCCTCGGCGGTGTCGCAGCAGCTCGGCGTGCTCGAACGCGAGGCCGGCGTGCAGCTGCTCCGCAAGGCCGGACGGCGTCTGCAGCTCACCCCGCAGGCCGAGGTGCTGGTGGCTGCCGCGGGCGACGTGCTCGACACCCTCGAGCGTGCACAGGCGTCCGTCGAGTCGACCCTGACCACCGTGCAGGGGCGCATCCGGGTCGCCGTCTTCCAGTCGGCGGCGCTCGCGCTCATGCCGAGTGCACTGCGGACCATGGCACTCGAGCACCCCGACGTGCGGGTCGAGATGGTCCAGCGCGAACCGGAGACCGCGTTGAACGAGACCTGGGCGCGCGACTTCGACATGGTCGTCGCCGAGCGGTACCCGGCGCACGCGGCACCACGCTTCCCCGGCCTGGACGCCCGTGACCTGACCACCGACCCGGTACGACTCGCGCTGCCCCCGGTCGAGACCGCGCTGCGGCCGGTCGACTCGCTCGCCTCGGCCGCCGGGCTGCCGTGGGTGATGGAGCCGCGCGGGGCAGCGTCACGGCACTTCGCCGAGCAGACCTGCCGCCGCGCCGGGTTCGAGCCGGACGTCCGCTACGAGACCGCCGACCTGCAGGCGCAGATCCGGTTGATCGAGTCCGGGAACGCCGTGGCGCTGATGCCCGACCTGGTCTGGGCGGGCAGGTCCACCAGCTGTCGACTGCACGAGCTCCCGGTGCCGGCTCGACGCACGATCTTCACCGCGCAGCGCCTGGCGAGCGCGGACTCCCCGGCCGTGTCGGCGTTCCGCGACGCCCTCGAGCGGGCGGCCTCCATGTCGGGAAACGCCCGATCCTGACACTGTCCGCGATAACGGAATCGTGACCCTGACCAGCGGTTTCCGTGTCCGTCGAAGTCCTACGATCGGACCGCAGCACCGACCCGCGTGCTCGATCTCGGATCTCGTTCCTCGGGGGGACACCTTGTTCACGACCACCACTCACTCGCTCCGTCGCTGCACGGTCACCACGGCCGTCCTGGTCGCCGTCGGAGCGACCACGCTCGGCTTCGGGGCGACCGCGGCGAACGCCGACACCGCGGCGCCCAGCACCACTGTCACCGTCGTGCCGGCTCCCGCGCACGCCGCTCCGCCCGCCGCCGACACCACCGCCGCCGCCGCGACGACGGGCACGGACACGGACCGCGCAGCCGCACCGACGCCGACGCCGACGCCGACACCGACGGCCGACGCGACACCCACCGCGACCCCCACCACGCTGCCGGAACCCGCAGCGACGCCGGTGGCCGTGTCGACGGGGGCACCGGCCGCACCGACGGCGACGCCCGCCGCGACCGAGGCCGCCACTGCGTTGGTGGTGGTGGTCCGTGGGCAGGGCACCGCGACTACCGCGCCGACCTGGTCGATCGCTGCGGACGGCACGGTGACGTACAGCGACTCCCCGGAGGTCCAGTCCGGCGACCCTGCCACGCCGATCCGCGTGCGTCAGGACGGGTCGCTCGAACTCGACGCGCTCGGGTTCGACCAGCAGGGCAACGTCGTCCCGGGGCTCGACGACCTGACCTGGTCGTCGTCGGTGGGAGGCGACACGTTCACGCCGACCGCCAGCACCGACGCGGTCACGCTGCGCTTCGCGCACGCCAGCACCCACGTCATCACGGCCCGTTCCGGATCGCTCACCCGGACCTTCTCGGTCGAGGTCGACCCGCTGACCGCAGCGGCGCCGACGGCCGGCTCGACGACACCGCGTACCCCGACCGGCCAGCTGGCCTTCACGGGAGCCGACGAGACCGGGCCGCTCGCCTGGGCGCTCGGACTGCTCGGAGCCGGCGGCATGCTGCTGCTGCACCGCCTGCGTCGCCGCCGCGCCTGACCGGTTCCCGCGCCGGAGCACGCCGATCGGCGCCTGCTCCGGTGCGTGAGAGCGCACAGACCCCCAACCCGGGTCACAATCCGCGCCGCCGCCATCGTGTCGACCGCGCTACCCGCTACGCTCCGATCACGCCGGAGATTCTCGGCTGATTCTTATGATCCGGCATCCGACCGGACCTGACCCCTGGGGGAACCCGTGCACCGCAGCACCTCCGGCGTCCGACGCGCCTGCGCCGTCGGAACCACCATCGCACTCATCGGCCTGACGACCGGCCTCGGCGTCTTCGCGGCCAGCTCGGCCTCGGCCGCGGAACCGGTCACCGCCACCGCGCCGGCCGACGCCGGCACGACCGACGTCACCACCGACCCGACGACCGGGACCACCGGCACCGACACGGCCGGCACGAGCACGACCGATGCCGGCACCGGCACGACCGGCACGGACACCACCGGCAACGGCACCAGCTCGGGCCCTGGCACCGGCACCACCGACGGCTCGGCCACGCCGACCAGCACCCCGACGCCGACGGCGACCAGCACGCCGAAGGCCACCGCGCCGACGACGACCTCGAAGGCCGCCTCGTCGTCCGCGGCGGCGATCGTGGGTGAGGCGAAGGTCGGCGAGACCCTGCGCGTCGACGCCCCCGAGCTGAGCGGCAGCTACACCTACGCGTGGTCCACCGACGACGGAGTGACCGTCGCGTCCGACAAGAGCTCGTACCCGGTGACCTCGGCCGACCTCGGCAAGCGCATCAGCGTCGTCGTCACCGACTCGGCCGGGGACATCGCCACCGCGACGACCGCCGACGCCGTCACCGAGGACGTCGCGTTCGCCGACACCACGACGGCCGACGCCCCGCGCACAATCGAGGTCACCGCCGGTGACACGGTGGACGAGACCTTCACCGTGGCCAAGGGCAGCGGCGACGTCACGTACGCGCTCGGCTACACCGACCCGGACAGCGTCGACCCGGACAACGACACCCCGGACTCGTACCTGCCGTTCGAAGCCACCTTCGACCCCGCGACCGCGACCCTGTCCGGCACGCTGATCAGCGCCGGCACGTACGACTTCACGGTCGTCGCCAGCAACGGCACCTCGAAAGCGACCGAGTACGTCGAGGTCACCGTCGACCCGGCAGCAGCCGTGGGGATCTTGGCCTCGGCGACCGACCGGTCGAACGAGGACAGCTTCGACGGCGTGCACCCGACCAACGCCTGGATCATCGAGCCCGACGGGCACATCGTCACCATCTCGTTCCCGGCGGACCTCGATCAGGAACCGACCTTCACCGACGGCGGACAGCCCACCGTCAAGCAGGGCGCCTCGCTCTGGGTGAACGGCTCGCCGGTCGACCAGTACGGCAACGACACGACGCAGTACGACGACGAGGGCAACGCCCCGCAGCCGACCGTCACGAGCAGCTACGCCACGGACCAGATCGCCTTCGACGAGGACTCCTTCGCCACGAAGGTGACCTTCCCGCACGCCTCGACCCACGTGCTGACGGTGGCCGAGGACGCGCTCTCGGTGTCCTTCCCGGTCACGGTCGTCCCGACCGTCGCGCCGGTCGCCGCGGTCACCCCGACCACGCCGAAGGGCCAGCTCGCCTTCACCGGCTCGGACACCACGGACGCGCTGCCGTGGGGCATCGCGATGCTCGCCGCGGGTGCCGGCCTGATCGGCTTCCGCACGTTCCGTCGCCGCACCCAGCGCTAGCCGGGAGGCCCGTCACGGCCCCGCCAGCCCCGTCACCGGGGTCGGCGGGGCCGTTTCGTTCCCCGCCCGCACCCCGTCGCGTCGGTAGCGTTGGCCACATGCCCACCCTGCTGCACATCGACTCGTCCGCCGATCTCGCGCACTCCCGCTCGCGCGCCCTGACCGCCACGTTCGCCGACGCCTGGCGCGCCCGGGGTCCGGAGTACACGGTGGTGCGCCGCGATCTGCACACATCGCCGCTGCCGCACCTGGAGACCTCCGCGCTGCACTGGGCCGCCACGGACCGCACCGCCGAGGAGTCCGTGGACCCGTCCGCCGAAGCGCTGCGCCAGCAGGTCATCGACGAACTGCTCGCCGCCGACGCCGTCGTGATCGGTGCCCCGCTGTACAACTACACGGTGCCGTCCACCCTCAAGGCGTGGATCGACCGCGTCCACGTCCCGGGCGTGCTGGCCGGTGACGTGCAGCCGCTCGCCGGCCGTCCCGTCGTGACCGTCGTCAGCCGCGGTGGCACCTACGACGCCGGCACGCCGACCGAGCACTGGGACCACGGGTCGCCCGTGCTCGAGCTCATCCTGGCCAGCGCCCTGGGGATGCGGCAGTACCCGGTGACCGTCAGCGCGACGCTCGCCGATCGACTGCCCGACCTGGCGCCGCTCGCCGACCACGCCGCGGCCGAGTTCCACGACGCGAAGACCACGCTCGAACGGCTCGCCATCACCGTCGTCTGACGGAGGGAGCTCGCCAGCTGCGCAGTCCGCTCAGACCGGAACGAGAACAGTCACGACGCGGTTGCGAGCTGGTGGACGCGCTGGGGCGAGACACCGAGCAGGGACGCGGTCTCGGCGTAGGTGTACCCGTCAGCGCGCATCGCTCGGACGACCTCGCGTGCAAGCGACGCGGCCTCGGCCGCCTCGGTGCGTGCCGCTTCGGCCTTCTGACGCGACACCTCCCACTTCGCGCGGGCGTCGCCCGGCAGCACGAAGCGCACGTCGATCTCGACGTCGTCCTCGGGGACGTCGAGGGTCAGCGCGACGCACTCCCGGGCCATCTACTCGACGTCGGTCACTCGTCGGGCCTGGGTCGCGGCGTCGACCGACGGGATGTCGATCGCCCACCACCGACCTTCGCGATGGGCTCGTGCCTGGTAGACCGCCATGATCGCTCCGTTCATCGCCAGCTCCCGGGGACATCCGGGAATCGCTTCGCCACTTGCCGCACCACACCCGGGCTGATCTCGCCGTGTCGCGGCAGCACCGGTCGCCCCTCGCCGCGGGGCCCACACCACACCTCGTGGCTTCCCTTGATGCGGTCCATCCACCAGCCCTTCGAGCGCAGGAACGTGGCAGGACTCAGGCGGGGCGGATCTCGTCCGCACGACCCAGCAGGTCGGCGTGGAACGCGGTCTGCGTCAGGGCACTCGCCAGCAGGAACCCGGACATGGACTCGATCCCGCCGCTGAACGGCACGCGCGAGGCAACCTCGAACAGCGTCGGTGCGTCTAGCACGTCGAGGGCCGCGGCGACGTGCCGGCTGCGCTCCTCGCGGTGCCGCGCCAGCGTCCGGGCCCGGGTGACCACGTCGCGGAACCGGTACTCGTGCCCGGGGCAGACCTCGAGCGTGGCGTACGCGTCGAGCCGCGCCAGTGACGCCAGGTAGTCGCCGAGCGGGTTCGTGTCCGTGCGGCCGCCCAGCCCGATGCCCGAGTTGATCCGCGGCAACACGTGGTCGCCGGTGAACAACAGCCCGTCCTGCTGGTCCACGAAGCACAGGTGTCCCGCCGTGTGCCCCGGGGTCCACAGCGCCCGGATCGTCCGGCCAGCCACGGGCAGCACGTCGCCGTCGTCGAGCAGGACGTCGGCGAACGGTCGCTCGGTCGCGCCGAGGCCCATCCGCCGGCCGGCGCCCCAGGCAGCGCTGACGCCGGCGCGCAGGTCGTCCGGGATCCCCCACGTGGCGATGTCCGTCTCGTGCCGCTCGGCGTCGACGCGTTCGTCGTCGAGCGCCCGGACCTCGAGCCCGTGCATCGCCACCTGCGCCCCGGACGCCCGACGGAGTGCCGCAGCGGCTCCGAGGTGGTCGGCGTGCAGGTGGGTGACGACGACGTGTCCGACGTCCGACACCGCGCGACCCATCGCCGCCAGCCCGGCGGACAGCACGTCGAGCGAGCCGTCCTCGTCCCAGCCCGGGTCGATGACGGTGAGCACGCCGTCCGAGCCCTCGACCACGTACACCAGCGTGGCGTCGGGCACGCCGAACCGGAACGGGACCGCAACGGTCCAGATACCCGGACGCACCTGTTCGACGGGCGGCAGGACCCCGTCGGCGAGCGCGCGGGCCTGCACGGGACTGACGGGTGCCGGAGGCGCGGCTGCGGGCGGTGGGGACGGAACGGTCGGCACCCGGCCACCCTAACCAGGCGACCGGCGTCGCCGCGGCGATCCGATCCTCCAGTCCGGCCTGCCGCAGGCGGGTAGACAGGGCGCATGGAGATCGCACCGATGCTCGCCAAGGCCGTCGCCGACGTCCCCGAACCCGACAGCGTGCCCGGTGGGCTGCGCTACGAACCGAAGTGGGACGGGTTCCGCGGCATCGTCACCGTCGACGGCGACGACGTCGCGATCGGCAGCCGGGGTGCGAAGCCCCTGACCCGCTACTTCCCCGAGCTGGTCGGGGCGTTCCGCGCGCAGTTCGGCGGTCGGGACCACGCGGTGGTGCTCGACGGCGAAGTCGTGCTGCGGACCGGCGAGCCCGGGCACGAGCGGCTGGACTGGGAGGCCCTGTCGCAGCGGATCCACCCCGCCGCGTCCCGCATCACCAAGCTCAGCGCGGAGACCCCGGCGCAGTTCGTCGCGTTCGACCTGTTGGCGGCGGACGGGTCCGAGCTGGTCGACCTGCCGTTCGACGAGCGTCGCGAACGCCTCGAGGCGCTGGCGAGCGACTTCGCCGATCCGCTGTTCGTCACCCGCACGACCCTGGACGTCGACCAGGCGCGCGCGTGGCTCGAGACGTTCGAGGGGGCCGGGCTCGACGGGGTCGTCGCGAAGCCGCGGACGCGCCCCTACGAGCCCGGCAAGCGCACGATGCTCAAGATCAAGCACCACCGCACCGCCGACGTCGTCGCGATCGGGTACCGCGTGCACAAGAGCGGTAGCGGGGTCGGGTCGCTGCTGGTTGGGCTGTACGGCGACGACGGCGAGCTCCGCCAGGTGGGGGGCGTGTCGGCGTTCTCCGACGAACGGCGGCTCGCGTTGGTCGACGAACTCGACGCAGCGGTGGTCCGCGATGCGGACGGGAGGCCCGTCACCGGTGCCGGGGAACGGTCGCGGTTCTCGTCGGGTCGCGACACGTCGTTCGTCCGGCTGGAGCCGACGGTGGTGCTCGAGGTGCGGTACGACCAGATGGAGGGCGATCGGTTCCGGCACACCGTGCAGTTCGAACGGTGGCGCCCGGATCGCGACGCTGCGTCGTGCGGGTTCGACCAGCTCGAGGTTCCGAGCGCGTACGACCTCCGGAAAGTGCTGTCCTGACCCCAGTTCGTGTCCGTTTCTCGAATCTAGTTAGACAAACTAGTGACCCCGTGGAACGATCGATCCATCGGCACCACGGACGAGTGTCGACCGGATCGGAGCGGATCGACATGAGCCACGCAACCCTCGTTCGACACTCGCAGCGGCACCCCTTCACCGAGGTGCGCGAAGCGCGGCACCAGCGGGCACTGCAGATCAGTGCGGTCATCAGCGGCATCGTCGGCGTGACCGCGACGGCCCTCGCACTCGTCACGATGGGACTCGGCGCATGATCGTCGTCGACGGCATCTCCCCCGCCAACCGCGGCACGTGGTCGCGGCTGAACCGGCTGCACACCGCCACGGTCGACCTGCCGACGCACACCAAGCGCGTCGACGACTCCGACCGTCGTCCGGACCGCCCGACGCTCTAGTCGGCTGCCGGCTGTTCCGTCGCTGGCCGCTTCGCCCGCGAGGGCTGGACGCGCGGCGGTTCGCCCGGCATCTTCGGGAAGTCCGGCGGGAAGGGCAGCTCCCCCAGTCCGTTCTCCAGGTCCCGCTCCCACCACGCCAGCAGTGGCGCGATCGACCCGGGCTGCTCCCCCATGGTCTCCCACGGGTCGCCGTGCTCGCGCAGACGACGGGGCACCGTCAGCACCGTGAAGGTCGTCGGGTCGGCATCTGCGAGTTCGTCCCACCGGATCGGCGTCGACACCGCGGCGTGCGCCAGGGCACGCGGGCTGTACGCGCCGGCCATCGTGCGGTCGCGGTTCGCCTGGTTGAAGTCGACGAAGACGCGCTGTCCGCGCTCCTCCTTCCACCAAGCGGTCGTGACCTGGTCGGGCATCCGCCGTTCGAGTTCACGGGCTGCTGCGATCACGGCGTGACGGACGTCGAGGAACTCGTGCTCGGGCACGATCGGGGCGAACACGTGCAGGCCGCGGTTGCCGCTCGTCTTGATCCACGCGGTCAGACCGACCTCGTCCAGCACCTTCCGCAGTGCTTCGGCCGCGGGGACGGCGTCGTGGAAGTCGGTTCCCGGCTGCGGGTCCAGGTCGATGCGGAGCTGGTCCGGATGGTCGCTGTCCGTGGCACGGGAGGCCCAGGGGTGGAACACGACGGTGTTCATCTGCGCTGCCCACACCGCCACGGCCGGTTCGTCGAGCACCAGCTGCGGGTGCTTCCGGCCGCTCGGGTAGGTCACCGTCACCGAGCGCACGTACTCGGGCGCCCCCTTGGGCGGGTTCTTCGAGAAGAACTGCTCGCCGTCGACCCCGCCCGGGAACCGTTGCAGGGACAGGGGACGGTCGCCGTTCGCGCGGACGAACGGGCCGCCCACGTCGACCAGGTACTGCGCCAGGTCGAGCTTGGTGATGCCCGCGTCGGGCCACAGCACGCGCGATGGACTGCTGATCCGGACCTCGCGGTCGCCGTCCGGGCCGGGCACCGTCAGCGTCGTCGCTTCACTCGCCATGCAGGGGAACCTACTCGGGGTCGTCCGAGGATCACATCGTGTTCCAGTGCAGGTGGCCGCTCGCGTCCGGCCCCTTGCCGCCGCACTGGTACGAACGACCGTTGGCGGCCTGCGCGACGGACCCGTTCTGCGCGTCGGCGCAGAACGCTCCCGGGGTGATCGCGGCGGGAGCCGGCGCGGCGGGGGCTTGCTGCGCAGGGGCAGCCTGTTCCACGGGCGCGGGTGCGGGTACCGGCGCGACGTACGAACCGATCGCGGTGACCTCGGCGACCGGAGGCGTCGTGACCGTCTTGTCCACCTCGTCGCGCGCCGTCTCGACACCGTCGGTCGTCGTGATGCGCCAGGTGGTGGTCAGTTCGCCGTCGACACCGGTGGTCCGCAGCTGGGTCTGCCCCTTCGGCAGTGCCGGGTCGTCCACGGTGGTGCGCTCGAACGGCACCGGCGAGACGGTCGTCGCCTCGGAGACGGTGACCACCGGAGTGGGAGTGGGAGTGGGAGTGGGCGTGGGGGTCGGTGCGTGCGTCGCGTCGACGGCAGCGACCTGGTGCGACTGGGACGGCCCTGCCGCTGTCGCGACGGCACCGACCACGGCTCCCGCGGTCCCGACGCCCCCGATCCACAGCAGGCCGGCGACGACGACCACCACGGTCGCCTTGGTCTTCGTTGTCAGTGCTGCCCAGCGCATCCCTGGTTCCTCTCGATCGCCTCAACCATGAGGGATGCTCCGTCTCCGCCCCACCCCCAGTACGGGATTCCGCGCTCCGGGGACGAAGCCGGGGCAGGATGGGCGTGTGAGCGCGTACCTCGGAGTGGACCTGGCGTGGGGGCTCGGCACCGAGCGGCGCGCGCCGAACGAGACGGGGCTCGCCGCGCTCGACGCTGACGGACGGGTGCTCGACGCCGGGTGGGCCCGCGGTGTCGACGACGTCACGGCGTGGGTGGTCGACCACCTCGGGCCGCGGACCCTGATCGGCGTGGACGCGTCACTGGTCGTGACGAACCCGACCGGGATCCGCGAGGCCGAACGGCAGGTCGGACAGCGCTACGGCCGGTGGAAGGTCGCCGCGAACCCCACCAACCTGGCCTCGGCGGCGAGCGCCGGAGCGCAGGTGCTCGCCCGGCTGACGGCGCTCGGCATCGGGTACGTCAGCGACACGGACACCATGCGGCGGCGGACCGGACCGGCGGTGTTCGAGTGCTACCCGTACACGACGCTCGTCGGGGTCGAAGAGCTCGGCTACGACGACGAACGTCCTCGGTACAAACGGCTCGACACCGCGCTGCCGGCACCCGAGGCCCGCGCACGACGTGCCGTGGCGTTCGACGAGCTGGTCCGTCGGCTGCGGACGACGCCGCTCGACCCCCCGCTCGTGCTCGATGCCCATCCGCGCACGGCCGCGCTCGCGGACCCGTCGGTGTTGCACGGTCCGACGCACAAACACCGCGAGGACCTGCTGGACGGGGTCCTGTGTGCCTGGACCGCCGCGTTCTGGGAGCGACACGGCGACCAGCGTGTGCAGGTGCTGGGAGCCGACCCGGGCCTCCCGTCCGACGCCGTCGACGAACTGGGCCGACAGCCCGTCGTCGTGGCGCCCGCGCGCGGGTCGCAGCGGCGGCCCCGCGGCTAGGCTGGAGACGTGAGCGACGCCCCCGAACCCCTGCGCATCGGCCTGGTCTCGCTGCACACCTCCCCCGGCGACGAACCCGGCTCCGGCGAGGTCGGCGGCATGAACGTCGTCGTGCGGCACCAGGCCGAAGCACTCGCGGACCGCGGCCACCACGTCGAGATCATCACCCGACGGTCCTCGCCCACCCAGCCCGACTCCGTGTCGCTCGTGCCGGGCGTGTGCCTGCGGTTCCTGTCGGCGGGACCGGCCGAACCCGTGCCGAAGGGCGAGCACGACGCCTTCATCGAGCCGTTCCGGCACGAGCTGGCGGCCCTCGGCACCTACGACGTCCTGCACTCCCACCACTGGTTCTCCGGCGTGGCCACGCTGCCGGTGGCGCGCGAACGCGGCGTCCCGCACGTGCAGTCCTTCCACTCGATCGCGGCCGACTCCGACTCGCCACTGTCCGAGGGCGAACGCCCCGAGTCGGCGGGTCGGATGGCGGGCGAGGCGATGCTCGCACGCGACTCCGACGCCGTCGTGGTGATCAGCGAGGCCGAGGCCGACACCGTCCGAGACCGGCTCGGCGGTGACGCTGCTCGCCTGTGGATCGTCCCGCCCGGGGTCGACGGCTCGGTGTTCCGTCCCGCTGCCGCCGGCGCTCGTCGTCCGTCGGTGCCCTACGTCGTCGCCGCGGCGCGGGTGCAGCCACTCAAGGGCCTGGACCTGGCGATCGAGGCCATCGCCGGGATCTCCGAGTCGGTCCGTCCGACCCTGGTGATCGCCGGGGACTCGTCCAGCGAGGCCGGCGACCACCTCGCCGAGCTGCAGGCCCTGGCGACCTCACTGGGGGTCGCCGACCGGGTCACGTTCATCGGGCCGCAGACCCGCGCCGACCTGGCGCTGCTGTTCCGCGGGTCGTCGGCGGTGCTCGTGCCGTCACACTCCGAGACGTACGGACTCGTCGCGCTCGAGGGCTCGGCGTCCGGGGTGCCGGTCGTGGCGGCCGCCGCGGGTGGCCTCCGCGAGGCCGTGGTCGACGGCGAGACCGGGGTGGTGCTCGAATCGCGCGCGCCCGAGGTGTGGGCCGCCGAGATCGAACGGATCCTGACCGAACCCGCCTACGCCGCCGGCCTGTCCGCCGCCGGCCGCGAGCACGCCGAACGCCTGAGCTGGGACCGTTCGGCCGCCGGCCTGGAGCGGGTGTACCGCCGGGTGCTCGGGCGGGACTGATGGGCCGGACGCTCGACCTCGGCCCGTTCTGGGCGGCGCTCGACGCGGTCCCGGTCGCGGACGACGCCGAGGCGCTCTACGACGTCGCGACGGCCGACGGTCAGCTGCGCCGCGAGAACCTGACGCGGTACCTCGACACGGTCGGGCCCGGAGCGGACACCCTGCTGGTGGCCGAGGCCCCCGGGTGGCGTGGGATGACGAACACGGGCATCCCGTTCACGAGCATGCGGGAACTCGGGCCCGAGTACCTGACGCCACCCGAACCGACGGCGCCGTGGGAGGCGTCGTCGCGCGTCGTGCACGCGGCGCTCGAGGGGTGGCGTGGACCGCTGCCCGTCGCGTGGGCGATCGTCCCGCACCACCCGTTCGTCGGGACGGACCGGCTGACGAACCGGACCCCGCGTCCGTCCGAGGTGCGCGACGGCGCCCCGGTGACGCTGGCGTTGCTGCGGGCACTCGGCGCATCGCGGATCGTCGCCGTCGGACGGAAGGCGCAGGGCGCCCTTGCGAGTGCGGGCATCGACGCGGTCGCGGTGCGACATCCGGCACAGGGAGGCGCGCGGCAGTTCACCGAGCAGCTGGCGGCGCTGTCCGACTGAGCCCGCAGCGGTCCACCGGGGTACTCCGGACCGTCGGCGCGCGCCGGAGGTCAGGCCGGCTGGATGTCCACGCCCTTGGCGGTGAGCGCCTCGGCCACGTGCGGGGGCAGGCGGGTGGCGACGTACACCGTGCGCAGCGCCGGCAGCTCGACGACGTCGTCCCAGTTCTGCGGGTCGAAGCGGTCGTCGGTGCCCTCCCACCCGGGGTGCACGTCCTGCAGGACCTCGAGGTCGGAGTCCACGGTCAGCTCGGAGACCAGCGCCAGGTGCGAGGGCAGCAGGTCGAGGTCGTCGTAGTACTCGCGGGCGCGGCCGTCCTGCCCCTCGACGTCGATGTCCTCGTCCGACTCGTCCGCAGCGTCGGCGTCGTAGGGCTCGAGCACGTCGAGGTCGTAGCAGAGCACGTCGAGCACCAGCAGCTTCGCGTTGAAGTCGGCGAACTCGATCGGTTCCTCGGTGGTGTTCGACTCGTCGTCCATGCAGCGGATGCTAGCGGCGCGGTCCGAGCAACGCCTGGCTCTCCGCTGGGGCGTTTCGCGCAGGACACGAGCGTGTTGCGATGCCCGGCGAGAACTCTGTGAGACTGGACAGGGAAGCCGCCACGGTGGACAGTGTGGTGCATGGCCACAACCGACACCGAGCGTCCGACGACCGAGCAGCCCGAGCTGCGCCGCGTCCTCGGTCCCAAGCTGCTGCTGTTGTTCATCGTCGGGGACATCCTCGGCACGGGCGTCTACGCCCTGACGGGTCAGGTCGCCGCCGAGGTCGGTGGAGCGGCGTGGCTCCCCTTCCTGATCGCGTTCGCGGTCGCCCTGCTGACGGCGTTCTCGTACCTGGAACTCGTGACGAAGTACCCGCAGACGGCCGGCGCGGCACTGTACGTGCACAAGGCCTTCGGCGTGCACTTCATCACGTTCATCGTCACGTTCATCGTGATGTGCTCGGGGATCACCTCGGCGTCGACGGCATCGCGGGCGTTCGCGGCGAACCTCGGCGTCGGCTTCGGGCTGGAACTGCCGAACAGTGTGGTGATGCTCATCGCGATGGGCTTCATGCTCGCCGTCATGGCGATCAACTTCCGCGGTGTCAGCGAGAGCGTGAAGACGAACGTCGTGCTGACCCTGGTCGAACTCAGCGGTCTGGTGATGGTGATCCTGATCGGGTTCTGGGCGATCGCGGGCGGCAACGCGGACTTCTCGCGCGTGGTGATGTTCGAGACCCCCGAAGACAAGAGCCTGCTGCTGTCGATCTCCACGGCGACGTCGCTGGCGTTCTTCGCGATGGTCGGCTTCGAGGACTCGGTGAACATGGCCGAGGAGACCAAGGACCCGTCCAGGATCTTCCCGAAGGTCATGCTGACGGGCCTCGGCATCACCGCCGTGATCTACGTGCTCGTGTCCATCTGCGCGGTCGCCGTCGTGCCGATCGGAGAGCTCGCCGGCAACGAGACGCCGCTGGTCACCGTGGTGCAGACCGCGGCCCCGGACTTCCCGATCGGCAACCTGCTGCCCTTCATCTCGATGTTCGCCGTGGCCAACACCGCGCTCATCAACATGATGATGGCGTCGCGGCTGCTGTACGGCATGAGCAAGCAGGGCGTGCTGCCCGGGTTCCTGTCGAAGGTGTCGCAGACCCGCCGCACCCCGTCGACGGCGATCGTCTTCACGACGCTCATCTCGCTCGCCCTGATCGGCTGGGTGTCCCTGAGCCCGGACTCCCCCATCGTGGTCGTGCTCGGCGGCACCACGTCGCTGCTGCTGCTGTCGGTGTTCGCCGTGGTGAACCTGTCGGTGCTGGTGCTGCGACGCGACAAGATCGGCCACAAGCACTTCAAGGCGGGCATCGTGATCCCCGTGATCGGCGTGGCCACCTGCCTGTGGCTCGTGCTGCCGTTCTCGTCCGGTCGCGCGATCGAGCAGTACCAGATCGCGGGTGCCCTGCTGGCGCTCGGCGTGCTGCTGTGGGTCGTGACGTGGTTCACACATGGTCGCAAGCAGACCGAGAAGGCACCCACCGGCGTCGTCACCGAGCCGACGCAGGTCGTCCACGCCGATGCCAGCGCACGCACCGACGCCGACACCGACGCCGACCGCGACGGGCGCTGAGCACCGGGCACCTGAACTGGGGCATGTCGAGGGCGGCCGTTCCCAGGCCGCCCTCGTACCCTCGTCCTGGCACCCGGACGGAAGGACCCGAACATGCACCGTGTCGGCATCACCCTGGCGTCCGTGTTCGGCGCCGGGATCGTGGCCGTCGGCGTCGGCGTCGTCGTGCTGGTCGTCATCGCCGTCAACTCGCTGTCCGGCCTCGCGGGTTCGACCTCGACGCCGCAGGCCGTCACCTGCCCGTCCGCCGCGTCGAAGACGATCGGCGGCATCGTGGTCCCCGAGGGGCCGGTCGCCGGGTACTGCCAGGACCGCCTGGTGAACGCCGCCTACGTCATCCAGGCCGCCCGGTCGCTCGGCATCGGCCCGCACACCCAGGCGGTCGGGGTGATGACCGCGATCGGCGAGTCAGGCCTGCAGAACCTGGACCACGGCGACGCCGTCGGACCCGACAGCCGTGGACTGTTCCAGCAGCGGGACAACGGCGCCTGGGGCACGTACGAGCAACGGATGGACCCGTACACGGCGGCGTCGATGTTCTACGCGAAGCTGGTCAAGGTCCCCGGGTGGAAGACCATGACACCGACGCAGATGGCGCATGCCGTGCAGGTGAACGCCGACCCGGACCACTACGCGAAGTCGTGGCCGACGGCGAAGGCCGTGGTCGAGGGGCTGACAGGCCAGGACGTGCCGGACACCGCTCCCCAGGGCTGACGCCCCGGCTCAGTCCGAACACCGGTCCGCCGGACGCCGGCCCGCCGAACACCGGCCCGACCGACGCCGGCCCACGCCGAACGTCACGCCGCTGCCCCGGTCACCTCGTCGTCGTCGAGCTCGACCATCGCCGCACCGCCGTCGTGCACGACGACCTGGCCGCGCAGCCGCACGTGGTGCTCGCCGAGGACGCAGGCCATCGCGTCGACCCACTCCCAGTCCACCGGGCTGAGGTCGCGGGCACCGGGGCGCTCCCACGCCAGGACGACCTGCGCGGCGTCGACCTGTTCCACCAGGTCGGCGACCAGCGCGCCGAAGTCCTCGACGTGGTCGTCGGGCTGGTACGGCAGGTCGGCGATCGGCACGACCAGCTGGATCGGGATCCCGCGGGCAGCGAGGAAGAGCACCCAGCACTGCCGCCGGATGGGGCGTTCGAGGAGGGCGACGACGAGGTCGACCACGTCGTCGTCGGTACGGACTGCGGTTCGCTCGAGTCGTTCGAGCACGTCGGTGTCTGGCATGGCTCAACGGTCGCGGACCACACGCGCCGACAGCGGACCGGGACCACAACTGTGGACGAACCAGATCCGGCGCCGACCTGTGGAGGAAGGAGGAGCGGATTCAGATGCCGTGCGTGATCGCGCTGTCGACCAGGGCGAGCGCCCCGAAGAACACCACCACGACTGCCACCAGCCCCGTGAGTGGGATCGGCCACGCCAGCCGACGACGCACCAGGCGGAGCACCGAGAACACGATCGCGAGCGCCACGGCCAGTGCCACGAGCACCGGCCCGGCGTACACGACCACGCCGCCGAGTGTCTCGTCGCAGCGGTTCCCCGGAGCCGTGCACGACCCGAACCCGAGCGACAGGAACACGATCCCCCACCCGGCGACGAGCGCGACGACCGCGTCGATCGACAGCAGGGTGATGGTGGCCACCAGGTCCGCCACACGACGGCCACCGACCACCGGGCGCCGGACACGCACACCGGGCCCGGCCGGACCGGACCCGGACGGCGCCACCGGCGCGGTCATCGGTGTCAGCGAGACCCGCCGCGCGTGGACCACAGCGACGCGGCGATCAACAGGGGCTGCCCGAACAGCCGGCCGATGCGCTTGGTGTCCGAGTCCAACCCGAAGGCATTGCGACGGTTGAGCCACTGCGAGATGTTGCCCGGGAACACGGCCACGAAGAACCACGCCAGCAGGTTGCCGACGAACCGGCGGCGGCCGCGCGGCGCGAGCAGGAGCGCGGAGCCGAGACCGATCTCGGCGACGCCGGAGGCCAGCACCGTGGTGTCGGTGTCGAGCGGCACGAAGTCCGGCACCTGGGCCTGGAAGTCCTTCCGCGCGAAGGTGAGGTGACTCGTGCCGGCGAAGACCAGCGCGAGTCCGAGCAGGACACGGACGAACGAACGCATGCACCCAGCATGCCCGGCCCGCGGGTCCAGCGCACGCCGACGCCGAGGACCCGCGTCCGTCGGACGCCACGAGCATCGGTAGGTTCAGCACATGACGGCGACGCCCCGTGACCACGAGCCCCCCGCGGCACCCGCGTCCGTCGCCGTCGTGCTCGGCTGCATCGCCCTGTACCTCGGCCTGCTGATGCCCGCCGCCGAGCTCACCCAGCACGCCGTGCTCGGCGGGGCGTTCGGCGTGGTCGGGTTACTGAGTGGCTGGCGCGCCCTCGCCATCGCGGGACGCCGACGCGGTCCGCGGTTCTGGGCGTGGACCGGCATCGGCATCGTCGGGCTGGCGTTCCTCGCCATCGCGTACCAGGTGGTGTTCATCCTGACCGGCGGCGCCGTGCCGGCGCCGTTCTGGTCGCCCTACGCGACCCCCTGACGGACTGGAGGCCCGGTGCCGGCCCGCCACCGGGCCTCCCGTCCGACACGACGCACCGGACGTGCCGGACGCGCCGCAGGACCGCCGCACACACCGCGCGCACAGGGTGCAGAGTGGGCGCGTGACAACGACGCCGCGACCCACCCTGTTCCGCCGGAAGCCGATCGAGGAGATCGACGACGACACCGGGGGCGAGGGCGGCCTGAAGCGGCACCTCGGGCTGTGGCAGCTCACCGCGATCGGCATCGGCGGCATCATCGGCGCCGGCATCTTCACCCTGGCAGGCACCGTCGCCCACGGGGTCGCCGGGCCGGCCGTGCTCATCTCGTTCCTGGTCGCCGGCGTCGCGAGCGCTGCCGCGGCACTGTCGTACGCCGAGTTCGCCGGCCTGATCCCCAAGGCGGGCAGCGCCTACACGTACGGGTACGCCGTGCTGGGCGAGATCGTCGGCTGGTTCATCGGCTGGGACCTGCTGCTGGAGTACACCGCGATCGTGGCGGTGGTCGCGATCGGCATCTCCGGCTACGTCGGGTTCCTGGTCGGCCAGTTCGGCATCGACCTGCCCGCCTGGATGCTCGGTGCCCCGGGCACCGGCGACGGACACGTGGTCGACGTCTTCGCGATCCTGCTCTGCCTGCTGACGGCGTTCGTGCTGACCCGGGGCATCCGGAGCGCTGCCCGGTTCGAGTTCGTCGCGGTCGGCATCAAGGTCGCGCTGGTCGTGCTCATCGTGGTGCTCGGCGTGTTCCACATCAACAGCGCCAACTACGACCCGTACTTCCCGTTCGGTTTCGGCGGCGTGATGACGGGTGCCGCGACGGTGTTCTTCGCGGTGTTCGGATACGACGCGATGTCGACCGCGGCCGAAGAGTCCATCGACGCCCGCAAGCACATGCCCAAGGCGATCCTGCTGTCCCTGGCGATCTCGATGGTGCTGTACGTGCTGGCCACCATCGTCCTGACCGGCATGCAGGACTACAAGAACATCGACCCGGCGTCCGGGTTCTCGTCCGCGTTCGCGTCGGTCGGGCTGGGCGGCGTGGCGAACGTCATCGCGATCGGCGCCATCGTCGGCATCGTCACGGTGCTGATCACCTTCATGCTCGGCGCGTCCCGCGTGTGGTTCTCGATGAGCCGCGACGGCCTGATGCCGAAGTGGTTCTCGAAGACCGACCCGAAGCGCCACGTCCCGACCCGGGTCACCTGGATCCTCGGCATCGCGTCGGCGGTGCTGGCGGGCGTTCTGCCGATCGGCGTCGTCGCGGAGCTGACCAACATCGGCATCCTGCTGGCGTTCGTGGTCGTCTGCACCGCGGTGATCGTCCTGCGCTACACCCAGCCGGACCTGCCCCGGCAGTTCAAGCTGCCCTTCATGCCGATCGTGCCGGCCGTCGGGGTCATCGCGTCGCTGTGGCTCGTGACGTTCCTGCAGTGGGAGACCTGGGTGCGCTTCGCCGTGTGGTTCGCGATCGGGCTCGGCGTGTACTTCGGCTACTCGCGCAAGCACAGCAAGCTGGCGGCCGAGCAGCAGCGCTAGCGGCGGTGCTTGCCCGCCGACGCCGTCGGGTCGGCCATCGGGTGGTTGCGGAACCACCGCAGCAACTCGCGCGACCGGCTGCGGTCGGCGCTGGCGTCGCCGGAGGCCAGGAAGTCGCTGAACCCCTCGGGCACGTCCTGCGGTTCGGCCCGGTCGAACGCCATGGTCCACTCCGGGAAGCGCCGCGTGTGCAGCGACTCCTCGACCAGCAGTGCGACGTCGCCGTGCCGGTCGTCCGCCAGGATGCGCGCGTACGTCGCCATCACCGGGTCGTACGGTCCCTCGAGCAGCTGCATGAAGCGCCCGGCGCGGTGCACGAGCAGACCGGTCAGGCCGTCCGCCGTGTTCCGGGTGCGCGCGTGCTCGAGCAGGGCGTCGAGCGCGTCGTCGTCGAAGGGTTCCTTGGCGGAGCTCATGTAGAGCAGTGACTGCAGCATGGTCCCACCAGCCTGCCCCTCGGGCGCCGTGCGCGACAGCCCCACTCCGGGTGCGGTCCGGTCAGCAGGCGTCGGTGGGGACTGGCACGATGGGCGTGTGCCTGCCGCCCCGATGATCGACGCCGTCGATGTCATCCGCTTCGTCGGGCCGCAGACCTTCGGCCGTGCGCGGGACCTGGTGCGGCAGGGTCTGGTCGAGTCCGCCGTCTGGGACGACGATGCCGGCACGATCACGGGCGTGGTCGCCGGGTCCGCCGACGACCCGTACGACGTGCACGTCGACACGACGGCCGCGCGGGGCGAGTTCGTCCGCCCGGTCCGTTCCCGCTGCGCGTGCCCGATCGGCGGCGAGTGCAAGCACGTCGCCGCACTGCTGCTCACGATCAACGCCCGTGCGGTCGCCGCACACGCCGGCCCACGCGCCGAGGCACCGCCCGAACCGCCGGCCCCGGACTGGAGGCACGAGGTCGCCCGCCTCGCCGGTGACACCCCGCTCCCTGCCGCGCTGCAGAGCACCACGCCGCTCGGCCTGCAGTTCGAGCTCCGCGACGCGGTCCCCGCGCGGATGGCAGCGCGGGCGCGTGCCGCGGGTCGTGCGCTGCCGACGGCTTCTCGGTCGGTGCGGCTCGGCGTCCGCCCGGTGACCCGGAGCGATGCGGGCAACTGGGTGCGCGGGCAGCTGACGTGGGGGACGCTCCCCTACTCCATGAACCGTCTGGGCCTGGGTGCCGAGCAACACGCGTGGTTCCTGCAGCTCGCTGCCCTGCACCGCGCCGGAGCCCTGGCGGGGCTGCCCGGCGAGAGCGACTGGATCCACCTGGACGACTTCCCGAGCCCCCTGCTCTGGCCGCTGCTGCGCCAGGCACCGGCACTCGGGATCGCGTTCGTCACCGGCAAGCGCGAGGGCGGCGCGGTCCTGGGCAGTGACGCGCGGGTGCTGCTCGACGTCGCCCGGTCGGACGACGGCCTGACGATCGGCACCAGCGCGGTGCTCGACGGCCGACCCATCGCCGACGGTGCCGCACGGCTGATCGGCGACCACGGGCTGTACGCGTTCCGCGAGTCGCCCGAGTTCCACGTCGACCTGGCCCCGACGCCCGACCCCGTGCCCGAGGACCAGCGCCGCATGCTCACCGAGGGCACGCGCATCCACGTCCCCGCGGCCGAGGTCGACGAGTTCCTGGCCGACTGGTCGCCTCGACTGCGCGGTGCACTCGGGCTGGTCAGTTCCGACGGCTCGATCGAGCTGCCGGAGCGCACACCGCCCGAACTCGTGCTGACGGTCACGTTCGAGCCGGCGCGGGCTCCCCGCACGGACGACGTCGCGCACGTGCAGTGGCGCTGGCACGTCGGCGGACGGAAGGACCCGGTGGCGATGCACGGACCGCTGCCCGACCTGACCGGCGTGCGCGCAGCGGACGACGCGGACGCGGCAGACACCGACGCGACCGCGGCGACCGATGCCGTGGACGCGGCCCCGTCGACGACCGCAGCCGACGACGGCCGCCGGGCCGAGCCTCCCGTCGGACACACGACCGGACCGGGTGGCGGACTGGACTGGTTCGTCGACGGCACCGTCGAGGGCGCCGACGTCGCGGTGCTGGCCAACGAACTGCTGCCGGCCCTGGCCGAGCACGGGGTACGCGTCGTCGTGCAGGGCGAACGGCTGGACTACGAGCGGCTGACCGGGCGCCCGCACATCCGCGTCACGACGATGCCGTCCGACAAGCACGACTGGTTCGACCTGGGCATCTTCGTGAGCGTGAACGGCAAGGAGATCCCGTTCACGCCGCTGCTCACCGCGCTCGCCAGTCGGCAGCGGCGCATGAAGCTCGTCGACAACTCGTACCTGTCCCTGGCCGACCCGGCGTTCGACCGGCTCAAGGAGCTCATCGACGAGGCGCGGGAGCAGGACGAGTGGGAGCCGTCGCAGCCGATGACGGTCACGCCGCTGCAGGCCGGGCTGTGGTCGGCGTTCGACCAGCTCGCCGACGAGACCGACCACGACGAGCGCTGGCGGTCGATGGCCGAACGACTGCTCGACGCCGCTCCCCCCGGTGAGGTCGTCGTGCCGGACACCGTGCACGCGGACCTGCGGCCCTACCAGCGTTCCGGGTACGCGTGGTTGTCGTTCCTGATGGAGCACCGCGTCGGTGGGGTGCTGGCCGACGACATGGGCCTCGGCAAGACCCTGCAGGCGCTCGCGATGATCGCTGCCCGCCGTCAGGCAGCGCCCGACGACCCGCCGTTCCTGGTCGTCGCGCCGACGTCGGTCGTCGGCAACTGGGCTGCCGAGGCCGCGCGCTTCGTGCCGTCGCTGCGGGTGGCGACGATCGAGACGACCTCGCTGAAGGACCCGTCCCTGGTGGCCCGGGTCGCGGCGTCCGCCGACGTCGTCGTGACCTCGTACGCGCTGCTGCGGCTCGACGCACCCGCCTACACCGAGCTGCCGTTCACGGCGCTGCTGCTCGACGAGGCGCAGTTCGTCAAGAACCCCCAGTCGCAGACCCACCGGGCGGCATCGGACGTGCATGCCCCGGTCAAGATCGCGATCACGGGCACGCCGCTCGAGAACGGGCTCACCGACCTGTGGGCACTGTTCGCGATCGTCGCGCCCGGACTGCTGTCGTCGTGGACCAGGTTCGGGGACGACTACGTCAAGCCGCTCGCCTCGCCCGACCTGCGGGGTGCGGCACGCAGTGAACTCACCGCCCGGCTCCGTCGGCGCATCCGTCCGCTCATGCTGCGCCGGACGAAGGAGAGCGTGGCGTCCGACCTGCCACCGAAGCAGGAGCAGGTGGTGCGGGTCACGCTCGACCCGGCGCACCGCGACGTCTACGAGCGGACGCTCAACCGGGAGCGCCTGAAGGTCCTCGACCTGATCGACGACCTCGACCGCAACCGCATGATCGTGTTCCGGTCGCTCACCCTGCTGCGGATGCTCGCGCTCTCGCCGGCACTGGTCGGCGAAGGCACGTCGGACATCCCGTCCGCCAAGCTCGACCTGCTGCTCGACGAGCTCGAGCAGCTCGCCGCCGAGGGTCGCCGCGCGCTGGTGTTCAGCCAGTTCACGTCGTTCCTGCGCATGGTCGCTGCTGCACTCGACGAGCGCGGCATCGGGTACGACTACCTCGACGGGTCGACGCGAGGACGCACGAAGGTCATCGACCGCTTCCGGAACGGCACCACACCGGCGTTCCTGATCTCGCTCAAGGCCGGCGGGTTCGGGCTCACCCTGACCGAGGCGGACACCGTGTTCGTGCTCGACCCGTGGTGGAACCCCGCTGCCGAGTCGCAGGCCGTCGACCGCACGCACCGGATCGGGCAGACCCGGTCGGTCAACGTCAACCGGCTCATCGCCGAGGACACCATCGAAGAGAAGGTGCTGGCGTTGGCCGCCCGCAAGGCGCAGTTGTTCGCGACGATGATCGACGACGACGCGCTGTTCGCGGACGACCTGTCGGCAGAGGACATCCGGTCGCTGCTCGACTGAGCGGCGCGGCGACATACGACATCTGGAGAGCTTGTCGATGGAGACCGGGCGCTCCTAGCGTCGGATCATGACCTTGCTCGACGACCCCCAGCTGACCGATCTCCCCGACGACGATCCACCACCGCTCCCACATCTCCGTCGCGCCGACAACGGGATGTCCTCCTCCATCACGCTCCGCAACGGACGGACGGTGCGGCTCGACGGCATCACGCACGGCATGTACTACCCGCCGAACTACCTGGAAGACCTGCGGGCAGGGCGACTGTGATCCTGCTCGACGCAAACGTCCTGATCGCACGGTGCAACCCGACGGACTCCAGCCACCACCGGGCAGTCGAGGTGCTCGACCACCACGATTGGGACGAGTTCCTGACCACCGCCGTCACGCTGGCAGAGGTCCTGGTTCGCCCTGTCCGCGACTCGTGGTTGGACGAGTGCCTGATCCAGGTCGAGTCACTGGGCCTGTTGGTCGTGCCGGTGGAAGACGACGACGTTGTCGGCATCGCGGAACTCACTGCGGTCCACCGGCTGAGCGCCCCCGACGCCGTCGTGCTGCACACCGCGATCATGACGAGTGACGCGCTGGTCACCTTCGATGCCAAGCTCGCCCGCGTCGCGCAGGCGATCGGCTTCCCGGTGATCGACCGGGCCCCGGACGACCTCGAGTGGGACGCGCCGTGGGCAGCCTGAACGCTCAGGCGAGCGACGCGACCCAGTCCGCCGTCGACACGACAGCGGCCTGGCGCGGGAACACCTTCTCGAGCAGCACCCGGTGCACCTCGTCGTCGCCGTCCGAGCACGCATCCGCCAGCACCGTGAGCCCGAAGTCCAGGTCCGCCGCCTGACGCAGCGTCGACAGCACGACGCCGCTCGTCGCGATGCCGCACACCAACAGGTCGCGCACGTCCAGCCCCCGCAGCAGCACCTCGAGGTCGGAGCCTGCGAAGGCACTCACCCGCAGTTTCGTGACGACGATGTCGTCGTCCCGCAGCGCGAACGCCGGGTGCACCTCGGTGGCGTCAGCTGCTTGTGCGCCCATCCGCTCTCGCATCCCGCCGAACATCTTGTTCGACGCGGCGACCTCGGGGGCGCCGGGCCGGAACGCCACCCGGACGAACACGACCGGGATCCCCCGCTCCCGCGCGGCCCCGACGGCGTCGACCGCCGCGGCGAGCCCCTCCGGCGTCCCGAGGCGGTCGACGATGCTGTTCTGGTAGTCCATGACGAGGAGTGCGCTGCTCACCTCCCCGACGCTACCGCCAGCTCAGTGCCCGAGTGCGTCGATCTGGGCGACCTCGTCGTCCGACAGCGTCACGGTCGCGCCGGCCGCGTTCGAACGGATGCGCTCCGGGTTCGACGACTTCGGGATGACGACGAACTCGTGCGCGACGTGCCACGCGACGATCACCTGGGCGGTGTCGACGTCGTGCGCCTGGGCGATCGACACCAGCGTCGGGTCCTGCAAGTTGCTCGCCTTGAACGGGCTGTAGCCCTCGAGCACGACCACGCGGTCACGCAGTCCGTCGGCGACCGCGCGGTCGAACTGGGCCGGGCTCCACTTGATCTGGTTCACGGCCGGGGTGGTCCCGGTCGCCTGGGTCAGCTCGTCGATCTGCGCGAGCGAGTAGTTGCTCACGCCGACGGCCTTCGTCAGCCCGTCGGCCTGCGCCTGCACGACCTGCTCCCACACGTCGGGGCGCGCTTCGCCGTTCGGCGGCCAGTGCACGAGCCACAGGTCCAGGTGTTCGAGGCCCAGCTGCTCCAGGCTCTCCTCGATCGTTTCGCGGACGCGGTCGGCGTTGTCCGGCGGCAGCTTCGTGGTGACGAACAGGTCGCCGCGGGACAGACCCGAGTCGGCGATGGCCTGCCCCACTCCGCGCTGGTTGCTGTACCCGGTCGCGGTGTCGATGTGGCGGTACCCCGCGTCGAGCGCTGCGCTGACGGCAGCGGGGGCGTCAGCGTCGTCGATCTGCCAGGTGCCGAAGCCCAGGAGCGGCATCGCTCCACCGGTCACCGGCACGGACGGTTCTGCGTAGTCGGTCATGCCACCGTGTCTACGCGGCGATGTCGGATGCGTCCACCAGGATCGGACGGACGATCCACCGAGCACCACCAGGAGCACCACGCCGCATGACGTCCCGCCGACGCCGCACCACCCGCCTGACCCTGTCCAGCTCGCTGATCCTGATCGGCATCGCCGTGCTCGGGTACGCGCTCCACGCGACCGGCGCGCCGCCCTCTCAGGCGGACGGAACACCGGCCACCGGAGCAGCCCCGACCGTCAGCGCGACCGCCCGTGGGACCGCAGCACCCGTGCCGGAGCCGACCCGAGCCTCCAGTCCGGCCGACGTCGCGACCGCACGCGCGCAGCTGGCGGCCCTGCCCGTCAAGGGCAAGGCCCCCGCGACGGGCTACGACCGCACCGCCGACTTCGGCACCGCGTGGCTGGACGTCGACCACAACGGCTGCGACACCCGCAACGACGTGCTGGCCCGCGACCTGACCGACGTCGTGCGGAGCGGCCCGTGCCGGGTGACGTCCGGCGAACTCCGATCGCCGTACACCGGCACGACGATCGACTTCGTGCGCGGGAACACCACCTCGACGCTCGTGCAGATCGACCACGTCGTCGCGCTCGAGAACGCCTGGGTCACGGGCGCGCAGCAGCTCAGCCAGGGCGAACGGCAGGCGTTGGCGAACGACCCGGACAACCTGTTCGCGGTCGACGGACACTCGAACGCGCAGAAGCGATCCGGCGACGCGGCGACCTGGTTGCCCGCGGCCACGGCGTTCCGCTGCACGTACGTCGAGCACCAGGTCACGGTGAAGACCCGGTACCGGCTGTGGGTCGCGCCGGCGGAGCAGCAGGCGATGACGCGGGTGCTCGACCGCTGCTGACCGTCGGCGCAAAACGACAGGTGTAGTCTAGATTGCGAGCCGATGCGAACGCATCGACCTTCGACGACGAAGACCTCAGGAGGCCTCCCATGCCCACGAACACCACCACCCGCTTCTCCGACCGTGTCGTCCTGATCACCGGCGGCGGCTCCGGCCTCGGCCGCGCGACCGCCGTCCGCCTGGCCGCCGAGGGCGCGAAGCTCTCGCTGGTCGACGTCAGCAGCGACGGCCTCGACGCCACGAAGGCCGCTGTCCTCGACGCCACCCCCGACGCCCAGGTGCTCACCACCGTCGCCGACGTGTCGGACGAAGCGCAGGTCGACGCGTACGTCACCGCCACCACCGAGCGCTTCGGCCGCATCGACGGCTTCTTCAACAACGCCGGCATCGAGGGCAAGCAGAACCCGACCGAGTCCTTCACGGCCGCCGAGTTCGACAAGGTCGTGTCGATCAACCTGCGTGGCGTGTTCCTGGGCCTCGAGAAGGTCCTGGGCATCATGCGCGAGCAGGGCTCCGGCATGGTCGTCAACACCGCCAGCGTCGGTGGCATCCGCGGCATCGGCAACCAGTCCGGGTACGCGGCCGCCAAGCACGGCGTGGTCGGCCTGACGCGCAACTCCGCCGTCGAGTACGGCCGCTACGGCATCCGCATCAACGCCATCGCCCCCGGAGCCATCTGGACGCCGATGGTCGAGAACTCGATGAAGCAGCTCGACGCCGAGAACCCGCGCGGGGCCGCCGAGGAGTTCATCCAGGGCAACCCGACCAAGCGCTACGGCGAAGCACCCGAGATCGCCGCGGTCGTCGCGTTCCTGCTGTCCGACGACGCCAGCTACGTCAACGCCACCGTCGTCCCGATCGACGGTGGCCAGTCAGCCGCCTACTGAGCGGTCAGCTCGGCACCGGGCCGCGCTCTCCGGCCTGGAGGCTCGACGCACCCCCGCAGCACGTGGAACGATCGGGGGATGGCTGAGCAACTCACCGTGCCCCAGGCGTTCGCGCTGCTGCTGACCGAACCGGACGGTCGCCGCGCCGTCGACGCCAGCCGTTTCGACGCCGGCCTGGCCGGCGCGGTCCTGGCGGACCTCGCGCTGCGCGGTGCGGTGTCCCTTGACGGCAAGCTGGTGCGGGTCGTCAACGGGGCGCCCGTGGGCAACGGGGTCCTCGACGCCGTGGTCGGCACCATCGCGGCATCCGGCACACCGCGCAAGGCGAAGTGGTGGGTGTCGAAGCTCGGCGGGCGCCAGCTCCGGGACGACGTCGCCGCCGAGCTCGTGCAGGCCGGGCTGCTGACCGAGCAGCAGCGCAAGACCTTCGGCATCTTCCCGTCGACGGCGTACCCGGAGCGGGACGGCCGGCCCGAGATGGCTCTGCGGACGGCGGTGCTCGAGGTGTTGGACGGCCGCACCACCCCCACCCCGTTCACGGCAGCCACCATCGCCCTGCTCGATGCCACCGGGTCGCTCCGGCAGCAGTTCGGCAAGGTCGACAAGGCCCGGGTGCAGGACATCACGTCGGGCACGTGGGCGTCGCCCGCGGTCAAGGCGGTGCTGCAGGACATCCAGACGACCGCGGTGATGGCGGGCGTGATGGCCGCGACGACGGCGGCGACGGTCGCGTCCTCGTAGGGACCGCGCCGGTCGACCGTTGCGGTCGACTGCGGCGTCAGGAGCGCGGCTCGACGAGCTCGATGAACCGCGACAACAGCGACAGCCCGGGGATCGAGGGCGGAAGCGCCGTCGTCAGCGCTGGCGAGTACACCAGGTACGCCGCCCACATCGCCCGCGACAGCGCCACGTTCAGCCGGTTCGGCATGAGCAGGAAGTCGAGCCCGCGCGGGATGTCCGCCGCGCTCGACGCCGCCAGCGACACGATCGACACGACGGCCTCCCGCCCCTGGAACATGTCGACCGTGCCGACCTGGGTACCGCTGAAGCCGGCGGCATCGAGCGACGCGCGGATCACGGCACCCTGCGCGTTGTACGGCGCGACGACGATGACGTCCTCGTCCGTCAGGGTCCGGGTGCCCGACGACGACGTCCACGAGCGCCCGACCGTGTCCCGCACCAGCTCGACCACCCGCGCTGCCTCTTCCGGGGACGACGTCGTGTTCCCCACGTGCCCCACTGGCACCGGGTGAACGCCGGCCTGGACGCCCTGCAGGTGCCGGCCCGACACCATCGACGTCAGCTGCCCGTTGTACGACAGGTCCGACACCGAGGCGGTCAGCGCGGGCTCCATCCGCCGGGTCCGGGCCAGGAAGTACCCGAACTCCGGCGGCAGCACGTGTTCGCCGTCCGCCAACCACCCGAGCGCCGACTGGTCGACCGGCTCGGGGTGCGAGCCCTGCGACACCTGCGGCAGCTGCTGCGGGTCCCCCAGCAACAGCAACCGCGCCGCGGCGACCGATGACGCGATCGTCGGCGCGAGCGAGAACTGCCCGGCTTCGTCGACCACGAGCAGGTCGAGGGAGCGCCGCGCGACCGTGCTCTCGTTCGCGAAGGTCCACGCCGTCCCGCCGACGACGCCCCCGGTGCCGGTCTGCTCGCACGACGCCAGGAACGCCGCGACCGCCGCGCCGTTCTTCACCGGGGTCCACGCCGCCGCCTGGATCGCGTCGGCGTCGGCACCCGCCTTCGGCTGCTTGACCACGCGGTCCGCGGGCACCCCGGCGCGGACCACAGCGGACAGGAAGTTCTCGCTGGTGGCATGCGACTGCCCCACCACACCGACGCGCCATCCGTGCTCCCGCACCAGGCGCGCGACGACGTTCGATCCGACGTACGTCTTGCCGGTGCCGGGAGGCCCCTGGATCGCCAGGTACGAGTGGTCCAGCCCCAGCAGGGTCGCCACCACCGCCCCCACGGTGTCGTCCCCGTCCACGGGCGCGAGCGCACCTCGCGGTGGCACCCGACGCAGCAGGTCGAGCGCCGGGTCGGGCAGCATGTCGGGCAACGCGTCGAGGACCCAACCACCCCACTCGGCGATCGCCTCGGGCTGGGGCTTGGCGCGCGGCGGTGAGGACGGCGCCAACGCGACCGGGTACTCGTGGTGCGGCTCGCCACCGACGGGCAGCCGTTCGAGCAGCAGGACCTCGGTCGTCTCGCCGTCGTCCCGCACGTCCAGGATCGTGGCGCGGTCCGTCGCGCCCTTCGACCCGGGGCCCGGAGCGCCGACCGATGGCGGAGGCGGGTCGTCGTACACCAGGTGGGGCGAGCCTCCTGGCCGGAGCCGACTGCCGGGCGCGAGCGTCCCCGACAACCGGAGTTCCCGCGACTGCGAGCGGGCACGCGGCAGCATGTCCCAGTCGCGTTCCACCGACGCCCGCTCGACCACCAGGACGTCGCGGGTGTCGGCCCACTCGTCGAGCGGGTTGCGCAGCCGGTCGAAGTGGTCCTGCCAGAAGGTCTTGGCCTCGCGGCGGTGGTAGTCGATCGCGGCTGCGGCGAGCGCCAGCGCCGTCTGGTCGGGCGTGCGGTCGAGGGGATCGGTGTCCTCGAGCTCCGCGGCCAGCGCGACGGACACGGGGTTCGGCTCACGCTCCACCGGGATCGGCGGCAGGTCGAGCTCCGCCGGCGCATCCATCGACGGCAGCCGGAGCGAGCGCAGCCAGTCGCGCAACCGCAGCGTGGAGCGGCAGTCGTACGCGTTGTAGTCCGCGACCTGGTCGAGCATGTGCTGCCCGGCCTTGGCGTCGCCGGTGCGGAGTTCTGCGATCGCGTCGACGTAGGCGGTGATGCTGTCGGCCGCGTTCGTGACGTCGCTGATGCGCAGGTCATCGCCCATGTACAGCGGCTCGAGCTTCTTGATCGAGTAGCTGTGGCTGCCGACCACCAGGGCCCCGCGGACGATCGGGTAGAGGTCGACCAGGATGCCGGCGCGCAGCAGGTCGTCGACGGCCTCTTCACCGACGCCGTGCCGGGCCGCGAGCGACAGCAGGTGCGTCCGCTCGTAGGCCGCGTAGTGGTAGACGTGCATGCCCGGGTGTTGCTGGCGGCGTTCGGCGATGAACGCCAGGAAGTCGACCAGGGCCTGTCGTTCGTCGCGGATCGTGTGCGCCCAGAACGCGGTGAACGCGGCGCGGTCGTCGACCAGGCCGAACAGGTAGTCCAGGCCCCAGTGCACGCCGTCTTCGGTGTGCATCGGGTCGCCCTCGAAGTCGAAGAACACATCACCCGCGTCCGGGGTCGGGATGGCGTCGAGGGCGCGGGGGTCGAGCAGCTCGTAGGCCGGAGTGGCATGGCCGGCTCGCGTTGTCGTTCGTTCCGTCTCGATCTGGAGGCTCGCCTGACGCACCAGCCGGTCCAGCGTCGTCTTCGCCAGGGTGGGTACGGGGGTGGTGCGGACCGCCAGGTCGTCGATCGTCCGCACCCCGTGCCGGATCAGCTTCGTGCGTTGATCAAGACGCATGCCCGCCACCAGCACCAGGTCGCGGTGTTGCTCGACCTGCTGCTGGCACGCGCTGCACCGGCCGCAGCTGGCGTAGCGGGGATCGCCCCACTGCAGTGGCTCGTCGGCGTCGAGGCGCTCGTCGATCACCCGCTGCAGTTCGGCCCGCTGCGTGCGGTACACCGGCGCGATGTCGGCCAGGTCGTGCGTGGTCGTCGTGCGGTCGCCGAGCACCAAGTGCACCTGCTGCCCGGTCGGGATGCCGTGCGCCTGCATCTGCTCGGCGTACGCGGCGAGCTGCAGCAGGGCGCTGATCTTGGCGTGCCGGGCGAGCTTGGTGTCGTAGACCTCGTACTCGCCGGCGTCGTTGCGGATGATGAAGTCCGCGAAGCCGATGAAGCCCGCGGTGTGCTCGGTCGGCGCCGCGTGGAAGGTCGGCTGGTACAGCACGTCGGCGTCGCCGTTCCGCATTGCCTGGATCGCTTCGGCTGCTGCCGCTTCGTACTGCGGTGGCGCGGGTCGCTCGAACTCGACCACGTCGTGCGTCTGCTTCAGGATCGCCAGGTAGTCCAGCTCGTGCTGGTCCCCCAGCCTGGCGGTGCGGTCGAGCATGTCGTCGTGCTCGTCGGGCAGCGGCTCCCCACGGCCGAGCTTGACGTCGAGGCGGCGCAGGAAGGCGTACTCGCACGTCGCCCACGTGGTGAGGTCGCTCGGGCTGAGGAGCGCGCGGCCGGCCTCGGTGATCTGCATGCAACCACCGTAGGGGCGGGTGCCGACAGCCCCCGACGGCCGTGCTGCCGCGTCCGGCCGGCGCGGTACGGTCGGATGATGAGCATGCAGGAGTCGCCCGTTCTGCTGCGCCGGAACGCCACGTGCCTGATCGACGTTGCGGCCTACAGCCGGGTCGGGCTGGACGCTGCTGCCTTCGACGTCGCACCCGGACGGCGGGGACTGTTCGGGCTGCGCGGTGTCGAGGGTGTCGGAGGCAAGCTCGTGCTGACCTCGACGGCCCTGTGGTTCCACCCGCACCGGCTGAACTTCACGCGGCCGGATTTCGGCATCCCCCTCGACGAGATCACCGAGGTCCGCGACGTCTCGCGGGGACCACGTCGTCAGATCGAGGTCGTCATGCGCAATGGCACCCGACCGCGGTTCGTGGTGTGGGGCATCCCCTCGCTCATCGCCGCCATCGATCGCGCGCGCGGCAGCAGCAGCACGAGGTCAGTACGCTGATCGACCAAGGGGGAACGATGAGCAACAGCATCAACACATGGGGCGGGACCGCGACGACAGCGGCTGCGAAGCCACTCTTCGTCGTGCGGCGATCGTGGTTCAACACGACGTTGCTCGTGATCATCGGCAGCGCAGCGGTCGGGATCGGCATCATCGGCGCCGTGATCCAGTCGACCGTCGCGCCCGACTTCGGCGGTGGCCTGTTCGCGATGCTGCTCGGCGGCGGCATCGTGGTCCTGCCGATCGGCCTCGTCCTGAACCGCAGCCGCATCACCGTCTGGGACGAGCGCTACGACGTGCGGATCGGGTTGGGCCGGACGCGCCACCGGAACGTCGCTGATCTCCACCGGATCCGCTACGCAACGCAGTCGAATGCCGGCGGCATGACCTTCGTCAGCCTGACCGGCTGGGACGAGCGACGGAAGAAGCAGTTCCGGGTCTTCACGACCCACAGCGGGTTCGCCGAGTTCACGGTATGGCTCACGCAGCACCGCCCCGAGCAGTGGGCAGAGTGCGAACAGCTCGGCCTGCCGCAGTAACCCACTCCCACATCGAGACCGCGCGGAGCGGTGCGAACCGCAGCACTTACTCGCCCGTGCAGCCCCAAGCTGGGTGGGATCCTGTACAGCGCTGCTGCAGAACGGAGAACGTACTGCTTCAAGCGCCCTCAACGACCCTGCCGCGCCGATAGCCGACGATGGAGAGCAGCGTGGCAACGAATCCGATGAATGTCGTTAGGCGGCCTGCGGTGGAATCCAACGTCGAAAGCAGCGCCGAAGCATCAAATCCACTGGACAGCATCGCCATCCACACCCCCAACGCCCCGAACAAGCAGCACGCCGCCACGAGAGTGCCGAGCCCGACGAGATCAGGGTTCCCCGTTGGAAGCCGAGCGATCGTGGTGGACGCCTGCTGCGAGCCTTGACGTCGCGTTCCAAAGGCGTCGCTGACCTGGTCAAGCCACGTCGCAACCCACCCAGTCCAGACGCGCTTCTCGGTGGCATCAGTGGTGACGAGCTCTACCCGCATGTGAATCGCCGGCTGAGTCTTGAGGAGCCACGCTCGCCCTTCTGCACCCTCACCACGACGCGCACCTGCCCGCTCAAGTCGCCGGCCAAGGGCAGTGAGGATGCGTGCAGTGTGACGAGCGATGTAATCCTGGTCGAGTTCGCTCTCAGCATCGGCCGCTAGTTGTTCGCCGAGCAAGACGACCTGCCACTCGCTCCGCGCCCGTCTGTGCCAGAACAATCGCTGCAGCAACGCCGTGAGCAGGAGCGGAACCGGCGCAAAGAAGGCCAGCGCGAAAGCGGCCCCATCCCAGGCACGCGAAGCATGGCCGAATGCGGCCGCTCCAGCGACGACCCCGGCGAGACCGAGCAGGCCCGCGACAAGGATGACGGCGAGCCAAAGAGCTGGGCGAAACACGGTGAAGTGCGCTCGCTCGACCGCGCGGGCGGTTGAGAGGTGCTTGGCACGGAATCGAAGCCACGCTCGATGGGACGATGACGGTTCCGTGGTCTCATCTCTCAAACAGCGACGCTCCAACCTGTTCAGGTGGAGGACAGATCTTCTACTTCCCTGGCTCAGAATGAGCACGTAGAGGTACAAGAACCACAAAGCACCGCAGACAACGTCCACGTTGAACAACGTTGCAAGCGTGATGTCGAAATGATTGACATGGGTCTCTGACACACTTCAAGACTTCCAACCACCTCCGACAGTCGATTGCCAGACGGCGCCGGAGACTCCCCCCATCGAAGCCTCCGACGAGGCAGCTCACGCGGTGCGGCTGAGTGCCTGCTCGCTCAGCGTCACCAGGTCGTCCGCCCGCAGCGCCGGCCAGCCGTGCAGCAGCACACGCCACTGAGCCGGCAACGCCGACGCCCCGTAGAGCGCCCCGGCGAGCCCTCCGGCGATGGCGGCCACCGTGTCGGTGTCGTTGCCCGTCCGGACCGCCCGAACCAGGGCGTCCTCGAGCGAGCTGCTGCGCGTGACTGCCGCGTACGCCGCCTGCAGCGCTGACACCACCCACCCGTTCGAGTCGGTGAAGTCCACCGGCTCGGACTGCTCCGCCACGGTCAGCCGTTCGGCCCAGACGTCGCGCGACGACGGGTCGAGCAGGTCCAGCCCCCGCCGGACGTCGAGCTCGCCGGTCAGTACCGCGTGCCGGATCGCCGCGCACCAGAGCACGCATGCGTCGCCCGCGTCCGATTCGTAGTGCGTCAGGTCACTGATCGCCCGGGCAGCTGCGGCCAACCGCGGTTCTTCGTCCGGCGCGCCCGTCAGGTACCCGAGGACCAGCGGCGCGGTCCGCATCAGCGATCCGTTGCCCGCGGACTGGCCCTTGTACTCGTGCTCCTGCCGGGCCGCAGCGCGTGCGTGGGAGGCGGTGTGGGCCTCCAGTCCGGTCAGGACGTTGCGTGTCTGGATGCCGACGTCGGGCGCGTTGACCGCCCAGCTCGCCCAGGCGGCCACCAGGCCGTCGAGCGCGGCTTCGGATGCCGGGTCGCCACCGCGGGCGACGGTACGGAGGATCGGCACGGCCATGCTCGTGTCGTCCGTCCACTCCCCCGGCGCCCAGCCGAACGAGCCGCCGCCGGCCATGCGGATCGGCGTGGGTTCGGGGACGGCGGGCTTGAACTCGTACCCGGCGCCGAGGGCGTCGCCTGCTGCGGAGCCGAGGACGGCGCCGACGGCGCGGTCGTGGATGTTCGTCATGAGCCCTCCAAGGGTTTACGCGGAAATGCGTAAACACACCCTGACACGCGTCCACGATTTACGCAAGTGTGCGTAAACTCGTTGCCATGTCCACCTACCGCGATGCAAGCGGCAAGCGCCTGTCCGACTACCCACGGCCCTCCGCCGCGGTCGACACCGCCGTGCTGACCGTCCCGGTCGGCGGCCCACTGTCGGTGCTGCAGGTCCGCGACGCCGTCGACGGGGACTGGCGACTGCCGGGGACGTTCGTGCACCAGGGCGAACGACTGGCGGACGCGGTGCTGCGGTCGCTGCGCGACAAGGCCGGGGTGACGGGGTTGGCGCCGCGGCAGTTGCACGTGTTCGACGACCCCGCGCGGGACGACCGGGGGTGGGTGCTGTCCGTGGCGCACCTCGACGTGGTGCCGGCTGCCGCCCTGAGGACAGCATCGGGAGCCCGCATCGTGCCCGTCACCGAGGCGACCGGCATGGTCCACGGGCACGACGACATCCTCGGGTTCGCGGTTGCGCAACTGCGCGAGGACCACCGGGGCGCTCCGGACCCGCACGGGCTGCTGCCCTCGCCGTTCACGATGTCGGCGTTGCGGGGGCTGCACGAGGCCGTGCTCGGGGAGCGGCTGTTGCCAGACTCGTTCCGGCGGGCGATGGTGCCGATGCTGACGGCGACCGGCGAGCGCGCAGCGGAGGGGCCGGGGAAGCCGGCGGCGTTGTACCGGCCGGCCCACCGCCGCGCGCTGTAACACGCAATTTACTTTCACACCTAGCGCCACGGCATGCAATGCGCTTTCATGGCATGCATGTCGACCACACCCGCCGCCACGGTCCGCACCGACCGCGCCGACGCGTTCGCGCTCGTCCGGACCCAGTCCGCCACGATGCCGACCGGCATGCGCGCCATCGCCCAGGCCGTCCTGGCGAACCCGAAGGACAGCGCCAACGGCAGCGCCGCCGACCTGGCCAGCCGCGCCGACGTCAGCGCCGCCACGGTCTCCCGCTTCGCCCGGCACCTCGGCTTCGCCAGCTACGCCGAGCTGCAGCGCAGCATGACCCGCGCGGTCGAGCGCGGCATCCACGACCACGGCGAGATCCACGCCGGCGTCGGGGTCGACGACGACGTGGCGACCGTCATCGCGAAGGTCACCGAGGACGTCCGCGCCGTGATGACCGACACCCGGGCGGCACTCGACCCCGCGTCCCTCGAACAGGCAGCTGCGGCCGTGCAGCACGCCCGCCGCGTCGTGATGTACGGCGTCGGCGCCTCGGGCATCGTCGCGCGTGACCTGCACCTGAAGCTCGAGCGCATCGGCATCGCGAGCTCGATCGCCGACGACCCGCACAACGCCCTGACCCTGGCGAGCGTGATCGACGAGCGGGATGTCGTCGTCCTGGTCAGCCACTCGGGCACGACGTCCGAGGTGCTGGACGTCGCGGCCGAAGCCGAGCGGCACGGGTCGACCGTGATCGCGATCACCGGCCACCGCGGCACCGCACTCACCCGGGCAGCCGACCACGTCCTGCTCGGCGTCGCCGGGGCCGAGAGCGACCTGCGTCCCGCGGCGATGGGAAGCCGGATGAGCCAGCTCGCCATCGTCGACACCCTGTTCATCGTCGTCGCCCAGCGCACCGACGACCGTTCCCGCCCGCTGCTGGCACGCAGCCGTGCCGCCGTCCGCACGCACCACCGATCCTGAAGGCCCCCATGCACCACGACTCCCTGCGCGACGAACTCCGCACCCTGACGACCGAGTCGACCGACTCGCGACTCGACGACATCGACCTGGTCTCCACCCTCGAAGCCGCCCAGCGCATGAACGCCGGCGACCGCAGCGTGCCCGCGGCGCTGGAGCCGTGCCTCCCGGCCATCGCCCTGGCGGCCGACGCGATCGCCGCCGCCTTCGCGCGCGGCGGCCGCCTGGTCTACGTCGGCGCCGGCACGCCGGGACGCCTGGGCGTCCTCGACGCCAGCGAGTGCCCGCCCACCTTCGGCACCGATCCCGCGCAGGTCGTCGGCGTCATCGCCGGCGGGCAGATCGCGCTCACCACCGCCATCGAGGGCGCAGAGGACGACGAGGATGCCGCCGTCCGCGACCTCGACGCACTCGGCCTGACCGGCAACGATGTGGTCGTCGGGATCAGCGCCTCCGGCAGGACGCCGTACGTGATCGCCGCGATCCTGGAGGCGCGGCGCCGGTCCGCCCTGTCGGTCTCCGTCGCGTGCAACCCGGACTCGGCCGCGGGGCGGGAGGCCGACATCGCCATCGACGTCGTCGTCGGCCCCGAGTTCATCACCGGCTCGACCCGCCTGAAGGCGGGCACCGCGCAGAAGCTCGTCTGCAACATGCTCACCACGCTCGCGATGGTGCGCAGCAACAAGACGTACGGCAACCGCATGGTCGACGTGCGGGCGACGAACGCCAAGCTCGTCGCCCGGGGGTTCTCCCTCGTGCAGGACGTCACCGGCGCGGCGTCCGCTGACGTGGAAGCCGCGCTCGACGCGTCCGACGGCGAGGTGAAGACCGCCATCGCGATGATCCTCACCGGTGACTCCGCCATGTCCGTCCGCGATCGCCTCGCTGCCGCCGGCGGCTCGCTCCGCGCCGTCATCTCCTGACCTGCACCACCTTCGTTTCCTTCCCCCGAGGAGCACCAGCCATGACCGATGCACAGCAACTCGCCCAGCAGATCCTCGACAGCGTCGGCGGATCCGGCAACATCGCCGACGTCGAGAACTGCATGACCCGGCTGCGGGTCGAGGTCTCGTCCCCGTCCTCGGTCGACCTGCCGGGCCTGCAGGCCACCGACGGGGTCATGGCCGCGATCGCGGCCGGCTCGAACCTGCAGATCGTGCTGGGCCCGGGTCTCGTCGACCGGGTGGCCGTCGACCTGGAGGCCCTGCGCAGGTCCGCCCCGCCGGCTGCGGCTGGTGCGTCTGGTGGTGCTTCCCCCGAAGATCTTGCTGCTCGTGGTGCGTCGATCAAGGCGACTGCGCGGTCCCGTTCCGACGGTCGCACCATGCGTGCGATCCGGAAGATCTCGGCCATCTTCATCCCGCTGATCCCCGCGCTTATCGCTTGCGGTCTGATCGCGGGCATCAACGGGATCCTGACCAACCTGGGGTGGCTGCCCGGCGTCACGCCGTTCCTCGCCGTGCTGTCCAGCGGCTTCCTGTCGCTGCTCGCCGTGTTCGTCGGGATGAACGCCGCCAAGGAGTTCGGCGGCACGCCCATCCTGGGTGGCGCGGTCGGCGGCATCATCGTCGCCGCAGGTGTCGCGAACGTCACGGTGTTCGGCGAGACGCTCGCTCCTGGGCAGGGCGGTGTGCTCGGCGCGATGGCCGGCGGCATCCTCGCGGCCTACGTCGAACGCTTCATGCGTCGCGTCACGCCGGACGTCATTGCGCTGATCGTCGTGCCGACCGTCACCGTGCTGGTCGCCGGGTCAATCACCCTGGGCGTGCTGATGTCCGTCGCCGGCGTCGTCTCCGTCGCGATCGGTTCGGCTGCCACCTGGCTGCTGGCCAACGGAGGTGCGTTCGCCGGGTTCATCCTCGGCGGGTTCTTCCTGCCGCTCGTCATGACCGGCATGCACCAGGCCCTGACGCCGATCCACACCACGCTGATCGACGAGACGGGGTGGACCGTGCTGCTGCCGGTGTTGGCGATGGGTGGTGCCGGGCAGATCGGTGCCGCGATCGCGCTGTGGATGCGCTTCCGTCGGAATGAAGCGCTCTCGCGCACGATCCGCGGTGCGCTGCCCGCCGGGTTGCTCGGTGTCGGCGAGCCGCTGATCTACGGCGTGACGCTTCCCCTGGGTCGCCCGTTCATCACGGCGTGCATCGGTGGGGCGTTCGGCGGCGGTGTCGTGGGACTGTTCGACCAGCTCGGGCACTCCGTCGGGGCGATCGCGATCGGTGCCTCGGACCTGTCGCTGCTGCCGCTGCTGAACGGCTCGTCCGGGTACGGCTGGGCGCTGCTCGGGTACGGCTCGGGCCTGGTCGTGGCGTACGTCGTCGGGTTCGTGGCGACGCTGCTGTTCGGGGTGTCCGCGTCGGTGAAGGCCGACCTCGAGGCGCAGTCGACGGCAGCGCCAGGTGACCCCGTCGCTCCGGACGCGCCCGTCGCGACCGCCCCCGCTCCTGCTCCCGCTGCTGCCTCTGCCGCTGACTCCGTCGGGGCTGCTCGCTGATGCGGTTGGGCGCGAGCGCGTACCTGGCGGACGCTCCGCTGGCCGGCGCGACGTTCTCGTCCGCTGCTTCCGCCGGTGCCACGCTCGCGTTCACGTCGTTCCACATCCCGGAGGACTCTCCTGCGGGTGCCCGGGCTGCTGCGACCGCAATCGTGTCGGCGGCCGCTGCGTCGGGGCTGGCAGTCGTGGCCGACGTCTCACCCAACACAGCCCGCCTGCTCGGGGATTCGCCCTGGGAGTTCCTGCGGTCGATCGGGGTGGCCCGGGTGCGGATCGACTTCGGGTTTTCGGTTGCCGAGATCCGTGCGATCGCTGCGGTGCTGCCGATCGCGCTCAACGCCAGCACACTGCGGGCCGCCGAACTTGCGCCGTTCGCCGACCTGGACGTCGAGCTGATCCACAACTTCTACCCGCGGGAGTGGACCGGGTTGGCGTTGGTTTCCGTCGCGTCGTCGGTGTCCGTCGCCCGGCAGTTCGGGTGGCGGGTCGGGCCGTTCATCGCCGGAGACTCGGTCCGTCGCGGTCCGCTCGGCGAGGGACTACCGACCGTCGAGCAGCACCGGACGATGCCGCCGTTGTACCAGGCGCTCGAGCTCGTCGATGCCGGGGTGGACGATGTCTACGTCGGGGATCCGGCGCTGACTGATCACTCGTGGGCGCGGCTGGGGTCGTTCGTCCGTTCTGACGTCGTGGTGGTCGACGGGGTTGCGGCGCCGGGTGTGCATCCCGCGGTGATCGAGGCGCTGGCCGTTCCCGATCGCAACCGGCCCGATGCTGCCGAGGCGATGATCCGGCTGGAACACTCGCGGGAGCGGTTCGCCGGGTTGCCGCTGCCCGAGGTGGGTGGGCAGCCGAGGCCGGCGGGGTCGGTCACCGTGCAGTTGGCGTCGGCGGGGAGGTACTGCGGGGAGGTCGCGATCACCTTACGAGATCTGCCAGCCGATGAACGCGCCGCCGTCGTGGGAAGCGTGCGGCCGAGCCCGGCACCGGTGGCAACGGGGCAGCTCGAACTGTTGTTACGTTCCCTACCCCTCGTAGCTCAGACCCGCGGGTGCACGTAATTCTTGAAGGCGAGCCGAGGGTTCGGACATTCGAGCGGGCGATAAGTTGTCCGCCGGCATGACGCGAGCGCCCGATGCCTTTTTGTTTGGCGTGCGCGGAGTACCCACCGCCTCATGCCTCCCCTTCTCCGTTCCTCGAACTGAGCCCGAAGAAGCGGTCGAAGAACGCCTCGAACACTTGAATCACGCGCTGCTTCTTCTCACCATGACCGCCGTTCGCGGAGAAGCGTGACACCGGCGGCAGCACCTTGGTGATGGCAGTGCCGCTGGTTCGCACGTGCCCGTCACGAAAAGCGGTCGCGATGAAACTCCGGGTCTCGTCCGGCCTGAGGCCTTCGGCTATGATGATGGACTCGAGCTCCGCCTCGCTGCGTCCGGCGATGTACGCGCGCCACTCCTCATCTACCTCACCGTCCGCCGAGACCGAGTCAACGAAGTCCTCGACGAGGTCCTTCTTGTTGCGGAGCGTCGGGCTGGAATCAACTGCGCGAGAGATCTCGGCGCGGACCTCCTTGTCGTCCCCGTCACCATGTTCCTCCCGGTACTTCTGCACGAGCATGAGGATGTAATCGACGTTGATCTCGACCTGCTTGATCAACTCGATTTCGAAGACGACGTCGTCGTTGATCAGCTCCTTGTCCGCCTCAGTTCCCTTGCGGAACTCTGCGTAGAAGTCGAGGTACAGGCTACGATAGTCCTGGCTTTGGCGGTCGGTGAGCAACGCGGAGCCATCGAACTCATCGAAGGAGGTGAGGATGTTCTGCAGCCGAAGGATCGCGCCGAACAGCTGGATGAAGTCTTTCTGAGCTGCCTCACCGACGATGGGCTCGCCGAGCGGAAAGGCGCGCAGGAGTTCTGTGACCTTATCGGCGTAGTCGTCGTAGTACTCGCCGTACGGCTTGAGCAGCACGACGCCGCCGGCGTTCTTGTTGCCGAAGAGCGCGATCGCGTCGTTCGTTGCGTCTTCCAGGTCACGGAAGCTGACGATGTTCCCGTAGGTCTTGACGGAGTTCAGGATGCGATTCGTGCGCGAGTATGCCTGGATCAGGCCATGCGCGCGGAGGTTCTTGTCGACGAAGAGCGTGTTCATCGTCGTAGCATCGAACCCGGTGAGGAACATGTTCACGACGATCACGAGATCGATCTCACGCTGTTTGAGCTTCAGCGACAGGTCTTTGTAGTAGTTCTGGAAGCTGTCACCGGTCGTGTCGAACGAGGTTCCGTAGAGCTCGTTGTAGTCCCGGATCGCATCGTCCAGGAACGACCGCGTGTCCACGCTGAGGGCGCTGGTGTCGAACCCTTCTTCATCAAGGGCTCCATCCTCAACGGCCTCGTTCGCCCCGTACGAGTAGATGAGACCGATCTTCAACCGTTTGTCGGGCACCACGTCCTGCTGCTGCATCCGGAAGTGGTTGTAGTACATCCGGGCCGCTGGGATCGAAGCAGTCGCGAAGAGAGCGTTGAAACCGCGGACGCGTCGCTCGCCGAGCGTGAAGTGCTCCGCACGTTTGGTCTTCTGGTCGAAGTGCTCCAGGGTGTAGCGGACGGCGTCGGCCACACGGCGCGGATCGAGCAGCGCGCTCTCCGTGTCGATCGCGGGCACCTGGGTGTTGTCGGGATCACCGACCTTGACCGTGTTGACGTAGTCGATGCGGAACGGCAGCACGTTCTTGTCGGTGATGGCATCGACGATCGTGTACGTATGCAGCTTCTCGCCGAAAGCCTGCTCGGTCGTCTTGAGCTGCGGATTACCGCCGCTGCCAGCATTGGCCGAGAAGATCGGCGTGCCGGTGAAGCCGAACAGGTTGTACCGCTTGAACGCCTTGGTGATGGCGGTGTGCATGTCGCCGAACTGCGACCGGTGGCACTCATCGAAGATGATCACGACGTGCCCGTCGTAGATCGCGTGGCCCTTGTTCCCCGCGATGAACGTCGACAGCTTCTGGATCGTCGTGATGATGATCCGGGCGCCTGGGTCCTCGAGCTGCTTCTTGAGAACCGCCGTCGAGGTGTTCGAGTTCGCTGCGCCCTTCTCGAAACGGTCGTACTCGCGCATGGTCTGGTAGTCGAGGTCCTTGCGATCCACAACGAACAGCACCTTGTCAACGCTCGGCAGCTTGGTCGCGAGCTGCGCGGCCTTGAACGACGTCAAGGTTTTGCCCGATCCGGTGGTGTGCCAGACGTAGCCACCTGCGGCGACGCTGCCAAGGGTCTTGTAATTCGTGGAGACAGCGATGCGCTGCAGGATCCGCTCAGTTGCCACGATTTGGTAGGGACGCATGACGAGCAGCATGCGGTCGTCCGTAAGCACGCAGTACTTCGTCAGGACGTTCAGCAAGGAGTGCTTCGCGAAGAACGTCTTCGCAAAGGCCGACAGATCGGTGATCGGCTTGTTCTGCGAGTCTGCCCACCACGATGTGAACTCGAACGAGTTCGACGTCTTGCGTGTCCGCTTCGAGCCCGCCGCCTCGCTCAGGTGCTGGCGACGAGTGGTGTTCGAGTAGTACTTCGTGAGCGTTCCGTTACTGATGACGAACAGCTGCACGTACTCGAACAGGCCGGAGCCCGCCCAGAAGCTGTCACGCTGGTAACGGTCGATCTGGTTGAACGCTTCGCGGATGTCGACGCCGCGACGCTTCAGCTCGACGTGCACCATCGGTAATCCGTTCACCAACACGGTCACGTCGTAGCGGTTCGAGCGCGCGGCACCGCCCTCGCCCCGGTCGATCTCGTACTGGTTGATGACCTGCACGCTGTTGTTGTGGATGTTCCGCTTATCGATCAGGGTGACGTTCTTGACGGAGCCATCGTCCCGCTTCAGCAGCTGGACGTGGTCCTCCTGGATGCGCACCGTCTTCTCGACGATGCCGTCGTTCGTGCCAGCGATCCGCTCGGAGAAGAACTGCTTCCACTCCGCGTCCGAAAAGATCATGGCGTTCAACGACTCGAGCTGCGCGCGAAGATTCGCAACGAGCTGCTGCTCCGATGTAATCGTCAGATACTCGCACGCCTGCGACCGGAGCAAACGGACCAGCTCGCGTTCGAGGTCCGCCTCGGACTGATACGACGACGGACCAGCAGCATTAGGGGCGTACTCGGCAACCACCGTACTCTCGGATGACACGGCGACTGTTTCGTACTCACGAGGAGTCGTGTCGCTCATGCCGCAGCCTCCTCGAAGGTCAGAAGCTTGTCCCGGTAGTATTCGTACTGCCTGCGCCGAGCCTTGAGCTCGGCTGGGAGGCCGTCTATGAGGCTGTTCGTAAGCGACTCAAAGCCGTCCAGGATCGCTGCGACTCGCCGCTGCTCTGAGAGGCTTGGGAGCGGGACTGAGATCTTCGCAAGACGAGGCTTTGAGACGTTGATTCGAGTGACTCCACTCGCACTTTTGATGATTTGAGACCGCATCGGTGTGGATCGGAAGAGGTGCTTAGCAAATTCGGGATCAAGTCGTCCTTCATCGTATGGTCGAACCCCAATACAAAAGCTATTCAGGTACAACGGTTCCAGCAGACGCTCGGTTACCACCGACGTCATCCCGACTTCAGCTGCCGATTCTGACGAACCAGTGAAGACAATGTCCCCATAAGAAAGCGAGCGCTGGCGCTCTCCTGGGCTTACGCGGACTCGATCATCCGCTCCGACGTCGAGTGCAATGTTCTTGAAGACATTCTTGTAGGAAGCGAAACGAGCATTCCCATCGCTGGAAAAATCAGCTTTCGATTTACCCGTTAGACCGCCGAAAATGGCGCCAAACTCGCCGAGCGCAATGCGCTCTACGTCGTCACCGAAGGTAAGAAGAGAGTTGCGGTAGAGATTGTACTGTCGACGGCGGGCCTCGAGTTCCGCCTCCAGCTCCGCTTCCAGCTCCGCTTCCAGCTGCGTAAATGTATCCAACACCCGGGCGATCTCACGCTGCACTTCGAGAGGCGGAACAGGGATTCGAATCTTCGCTAGCGCGCCCCCCGATATACGACGAACTTTGGCTCCGGTAATGTGCCGAGCCTTCTGTTCTTGGAATCGCTCGGACTGGAAGAAGTACGAAACGTACCGAGGATCGAGCCCATGCCGGAAGATGCATGCGTCGCCGCTCACAGCAGCTTCGTCCCGCCCAAGCCAAGCCGTGGCTTTCGCGACCGCACCGTCATCCTCGCTCGTTGTAGCTATGACCAGATCGCCCGGTTTCGCACGCCGCAACTTGGCAGCCAGGGCCGGAGCCGTAAATGACTTGGTCTTGTCGGCCCAGACACCGTAGTAGGTGTGCACCTGCCCGTAATGAATGGCGGGCACACCGTCGTCCGTCAAATCCGACTTCTGCAGGCCGTTGCCCCGAATGAACTCACCTACGTCGCCGAGCAACTCCCACGCAACTCCGTCCGCGCAAGCGGCGGTGATTAGTTCATCCACGCGGCTCACTTTTCACCCTCCAGATCGGCGACGATGTCGTCGATAGAACTGCGAAGCTTCGCTTGCCGGGCAACAATGCGAGCTATCTCGGCATTAAGTTCGACGATGTCGATAGTCTCCCGAGTGTCTTCGGCCTCGACGTACGACGACACAGCGATATTGTAGGCATTTGCAGCGATTTCCTCGTTCAGGACGAGCTTAGCAACGTGGTCAACGTCCACCCGTGTATCGAACGCACTGAGGATGTTTTGTTGGTTGCCCGGGGCAAGCTTGTTTTTATTGCCAACCCGCTTGAACTCGCTCGATGCGTTCAGGAAGAGTACAGAGTTGTTGGTCTTGGATTTCTTCAGCACGATGATGCAAGTTGCGATCGTAGTACCAAAGAAAAGGTCCGGCGGAAGCTGGATCACCGCATCGACGTAGTTGTTGTCGATGAGGTACTTGCGGATCTTGGCCTCGGCTCCTCCGCGGTAGAGTACGCCGGGGAACTCGACGATCGCGGCGGTGCCATTGACTGACAGCCACGACAAGATGTGCAAAGTGAACGCGAGGTCTGCCCTCGACTTCGGCGCGAGTACACCCGCCGGAGCGAATCGAGGGTCGTTGATGAGGAGGGCGTCGGCGTCGCCGGGCCACTTGATCGAGTACGGCGGATTGGAGACGATCGCTTCGAACGGCTCGTCGTCCCAGTGGGCGGGCTCGAGGAGCGTGTCTCCGTGCGCGATGCTGAACTGTTCGTAGTTCAGCTCGTGCAGGAACATGTTGATCCGGGCGAGGTTGTACGTCGTCAGGTTGACCTCCTGGCCGTAGAACCCGCCGACGTTCTCCTTACCCAACACCTTCGCGAACGTGAGCAGCAACGAACCAGAGCCCGCCGCCGGGTCGTAGACCTTGTTCACCCTCGTCTTGCCGGACACCGTGATCTTCGCGAGGAGCTCTGACACCTCCTGTGGCGTGTAGTACTCGCCGCCAGATTTACCTGCCTGCGATGCGTACATCTGCATCAGGTACTCGTACGCATCACCGAACAGGTCGATGGAGTGGTTCTCGAAGTCACCGAGCGGAAGATCACCGATGGCGTCGAGGAGCTTGACGAGCTTCTCGTTACGCCTCGCGACCGTGTTGCCGAGCTTGTTGCTGTTGACGTCCAGGTCGTCGAACAGCCCCTTGAGGTCGTCTTCGCTGTCCGTCCCCAGCGCCGAGCCCTCGATGTTCTTGAAGACGGTCGCAAGCGTCTCGTTGAGATCCGGATCCCGCGGTGCGCGCTTGCGGACGTTCTGGAAAAGCTCCGAGGGAAGGATGTAGAAACCCTTCTCGTACACCGTCTCGCGCCGGCCGTGCTCCGCAGCCTCGTCCGGCAGATCTGCGTAGGTGAAGTGCGATTCGCCTGCCTCGCGCTCACCCTTGTCGATGTAGGCAGCGAGGTTCTCGGAGATGAAGCGATAGAACAGCATGCCGAGCACGTAGGACTTGAAGTCCCACCCGTCGACGCTCCCTCGAAGATCATTCGCGATCCGCCAGATCGTCTTGTGCAGTTCGGCGCGCTGCGCCTCTTTGGTGGTCGGTGCCATCGTGAAATCTCCTGCGGCTGGCCGGTCGGTTCGAGGTGGCTGAAGCCGCTTCATCACCGTAGCGGGAGCACAGGACATACCGAGCGCGCGACGCGAGCCGCGAAGCGATCACTGTTCGTCGAGAGCTCCGCTCCGTTCACGTCGAGCGCCACGGACGTTCGCGTGACGTTCGGCCCCTCGACGATGCGCACGGACTCGGCGAGCCCGGAACCAGCCGCGTACACGAGCCATCCCTCCCCCAAGCCGAACCGCCGGCAGTAAGCCGCCATCTGGTATAGATCAGCGTTCGGGTACTGCCCGTGCTCCTCGACCTTGTACTTCACGTCGATACACGCTCGTACGATCCCGTCGACCACCCAGACCAGGTCCGGCACGATCTTCACCGTCCCAGCGACGTCGAGCGTCGATGCGTACTGCGACACGAGCACTCCCCCGTACGGCGTGAACGCCTCCCGTAGCGCAGCAGACACGAAGTCCTCGAACACCGACCACATGTCGACCAGGAACCCCGACGCCACGACCGACCCTGCACGCTGCTCGACTGACGACCCGGACAACACGAGAGACGCCAATGCCAGCGCCGACGAGTACCGCGCGTTCCGCCGATCCGCCCGCACGACCGGCACCGGGGCCCCGACCGGGATCGCCGACACCCCGTCGAGCACCCGCACGATCCGCCGCAACGCGCCGAGCACGTCCCCCGGCACGCCGGGCAGCCGCAACAACCGCGTCGCAGCCGTCAGCAACACCTGGTTCTCGGCGATGTCCTCCACGTAGTCGTCGAACGACACCTCGACCGGCAGCGGCTGTCCACCCCGCCGCGTCAGCTGGTCCCCGATCCGCCACCGCCCACGCACGAGCGGCAGCGCATCCTCGCGCGTGACGTACCCGCGGAGCGGCCCTCCGGCGAGCGCCCGCAAGGCCTGCCGCACGAACGCGTGCGCCAACGCCGGCACCAGCTCGTCGTCCTCCTCGAACCCGAAGTCGTCCTCGGTCCAGATCGCACTGCCGGCCCGTGCGTACCCGAGCATCGCGAACAGCCGCCGCACCGGGGTCTTCGGCTTGAGCCACACCGTGTGACCCGCGATCCGCACGACGCCGACCTTCCGGACACCGCTCACGCGGTACTCGTCCGCGCCGAACGTCGGCGCGACGGTCGCGATGTTCGCCGCCGCGAGCCCGACGGCCACCGCGCGCGGCAGCCGGTGCACCACCGGCTGGTCCGCCTCCCGCAGCTCAATCGTCGACGGAAGCACCTTCGGTCCCGTCCGCAACGGAGGACGTCGCTTGGCGACGCAGCGTTGCCAGGCCGTAGCGAGCCTCCAGGTCGACGCCTTCGCCGTAGTGGTGCTCCGCCAGCAGCGGCAGGATCTCGTACCGCCACACGTCCTGCAGACCCGTCACCCCCAGGTCGCGCATCAGGAACGACGGACCGACCTTGGCATCGTGGTCCTGGATCTGCGCGTTGAGTCGCGTCAGCAGGTCGGCGCGGTCGTCCTGGAGGCCCTTGGTCGCCGCCCAGCGCGACAGCACGTTCTGCACGGGCTCGCGTTCCGGGTGCAGCTCGATGAACGCGAACCGGCGCCGCATGGCGGCGTCCAGCATCGCGATCGAGCGGTCGGCGGTGTTCATCGTGCCGATGACGAAGATGTTGCTCGGCAGGGTGAACGGCTCGTCGCTGTAGAGCAGGGAGATCTCGCTGTCGCGGTACTCCAGCAGGAAGTACAGCTCGCCGAACACCTTCGCGATGTTGCCGCGGTTGATCTCGTCGATGACCAGGAAGTAGTTCGCCTCGGGATTGGCGGCGGCAGCGTCGGCGAGGCGGCGGAGCGGGCCCTTCCGCAGCGTGAAGGCGAGGTTGCCGCTGTCGTCGTTGGCGACGGGGCGGAATCCCTCGAAGAAGTCCTCGTACGAGTACGTCGGGTGGAACTGCACGATGGTGGTCTCGCCGTCGGTGCCGTCCGTCACATGTTTCGAGAGCGCCTGGGCCAGGAACGTCTTGCCGGTGCCGGGCGGGCCGTAGAGGATCACCTGTTTGCGGCGCTCGATCAGGTCGAGGGTCTGCTGCAGCCAGACGAGGGGCATGTGCAGGGTGTCGGCGAGCGTGCGCACGACCGATGGGAACGGCGTTCGGCTCGTCGGCTCCGACACTAGGACGGAGACAGGGTTGTCGAGCCCTTCCCGTTGTGGGTCAAGCTTCTGAACGATTTCCGGCTCTACTGGTTGCCACCTGCTGAGCAGGGGGTCCTCGTAGAACTTCGCGGGCCCCCGGGCCTTTCCTTGCAGAGCGATCGCGATCTGCTGGAACAGAGCGTCGGGGTCGTCGTCCGCCTGACCCTCGACCTCGCCGGCGAAGGCCTCGCGGATCGCATCACGCGCAGTGCCGGAGATGACCTCGCCGAACACACCGGGATGGACGAGGTAGAGCAACTCATTGCGCTGTGTGGGGAACGAGGCACCGGGAAGGCTGTCGACAAGGTCACGCCAGGCCCAAGGATCGTCGAGTGCATGCTCACGTGCCTCCGGGCTGAGGGCAATCCACCTCGCCGCACAGTGCACGACGATGGACAGCGCTCGGTAGAGCTGGACCGACATCGCAGTCCCCGGATTGAAGGACCACGCACGGAACGCATCATCGATCTCTACCGGGATCGTGACGGGGTGGTCCATGCGTTGCAGGAGGAACTCGACGCGCTGGCGCTTCTTCCTCTCGCCCGGATTTTGCAGAGGGAGCACCTGCCATCCGATGAGTTCCGCCATCAAGAGCTTCGCGTCGTCGGACGTGTCGTCGAACTGCCGTCCTAGCTTGTCCAGGAAATCAGCTCCGTCGACGTCCGGCTGTCCGAGAAAGCATCGTTCGAGATCGGCGACGACGTCAGCTCGCCAGACCCGGCGACCCGGCGCGAACACGGAGTCGAGCGCACGGAGACCTCGCTCGACGAACGCTTGGCTGGTCGTGCGAACGAGCTCGGCGCGATTGTCCGGCGGGAGGATCTCCGTCCGGAGACGCACCTCGCGGTCTTCCCGGAGCGCCCTCTGGAACGCACGCTGCCGGTCGTTCAGCCTTTCACGGAATTGTTCGAAGGGCGCGGCGGCGGCGCGACGCCCGTCGTCGGTGACGTGCCACTCGCCGCGGACCGGCTTGGTCAGGAACCCCGCGTGCACCAGACCAGCGGAACCCCAGAAGAAATCTGACTGCCCCTGAGGCTTCCCTTTCTGGTTCAGTTCCAGTTCTTCGCCTTCGAGTGGAACGCGCGTGCGTGCCGCGTTCCAGACGTCGAGCCGACTCGCTGCGCCTCCCTGTTCGTCGAGGTAGCGAAGGGCTGCCCGAAGGCGGTTCGTCCTGTTGTCGGATCGGCTCATGATCGTCGTGTCCTTCCAGTCGATCAGCGAGCTGCCGAGGAGGTCTGCGGTCCTGCTGCTGGCTCGAGGCCTTCCTCGCGCATGAAATCGAGCGCTCGCTCGACGAGCTGGATCTTCTTGCGGAGCTCGACGAGGACCGGCGACTTTGGATCGGAGAACTCGTCCAGTCGCTCATGCGCCCGCCGCACCTGCCGCTCGGTTTCGACGAGCAGTTGCCACACGGCGGGGTCCTGCTCGAGGTCGAGTTTCTGGCGCAAGATGACCGCTGCGAGCTGCCGCATCACGATCGACTCGACTGCTTCGGATGACGTGCCCGAGCTCGCGAGCCCGAAGGCGATCCCACCGCCGCCGGCTGTCACAAGACTCCCTGCAGTGATCAAGCCGCCGATCATCCCGCCAGGTCCGAATGCTGCAAGTGCACTGGTCAGAGCGGCCGCTCCGGCAAGACCCGCACCAGCGGCTAGTACCACACCGCCCGTCGCGACGACGAGGGCAACCGCTCCAGCCCCCATCGCGCCGATCTTGATCCAGTTCGGTCCTTTGTTTCCCGCGAGGACTTTCTCGGCCCGGTCGACCGCATCGAGCACGTGGCCACCCAGGGCGCTCCCGAGCCCGATCTCTGCCGTGATATCCCGCATCGCCTGACGCTTGATGGGTTCGCTGAAGCCGATGTCGAACGGGCGAAGGAAGTTGTCCGATGCGAGCACGATGAGCTGTACGAGCGCGTCCTCCTTGGTGAGGTACATCCCCGGCGCAGGTGGTGCCGCGCCCGCGCTCGGGTCAGCCAGGTCGAAGGCAAGCTGCGCGATGAGCTCAGGGCGTGGCCTCCCCTCGACGTCTCGACGCTGCAGCATCGCCTCCACCGCTTCCGCCTGGGTCGCCCGGAGAGCTCCGGTGAATCTGTCGTGCTGGTCGTCCTTGAGGTACGTCGCCACCAGGTGCGCGTACCGGAGTGCAAGCAGAACGACGCGCTCCTCGGGATCGAGCGGCACGTCGACTGCGTTGACCGTTCGCACCAGATCCGTTGAGAGCGAGCCGTACATTGCAAAACCGATCGCGTCGGCGACTCTCGGGTCGGACAGGTACTCGACCGCATCGTGAACGCGAGGACTCGGCGGTGTCGTGACACGGAGGTCGAGCAACCACGGCATGACGGAGGACAGCCCGCGGTGCGCCGCAACAGGATCGAACCCGTTCCAGAAATTGATCCACCAGCCGAGATTCATCGGCGGCTCCTGCATTGACTCGCGCACGTCGGTCGACCGCACGGACCCGCTCGCAAGTGGGCTCCCGATCGTGATCATCCCGACGACCCGCAACGAAGCGGGGAGCCGGCGAATGAGATCCGCGGCGACAACCGACCCGAGGCTGTGACCAACAATGAGCAATTCGCCCGACGCCGGAAGCGCTTCGAGGACGCGGCTGAGCACACGGGCCCGGGCCTGCTCGTTGTGCAGGTAGTTGTGGGCTTGTTTGAACGGGTGCGTCTCGAAGGCGATGTCGACGACCGTGCCAGCGCCCGGCCAGTACGGCAGATCCTCGTGCTGGCCGAGTCGGTACTCCATGGCACTCGTGCGCCGCTCGAACTCCCGCCGATTGGTCTTGGCATCGTCCTTACCTGGCTGCTTCACGGTGATCGGGGGAACACGGTACTTGCCGTCCCCGTTGCGAAGGGCGTAGGCGTACTTCGGCGCGATCCAGCGGTCGGACTCCAGAGCGGGGTAACCGAACCGGACGAGCGCCCCTGACAGCGCGACCTGCCATCCGTCTTCAAGATCGCCGGTTCCGACACCGTGCAGGAACAAGAGGACAGGACCAGCGCTCACGAGCGACCTTCCGGAAGAGTTGACAAAGCTTCGGCGTCGCTCAGGCTAGTGCGTCGGACTGCTCCTGTCGCCGAGCATCGACCATTGCGGATACGCTCTCGATACGTTGAATGCCACTGCTAATGTGGCGGCGTGGACTGGAGCACGTTCTTCGAGGGGCTGAGCTCTGTGGCGACGGCGTGCGCGTTGCTTGCGGCGTTGTACGCCGGTTATCAAGCACAGCGCCTCTTCCGCATTGAGTTGGGGCGGGACGAAAAAGTACGCGATGCAGAACGGAAGCGGCAGGCGACGCAGGTCAGCGCCTGGGCGGCCACGCGGATCCGAACTGCGGGGCGAGTCGTCTTTGGAGTCGTCATCCGTAACTCCTCCGACGACCCCGTCTATGACGTGCAGGTCGAATGCCACGGCTTCTCCTCACCCCGAGTCGCAAGCTTGCAGTGCGTACCTCCAGGAGAGTTCTTCGTGGCCAACACCGTGCAGGAAGACGCGGCGGCGGAGTGGGACTACCCGAAGCCGCTTTCGGAGATCAACGACCCGATGCGCCCGTTCACCATCTCGGATGCTCGGGGCGTGGACGCGATCACGTTCCGCGACAACACGGGCGCGGGCTGGCATCGGGCCGCTCGGGGTGAGCTGACGAAGACCTCCTGACCGTCGACGCCGGTTCCCCCACAACGGGTGCTCCCGACTAATTGTCCTGTCCAGGAGAATGATTCACGACCGGCGCCCGAGGGAGGCGCCCGGCCGAGGGGGACCACACACGATGACCATCGCCGGCGATTCAGCACGCCTCGAAGCCCGCCGCCAACGCGGCCGGGCAGACGAACTCCGACGCCAGGCCGACGAAGCCGAAGCCACCGCCAGCCGCTACGAGATCGCCCACCGCACCGAGAGCGAGACCGCCGAGATCCTCGCTCCCCTGGCCGGCATCGGGTACTACCTGCTCGCCGACCGCCGCTGGCCCGGCAGCAAGACCGCCCAGGTCGACACGGTCGTCATCGGACCCGCGGGTGTCTTCATCGTCGACACGAAGGCCTGGCGCGATGTCGCTGTCCACGAGGGACGGATCACCCGCGGCCAAGAGGACGTGACGGACGACGTCGCCAACCTGGCCGACCTGGCGTGGAAGACCGAGGCTGCTCTGGCGGAGATCGGCCTGCCCCCGGGCGAGGTCCACGCGGTCGTCGCCCTCGCGGGCCAGAGGAAGATGCACGCCGAGGTCGCGTCCGTCGATGTCGTCGGCGTCCACGACCTCATCGCGCACATCACCAAGCGCGGCCGGCGCCTGTCGTCCGTTCGCGTCGACGAGCTCCTGTCCGCAGTGCTCGCCCACTTCCCCGTCATCGACGACGAGCAGCTGGCACCGGTGCAGGTCGTCGTTCCCGCGACGGTCCTCCCCCGCGATCCCGACCCGCTCATCCCGACCGAGGAACTGCAGGACCTGCTCCTCGACGGCGTCCTCGATGCCCCCATCGAGGAGTGGATGGCCTTCCTCGACCCCGCCCAGGCAAAGCTCGTCCGCCGCAGCTTCAACGGCCCGGCGCGCATCCGTGGCGCCGCCGGCACCGGCAAGACCGTGGTCGGCCTGCACCGCGCCGCCTACCTGGCGCGCGCGACCGGCGGCCGCGTCCTCTTCACCACCTACATCCGCACCCTGCCGGCGGTCCTCGAGTCGCTGCTCGAACGCCTCGCACCCGACATGGTGGGTCGCGTCCACTTCGTGAACGTGGATGCATTCGCCAGTCAGCTCCTGAAGGAGCGCGGAGTCGCGTTCCGCGTCGACCCCCTGGAGGCGCAGCGAGCGTTCGCCGATGCGTGGAACGCGATCGGGGCCTCCAGTCCACTGCGCGCATCGCGCTTCACGCGCGACTACTGGATCGAGGAGATCGCCCACGTCGTCAAGGGGCGCGGGCTGACGCACTTCGACGAGTACGCGGACCTGGCGCGGGTTGGCCGGAGGCACGCACTGCCGGTGGAGGTGCGACAAGCGGTCTGGGACCTGTACCAGGCGTACTCGGCGAACCTGCGCGAGCGACGGATCTGCGACTTCCAGGACGTCGTCCTGCTCGCTCGCGACGCTGTCCGTCAGCAGCCGCTCGACCGCTACGACGCCGTCATCGTCGACGAGGCCCAGGACCTGTCGTGCGCGATGGTGTCGCTGTTGCACGCCCTGGTCGGCGACCGGTCGGACGGCCTGACCCTGATCGGCGACGGCCAGCAGACGATCTACCCGGGCGGGTACACGCTCGGCGAGGTCGGCATCAGCTTGGCCGGTCGCGGTGTGGTCCTCGACGTCAACCACCGCAACACGGCCGAGATCCTCGTTTTCGCCAAGCAGATGGTCGCGGACGACCAGTTCGTCGACATCGAAGGCGTCGACGGAGCCGGCGACGCGGTCTCAGCTGTCACGCGTTCCGGCCCGCAGCCTGGCGTCCACCAATTCGCGAACCGCTCCGAGCACGACGCTGCGCTCCTCGCCCGGGTCCACGAAGTCCTGCGCCTGGTCGGGACCGGCCGTGGTGACATCGGCATCCTCACCGCGACGAACCCGCAGGCCGACAAGGTGAAGGCCGTGCTCGACGCCGCCGGGGTGCCGTCCGTGTCACTGCAGCACTACGCCGGCAAGAGCTCCGACCGGGTCCGCGTGGGAACGATCAAGCGGGCGAAGGGCCTCGAGTTCAAGCAGGTCCTGCTGCCGCACGTCCCGGCGAAGCTCCTCCGTGATGCGCCGACCACAGAATCGGTTGCGGCCCGCGAGCGGCGCGAGCTCGACCGGCGCCAGCTGTACGTGGGGATGACCCGGGCGCGCGACGGGCTGTGGGTCGGGGCACTCGGCCGCGAACAGCCGCGGGACGCCTGACCACTTCTCCACAGAAGTCGGCAACGGACGCGGTCGTCGACGGCTGCTTCTGGCACCACTGCGACCAGCACATCCACCTACCGAAGGCAAACGCGGAACTCTGGCGCACGAAGCTCCTGGCGAACCGACAGCGCGATGCGCATCACGATGCGGTCCTGCGCAGCGAGGGCTGGAAGGTGCTGCGCGTCTGGGAGCACGAGGACCCGGACGCTGCTGCGGACCGCGTGGAGCAGGAACTCCAGCGGTGGGCGCGCATCGCGCGAACGCGCCACAGGCGGACTGGAGGCACAGCTCGACCCGGCCCCGATCCTCCATTCCGGTACTCCCCCATTTCGCAGCCCACAGCACCCGGATCGTGGTGACGACACGGGTCTGCTTCTCCTGATGATCGCGCGTGCTTCCTCGTTCACCGAGCCGACAGATCGAGGCTCCGATCAGCCCACATGACGAGCTCCGGATCATGCGTCGCGACGACGACCGCACTTCCGGATGCCCGCAGCACGTCGAGCCCCGACCGAACCCGCGCGGAACTCTCGTCGTCAAGCGACGCTGTCGGTTCGTCCGCGAGCACGATTCGCGGTCGTTGCAGGAGCACCCGCGCCACGGCGACCCGCTGCTGTTCCCCGCCGCTGAGTGTCCCTGCGCGCACACGCTGGCGGCCGTGCAGTCCCACCATGAGCAGCGACTGGTGCATCCGAGCGGGGACTTCTCGACGCTCGGCGGCAGTGAACGGCAGCACACGGAGGTTCTGCTCGATTGTCCACTCAGGAACGATCGCGTGGTCCTGCATGACGAAGCCGATGTCGTGGCGGCGGAGGCGTCGAAGCGCTCGAGGGTGCGCCTGGTCCAGGTCCATGCCGGCGACGTGGATCGTGCCCCGTGTGGCACGCTCGAGCCCGCCGAGGCATCGCAACAGCGTGCTCTTCCCCTGGCCGGACGGTCCGCGCAGGGCGAGTGCTTCACCCGGTCCCACCCGGACGTCGAGCCCGTCCCACAGCGTTCGTGTCCCGATGTCGTAGCCGAGCCCCTCAGCCGTGATGTGTGCTCGTCGCTGGGTCATGCTCTCCTTCTCCAGACGTGGTCAAGGGCGATCAGCACGCTGAGGACGAGTGCGGTGGCGCTCCCTGCAGCCAGAGCTGTACCGAAGATCTCGGCGGGATCTGAGGTCCCGAGTGCACGGGTCAGGAGTGCCGTGGATCCGCTCGTTGCAGCTGCTCCCAAGACGAACGAACGATGCAGTACTGCAGGATGTCGCCCGACGAGACGCAAGAGACGGTGTGCGCGCTGCCCGCGGCGGAGATGGCTCGTGACGAGACTTCCGGCGGCGAAGAGCGCCGCGACAAGGGCAGCAAGACTCGCACCAGCGAGGACGATCCGGTCGCTTCGGACCGCCGCGAGCCGCCGGTCGATCACGGCGCCGACGGCATTGACCTGGGTGACCACGTCGAACACGTGCTCGTCGTGCAGTGCCTGTTCCAGGCTGGCGCGGTCCGAGAACCGTACCTCTCCGTTGTGGGTTGCGGTGCCGACACGGTTCGGAGCGATGTCCTTGACGTCCGACACGACGACGACTGCGATCTCCGGCCACGTCGGTCCCTTCGGGGCTCCCCAATCCACCCACCGGTCAGCGGCCTCGACGATGGGAGCGGTGCTCTCGACGACCTCAGTGGACACCGACGGCGTCCTCGGCGGATCTGCGTCATCGAGCGCCCAGCCTTCCGCAATGCCGCTCCGGACCTCGTTCTCGATCTCATGCGCGCGCCCGTGCATGGCCTCGGGAACCAGCACCGTGACACCGTCGCGCCGCGCGACCGACTCCGGTAGGCCGGTGGTGCCGCTTCCCGCGACCAACAGCGCATCAGGAAAGGCATTCGTCATCGCCATCCGGGCACGCTTCCGCTCGATTGCTGCGGCGCCGATGCTCCCGAGTGCCAGGTCCTGGCGTTCTCCCGCGAACCCGACGCCCAGGACGACATCGTCACCATGCGCTGCTTCCGCAGCGAGCGAGGCCTCGAGTGCTCTCGCAGCGGTGCTCGCTGACGTGATAGTCGACACGTTCCCGACCAGCACGGCGACGAGCGCGATCCCCGATGCTGCCGTCAGCACCGGCCGCCAGCGGCGCACGTCCGGCCCGCCGAGCTGACGTCCGCTGATGACCGCGAAGCCGACATGGGATCCTGCCGTGGCTGCGAGAGCGATGGCACTGACGGTCGCGAACGAGGTCCAGCAAAGAACCCAGACGGCGTCTGACGCTCCGCGAACTGCGAGGAAACCGGCGAGTCCGGCGAACACGGCCGCGAATGCGGTGAGGAGGAGCACGGCGATGTCCATGAGCTCGCGTGCTGCGATGCGTCCGAGGGTCCAACCAGCGAGACGACGCACGCGCTGGCGGGGTGCGCGGTGATGCGACTCCGAGACCAGCGCGATGAGGAGCGCAATCGACACCGCGAAGCCGATTCCGGCCACACCGGGCTTCATCAACGCCTCGAGCAGTGTCGGGAGCGGCAACGGCTCGGCCCTCGAGAACGTGAACCCAGCCTCGCCGAGGTGACCGAGGAACCGTGACACGTCCGGACCGGACCCATCGATGGCGTACGTCCAGACGATGACAGCGTCACCGATGTCACGAACTGGACGGTCGGTGATCTCCCCCCAGAACGCCGGCCGGGCGATGTCGCCGTGCAGCACGTACGCGTCGAGTTCACCGGGCGCGCCGCTGCGGTCGGGAACGAGCAACGCGAGGTCGACGCCGTCGTCACTCGCCAGACGCTGGAGGAGCTCGATGTGCTCCGCTTTCGTGGGCCCGAACGGCAGATCGGTCAGGTTGATCGTGGTTCGTCCCGACGCATAGCCGAGGGCCTCGACGCTGCCCGCGAGGAAGACGACGAGGCCCGCGGAGAAGAGCGCGACCGCCACCACCGCGATGATGGTGGCGGTCGCGAAGGACCGGATCAGTAGATGTTCCAGAAGGCCTGGTTGCCACTGAATGCGGAGGGCCGACTCGCGGAGGCGATCTTCCCCTTCGCGACCTTGCCGGAGGACTTCGTGACTCCGGCGGACTTCACGGATGCACTGTGCACCAGCTTCGAGTTGTCGTAGACCGAGGTGACTCGTCCACTGCTGACTGCGTACGTCCAGATCCCCCCGCCGACCACCTGAGTGCCGTTGCGCGCCGTCTTCGGCGAATCGAGCGTGACACTCCCGCCCGTTGCGTCAGTGTCGCCGACAGTGGCGGCGGATGCGGCGCTGGCACCCATCGTCCCTGCGAGCGTCGTCAACGCGCAGAGCGCGATGGTCAAGATCGACTTCTTCATGTGGTGTTCCCCTCGTCGGTTCAGGTCGGAGTTCGACCGGAACTGACGCTACACAAACAATTCCGTCATCTGAAGTCTTGCATATTCACTGCCCCATCCTCCGATCGGAGGATGCAACCCCGCCCGCTCCCCCGACCCACCGAGCCGAAGACCAGGCCAGGCTGGCACCATGCCCGACACCCCAGCCATCGAGGTCCGCAACCTCGCGAAGCAGTACCCCACCGGCAAGCGCGCCGTGGACGACGTCTCCTTCACGATCGCGCAGGGCGAGACCTTCGCGCTGCTCGGCCCGAACGGCGCCGGCAAGTCCACCACCGTCGAGATCCTCGAGGGCTACCGATCCCGCACCGATGGCCACGTCAGCGTCCTCGGCCACGACCCGGCCCGTGCCAGCCGCAGCCACAACGCTCGCATCGGCATCGTGCTGCAGACCAGCGGCGAGTCCCCCAACGTCACGGTCGCGGAGCAGCTGAACCACTTCGGCAAGCTCTACCCGAACCCGCGCAGCACCGACGAGCTCATCGCCGCAACGGGCCTGACCGAGCAGCGGAACACCCGCATCGCCCGGCTCTCGGGTGGGCAGCGTCGCCGCGTCGACGTCGCACTCGGCATCATCGGCCGCCCAGAGGTCCTGTTCCTCGACGAGCCGACGACGGGCTTCGACCCCGAGGCCCGGCGCCAGTTCTGGGACCTGCTGAAACAGGTGCAGCGCGAGGGCACGACGATCCTGCTCACCACGCACTACCTCGACGAGGCCGCGCAGCTCGCCGACAGGGCCGCGGTGATAGCAGACGGCAAGCTGCTGGACATCGCCCCGATCGACGAGATCGGCGGCGCTCAGGCTCGCACGCCGCGCATCCGCTGGCGCGACGATGCCGGCGACGTGCACGAGGAACGCACCACCAACGCGGCGGAACGGATCCGCAGCAGCACCGAACCGATGCACGACCTCGAGGTCATCCGCCCGTCCCTCGAGTCCGTCTACCTCGAGATGGTGGGATCGAAATGACCACGACGGCCAGCGCACTGACGACCAAGAGCCGGACCAACACCGCCAGCATGGGTGCCGCCCGCATCAGCTACGAGATCCGCTCGTACTTCCGCGCTCCGGATTCGGTCTTCTTCACGTTCCTGTTCCCGATCATCATGTTGGCCCTGTTCTCGGTCGCGTTCAGCAGTGCTCCGGACATCCAGGCCGGGCGGAACGTCAGCGTCGACTACGCGACGTACTACCTACCGGGTCTGGTCGCGACGGGCATCCTCCTGTCGGGCACACAGTCGCTCGGTGTCGACATCGCCGGCGAGCGCAGCGACGGCACGCTCAAGCGTCTGGGCGGCACACCGCTCCCGGTGCTGAGCTACTTCGTCGGCAAGATCGGCATGGTCCTGGTGACCACCGTGATCCAGACCGCCCTGCTGCTGCTGATCGCGAGCCTGGTGTTCGGGGTCGACCTGCCCACCGACGGCACCCTGTGGGCACGGTTCGCGGGGATCATGGTCCTCGGCATCGCGACCAGTTGTGTGCTCGGCATCGCGATCTCGGCCCTGCCGCGCGAGGGCCGCCGGGCCACCGCCACGATCGTCCCGATCGTGCTGGTCCTGCAGTTCATCTCCGGCGTCTACCTCCCCTTCACCCAGCTGCTCGACTGGCTGCAGAACGCAGCGTCCGTCTTCCCCCTGCGCTGGATGGCGTCCGGCATGCGCTCCGTCTTCCTGCCCGACGCGTTCGCGGGCGCCGAGCCAGGAGGCGCGTGGCACCTGGGCATCGGAACGCTCGTGTTGGTCGGATGGCTGGTCGTGGGCACGGTGGCCTGCCTCCTCACGTTCCGCTGGAACCGCAAGGACTCCTGATGCGCCGGATCCGGCCTGTGGACAACTCCGATCGGGGCGTGTCCGGGTGGCAGGCTGTGGCCATGAGCACCGAGAGCTGGGTCCGCAACCGCTGGTTGCACGCCTTCTTCGGGGCGACCATGGCCCTGACCGCAGTGATCGCGGCGTTCGGCTGGTCGCCCTGGTCGTCGCGGTGGCCGGCGTACGCGATGATCGCGGTCCTGGTCCTCGCCTACGTCGCGTACGGGCATCGCGGCTACGCCGAACCGAAGGCCGCTGCGGTGTTCCTGCCGTTGGTCGTCGTGTCAGCCGCGGTGTTGCCGGCGATCGCACCGAGCACGGCGTTCGTGCAGTGCATCGTGTTCCCGCTGATCTGGGTCCAGACGGAACGCATCCGCACCGGCGTGCTGTTCTCGATCGCGGTCGGGGTTGCCAGCGGCATCGGCCTGCAGGTCTCCGGCGGTCCAGACGCCCTGGTCAGCACGCTCCTGATCGAGGGCATCAGCATCATCGGGGCCTGCGCGATGGGCATCTGGATCTCGAGCATCGCGGACCTGTCCGAGTCCCGCCGTGAACTCCTCGACGAGCTCCGCGCCACGCAGACCTCGTTGGCCCAGGCGAATCGCAACGCCGGCATCGCCAGCGAGCGCGAACGTCTGGCGCGTGAGATCCACGACACCGTCGCGCAGAACCTGGCCGGCATCGTCATGCTCACCGAACGCGCGCAGAGCGACCTGGCCAGCCACCGGATCGATGCACTCCAGGACCGCCTGGTCGTGCTCGAAGAGTCCGCACGTGCCGCGCTCGAAGAATCTCGCGCCCTCATCGCTGCCGGAGCCGCCGGCGTCACGCGCGACAGCCTCGGCGGAGCCCTCCACCGACTCGGCGAGCGTCACACCCGCGAGACCGGCACGACGGTCACCGTCGACGCTCCGGAGTGTGCGCTGGACCGCGATGCGCAGGTGGTGCTGTTGCGCGTCGCCCAGGAGGCCCTGGGCAACGTCCGCGCGCACGCTCGCGCGACCGCGGTGCAGGTCGCACTGCTGCACGAACCCGAGCAGACGACGCTGCGGATCACGGACGACGGGGTCGGGTTCGACACGGCCGTCAGCTCAGCGGGCCACGGGCTCCGCGGCCTGCGCGAGCGCCTCGCGCTGGCGGGCGGGTCGTGCCGGATCACCAGCGGCCCGGGTCGCGGCACCGTCGTGACGGCGACGCTGCCCACCGGGGCAGCACCGAGCCTCCCGTCCGCACCGGTCCTCCCGTCTGTCCCGGCGTCAGCCGAGCGGCCGGTGGCGGGGGTGGCCCGGTGATCCGCGTGGTGGTGGCCGACGACCACCCCATCGTCCGCGCCGGCATCGTCGCGCTGCTGCAGGACGCCGACGACATCCAGGTCGTCGGTCAGGCGCCGGACGGCGAGAACGCGGTTGTCGTGGTGCTGGCCGAGCGCCCGGACGTCGTGCTGATGGACCTGCGGATGCCGCGGCTCGACGGCGACGCAGCGACGGCGAAGATCCTCAGCGCCGATCCCGGCATCCGCGTGCTGATCCTGACCACGTACGAGTCCGACGACCAGATCCTCGCCGCCATCGAAGCCGGGGCCACCGGTTACCTGCTCAAGGCAGCGCCCGAGTCCGAGATCTTGGCGGGCGTCCGCGCCACCGCTCGGGGTGAGACGGCGCTCGCGCCCTCAGCTGCAGCGGCCCTGGTGCGTCGGGCCACGGGCTCGGTGCCGACCGCGCCATCGCTGACTCCGCGCGAGCTCGACGTCCTCCGGCTCGTGGCGCAGGGCAACAGCAACCCGGCGATCGGCCGCGCACTGTTCCTCAGCGAGACCACCGTGAAGACGCACCTCGGCCACGTGTTCGAGAAGCTCGGTGTGAACGACCGCACGCGCGCCGTGACGCGCGCGATGGAGCTCGACCTGCTCCGGTGATCACGCCGGCGGACGTAGCGGCGCGGCCGATCAGCGGCGCCCCGCACGGCATCACCAGGTCAGCACGAAGCGCCCTCGCGTTCCACCGGCCTCCAGCCGCTCGTGCGCCTCGGACGCCCGCGACGCCGGCAGCACCTCGGCCACCCGCGGCGTGATCGTCCCGCCCTCGACGGCGTGTCGCAGCCGCTCGAGCTTGTCAAACGACCGGTACTCGCCGAACACCATCACCTGCTCGAACCGCACGCCGTCGGCGCCGTTGCCCGGCCACCCGCGCACGTCGATGAACGAACCGCCGTCACGCACGGCGGGCACGACCACGTCGCGCTGCACGGCGGCGTCGGCCAGCGCGTCGACGCCCTCGGGCACGATCGCCCGCACGGCATCCGCGAACCCGTCCCCGCGCGGCACGACGTGGTCCGGCCCGAGCGAGCGCACGAGCGCCTCGTCCTTGGGCGCGGCGTCGGCGATGACCGTGATGCCCTCGGACTTGGCGAGCTGCACCAGGTAGTTGCCGAGCAGCCCGGCGGCACCGGTGACGGCCAGGATCCCGCCGCGCTGCACGCCCGCCAGCTCGAGGATGCGGATCGCGGTCAGTCCGTTCATCGGCACGGTCGAGGCCAACTCGATCGAGGTGTCCTTCGGCACGTGGGTGAACGAGCCCACCGGCGCGACGAGCTCCTGCACATAGGCACCGCCGTGGGTGCTGAGCGGCAGCGCCATGGCCATCACCGCGTCACCGACCTGCCAGCCGGACACGTCGGGTCCGACCTCGTCGATGACCCCGGCGGCGTCCATCCCGGGCACGTACGGCGGCGACGCCTGGGAACTGTCACGTTCACCGGCCCGGACACCCGTGTCGGTGGGGTTGACCGCGAACGCCTGCACGCGGATCCGGACCGACCCGGCTCCCGCGTGGGGCTCCGGGACCTCGTGGACGGCGAGGGCCTCGGGCCCTCCGAACTCTGTGACTCCGACGACCTGCATGCCTTCCGTTCTACCGGTCGACGCCCGACGGCTCCCAGCCGCGCGAGCACTCGACGGCGTCAGGCGTTCCCAGCCCCGCCCGCACCCGGCACGGGCATCGCCATCTCGATCGAGTCCCCCGGCGCGAACCCGATCGCCCGTCGTCGCCCGGTCGGCGTGAACCCGTGTCGGGCGTAGAAGCGGCGCGCCGGCAGACCCGCCGGCCCCTCGTCCACCCACAGCGTCAGCGTGTCCCCGCGCCCCGGCACCCACGCCAGGACCGCGGCGAACAACGCGTCGGCCACGCCGTGCACCCGGCCGCGGAACGACGGCGTCACCCACACGCCGGTCAGCATCGGCCCGTCCTGCTCCTGCGCGCTCATCATCCCGATCCACCGGCCGGTGTCGTCGTGCACCGCCGCCACGCTCATCGCGTCCGGCGCGGTTCCGCGGCGAGCGCGCATCCGCCAGTCGTCCTCGGTCATGCCCAGGGTGGTCGCGAGCGTCGCCCCGTACGACACCGGGTTGTCGGTCGCGTTCTCGATGCGGGTCTGGCGGACCAGGGGCCAGTCGTCCTCCACCGTCGAGCGGACCGTGAACCGGACACCGGACTGCGCCACGTCGTCGCCAAGCAACCCCATGCGGCCATCCTGCCCGACAGGGAGTACCGTCAACTCGTCAGCATGCTGAACACCCGAGAGGACCCCTCGTGAGCACCACCGCCGCACCCGACCGCCGCCGCTGGATCGGCCTGGTCGTCATCAGCCTGGCCGTCGCCCTGATCATCGTCGACTCCACGATCGTGAACGTCGCGATCCCCAGTATCGTCGCTGATCTGGACATCGGTTCGACCCTGGTGCAGTGGGTGCAGGAGAGCTACACGCTCGTGTTCGCCGCCCTGCTGCTGGTGTTCGGCGCGCTCGCGGACCGGTACGGCCGACGTCGACTGCTGGCCACGGGTGTGATCGTCTTCGCAGTCGCGTCCGTGCTCGCTGCCCTGTCCCCCACGGGTGACCTGCTGGTGGTCTCGCGGATCCTGCAGGGCATCGGCGGGGCCATGGTCCTGCCCACGACGCTTTCGATCCTCAACGCCACGTTCACCGGACGCGAGCGCGGCATCGCCTTCGCCGTCTGGGGCTCGACGATCGGCGGGATGGTCGCCGTCGGGCCCCTGCTCGGCGGCTGGCTGACGACCGACTTCTCGTGGCGCTGGGCTTTCGGCATCAACGTGCCGATCGTCGCGATCATCCTGGTCGGCCTGGTCTACGCCGTGCAGGAGTCCCGCGACGCCGCTCACGCAGAGCGCATCGACGTCGTCGGCGCGGTCCTGTCCGTCGTCGCCAGCGCCACCCTGGTGTTCGGTCTGATCGAGGGACGCACCTACGGCTGGTGGACCCCCTCGTCGACGCCACTCACCATCGGCAACTGGTCGTGGTCGACGGGCATCTCCCCGATCCCGATCGCGTTCCTGGTCGCCGTGCTGGCGGGCGTCGGGTTCGTCCGCTGGTCCCTGCGCCGGCAGCGGTCGGGTCGCTCGGCACTCATCGCCCTCGACCTGTTCCGGATCGGCTCCTTCCGCAACGGCTCCATCGCCGCGCTCATCGTGTCGCTCGGCGAGTTCGGCATCATCCTGAGCCTTCCGCTCTGGCTGCAGAACGTCCTCGGCTACACCGCACTGCAGACCGGGTTCGTCCTGCTGGCCCTGGCCATCGGCTCGTTCGTCGCCAGTGGGTTCGCTGCGACGGTCGGCCAGCGGATCGGTGCGCTGCCGATCGTCCGGATGGGCATCGGTGCCGAGATCATCGGGGTCGCGGCGATCGGCTTCGTGATCAGCGCCACGACCGCATGGTGGGCGATCGTCCCGTGCCTGTTCGTCTACGGCTTCGGTGTCGGGCTCGCGACCGCCCAGCTGACCGGTGTGGTGCTGCAGGACGTCCCCGTCGAGCGCAGCGGCGAGGCCTCGGGCGCCCAGAGCACCGCACGCCAGATCGGTTCGGCCCTCGGCATCGCCGTTCTCGGCACCGTGCTCTTCACCTCGACCGGCACGGTCCTCGAGAACCGCCTGCAGGACGCCGGCGCACCCGCGGCCGCGGCCTCGAAGGTCGCCGACGCGGTCGTGCAGTCCTCGGGCGGCGCGATCGGCTCGCTGACCGGCGACACCCGCGACAGCGCCGAGGTCGCGTTCTCGGACGGCACCCGCGCTGCCGCGTTCTCGGCCGCGGGCTTCCTGGTCATCGGGCTCGGCGCGACCCTGCGACTGCGGGCACCCCGCCGCGAGGACGAGTCCGCCGACGACGCTGCACAGCCCGCCACCACCAGCGCCGACTGACCCAGCGCAGCGCCCGCGGCACCGTAGGGTCGTCACGCACAGCCACGACCTGGGAGGACGACGTGATCTGGATCATCGGTGCCGTCCTGATGCTCATCGGCACTGTCGGGTACACCGGAGTCTGGCGCTCGTGGGCGAAAGACGGCCTGTCGTACTGGGTATTCGGTCTGTTCTGGTTCGGTCTCGGCATCGTCCCCGTGAGCGTCGTCCTCGCCACGGACGCACCGACCTGGGTGTTCTGGATCCCCGCAACGCTCACTGTCCTCGGGGCGGCAGCAACCTGGTACCTCCCACCGGCACTGACACCCCGGTGGTTCCGCGAGCAGCGCCGCAACTGGTGCTGACCGGGCCGCTCCGCGGCTCCTGCACGACAACGGTCAGGAGGCGCGGCAACCGCCCGCATCACACCGACCGCCATCTCGATATGCACTTTCTGCCGACCGGCGCAGGCCCGGTGCAACTGTCACGTCCGTCCGTTCCGTGCTCGCACCGGGATGGATGCAAGAAGAGTGGAAGACCCCCTGGAACGCAGAAAACCCCTGACCAGTGAAGGTCAGGGGTTTCCTGGTGTTGCACGTTGAGTCCGGCGGCGTCCTACTCTCCCACAAGGTCCCCCTTGCAGTACCATCGGCGCTGAGAGGCTTAGCTTCCGGGTTCGGAATGTGACCGGGCG